>NZ_QRNF01000001.1 GCF_003474435.1 Ruminococcus sp. AF46-10NS
GAAATGCACAAAAAAATGGATAAAAAATTATAATAAATGCAGAAATAGTAAAAAATAGTTGAAAAACACTAAACAATATGCTATCTTTAGTTTAACGAAAGGCGAAATAAACTAAACAAAATTCACGAAAAGTTTAAAGGAGGAAATGAGATGAATTTTAAAAAGGTAATGGCAGCAGTACTTGCAGGAACAATGGTATTCGGAATGGCTTCTTCCGTAAGTGCAGCAACAGAGGTTTCTTTCTGGACACTGAACACAAGACAGAACGCAGTTGAGCCGATCGTAGAGGCATTCAACGAAGCAAACCCGGATATTAAAGTAACAGCTTCTTTCTATGACACAGATGGAATCAAGGATGCCTGCAAAGTAGCAGCTTCTTCCGATACACTTCCAAGTATGTGGTTTAACTGGGGCGGCAGTCTTGGAAGCTTCTATGAGGAGAATGGAAAGACATATGATCTTACGCAGTATGCGAAAGATAACGGATGGAACGACAAATTTACAGAAGCTTCTTTAAATCTCTGTACATTTGAAAACAAGCTTTCCGGATATCCGACAAGCTACAATGCACTTGGTGTTTACTATAATAAACAAATCTTTGAGGATAACGGAATCGAAGTTCCTGCTACATTCGAGGATTTCGAAGCAGCTCTTAAGACTCTGAAAGATAACGGAGTTACACCAATGGATACAGCCGGACTTAACGGATGGCATGTAATGAGATGGCTTGAGCTTCTTGTTGAGCACTATGCAGGTGCTGAGCTTCATGACAAGCTGAACACATTTGAGGAGAGCTGGAACTGTGATGCAGTAGTACAGGCTTTTGCGAAATATAAAGAGTGGGTTGACGCAGGATACTTCCCGGATGGTTTCCTTACACTTGACCCGAACGATACCATCATGGCAATGGGTACAGGAGAGTGTGCAATGGATCTCCAGGGACAGTGGTATGACGGACAGTTCATCCAGAATGATCTTGATCCTAACAATTATGGTGTATTTGCATTCCCGTCAGGTGATGACAACCGTATGTCTGCTTTCGCAGAGATGACACAGTTCAATGCTAATCTTTCTGATGAAGAACTTGATGCATGCGTGAAGTTCATGGATTACTATCAGAGTGATGAGAATGTTGCAGAGTATGGTGAGTACTATAACGTACCGCTTCCTGTACAGGGCGCTGAAGCTCCGGCTGAGCAGGTCAACGTAAACGGTATGCTTGAAACATCCAATGAGAACGGCACATTCACAATCACTGACCAGGCATTCCCGACAGAGGTTGCAGATGTTCTCTTTAATGCACAGGATGCAGTTGCAAACGGCGAGATGACACCGGAAGATGCAGCAGCTAATATCCAGAAAGCAATCGAGGAATATCAGGCTAAATAATCATAAAAGCATAACGGAGCGGCCAGAGCGCGGGCTTTGGTCGCTTTTTTACGAAAAATGGAGGTAATCCGGAATGAAGAAAAAAAGCAAAATTGATTTTGGCGCATATGCGTTTCTGATACCGGCAGCAGTGATCTACCTTTCCGTTATTGTAATACCTGTATTTTACTCACTGTTTATCAGTCTGTTTAAATGGAACGGTGTTGCGGAGAAGGAATTTGTAGGTCTGGCAAACTATATCAATCTGTTTACAAATGATGCGACATTTATGATCGCGTTGAAGAATAACCTGATCTGGATCGTGCTGACGATCGTACTTATGATGACGGTTTCTCTTGGATTTGCAGTAATCCTTAATAAACAGTTCCGCGGACGTACTGTGTTCCGTGCATTCTTCTATTTTCCATGTGTTATCGCACCGATCGCAGTAGCGATCATCTGGAGATGGATCTACAACCCGAATATCGGCTTTATCAATCAGTTTTTCAAAGTACTTGGAATTAATTTTAAACAGACATGGATCTCTGATCCGAAGGTCAGCCTGTATGCAATTTTTGCAGCAGCACTGTGGCAGGGAATCGGCCAGCCGATGATCCTTTTCCTGGCAGGACTTCAGTCAGTATCACCGGATGTCCTTGAGGCAGCAACAATTGACGGTGCAGGCCCGATCCGTAAATTTTTCAGTGTTACGGTACCGCTTATGAAAGAAACATTCGTTATGGTTCTTGCAACTCTGATCGTAGCAGCTATGAAGGTTTACGATATTGTACAGGGTCTTACAGGCGGCGGCCCGAACAACTCCACCCAGGTTCTGGCAACCTATATGTATTCACAGACATTCCAGTATAACAATGTAGGTATGGGAACTGCGGTTGCATGTATCATGGTAGTTATGATGCTTGTAGTAATCATTCCGTATATTTCCTTTACAGCAAAAGAAAAGTAGGAGGTGCAGGCAATGGACGGAAAAAGTAAAAAAATCACAAAAAAAGTGCTGCTGTATGTGCTTCTGATCATTCTTGCGCTGATCTGGATCGTGCCAATTTTCACACTTGTTGTAACAGCACTGAAACATAAAAAAGATTTCATGAGCGGTTTAAGTCTGTTCCAGCTTCCTGCTGAGATTGCATGGGATAACTTTACAAATGCCATCACAAAAGGAAATCTTTTCAACTATATGAAAAATGACCTGATTATTTCCTGCCTGAAAGTGCCGCTTGGTATCTTCGTAGGAGCTATGGCTTCCTTTGCATTAACACGACTGAACATCAAACATCGTGTGGGGCTTTTTGTATTCTTCCTTATTGGTATGATGCTTCCGATGCAGACAGCACTTGTGCCGATCAATATTATCTACAGCAAACTGAATCTTCTGAACACATACTTCGGATTATTCTATGTATATATCGGATTTGGTATTTCCTACTGTATCCTGATCATGAGAGGTTTCATGCTGGGAATTCCGAAAGATATTGATGAGGCTGCATGTATTGACGGATGTAATAAATGGCAGCTTTTTTACAAGATCATCCTGCCGATCGCAAAACCGGCGATCGCAACACTGTTTATCACAGATTTCCTTTCCACATGGAATGAGTATCTTCTGGCCAGCGTTATTATCAACGACAATGCCATGAAGACAGTACCAGTTGGTATTATGACATTCGTAGGTGAGCACGGAACAGATTATGGTTATCTGTGTGCAGGTGTACTTGTTTCTGTTATACCGGTTATGGTTGTATACCTGATCTTCCAGAGATATTTCGTAGAAGGTATGGCCGGAGCAGTTAAATCATGATATCAGATACAGGCAGCACAGCGGATCGTGAACAGCCGCCTGGATGACTACAGAAAGAAAGAGGATGACTTATGAGTACTTGCAAATATACAGAATCCGTAGAAAAATGGGGAACTTTTGAAGCTGAAATGCCAGGTAAACATGAAGGGAATCCGTTTACCGATTATGCAATTCAGGGAACGTTTAAAGGCAAAGAAGAGACAAAAACCGTAGATGGTTTCTATGATGGAGACGGAATTTACCGTGTACGTTTCATGCCATCCTTTGAAGGAGATTATACATTTGAGATCAAAGGAAGCTTTTCCGATGAGGTGTACACAGGTGCATTCCATGTAACACCTGCACAAGAAGACAACCACGGACCTGTCCGTGTGTCCTATACTTATCACATGGCATATGAAGATGGAAAACCATATTATTCTATCGGAACAACCTGCTATGTGTGGGAGCTTCAGAGCGAGGAGCTTCAGAAACAGACACTGGAGACACTGGCAGACAGTGCATTCAACAAGATCCGTTTCTGTGTATTCCCGAAACATTATGACTACAACTTGAATGAGCCGATCAGCTATCCATATGAAGGAACTCCGATGGACAGTTCAGTTCTTACATCTGAGAATTTCCTGGAATATGTTGGCTGTGCAGAGGGTAATAACTTCGATTACAAGAGATTTAATGTGAAACATTTCCAGCATATCGATGACTGCGTAAAGAAGCTGATGGAGTTGGGTATTGAGGCTGACATCATTGTGATGCATCCATATGACAGATGGGGCTTCAGTGAGATGAGTGCAGAGTGTGATGATCTTTACTGGAAATATCTCATTGCAAGAGTGAGTGCATACAGAAACGTATGGTGGTCTCTTGCGAATGAGTACGATCTTTTCCCGAAAAAGACAACTGAGGATTGGGAGCGATACGCATCCATCATCCAGGAAAAGGATGTATACAATCATCTTCGTTCCATTCACAACTGCAAGAGCTTCTATGATTACACAAGACCATGGATCACTCACTGCAGCATCCAGAGACAGGATCTCTATAAATCCTCTGAGATGGTAAATGAATGGCGTATCCGCTATAAAAAACCGGTAGTTCTGGATGAGATCGCTTACGAGGGAAATATCCAGCACGGCTGGGGAAATATCAGCGGAAAAGAAATGACAAGACGTTTCTGGGAAGCATTCTGCAGAGGTGCATATCCGGGACATGGCGAGACATATATGAATGATGAGGGAATTCTCTGGTGGTCCCATGGCGGCAAGCTTCATGGAGAGAGCCTGAGAGATTTAAATTCCTCCAGAAAATTATGGAAGAAACTCCGGCGCCGGTCTTCGTCCACTGGAAAATCAGTGGGATGAGGTTGGCGCAGCAGTAGATAACAGTCTTCAGGATATTAAATATTATATTTTCTATTACAGCTTCATGCGTCCGTCATTCCGTGAGTATCATATTGATGATGAAACAGAGTTTGAGGTAGAAGTAATCGATACATGGAACATGACCATCGAGAAAAAAGGAACTTTTAAAGGCAAGTTCCGGATTGACCTGCCGGGAAGAGAGTATATGGCTGTGCGCGTGCGCGAGGTTAAGTGATTTATGGGGAGCTGCCGGAGAGGCGGCTCCCTGCTTTATGTTGACAGGAAAACCAAAAGTGTTTAGAATCAAGGAGAAGTTTAAATCAAGAGGGATCAGAATGAAGATAAAGGCAACAGATATAGCGAGAAATCTTAATCTTTCCAAAGCAACGGTATCCCTGGTTTTAAACAATAAACCAGGAGTCAGTGAGAAAACCCGACGAAGGATTTTTGATTATATTGAAGAAGTTTTAGGAGAAGCAGAACGACAAAAAGAAGAAAAAGATAAGCAGGAATTAGAGAATAAAAATATCATCAAGGTACTTTTTATTGATAATGCTCTCAGATTCCTCAAGGATTTTGAATTGGATGTATGCCCGGACAGCCTGACGATATTTGAACAGGAAGCCAGAAGAATGGGCTGTATCATCAGCGTGACTTATGCTTCTTCCGCAAAAAAAGAAGACGTGGAGCGTGTAGTGCGTGAGGCTAATGAGGAAAATGTGGCAGGCGTGATCCTGTATGCAACGGAGATGCAGCCGGATCAGTTTCCACCGTTCCGGGCAATCCGAAAGCCAATGGTGATCTATGACAATGATCTTGGAAATGAATATCATTGTGTTACCTTCGGTGGAGTGGAGGGAATCAGGGATTGCGTAGATTATCTGGTTTCCAGAGGATGCCGGAATATCAAATATATGGCCAATACCCAGAATATCTTTAATTTCCAGCAGAGGCGTGCAGGATTCCGTGCAGGACTTCGGAAGAATGGCCTGCCACTGGAGAAAGAATCTATTTACCCACTGGGAGAAACTACCAGTGAGGTATGTGAGGCAACACTGAAATATCTGGAGACTCATGAACTGCCGGATGCCTTTATCATGGAAAATTATCAGATTTCCATTGGAGTGATGCGGGCGTTACGGCAGAAGAAGATTTCGGTTCCGGAAGACATTTCTCTTCTGGGAGTAGATGAGATCCCGGATTATCTTACGGGAGATATTCTTCTTACTACACTTCGGATGGAGCATCTGGAACGTGCGCATGTGGCCATGCTTTTCCTGGAACAGGAGATGAAGGGGGCGATTTCCTGTAAATTCAAATCGTTTTCCACCTGTAAGATCATTCCGGGGCAGACGGTCAAATAAAATGGAAATACAGATGAGGAGAAAATAAAATGTTATTTTTTGTAAACGATTACTGCGAGGGAGCGCATCCGGCGATCCTTGAAAAACTTGTGGAGACAAACATGGAGAAGCTTTCAGGCTATGGCACAGATAAATACTGTGATTCTGCAAAAGAAAAGATCCGCAAGGCCTGTGGCTGCCCGGATGCAGAGGTATTTTTTCTGGTAGGAGGAACTCAGACCAATGCGACAGTTATCGGTTCCGTGCTGAACAGATACGAGGGTGTACTGGCAGCTGAGACTGGACATGTAAACTGCCATGAAGCCGGTGCTATCGAGTATACCGGACATAAGGTTCTGGCACTTCCAGCAGAGAACGGAAAGATCAAAGCAGAGAGCATAACCGAATATATCGAAACTTTTTACGGGGATGAAAGTCATGACCATATGGTATTTCCGGGAATGGTATATATTTCCCATCCTACAGAATACGGAACGCTTTATACAAAGAAAGAACTGGAAGAAATCTTCAATGTGTGCAGACATTATGAGCTTCCGCTGTTCCTGGACGGAGCAAGACTTGGATATGGCCTGGTAAGCCCGGAAACAGATGTAACACTTGAGGATATCGCCAGATATACAGATGTATTCTACATCGGTGGAACCAAGGCAGGAGCACTCTGCGGTGAGGCAGTTGTTTTTACGAAAAAAGCTCCGAAACATTTCATGACTATGGTGAAGCAGCAGGGAGCTCTTCTGGCCAAGGGGCGCCTTCTGGGAATCCAGTTTGATACTTTATTTACAGGTGATCTGTATACAAAGATCAGCCGAAACGCCATTGACACTGCTATGAAGCTGAAAAAAGCTCTTCAGGAAAAAGGCTACCAGCTTTATATTGATTCTCCGACAAACCAGCAGTTCATAATCCTGGAAAATAATAAAAAAGAAGAACTTGCAAAAAAAGTCCGGTTTGATTTCTGGGAGAAATATGATGAGGATCATACAGTGATCCGTTTTGCTACAAGCTGGGGAACGAAGATGGAGGATATTGATGCGCTGATCGAATTGCTGTAGTGCGTATCATCCTGAGAAGATCATAAAGTAGAAATAATTGCAGAAAATTTTGTATAAAATAATTCCCTGCAGGATCTGCAAAATCAGGTACAGATATAATATCCTTGGCAGTATGCCGGATGAAGAGATGTATTTATATCATCTGTTTTGTAAATTCCTGCGGGGTTTTTATTTTTGGTCTGTGAGGAATTATAATTTTTTGCCCTTCTCAGCGGCAGCAGTCAGAGCTTCAAATACAGCACTGCGGAAACCGTTTTTCTCCAGTGTGCGTACACCTTCGATGGTAGTTCCGGCAGGGGAGCAGACCATGTCTTTCAGATCGCCAGGATGTCTGCCTGTCTCAAGAACCATCTTTGCACTGCCAAGTACTGTCTGGGAAGCAAATTTGTAAGCCTGTTTACGGGGCATTCCCTGACTTACGGCGGCATCTGCCATAGCTTCGATGAACATAAATACATAAGCCGGTGCACAGCCGCCTACAGCGCCTGCAGCATCCATAAGACGTTCAGGGATTACTTCTGTGCATCCGAAGCTGTCTGTGATCTTGAGAATTTCATCGAGTCCTTCTTTGGAAACGCGCTCGTTGGCACATACAGCAGTCATGCCTTCACCAACCTGTGCGGGAGTATTTGGCATGAAACGGACAACTTTCAGAGGAAGTCCGGCTTTTTCTTCCAGCCATGCAAGGGTCTTGCCCGGGGCAATTCCAATGATAGTGTGATCTGCTGTGAGGCTGTTGTGGACTTCATCTAAGACTTCCTCGTAGAACTGGGGTTTTACTGCAAGTACAATAGTCTTTGCAGATCTGACCACTTCGTTGTTATCCGGAGTGGTGACAACACCGAGATTTTTTTTACTGCGTTCTCTGCCTTCTTCTGTAAGGTTGGAAACAATGATCTCATCTTTTGAAAAAATCCCCTGGCGGAGAATACCGCCGATCATTGCAGAACCCATATTTCCACATCCGATAAAACCGATCTTCATAATAAAAATCCTCCTTAGAATTATGTTTTATAAAAAAAGACACGCTCCCGAAAGCGTGCCTCCCTTGGCAATGAAAGCAGATAACGGGAGTCGAACCCGCCTCCTCAGCTTGGGAAGCTGATGTTCTACCGATGAACTATATCTGCCTGCAATCCCAATTATAGCACTGGAAATAAGAAATACAAGAGTTGATTTGCGGGATATTACCACCCCTGGCTCATAGTGCTGTTATGGTATTTCGTAGAATAAGTCACATCCTCCCCAAACCACTCCGGTGCAGTATAAGCATTAGCTGCCTCTTCCGTAGGAAATTCGACCTCAGCAAGAAGAACTCCCTCATATTCCCCGTGGAACACATCCAGCTCAATAAAAAGCCCGTCTTTTTCAGGAATTACGTAGCGGTCTTTTGTAATAAGGATACCATCGGCTTTAGGTTTGAGATGTTTGTAGGCATCGGCAGTCAGAGGAAGATTATATTCTTCGCGGCTCATCAGGCCTTTTGATTTATAAGTAAGAAAATATTCATCATCCTGTCTGCGGATGCGGACTACAGGTGAAGTACAGAGATAACCCTGCTCGATCCTGTGGCAGGGATAGGAAGCCAGGTCGGTTGGCAGGTTTTCTTTCGGGATCAGAAATTTACGTTCGATTTCCATAAAACAGATACCTCCTGTTTAAAATATGCTGCCCTCATTTTATATGAAATAACAAGGTTTTGCAATGCTCATTAACATTTGAAAAGTATAGAGTTTGTTATTTCTGCCGTATTTTTCTTGACATTTTCTACAGAAAAAAGCATTATGAAATAGAACGGAAAATCACCGGAAAACCCGGAATCATATAGAAAAGAAAGGATGGGAAACATTATGAGCAAAGTATATATTTTTTTCGCGGACGGTTTTGAGGATATTGAAGGATTGACAGTAGTTGATCTGATGCGGAGAGCCGGAATTGATATCCAGACAGTATCTGTTAAAGAAACAAAAGAAATCAGAACCTCCCACGGAATCAATATTCTCACAGACAGAACTTTCGGAGAGTGCGATTTTTCTGACGCAGATATGCTGGTAATCCCGGGAGGAATGCCGGGAACAAAATATCTCGAAGAATATAAACCGCTTACCGATCTTCTCATAGATTTTTACCAGAAAGGCGGCAAGATAGCAGCTATCTGTGCAGCACCGGGAGTATTTGAGAGACTTGGCTTTTTAAAGGGCAGAAATGCAACATCCTACCCATCCGTAATGGAGCAGCTTACAAGTGCCAGAACTTCCACGGAATCAGTTGTTGTTGACGGCAATGTAACAACAAGCAGAGGACTCGGAACAGCAATCGATTTCAGCCTTTCCCTGATCCGTCAGTTGGAAGGAAGTGCAAAAGCAGAGGAAATTGCAGAATCTGTGGTATATTCCACAGAAAAATTCTATTAAAAAAGATGGTTCGGTTGCTGGTCACGGAGTGAACAGTAACACGCTTCGTGTACGAATGCATAATAATCAGGGCAGATGTACAGGCACGATACCGGGATCTTTATAGAAAACCGTGAATTTATAGCAATATAAGAGAGGTAGAAGTCGAAAAAAATACTGGCGTTTTTACAGTGATTATGCTATACTACAGAAATGACTGTAAATATATAAAATGCGAGTGTTAACTATTTATATAAGGTATTTACTCGATAGAATTAAGGAGGAACAAGAAACATGAGTTTACAGGTGGAGAAAATGGAGAAAAACATGGCGAAACTTACAATTGAAGTTTCCGCTGAGGATCTTGACAAGGCAATGCAGAACGCATATCAGAAAGCGAAAGGAAGAATTTCCATTCCAGGATTCCGTAAAGGAAAAGCTCCAAGAAAAATGATCGAGCAGATGTACGGAAAGGGAGTATTCCTTGAGGACGCTGCTAACGCTCTGATTCCTGAGCATTACAGCAAAGCACTTGCTGAGTGTGATCTTGAGATCGTTTCCCAGCCTAAGATCGATGTAACACAGGTTGAGCCTGGCAAACCATTTATCTTTACAGCAGAAGTAGCTACCAAACCAGAGGTAACTCTTGGTGACTATAAAGGACTTGAGGTTCCGAAGTCTGAGACAGAAGTAACAGACGAGGAAGTTGAGGCAGAGCTTAAGAAAGAGCAGGAGAAGAACTCCAGAACGATCACAGTTGAGGATCGTGCTGCAGAGAACGGCGATACAGCAACAATTGACTTTGAGGGATTCGTAGACGGAGAAGCATTCGAGGGCGGTAAAGGAACAGATTACCCGCTGACACTTGGTTCCAACACATTTATCCCGGGATTCGAGGAGCAGCTTGTTGGTGCTAAGACAGGTGATCACGTAGAGGTTAAGGTTACATTCCCGGAGGAGTATCAGGCTAAAGAACTCGCTGGTAAAGAAGCTGTATTCCAGTGCGATGTTAAGAAGATCGAAGCTAAAGAGCTTCCGGAGCTTGATGATGACTTTGCTAAAGATGTATCTGAGTTTGATACACTTGCTGAGTACAAAGAAGACGTTAAGAAGAACCTGACAGAGAAGAAAGCAGAAGATGCACGTCGTGCAAAAGAAGACGCAGCAGTAGATAAAGTAATCGAGAATGCCCAGATGGATATTCCGGAGGCAATGATCGAGACTCAGACTCGTCAGATGCTTGACGACTTCGCAAGAAGAATGCAGTCTCAGGGACTTTCCATGGAGCAGTACTTCCAGTTCACAGGCCAGAGCGTTGACAAGATGATGGAAGATATGAAACCGCAGGCACTTAAGAGAATCCAGACAAGACTGGTTCTTGAGAAGATCGCTGAGGTAGAGAACATCCAGCCAACAGAGGATGAGGTAAATGAAGAAATCTCCAAGATGGCAGAGATGTACAAGATGGAAGCAGACAAATTAAAAGATCTCATCGGTGAGAACGAGATGGAGCAGATGAAGAAAGATATGGCTGTTCAGAAAGCTGTTACATTAGTTGCCGATGCAGCTGTAGAGGCGTAATAAACCTCGGAAATGGAGGGCAAAATGAGTTTAGTACCTTACGTCATTGAGCAGACCAGCAGAGGAGAGAGAAGTTACGATATCTATTCAAGACTTCTTAAGGACCGAATCATTTTCCTTGGAGAAGAGGTAAACGATGTCAGTGCGAACCTGATCGTTGCGCAGCTTCTCTTCCTGGAAGCAGAAGATCCTTCCAAGGATATTCAGCTTTATATCAACAGCCCGGGCGGTTCTGTAACTGCCGGAATGGCAATCTATGATACAATGCAGTATATCAAGTGTGATGTATCTACAATCTGCCTTGGAATGGCAGCCAGCATGGGAGCTTTTCTCCTGTCCTCCGGTGCCAAAGGCAAGAGATATGCACTTCCGAATTCAACGATCATGATCCACCAGCCGTCAGGCGGTGCACAGGGGCAGGCTACAGAGATTCAGATCGTAGCTGACCAGATCGCAAAAACTAAAAAGAAGCTGAATGAAATTCTTTCTATGAATACCGGACAGCCTCTTGAGATTGTGGAGAAAGATACTGACCGTGATAACTATATGACAGCTGAAGAAGCTAAGGCATATGGTCTTATTGACGGTGTTGTGATCCACAAATAATGCGTAAGAAAAGACTCCTGTAAAAACACAGGAGTCTTATCTTGCTTTAAAAAGGAATTTTAAATGTCTGTGAGAGACGGACATTTACGCTTAGAAAGGAAACAAAATCATATGGCAGATAAAATAAGAGAAGGAAAAGTAAGATGCTCCTTTTGCCATAAGACTGAAGATCAGGTACGTAAGCTGATCGCAGGTCCGGATGGAGCATATATTTGTGATGAATGTATCGGTATCTGTTCCGAGATCATGGAGGAAGAGTTCAGCATGTACGATCGCGAAGACGATTACGGAACTGGGATCAATCTTCTGAAACCGGAAGAGATCCATAGCATTCTGGACGAGTATGTTATTGGACAGGACGATGCAAAAAAAACACTTTCTGTAGCTGTTTACAATCATTACAAGAGAATTCTTGCTTCCAAAAACCTGGATGTTGAGCTGCAGAAGAGCAATATCCTGATGCTTGGCCCAACAGGTTCCGGTAAGACACTTCTTGCACAGACACTGGCAAGACTTCTGAATGTTCCTTTTGCCATCGCAGATGCCACCACTCTCACAGAGGCAGGCTATGTTGGTGAGGACGTTGAGAATATTCTTCTGAAGATCATCCAGGCAGCAGATTACGACATTGAACGTGCACAGTACGGAATCATTTATATCGATGAGATCGACAAGATCACAAGAAAATCCGAGAACACATCCATCACAAGAGATGTGTCCGGTGAAGGCGTACAGCAGGCACTCCTGAAGATTCTTGAGGGAACTGTTGCAAGCGTGCCACCACAGGGTGGAAGAAAGCATCCGCATCAGGAGTTTATCCAGATTGATACAACGAACATTCTGTTCATCTGCGGAGGAGCTTTTGACGGACTGGAGAAGATCATCGAGTCCAGACAGGATACCAAATCCATCGGTTTTGGTGCAGAGGTTTCCGAGAAGGAAGAGCGCAACGTAGGTGAAGTCCTCAAGGAAGTTATGCCGGAAGACTTTATTAAATTCGGTCTGATCCCTGAATTTATCGGACGAGTTCCGGTTGTTGTAACACTGGATTCCCTTGATGAAGAAGCTCTGATCCGTATCCTGAAAGAGCCCAAGAACTCTCTTACCAAGCAGTATGACAAGCTTTTTGAACTGGATGGAGTGGAACTTGAGTTCCAGGATGAGGCACTTGAAATTGTTGCCCGTAAATCCCTCGAGAGAAAAACAGGTGCCAGAGGACTTCGTTCCATTATGGAGCATACTCTGATGGATCTGATGTACAGGACACCATCGGATGATACGATCCGTAAATGTATCATTACAAAAGAGGCAGTGGAGGGAACCGGAGAAGCGGAGATCATCCATGGGGAGGCCCCGGCTCCTGTAAAGAAGGCAGGACACAAAACATCCCGTTCAAGAAAGAAAGGCAAGCCGGAAACAGCTTGATGAAGGGACTGACATAAATGACAAATCAGGTCAATATATTGCCAATGATCGCTCTGCGCGGAACTGCGGTTCTGCCGGAGATGATCGTACACTTTGATGTGAGCAGGGAGAAATCAATCCGTGCCGTAGAAGCAGCAATGCTTCATGACCAGAAGATTTTTCTTCTGACGCAGAAAGATCCGGAAGTTGAGACGCCAGGGCTTGATGATCTGTATCAGGTAGGAACCATTGCCTATATTAAGCAGGTGGTGAAGCTTCCGCAGGATCTCTACCGTGTTCTGGTAGAAGGACAGGAACGGGCAGAAGTTTTAAGCCTGGAGCAGGAAGAACCATACCTGAAAGCTGAATGCGAGGTTGTCACAGCACAGGAAGAGACTTATCCGGAACCTGTAAAAGATGCCATGCTCCGCAGTATCCGGGAACTTTTCCAGAAATACTGCCGAGAGAGTGGCAAAATAAGCAGAGATCTGGTAAACCAGATCATGGTCATTGAGGATGTGCAGGAGACCATTGATCAGATTGCAGTGAATCTCCCGATGTCCTATCAGAATAAACAGAAGCTTCTTGAGGCTGTATCTCTCAATGACCGCTATGAGATCCTGGGTGCACTTCTTGGCAGTGAGATTGAAGTGATTCATATTACAAAAGATCTCCAGCGCAAGGTGAAATCCCATATCGACAAGAATCAGAGAGAATACATTCTCCGTGAGCAGCTTAAGACGATACGAGAGGAGCTTGGCGAGGATAATACAGCTGATGACGTTGAGGAATTCCGCAAACAGCTGAAAGAACTCAACGCTTCCGATGAAGTAAAAGAGAAGATATCCAAGGAGATCAGCCGTTTCAAGGGAATGGCAGCCAGTGCGGCAGAGGCAACGGTACAGAGAGGATATCTTGAAACAGTTCTTGCACTTCCGTGGGATAAAAAATCTGAGGATTCCGAGGATCTTGAGAATGCGTGGAGAATCCTTGAGGAAGGACATTACGGACTGAAAGATGTAAAAGAACGTATTATGGAATTCCTTGCAGTGCGTAAGCTTACACATAAGGGCAGGAGTCCGATCCTCTGTCTTGTAGGCCCTCCGGGAACCGGTAAGACTTCCATTGCACGTTCTGTTGCAGAGGCCATGAATAAGAAATATGTACGTATCTGTCTTGGCGGTGTTCGTGATGAGGCTGAGATTCGTGGTCACAGAAAGACTTATGTGGGCGCCATGCCGGGAAGGATCACTGTTGCGCTGAAAGAAGCAGGTGTCAGCAATCCGCTGATGCTCCTTGACGAGATCGACAAGACAAGCAGCGACTACAAGGGAGATACTTCCGCGGCACTTCTCGAAGTGCTGGATCCTGAGCAGAACAGTAAGTTCAATGACCATTATGTGGAGATTCCGCAGGATCTTTCTGAGGTACTGTTTATTGCCACTGCAAATGATGTTCAGGGAATCCCGAGACCGCTTCTTGACAGAATGGAACTGATAGAGATCTCCGGATACACAGAGAATGAGAAGGAACATATTGCAAGAGAGCATCTGATTCCGAAACAGATGGAAATCAACGGAATCCCGAAAGGAAAACTGGTGATCCAGCCGGCTGCACTTGGCAAGCTGATCAACAGCTATACAAAAGAAGCCGGGGTCCGTTCTCTTGAGAGAAATATCGGCCGCATCTGCCGCAAGACTGCGAGAGCTCTTATGGAAGAAGGCAAAGATAAGGTGGTTGTAACATCCAGAAATATTTCCAGATTCCTTGGAAAAGAGAGATATGATTATCTTATGGCCAATGAAAAAAATGAGGTTGGAATCGCCCGTGGCCTTGCATGGACACAGGTTGGTGGTGATACTCTTCAGATCGAAGTCAATGTTATGCCGGGTAAAGGTGAGCTGCTTCTTACAGGACAGCTTGGAGATGTAATGAAGGAATCTGCACAGGCAGGCATCAGTTACATCCGTTCCGTTGCAGATGAGTATGGAATCGATGCAGAATTTTTTCAGAAAAAAGATATCCATGTACATATCCCGGAAGGCGCTGTTCCAAAAGATGGCCCGTCCGCAGGTATTACCATGGCAACAGCCATGTTTTCCGCTATTATCGGGAAACCGGTACGCGCAGACCTTGCCATGACAGGTGAGATTACTTTAAGAGGCCGTGTGCTTCCGATTGGCGGACTGAAAGAAAAGCTGCTTGCAGCCAAATATGCGAAAATAAAAGAAGTCCTCGTTCCGGCGAAAAACCGTCCGGATATCGAAGAGATGGACAAAGAGATCCTACAGGGACTTAACATTCAGTTTGTGGATAACATGAAAGAAGTTCTTGATGAAGCTCTTGCATAAACAAAACAAGAAAAAACCCTGCCTTGATTTTCAGGACAGGGCTTTTAACAGAAAAGGGAGGAACAACAAATGGTAATCAAAAACGTATCGCTGGACATTGTATGCGGAATCACAAGCAAGATCCCGGACACAGGAAGACCGGAGGTAGCTTTTGCGGGAAAATCAAATGTAGGGAAATCCTCCCTGATCAATGGTCTGATGAACCGCAAGGCTCTGGCCAGAACCAGTGCACAGCCGGGAAAAACACAGACAATTAATTTTTATAATATCAACGAAGCAATGTATCTTGTGGACCTGCCAGGCTACGGCTATGCTAAAGTTTCCGCAGCTGAGAAGGAAAAATGGGGAAAGATGATCGAAGGCTATCTTCACGAGTCAAAGGAACTCCGGGCAGTCTTTCTTCTGGTGGATATCCGCCATAAACCCTCTGCCAATGACAAGCAGATGTATGACTGGATCTGCCATAACGGATATGAGCCGGTGATCATCGCGACCAAGCTTGACAAGCTGAAACGCAGCCAGGTGGCAAAGAGCCTGAAGGAGATCCGCACAGGACTGGGACTTCCAAAAGATGGAAAGATCCTTCCGTTTTCTGCGGAGACAAAGCAGGGAAGAGACGAGATATGGGCACTGATCGATGAGTTGACTGGATTAGCAGAACCGGCAGCTACAGAGGATTGAGGAGAACAAAAAGATGGGAATTATCAAGGCGCTCAAGCTGGGATTTGACTATCAGAGATATGACGATGACGGCAATGTGGTAGACATGCAGCGCGCAGTCAATGATGTAAACCTGGACATTGAAGCCGGGGAATTTGTGGCAGTACTGGGACATAACGGCTCCGGAAAATCCACACTGGCGAAACATATGAATGCACTTTTGATTCCGACAGAAGGAACCATGCTGGTAGACGGTATTGACACAGCCAGGGAAACAAAACTCTGGAAAGTGCGCCAGAAAGCAGGAATGGTGTTTCAGAACCCGGATAATCAGATCATAGGAACTGTAGTAGAAGAGGATGTAGGATTCGGCCCTGAGAACATGGGCATTCCCACGGACGATATCTGGAAACGTGTAGATGACAGCCTGGAAAAAGTTGGCATGACAGCTTACCGCTATCAGTCACCAAACAAGCTTTCCGGCGGTCAGAAACAGCGAGTTGCCATTGCAGGTGTGATGGCAATGCGTCCCAGATGCATCATTCTGGATGAGCCTACAGCCATGTTGGACCCCAACGGACGAAAAGAAGTTCTGGAGGCAGTGCGGGAACTGAACCGTAAGGAAAAAGTTACTGTTATTCTGATCACGCATTACATGGAGGAAGTGATCCATGCTGACCGTGTTTATGTCATGGACAGCGGAAATGTTGTGATGCAGGGAAATCCTAAAGAGATCTTTTCCCAGGTGGATACCCTTAAAGCGTATGGACTGGATGTACCACAGGTAACACTTCTTGCATATGAACTGAAGAAATCCGGCGTGGATGTTTCGGATGGAATACTGACTACAGAGGAGCTGGTGAGCGCATTATGTCAATCGAATTAAAAAATGTAACCTATACCTACAGCCCAGGGACAGCCTATGAGAGCCATGCGCTGAAGGATGTCAGCCTTGTGATCCCGGACGGTCAGTTTATCGGGATCATCGGACACACAGGAAGCGGAAAATCTACATTGATCCAGCATCTGAATGCGCTGGTACAGCCAACATCCGGCCAGGTTCTGTACAATGGAGAAGATGTGTGGGCAGAAAAATATGACAGAAAGCAGCTTCGGAGCGAAGTTGGACTGGTGTTCCAGTATCCGGAACATCAGCTTTTTGAGAACGATGTGATTTCCGATGTGTGCTTTGGACCTATGAATCAGGGACTTTCCAGAGAAGAGGCGGAGAAAGAAGCGAAGCAGGCACTGACACAGGTTGGAGTAAAAGAATCCAATTTCAAGAAATCACCCTTTGAGCTTTCCGGAGGCCAGAAAAAAAGGGTGGCTATTGCAGGGGTTCTTGCCATGAACCCGAAGATCCTGATCCTGGACGAGCCCACAGCAGGCCTTGATCCGAAGGGACGTGATGATATTCTGGATCAGATCGCAGAGCTTCATAAAGTGAGGGGAATCACTATTGTCCTGGTGTCCCACAGCATGGAGGATATTGCGAAATATGTGGAGCGTCTCATTGTTATGAACCACGGAGAAGCTGTATTTGATGATGAACCGAAGAAGGTTTTTTCACATTATAAGGAACTGGAAACCATGGGACTTGCCGCACCGCAGATCACTTATATCATGCATGCGCTGAAGGAACATGGGCTGCATGTGGATGCAGATGCCACAACGGTGGAGGAAGCCAAAGACAGCATCCTTGCCGCACTTACGCGGGCAAACTCTCCATTACTGAACAAAGGAGGGGCGGAAAAATGATCAGAGATATTACCATTGGCCAGTATTATCCGGCCAAATCCGTTCTTCACAGACTGGATCCACGGACCAAATTTCTGGGAACTCTGGGATTTCTGATTTCTGTGTTCCTGTTCCATACTTTTCTGGGATATGCAGTTGCGACCGTATTTCTGGTTGCCATGATCGCGATTTCCAAGGTTCCGGTGAAATTCATGTTCAAGGGTCTGAAAGCTATCGTTATGATCCTTCTGATCACGGTTGTGTTCAATATTATTCTGACGCCTGGCGAAGTGCTGTGGCGTTTCGGAATCATCAAGGTTACAAGGGAAGGCCTTGTTCTTGCAGGAAGAATGGCAATCCGTCTTGTTTACCTTGTGATCGGATCTTCCATCATGACATTGACTACCACGCCGAATCAGCTGACAGATGGTCTGGAGAGATTGCTCCGTCCGCTGAACAAGATCCGGGTGCCGGTACATGAGATCGCCATGATGATGTCCATTGCCCTTCGCTTTATCCCGATCCTTCTGGAGGAGACTGATAAGATCATGAAAGCGCAGATTGCCAGAGG
The DNA here is from genome assembly GCF_003474435.1 of Ruminococcus sp. AF46-10NS. Classification (GTDB taxonomy): domain Bacteria; phylum Bacillota; class Clostridia; order Lachnospirales; family Lachnospiraceae; genus Blautia_A. The sequence continues at coordinate 18,268 of NZ_QRNF01000001.1, forward strand.
TGCAGATTTCGAAAATGGAAATCTGATCCAGAAGGCAAAAAACATGGTTCCCCTTCTTGTACCGTTGTTTATTTCTGCTTTTCGACGTGCCAATGATCTGGCCATGGCAATGGAAGCAAGATGTTATCATGGCGGAGATCACAGAACCCAGATGAAGCCGCTGCATTATGAAAAAAGAGATTATGCGGCCTATGGGATCCTTGTGGTATATCTTGCTGTGGGGGTTGCATTCCGCGTGGCAGGACTGTAACCGAATCCTGCAGGTACTTAGACATGGAACGGTCCGAAGCGTTGCATTTTGCATAGCGGAACTGTAACCGAATCAGGCAGGCATTTTGCTGGACGGTATGTCTGTTTTGGGATGGGAAGTACTGCAGGGATGTCTGTATCAGGAGGGAATATATTATATGAAACGAGTAGGACTTGTTGTAGCTTATGATGGAACCAAGTACTCAGGCTGGCAGACACAGCCAAATGGAATCACCATTCAGGGCGTTTTAAACGATACCTTAAGTGAACTGCTTGGAGAAAAGATCGAGACCATCGGTGCCAGCCGTACAGATGCAGGAGTGCACGCTCTTGGAAATGTGGCGGTGTTTGATACTGAATCCAGGATCCCAGGGGAAAAATTTTCCTATGCACTGAACCAGAGACTTCCGGAGGATATCCGTATTCAGCTGTCTGAGGAGGTGGAGCCGGATTTTCATCCCCGTTATTGTGACAGTGAAAAAACATATGAATATCGTATCCTGAACCGGAAGTTTCCGGTGCCAACGGAGCGTTTGTACTCTTATTTTTACCATTATAAACTGGATGTGGATAAGATGAAGGAAGCAACATCTTATCTGATCGGACGCCATGATTTTGCCAGCTTCTGCGGCTCCGGCGCACAGGTGAAGACAACCATCCGTACTGTGACCTCCATGGATGTGTGGAGAGATGGTGATATGGTGACAATCCGCATTTCAGGAACAGGTTTTCTTTATAATATGGTGCGTATCATTTCAGGAACTCTGATCGAGATCGGGAACGGACAGTATCCGCCGGAACGTATGGATAAGATTTTAAAAGCCTGTGACCGCGGGGCTGCAGGCCCCACAGCACCGGCGCAGGGTCTGACATTGATGGGAATTGAATTTTTCTGAAAACAGGAATTTTGTTGAAAATTACAAGAAAAAACAGTTGACAGGCAAGGTGCCTTATAATATAATAACTCAATGTGACGTAGTGCGAAGATGCTTGAGCCAATAGCCCCGGCGACGGCATTTTATCAGCGGTTTCGGACATTTCCGCGATTTATTTTGCACCCGCGTTTCCATTTACTTTTTTTCGCGGAAGTACCGCGGTTTGAGAAACATTATCGTTGATAAATAACAGGAGGTAGGACCATGCAGACTTATATGGCTAATCCGGATAAAATCGAAAGAAAATGGTATGTAGTTGACGCAGAGGGTTGCACTCTGGGACGTCTGGCATCCGGTGTTGCAAGTGTTTTAAGAGGAAAGAACAAACCTCAGTTTACACCGCACGTTGACACAGGAGATTATGTAATCGTTGTAAACGCTGATAAGATCAAAGTTACAGGCAAGAAGCTTGAGCAGAAGATTTATTATAACCACTCCGACTATGTTGGTGGAATGAAAGAAACCACATTAAAAGAAATGTTAGCAAAGAAACCTGAGAAGGTTATCGAGCTCGCAGTTAAGGGAATGCTTCCGAAAGGACCTCTTGGAAGAGCTATGAACAAGAAACTTTTCGTATACGCAGGACCAGAGCACAAACATGAGGCTCAGAAGCCTGAAGTTTTAACATTTTAATAGGAGGTAGAAAACATTGGCTAGCGCAAAATTCTACGGAACAGGAAGAAGAAAGAAATCAATCGCAAGAGTTTACCTGGTACCTGGAACAGGTAAAATCACTATCAATAAAAGAGACATCGATGAGTACTTCGGACTTGAGACTCTGAAAGTTATCGTTCGTCAGCCACTGGCTTTAACAGAGACAGAGGGTAAATTCGACGTGATCGTTAACGTTCACGGCGGTGGATACACAGGACAGGCTGGAGCAATCCGTCATGGTCTTTCCAGAGCACTCCTTGAGGCAGACAAAGACTACAGACCAGCTCTTAAAGCTGCTGGATTCCTTACACGTGATCCACGTATGAAAGAGCGTAAGAAGTACGGTCTCAAAGCTGCTCGTCGCGCTCCGCAGTTCAGCAAGCGATAATCTTCAGAACTCGAATTTACGTTCAAATCCTTGTTTTACAAGGGCTTGTGGAGTTGTCAGATGTGGTGAAAAGCGGTGGAATTTACTCAGTTCGCAACGCATTTGCAACACGTTTGCAACAAAAATATCTAAAAAATATAGGACACTTTTCGGTGATAGGCACTGGAGAGTGTCCTTTTTGCTATGCAGATTTTGTATCGGCAATTACGCTGTCCTCATTTTCTAAGATTTTGTTGATTGCGTCTACAAGAACCTGCATATCTAAGTGAGTATAAACTTTTTCTGTCAAAGTCATAGCACCGGAGTGCCCCACAATTTTCTTGATTGTTGTATCCTGAACACCAGCTTCCGATAACATGGAAATACAGGTATGTCGGGTACAATGTAGTGTACGGTTAATTCCAATCTGTTCCACAAGAGGAGTCCAATAGCTGTTATAGTAATTGCGATATTTGCTTTCGGATACCGTAGGAAATTTTTTCTTAGACCATTCTTCATACACTTCATCAAAAGTCATTTTGGCTGCCTTCGTATTATAAGGATTCCGATTATAATCTGCCAGCATTTGTAATCCCTCTGTTTTTGTGGCGGCATACCCAATGATGATATATTCATTTACTTTTTTTTCTTTGACTGGATCAATACGATAGCCTGTGGTTTTACGAACCATCCAAGGTTTTCTTCTTTTTCCAGATAGTTTTACTACACTTCCGTAGCCGTTCGGTAATTTCATATTCTAAAAATCCTCCTTAAAAGTTAGGACTCTTTCTTACCGTACCGCTCGTTCATAATTTTTTGAAATCTCTGGATTCGTTCTTCGTTTGAGATTTCTTCTGTTTCTTTTTCGGTTAGTTTTGCATTTGCGTAATAAGCAAGTGTTTTATCCTGCCACTTCTGATAAGATTCAAGACTTGTCTGATAGTCCTTGACTTCATTTCGTTTATCCTCAAATTCTTCCAAGAATAGACAGAGATCCTGATTTAACTCCGTAGAAACATCTTTGCCGTTAAAAGTAATAGCACATTCCCATCCATCATAATGTGGCGGGCGTTTGACTTCGATATTGAAGCCAAGTTCCGTTATCTTATCTAACTGAAATAAGAAATTCATAATATCAGAAAGATTTTCTAAAGGTTTTCTCTCGGTATCATACCCTATAAGATATGTGGATTCGCAGTCTAAAACTTTTGCGATTTCATTGAGCATAGCGATGGAAACTTCGATTTCTCCGCTTTCATATTTTTGGATTGTGCGAAGCGATTTCCCTAACAAATTTGCAAGCTCTGTTTGGTTGATACCTTTTTCTTTTCGAGCAGTACGGATTCTAAGTCCGATTTGATTGTTATGTAACTTCTCATTACTCATCATTATTCACCTCACGCTTATCATATCATAGAAAAATACGAATTACAAGTGCATATTAAAAAAGAAAGGAGAAATAAAATGAAGATAAACGTATTTAAAATGCAGATTTTGATGGGAGAAAGAGGATTAATAATTAAGAAATTGGCTGAGTTAAGTGGAGTGTCAAGGCAGACGATTTCCTGCATTATATCAGGAAAGGGCTGTACACCGCAGGTAGCATATAAAATTGCTACAGCTTTAGATCAAGAACTTAGTCAGATTGTAAAGGAGGATGTGGAAAATGGATAAAAGATTATATGTAGAATTGCCGCCATTTACGGGAAGAAATGTGCCGATTACGGAAATTGCAAAAGCAATCGGAAAAGATGCTCATTACGTTCGTATCGGAATACAGCAGGGAATTTTGAAATTTGGAGTGGCAATGAAGATGGGCGATTCCAATGAATTCAGTTATTACTGTTCTGATCGTAAAGTATGGGAGGAAACTGGATATTTCAATGGAGAGGCAAAAAAGCAGGGAAAAGAAAAAGCCCTTGCGTAACACAAGGACAACTTCTCAGAGCTTTTGATAATTCTATCTCGCAAATTCAGTATATCAAAGGCTCTGAGAGAATACAACGAAAATTTTAAAGGAGTCGAATTGAATATTTTTCAAGTAGTAAAAGAAAACGTAACTGCAAGGCAGGCTGCCGAGCAGTACGGATTGAAAGTCAATAAAAACGGGATGGTCTGTTGCCCCTTTCATGATGATAGGCATCCCAGTATGAAAGTAGACAAAGGATTTTGCTGTTTTGCCTGTGGTACGAAAGGGGATGTAATCACATTTGTGGCAGATTTCTTTCATCTTACACCATTGGAAGCTGCAAAGAAACTGGCAGAGGATTTTCGGATACCGATTTTTACGGATAGTTCAAAGAAAAGAAATACTGGTAAAGAGAAGGAAAAACCGAAAAGAACATTGTACCAGACCGAAAAGAAATTTGAAGAATGGGAACGAAAAAGTATCCGCGTTTTATCAGATTATCTTCATCTGCTGAAAGAATGGAAAAGCAGGAAAAAATTACAGACAAAACGCTACAATCTATCAGGACACACGGTTGGCTGCCGGATATGTTCCGTCAGATTATCCGAGGTGCGAAAGACTTTTTGCAGGAGGTAATTTTCAAATTTAAACTACCGCCGAAACCTGTACAAGAGATTGATTTGCAGGAATGGAAAGATATGCAGAAGCTCATGTATGAATTGCAGAGACAGTCAATAGAGATAAAACGCACACAGCAGGATATTTCTTCTTTAAAAAAGCAACTGTCAGAGTTACGAGGGCTATTTAAAGGAAAAGAGCGAAAATCTCTGGAAGGGCGAATTGAACTGTTAGAGGATCTGGAAAAGCGTCTGCATAAGAGTTTGGAACAGATAGTGAAACGTGAAGGCTATCCAAATGTGCAAGCCTTTCAGAAGGTTTATAACAAAGCAGAAGAACTGATTATAGAATACAATGAAGAACTGAGGGCATGGAAAAATCAGACGGAACAGAAGAAAGAAAAATCGTTGGAACAGCCGAAAAAAGAGAGTGTACTGGAAAAGCTGCACCTCTATCAGCAGGAAGGCAGACAGCAGCCGAAACGGTCAGTTAAGAAAAAATCAATGGATAGAGAACGATAAGATGAGGTGGAACAGACAATGAAGAAAACAATATTTGAAGAAATGGGCGGCACTTATATCCGACATGGGGATTATCTTATCCCCTGTCTTACCTTGCTGGAGGAAGAAGAACAGAGATTTATAGGCGTATGGGGACAAAGGCATTTACGTTATTTGAAAGAATATCGCAGAGGTATATATTTGAATCTGATTACAAGTGGAAGGTTGAATGATTATCTGGCTGATATAAAAGAACAGGCACAGGAACTCTTTGAAAGGATTGTAGAGCAGATGAAGCAGGCACAGGGAATTATAGAACAACTAAAAGCAGATGATACATTAGAATGGATAGGGAGAATGAGTGATATACAAGCATGTGCAAGGGAGATTGTGAATAAAGAAATGATTTATCAATAAGGAAGATGATATGGTGGAAAGCAAGTCTGAAAATGGCTTGCTTTTTACTTTAAAATGATGTTAAGTGATGATATAGAAAATTGAATTTCCCAAAGAAATTAAAAATAATCGGATTTTATGTTTTACATAAATTTAACACAACTTTTACTTTTTTCGAATTGACTATGATAGGGCTTTTTGTTATACTCTACAACAATATTATTTGAGTAGGAGGAATATTTAACATGGACGAAAGTGATAATGATTCTGAAGCGAACCAATTCAATAGAATTTTTATTTATATATCGCAAGGCATGGACTATGTATTCGGAACATAGACCATGTCTTTTGTTGCTTTTAAGTAAGTGTGATATTTAGATAATTTTATTGTGGAAAGGTTTTATTTATGAGTACATCAATTTTTATTCTTTTAGTAGTGCAGATTATTTTAATTATATTAAACGCGATTTTTGCGAGTGCAGAGATTGCTGTTTTATCAATGAATGAAACAAAGCTAGAACGAATGGCAGAACAAGGGAATGGTCGGGCAAAGAGATTAGTACGATTAACACAAGAGCCGGCACGATTTCTTGCGACAATTCAGGTTGCAATCACGTTGTCGGGATTTTTAGGAAGTGCTTTTGCAGCAGATAATTTCTCAGAACCTTTAGTTGATTGGGTTATTGGAATGGGAGTGAATATTCCACGTTCTACTTTAGATACCATAGCTGTTATATTGATTACATTGATTTTATCATATTTCACGTTGGTTTTTGGCGAATTAGTTCCAAAGAGAATCGCAATGAAAAAATCTGAAGAACTGGCAATGGGGATTTCAGGATTGGTTACGGGAATCTCTATCTTATTTAAGCCAATCGTTTCATTTCTTTCACTATCAACAAATATTGTCTTGAAAATTTGTGGTATTGATCCAAATGAAGCGGAAGATCAAGTGGGTGAAGAAGAAATACGTATGCTTGTTGATGCGGGAAGTGAAAAAGGAACAATAGATCATCAAGAAAAAGAATTTATTCAAAATGTTTTTGAATTTAATGATATTATGGCTGGTACGATTGCTACACATCGAACAGATGTGACAATATTATGGATGTCTGATGATGTGAAGGAGTGGGATGAAACAATCCACAATACACGACATACCCTTTATCCCGTCTGTGGAGATTCGATAGATCATGTTATTGGTATTTTAAATGCAAAAGACTATTTTAGATTAAAAGAAAAAAGTAAGGATATGGTTATAGATTCTGTAATTTCTGCACCATACTTTGTTATGGAAACTACAAAAGCAGATGTGCTTTTTAAAAATATGAAACAATCGAAGCAATCTATGGCGATTGTATTAGATGAGTATGGTGGAGTGGTTGGAATAGTGACTCTTTTTGATTTATTAGAAGAAATTGTTGGCGATTTAAACGATATTGAACCAATATCGTCGGAAGAAGAAACTGTTATTATAAGAATAAGTGATAACAAGTGGGAAGTGAAAGGAAATATACGATTAAGTGATATTGAAGACGCTATAGGTGTTACATTTACAGCAGAAGATTGTGACACATTTACTGGATTTGTATTTCAAAAATTTGGTATGGTACCAAAGGATGGGGATACAAAAATAGAATTAGAAATAGAAAATATGCATATAATCATTGACAAAATAAAAGAGCATCAAGTTGAACATGCAATTATAGAAATTTTAGAATAAAAATTTTGAAAATATGCATATAATCATTGACAAAATAAAAGAGCATCAAGTTGAACATGCAATTATAGAAATTTTAGAATAAAAATTTTGAAATCGCATTTGCAAATTATTTTAGAAACAAGTGGATATATCAGAAGAGTACATATACATTTTCAAATACAACAGGGATAGAATGATGTTGCGATAAAAAAGAAGGAGACACATATTTGTTTAATCCATCTCCCTCTTTGATAATTCAGAGGTGTTCTGAGGAGTAATGAGTAGTCCTGCGTTTGTAACGTGTTTGCAACACCACATTCCAAGAACCCAGCAAAATCAAGCCTTCCCAGTTACACAAGCGATAATCGACTGCTCAGACTATATCAAAATGGTTCAAAAAGCCCGGAAAACCTTGATTTTCCGGGCTTTTGCTATATCTAAACGGGCTGATATGGTTTGACCAAATTTGGCAAAACGAGAGCCGATTTTTGGGGTGCTTTTCAGTTCTCCTTCCCCTCGTTTTTTGGCTGTGGCAGTTTGGCATAGTTTGAGCTAATTTGAATAATTGAATATGAATTTGATGTAGCACACAGTATAAATGCTGGGTGCTTTTTTCATTTCAGGAACTCGTATTCCGGCGATAGAAAGAGCCGTCACTTCACTGTTAATTTTGAAGTGGCGGCTTTTTCTATTTCCAGAAGCAACAGCAATAATTAGAAATGAGGTGAAGTCAATGAACACGCAAATCATCGCTATCGCCAACCAGAAAGGCGGCGTTGGCAAAACAACAACCTGTGCGAACTTGGGAATAGGTCTGGCACAGGCCAGAAAGAAAGTGCTTCTGATCGACGGGGACCCACAAGGAAGCCTGACAATCAGCTTGGAAAATCCGCAACCGGACAAGCTGTCATTTACACTGTCGGATGCAATGGGCAAAATTCTGATGGATCAGCCTATACGCCCCGGAGAAGGTATTCTGCATCATGCAGAAGGCGTTGACCTGATGCCTGCGGATATTCAGCTTTCCGGTATGGAGGTTTCTCTGGTAAATGCCATGAGTCGTGAGACTATCTTGTGGCAATATTTGGACACGCTGAAGGGGCAATATTCTCATATCCTCATGAAATCGTTCAAATCGTTCGTTCCAGGTTCTTGAAGCTGGATAACTCGCACATGGAGTTTGTCATGGGTAAGAAATACGGAGCTGTTTCTTTTTTGCAGATCCTCGCACCGGAGCTGAATGACCGTCTGCAGGATGATTTTCTGGATATGGAAAGTTCGCTCATTGTGAGTATGCACATTCAGTCGGTGGATCAGGTGAAAGCCATCAAAACGGTAAAGCGTAAGATTACCGACCTGGACCGCAGTAAGATCGAAGAACAGAAAAAAGCAGTCCGCGCCGGATACGACATGGACATCAATCAGATTGAGATTCAGCGAGGACTGACCACCAGTTCCACAGCTATTTTTGTGCCCTTCACTACGCAGGAACTGTTCCAGAACGGGAAAGAAGCTCTGTACTACGGCATCAATGCTCTGTCCAACAACCTCATCATGGTGGACAGAAAGCTGCTGAAAAACCCCAACGGCCTGATTCTGGGTACACCGGGTTCCGGTAAGTCCTTCAGCGCAAAAAGAGAAATTGCCAACTGCTTTTTGCTTACCAGTGATGATGTTATTATCTGTGATCCGGAAGCAGAGTACGCACCTCTTGTTGAGCGTCTGCATGGGCAGGTCATCAAGATTTCGCCTACTTCAACCAACTACATCAATCCGATGGATCTGAATCTGGACTATTCGGATGATGAAAGCCCGCTGTCACTCAAGTCTGACTTTATCCTCAGCTTGTGTGAGCTGATCGTGGGCGGTAAGGAGGGCTTGCAGCCGGTACAGAAAACCATCATCGACCGCTGTGTGCGCCTGGTCTATCAGACCTATCTCAATGACCCGCGCCCGGAGAATATGCCCATACTGGAGGATTTGTATAACCTGCTTCGGGAACAGGAGGAAAAGGAAGCCCAGTATATCGCTACGGCTCTTGAAATCTATGTAACCGGCTCCCTCAATGTGTTCAACCACCAGAGCAATGTGGACATCAACAACCGCATGGTCTGCTATGACATCAAGGAACTGGGCAAACAGCTCAAGAAAATCGGTATGCTGGTGGTACAGGATCAGGTGTGGAACCGCGTTACCATCAACCGTGCCGCCCACAAGTCCACCCGTTACTACATCGACGAGATGCACCTGCTTTTGAAGGAGGAGCAGACCGCATAGAATTACATTCATTCCTACATCAAAAACAAGAGTTTGCTGTATAGAATCATAATATGGCTGAGTCAGTCCTCACCTCCGGGGCTGTCTCTTTTTTTATAAAAACTTATACAATCTTAGTTTCGATTGCAGGACCCTTTTCCCCACTTAATACTTTAAGCGGTATTATGGCCTTGCAAGAAAGAAATGAGGTGAACAATTATGAGCATTACAAATGCGGCGAGAAGATTTGAACAGAGATTTGACGCAAAAGCGGAGCGCTTTATTTGGCATCATCCGCTACTTGGCTTCATCTCCATCTTTGTTGGAATGCCTTTACTGGTTTTGGCGTTTGTCTGTATCAGTACGATCGTTATCGCCTTTCCTATGGCAGGGCTTTTGGGTTGGTTGTAATCTTTATTTCATCTTTAAACGCACAAAAGATGACTAATGCCATTTTTAGAGGAAAGATTTTATGATATTGGGGACAGCAAAAAAGGAGGATGAATTTTATGCAAATGTTAATTGCACTCATAGGTGTATGTGCGGCAGCAATGCTGCTGTGGTATGTCTATATTTTAATGAAGGGAGATGATCAGGCATGAGTACCATGATTCAGTATGTTTTATACCTTGCCATTCTGGTTATTTTGGCAATTCCGCTGGGCGCATACATAAAAAACGTCATGAGCGGCGAGAAAACTTTTTTGTCCAAAGTTCTGACACCGTGCGAAAACCTGATTTACAAGATTATGCGTGTAGACAGAGAAGAACAGATGACATGGAAAAAATATGCGGTAAGTGTAATGATTTTTTCTGGTATCGGGCTTGTTTTTCTGTTCCTGCTTCAACTTCTGCAGGGAGTTCTTCCCGGAAACCCGCAGAATCTTTCCGGTGTGAAATGGGATTTGGCATTTAACACTTCTGCAAGTTTCATTACCAATACAAACTGGCAGGCATATTCCGGTGAATCCACATTGAGTTATCTCACTCAGGCTTTAGGTCTGACTGTTCAGAACTTTGTTTCCGCAGCTACAGGTATCGCCGTTCTATTTGCATTGATCCGTGGCTTTATCAAGGTGAAATCCTCCGGGTTGGGAAGCTTTTGGGTGGACTTGACCCGCATTGTGGTTCACATCCTGCTCCCGCTGAATCTGGTCATTTCTCTGTTGCTGGTAGGCGGCGGCGTGATTCAGAACCTGAAAAGTGCAGAAACAGTATCCCTTGTAGAACCGATTGCCGTCAGTGCAGAAGGCGAAATCCTTGAGGATGCGGTAATTGACTTAGACACCGAAACCGTCACTGTAGATGGCGAAATCGTTTCGAATGCACAGATCGTAACCGAGCAGTTCGTACCGATGGGTCCTGCGGCCAGCCAGGTCGCAATCAAACAGACCGGCACCAACGGCGGCGGTTATATGGGCGTCAACTCCGCACATCCTTTGGAAAATCCCAATGCCTTTACCAATCTGATTGAGATGATTTCACTACTTTTAATCCCTGCGGCACTATGTTTTACTTTTGGTAACGCAGTAAAAAATAAAAAGCAGGGAATCGCAATTTTTATGGCAATGTTCCTTTGCCTTGTATTTGCACTGAGCGTGGTTGCTGTTAATGAGCAATTTGCAACACCACAACTTATTCAAAACGGAAATGTTGATGTTTCTATGGTAGATCAGGCGGGCGGAAACATGGAAGGTAAAGAAACCCGATTCGGCATTGCTGCATCTTCTACTTGGGCTACATTTACTACAGCTGCTTCCAATGGATCCGTAAATTCTATGCATGACAGCTACACGCCGCTGGGAGGCATGGTAACAATGCTTTTGATGCAACTTGGCGAAGTTATTTTCGGTGGTGTGGGATGTGGCTTATATGGAATGCTTGCTTTCGCAATTCTGACCGTTTTTATTGCTGGACTAATGGTAGGAAGAACACCAGAATTTTTAGGCAAGAAAATAGAACCATATGAAATGAAATGGTCTGTTCTGGTATGTCTTGCAACCCCGATTGCAATTCTTGTTGGAAGTGGAATTGCAGCAGTATGGCCAGGTATTGAAAGCAGTTTGAATAATGTAGGAGCACATGGCTTTTCAGAACTGCTTTATACTTTTTCTTCCTGTGGTGGAAACAATGGTTCTGCCTTTGCTGGTTTTAATGGAAATACGATGTTCTTAAATCTATTATTGGGATTTGTGATGTTGTTTGCACGATTTTTGCCGATCATCGGGACACTGGCAATTTCTGGAAACCTTGCGGAGAAAAAGAAAATTGCAACAACTGCCGGTACACTTTCTACAACGAATACAATGTTTGTATTTCTGCTGATTTTTATTGTCCTGCTTGTGGGTGCATTGAGTTTCTTCCCAGCATTGGCATTAGGTCCCATTGCAGAATTTTTCCAGAGTATCGTTTAAGGAGGGATATTGTTATGACATCAAAGACGAAAAGCGCCTTCGCCGATAAGAAAATGATTGGCAGAGCGATAAAAGAATCGTTTATAAAATTAAATCCGAAAACGCAAGTGCAAAATCCGGTTATGCTGTTGGTATATTTATCTGCAATTCTAACAACTGTATTATGGATTGTTTCTTTATTTGGATTAAAAGATGCATCTAGCGGATATACATTCTCAATCGCAGTTATTCTGTGGTTTACTTGTGTTTTCGCAAATTTTGCAGAGGCAATTGCGAGGGTAGAGGAAAAGCTCAGGCTGATGCGTTAAGAGCTTCTAAAAAAGATGTGGAAGCACATAAAATTCCATCTGCTGACAAAAAAGAGTTAATTACAAATGTATCTTCTGCTACTTTGAAAAAAGGAGATATTGTAATTGTAAAAGCAGGTGAGCAAATTCCTGGCGATGGAGAGGTAATTGAGGGAGCTGCTTCTGTAGATGAAAGTGCCATTACTGGCGAGTCTGCACCAGTTATTCGTGAAGCCGGTGGCGACAGAAGTGCCGTTACCGGAGGCACAACCGTCCTGTCCGATTGGATCGTTGTTCAGATTACGAGCGAAGCTGGAGCGAGCTTTCTTGATAAAATGATTGCAATGGTGGAAGGAGCCGCGAGGAAAAAGACCCCTAATGAAATCGCTTTGCAAATTTTTCTTGTAGCACTTTCCATTATTTTCATCCTTGTTACTATGTCTCTCTATACATATTCTGTTTTTTCGGCAAAACAGGCAGGGATTGATAATCCAACATCTATTACAACATTGGTTGCTTTGTTAGTGTGTCTTGCACCTACTACTATTGGTGCATTGCTCTCTGCCATTGGTATCGCTGGTATGAGTAGGCTCAATCAGGCAAATGTACTTGCTATGAGTGGACGAGCGATTGAAGCTGCTGGCGATGTAGATATTCTGATGCTTGATAAAACAGGTACAATCACACTCGGTAATCGTCAGGCTCATGCGTTTATACCTGTAGACGGTGTAAGTGAAGAAGAACTTGCTGACGCAGCACAGTTATCATCTCTTGCCGATGAAACTCCAGAAGGAAGGAGTGTAGTGATTCTTGCAAAAGAAAAGTATGGAATTAGGGGGAGAGAATTAGCAGATAAGCATATGATTTTTGTCCCATTTACAGCAAAAACCAGAATGAGCGGTGTAGACTTTGATGGGAATGAAATTCGGAAGGGTGCAGCAGAATCTATGCAGGCTTATGTTACCCAGGCAGGCGGCGTCTACTCGGAGGAATGCGACCGCATTGTACAGGATATAGCAAAACAAGGCGGAACCCCTTTGGTTGTTGCAAAAAATCATAAAATCCTTGGAGTCATTCATCTGAAAGATATTATCAAGCAGGGCGTTCAGGAAAAATTTGCAGATCTTCGGAAAATGGGAATTAAGACCATTATGATTACAGGGGACAATCCGATGACTGCCGCTGCGATTGCAGCCGAGGCCGGAGTGGATGACTTTCTTGCTGAGGCAACACCTGAAGGAAAATTGTCTATGATTCGTGATTTTCAGGCAAAAGGTCATTTAGTTGCTATGACAGGCGACGGAACTAATGATGCCCCGGCTCTTGCACAGGCAGATGTGGCAGTTGCCATGAATACAGGAACACAGGCGGCAAAGGAAGCCGGTAATATGGTGGATTTAGATTCTTCACCTACGAAGCTGATCGATATTGTGCGTATTGGCAAGCAACTATTGATGACACGAGGGAGTTTGACTACTTTTTCTATCGCAAATGATGTGGCAAAATATTTTGCAATTATTCCAGCTTTGTTTATGGGACTTTATCCTGGATTGTCTACACTCAATATTATGGGATTGCATTCTCCACAAAGTGCTGTACTTTCGGCTATCATCTATAATGCACTTATTATCATCGCCTTGATTCCATTGGCGTTAAAAGGTGTAAAATATCGTGAAGTTTCAGCGGGAAAACTACTATCACGAAATTTGCTGATTTATGGTTTAGGTGGACTGGCTGCTCCATTTATTTTCGTAAAATTGATTGATATGCTGCTAGTTCTATTAGGATTGGTATAAGGAAAGAGGGATTATGATGAAAGCATTAAAAAGTGTATTTCCGAAAGCACTTATGATATTTTTACTATTTACTGTTATCTGTGGAGCCGCTTATACAGGGGTTGTAACCGGAGTAGCACAGCTTATCTTTCCAGATAAGGCAAATGGCAGTTTAATCGAAGTGGACGGGAAAAAATATGGTTGTGAACTTTTGGGACAACAATATACCGATGAAGAACATATGTGGGGACGTATTATGAACGTTGATATATCTACTTATAAAGATGAAAACGGTAAAACATTGATGTATGCCGCCCCATCTAATATCTCTCCGGCAAGCGAGGAGTATGCACAGCTCGTGGCAGAGCGGGTGGAAAAGCTCCGGGCTGCCGACCTGGATATGGATGAAACAGCTGTTCCGGTGGATCTTGTTACTTGTTCCGGCAGTGGGCTTGATCCCCATATTTCCCCGGCAGCAGCGGAATATCAGGTAGCACGCATTGCAAAGGCAAATGATATGACCGAAGATGAAGTGCGTGAGATCATCCAAAACTGCACCGACGGACGATTCCTTGGCATCTTTGGTGAAGAAACCGTTAATGTGTTGGAGGTCAATCTGATGCTGGATGGTATCCTGGATGAATAAATGAACATAGCAAAAATTGTGATGTCTTATGCGGGATTCTGACAAGGAAACGGCTGATTGAATTTCTGGCACAAGCTCGTGATAAAAGAGAATGCGTATCTGTATTAAGTCCTGCATCTTTAGACGGCCTTAATACAGATACGCATTTTCTTTTACCTTCTTTACTCCCTTTGATTTATAATTAAGGGCACATAAAGGGGTATAAAGGAGGATTACATAGAACTGGATGAAAATCATGCCATGTTTGAGATTCCCATTCCCAAAGATTGGGCGGACCATTCGATTGGAGAGCTTGATATTCGTAAAAAATTCAATATTAACATTATGGGAATCAAGAAAAACGGCAAGCTGGAGTTATCTATTTCTTCAGACACAGTGCTGAAAGCAGGAGATACCATGTTGGCGTTGGGAAGTAACAGAAATTTGCAAAAGTGCTTTCATACTTGATTTCAAGAAAAATCAAAGGAATTGGGGGGTGAATCCATGCAGGATGTTATTTTATTTGTAAGTACATCAGCTATATTTATTTTTGGGTATTTTCTGATGAATAAACTGGATGTTTTTCTGGAAAACAATTGGAATAGACAAGAAATTGCTCTGACTTACGGCGAAAACAGCTTGCGAATTGGTTTTTCCAACCCATTAATGGCAGGCGGTCTCGCAGATGCTTTCGAGACTTACGGAAAGCAGCATCCAGATGTCTCTATCCATATTTTCAGCGGAGAAGAAAGTGAATTGTGCAGAGAACTGGAAACACACAAATTGGACATAATTTTTTTACCAGAGAATACAGACATATCAAAAAAAACTCATTATAATGCACGGATGGTGCTTCTTCGTTGCGCCCCAGTTGTGATGGAATATGCTGACTTGCCCATTGAGCCGATTATCCAGAATCAAATCACACAAATAGCACTATGGAGGGATTCCAAAAAATCACCTGTCATCGATTTTTTCATTGGATGCCTGAACAAATTTGCCGTGGATCAGTCGCAGATGTAGGTTTTGACGTTGTGTGTTATAATATTGAAAAAGGGAATCGCTTTTGCTTGAGTGACAGATAGGAGGGTTAAAATGGAACTGCCAAGACAAGATCCGGATCAGCTTCTTCGTGCGATACGTAACGATGCATCCACTAAGAAAAGCGGAAAACTCAAAATCTTTTTCGGTTATGCCGCAGGTGTCGGAAAGACCTATGCCATGCTTCAGGCGGCTCATCAGGCTAAGGAGCGTGGCATCGATGTGGTTGCTGGATACATAGAACCCCATGCCCGACCCCAGACGATGGCACTTCTGGACGGCTTGGAGCAGCTTCCTGTGAAACAAGTTGCTTACGAAGGAATGACCCTTCGTGAATTTGATATTGATGCTGCGCTCAAGCGAAATCCCCAGCTCATACTGGTGGATGAGTTGGCCCATACCAACGCCGAAAGCAGTCGGCACACGAAGCGGTATCAGGATGTTCAGGAACTGCTAAATACTGGAATTGATGTCTATACGACTGTAAATGTCCAACATATCGAGAGTCTCAACGATACAGTAGCCTCTATCACCGGAATTCTTGTGCGGGAGCGCATTCTGGATGCCACCTTTGATCAAGCAGATCAGGTAGAACTGGTGGATATTGAGCCTGCGGAGTTGCTGGAACGACTGGCAAGTGGAAATGTGTACCGGGAAGATCAGGCGCAGCGGGCAACAGTTAATTTTTTCACGCTGGAAAATCTCACCGCATTGCGGGAAATCGCCCTCCGTCGGTGCGCTGACCGGGTGAACTTGCTGACGGAAAGCGCCAGAGTACAGAGCCGAGGCGATTACCATACAGACGAGCGCATTCTGGCATGTCTTTCCTCGTCGCCATCCAACGCAAAAATCATTCGGACTGCTGCAAGGATGGCAAGAGCCTTTCGGGGAACATTTACCGCTCTTTATGTGGAAACGCCAAATACAGCGGCGATGAGTGACGATGATAAAAAGCGTTTGCAGGATAATAAGCGTCTGGCCCAGCAACTTGGCGCTGCGATTGAGACAAGTTATGGCGATGACGTGCCTTATCAGATTGCGGAATTTGCCCGTCTTTCCGGCATCTCAAAAATCGTAATTGGACGAAGTACCATTGCACGAAAGAATATTTTCAGCAAGCCCACCTTGACGGAACGCCTGATTTCCAGCGTACCTAATCTGGATATTCATGTGATACCGGATGCCAGCACAGGAACCAGCTATCAGGAAAAAAAGAGTAAGGCGCAGGTAGATGCGATGCCCCTGCGTGATGTTCTGAAGAGTATAGTCGTATTGCTGGTAGCTACACTGATTGGCTGTGGCTTTGACGCTCTTGGGTTCACGGAGAGTAATATTATCGCAGTTTACATATTAGGCGTACTTGTGACCGCTGTAATCACAACCAACCGACTGTGCGGGATTCTGACCTCGGTTGTCAGTGTGCTGGTTTTCAATTTCTTTTTTACCACTCCGAGACTGACATTCCATTTTGACGATCCAAACTATATTGTTACCTTTACCATTATGTTTATAGTAACACTGCTTTCCGGATCTCTCGCTACCCGGCTGAAAGAAAATGCGAAACAATCTGCCCATACAGCTTACCGTACAAAGATTCTTTTTGAAACCAACCAGCTTCTGCAAAAAGAGCAGGATGAGAATGCGGTAATCACCGCTACGGCAGGGCAGCTCATGAAGCTGCTGAAAAAAGATATCGTCGTCTACCTGTCTGATGGTAAAGAACTTGCCACCCCCAACGTTTTTCGTACTGTTAATAGCACTCAAGAAGATTTAATTTCTGAGAATGAGAAAGCAGTCGCCGATTGGGCCTCCGAAATAACAAACACGCAGGAGCAGCGACTGATACATTATCCAGTGCAAAGTGTCTATACCTTGCGATTCGGGTTAACCAGAATGTATATGGAGTAGCTGGTATTGCTGTGAACGGTACTCCATTGGACTCTTTTGAAAATAGCGTGCTTCTTTCCATTCTTGGCGAGTGCGCATTGGCGCTGGAAAACATCAAAAATGCCAAGGAGAAGGAGGAAGCGGCTGTCCTGGCACAAAATGAACAACTTCGTGCCAACCTGCTGCGGGCAATCTCCCATGATCTTCGGACGCCTTTGACAGCGATTTCCGGCAGCGCAGACAATTTGCTTGCAAATTATAAAAAGATGGATGATGCATTGCGGGAGCAGACCTTTACCGATATTTATGACGATTCCATGTGGCTGATTAATCTCGTTGAAAATTTGTTAGCAGTCACACGAATTGAGGGCGGACAGGTCAATCTAACTCGGAGTATCGAACTCATGGATGAGGTTGTTTCTGAAGCACTGAAGCACATCAACAGAAAAAGTAAAGAACACACCATTCGTGTGACCAGCGGTAAAGACTTTATCCTTGCCCACATTGACGCGAAGCTGATCGTTCAGGTGATTATCAATTTGGTTGACAACGCCATCAAATATACCCCTGTCGGTTCAGTAATTGAAATACACACCGATCAAAAAGAGCAATGGGTCACGGTTTCCGTTTCCGACAACGGCCCCGGGATTCCCGATGAGCAGAAACCCCGTATTTTTGATATGTTTTATAGTGGGGCCAATAAAGTGGTCGACAGCCGCAGAAGCCTTGGATTGGGGCTGTCCCTCTGTAAGTCCATTGTGACCGCCCACGGCGGCACGATTTCCGTATCAGATAATCAGCCAAATGGCACTGCTTTTAAATTTACATTACCTGCAGGGGAGGTAGAACTTCATGAATAAACCTTTGATATTAGTGGTTGAGGATGACCCGTCTGTACGAAATCTCATTACGACCACTTTAAAAACAAATGATTATCGTTATGTGGTAGCACCTAATGGCTCGGCAGCTATTATGGAGGCCACATCGCACAATCCTGAAATCATCTTACTGGATTTGGGCTTGCCGGATATGGATGGCGTTCAAGTCATTCAAACGGTTCGCTCTTGGTCCAATGTTCCGATTATTGTAATCAGCGCCCGAAGCGAGGATAACGATAAAATCAAGGCGTTGGATGCCGGAGCGGACGATTATTTGACAAAGCCCTTTTCGGTAGAAGAACTGCTGGCACGACTTCGGGTGACGCAGCGAAGACTCTCGCTGATGACGGCAGAGATGTTTACTGCCAGTTCTGTATTTGTGAATGGTAAGTTGAAAGTGGATTATGCCGGGGGATGCGCTTATCTGGATGAAAACGAACTTCACCTGACACCCATTGAGTATAAGCTGTTGTGTCTGCTGTCCAAGAATGTCGGCAAGGTACTGACCCATACCTTTATCACACAAAATATCTGGGGCCGCAGTTGGGATAACGATGTGGCTTCGCTGCGGGTATTTATGGCAACATTGCGAAAAAAACTGGAGCCAACAGAGGAGTCTCCACAATATATTCAAACACATATTGGTGTGGGCTACCGCATGATGAAAATAGAATAACGCTATGAGGACGGCCAGTGTTCTCTATGAAAAATAGACGATTGAGTTTCGGATTGCCCTAATCATTTTTTGTTATTTGGAAAGGAAATCAATACCACACTTGCTACATTTATTGAAAATGGACAAGGAAAAGGCGTTGTACGGCAAGACATAATTCCGATGTTGACAGTTTACATTTTTTGGTCAAGCATTACTTTGTTCCTTACCCTTGCACAAATGAAAGGACAATTCATATCAAAGCAATTTTCTATCTCTGAAAGCAAGTTTTTAGATTATGGGTTCAATCAGATTATAAACTTTATTTTGGAGGTGAAAATTTGATGATGAACAGCAGTTGGTTAATATGCCCCGTATGTGGAGGAAAAACTCGTGATCAAATACGGAAAGATACGGTTTTGATAAATTATCCTCTTTACTGTCCGAAGTGTAAACAGACAACGCTGATAAATGTAAATGAATTGAATACAACAGTTATCAAAGAGCCAGACGCAAAGACGCAGAGCCGATAATCGATGAGATATTCTCACGGTTATCGGCTCTTTCTTTTTTGATTTTTAGGAATAAGCACTCCAAACACAAAACCGTTGCTATTTAACAGCGATGATTTGCGCTTGAGATGTCGCGGCGGTTGAAACCAAACATTTCTGCCGCCGTTTCCCTTATGAAAAATGAGAAATCGGAGGGTGTGTTAAAGTCACCCTTTTTGAGGATGCGGCGGTATCGTGGAGGTAGCGCCATGTCCATTTTTGTTTTACACAGCACTCACGATCTTCACCAATTAAAAAAAGCATTGCTCCTCCGGGCAAGTATAACATTGCATCGGCATTATCGTTCCATGTAATTCAGCATAATAATGGCTGTTCTTGGCGCGCCAGTTTTCCCTCACGGAAATCTGGCGTTTTTTGTTGCCATTTTTTCGGAGATGACCCGGTTGCCTGCCGGTGTCGGTCTCCGCCTCCATTCGATTCACCCGTCAATCACCCGTGAATCGAAATGGAGGTACATAATGAAGAAAATTAACCTCGGGAACTTTATCCTGATGTTTATACAACAGACTTTTTTGTAGATGTGACAGAGGAAGTAATGGAGACTATTCGAGCAGCTGAACGTGCGGAGGCTGCGTATGAGCGAAAGATGATTCTTTCATCAACACCTGCTTCAGTAAGCAATGACACACAGGTGTGTCTTGTGTCATGTGGGCGGTGCTGAAGTTTCAATTCTTCCATCAATGGTGTCCAATAACTGTCATAATAGTTTCTATAGCAAAGCAAAGGTTGAAGGAACACCTGAACACTGCTTTATCTTCAATGATGAAGTGAATGGTGTCAAAGTTCCAAGACAACTAAACAAGCAGTGGTATATAAACACAGCTTATGACAGATTATCAGGATTTGGAATTTGTGAAGGAAGAAGGTGAAATTGATTGGATTGGAAAGGAAACAGCATGGTTTTCAAAGGCTATGCAACAGGCACAGGGAAGAAAGCAACCATGAAGGTCAAGGATGCACAGCTTCTTCAATGGGATGATGTTCAAGGAAATCAGTCATTTGGTGCAATCCTGAATCAGGACTTTGTTGACATATCATTTGATACTGATGAACTGTCACAGAAGTTTTGGGATATGGCAGAAAAGAACAATTGGAATTGTTTGATTCTTGAAAATCCTGAAAATGGACACATTCACAGCTATTGGAAGGACACAGAACACAAGATTGAAAAGGGTGGAAAGGATAAAAAACTTGCAGTTGGATTGATTGCAGATATTCATTCAGGTTCATCATACATACCACTAAGGGTCAATGGTGTTGATAGATTCCCACCATCCTTTGAACCTGATGACATTGATGAAGTTCCTGATGAATTGATTCCTGTGAATACAAGGAACACAGTTATCTTGGAACTATCTAAACGATAATCATACCGATATATCGAATATCAGAACATCAGACTCCGGGAACCGTTTGGTTCCTGGGGTTTTTTATATGCGAGAAAAGGATTGGAAATTTAAAAAGTATATTGAGTATATTGCAAAGAAAAATTGCATATGATATAACGCCGGTAGGCAAAAGGTATTAAAGTGTTTATAACAAAAAGAGTGAAAGCCCTTGAAGTTGCAGCTTCTTGGGCTTTCTTCTTATTTTATTATAGTGGACAAGAAACCACTAGGCTATTTGTTGTCCTTATCATGTCTGTCTAACCATTTGCAGATGAGATGGCAAGTAACACCTGCCGCAACAGTGATGATAAAGGTAATGTAAAGATATAAATCCTAAATAATCAGGGGAGCCTCTTTATAGTTGTTCTGTATAAAGTCAGGTAAATGTGGCAAGTTTAACAGTAGCAAAAAGATATGCGGGCAGCCTAGTGGTTGTATCAGGATTAACGAAAAAATAAAAGGAAAAAAAGCATTTTCTTTTTTTGACATTTTTATATTTTTTTGATACTATATTATCATGCAGACCTCTCATAGGCATAAACCTGTGGGAGGTTTTTTACACATGAAATTTAAGGAGGATTAACGGATGAGAGAAGCAAAAAAATCCGGTCACAGCCATCAGCGGGGACGTTTTTCCGGGAAGATCGGTTATGTGCTGGCAGTGGCCGGATCTGCTGTTGGTTTGGGAAACATCTGGCGTTTTCCGTACCTGGCAGCGAAATATGGAGGAGGAATGTTCCTGCTGGTTTATATTCTTCTGACAGTGTCATTTGGATATGTTCTAATCATGTCCGAGACAGCACTTGGACGAATGACGAGAAAGAGTCCGGTAGGAGCATTTGAACATTTTGGAAAGAGTGCACCGTTTAAGATTGGCGGCTGGCTGAATGCAGTGATCCCTATGCTGATCGTGCCGTATTATAGTACCATCGGCGGCTGGGTCATTAAATATCTGGTGGAATATTTCAGAGGGAATGTTCAGAAGGTTTCTGAAGAAGGTTACTTTGGAAGCTTTATTGCGGATTCCTGGCAGGTAGAGATATGGTTTATTGTATTTGCTGTTCTGGTGTTTGCAATTATTCTTGGAGGAGTCAGAAACGGTGTGGAACGTATGTCCAAGATCATGATGCCGCTTCTGGTGGTTCTGGCAGTGATCGTGGCAGTATATTCCATTACACGTCCGGGGGCAATGGCCGGCGTGAAATATTTCCTGATTCCAAACCTTGAAAATTTTTCCTGGATGACAGTAGTTGCGGCTATGGGACAGATGTTCTATTCTCTGTCCATTGCTATGGGAATCCTGTACACATATGGTTCTTATATGAATAAAAAGATGGATGTGGAGCAGGCAACCACCCAAGTAGAGATCTTTGATACGGGTATTGCGATCCTTGCAGGTCTGATGATCATTCCGGCAGTATTTGCTTTTTCCGGCGGAAATCCTGAGACACTGCAGGCGGGTCCATCCCTGATGTTTATTACATTGCCGAAGGTTTTTGCAACTATGGGGGTTGGAACTGGAGCAGGAATCCTGTTTTTCCTTCTTGTTCTTCTGGCTGCACTGACCAGTGCGGTTTCTCTTATGGAAACCAGCGTATCCACTTTTATGGATGAACTTCACTGGGGCAGGGCAAAATGCTGCATCATTATGGCTGGGATCATGCTTGTGTTCGGAAGTGCATCCTCTATGGGATACGGAATTCTGGATTTCCTGAAGATCTTCGGAATGAATTTCCTGGATTTCTTTGACTTTATGACAAACTCCGTGATGATGCCGCTGGCAGCACTTACGACCTGTTTCCTGGTGACACGTGTTGTTGGATATGACAGGATCGCAGCAGAGATCGAGCAGTCATCCAAATTCCGCAGAAAAGGACTGTATAAGTTTTTTATCAGATATCTGGCACCTGTTTGTCTGATCATTGTACTGTTAAGCTCTATTGCCAATGTGCTGGGAATTATCAGTATGTAAAAAAATATTAAGAGATAAAAAAAGATCAGGAGGGAATGAATGCTGAATGAAATCATTCTCATCTGATCTTTTCCATAGTTTACGCTACTGAAACAACAGCAATGGAAATATGGTCATACCCATTTTCTACCGCTGTGTTGATGGTGGAGGTTTCATGCTAGAGCGTGCAGATTACGGGAATGATTTTTCAAACACGCTCTAAAACAGGTGGCAGATTTGGCTTTACATCATGGGTTGGTATCAAGTATAATACATTGAACGCAGACTAAATATCACAATAAAATTACGATAAAGGAATATAACAGATGAGTATTTTAAACGTTGAACATCTCACTCACGGATTTGGAGACAGAGCAATTTTTGAGGACGTATCTTTCCGGCTCCTGAAGGGAGAACATATCGGACTTGTCGGTGCCAACGGTGAAGGAAAGTCCACATTTATGAGTATTGTAACCGGAAAACTGATGCCGGATGAAGGTAAGGTAGAATGGGCAAAAAATGTCCATGCAGGCTATCTGGATCAGCATGCAGTCCTGGAAAAAGGTATGACTATCGGGCAGGTACTGAAATCTGCCTTTGATCCCCTTCTGAAAAAAGAAGAGCGCATGAACGAGATCTGCGACAAACTGGGAACAGCAGATCCAGATGAGATGGATTCTCTGATGGAAGAGCTTGGAACTATCCAGGATGAACTGACGCTTCATGATTTTTATTCCATTGATGCCAAGGTGGAGGAGGTTGCCAGAGCACTTGGACTTCTTGATCTGGGCCTGGACCGTGATGTTACGGACTTAAGTGGTGGCCAGAGAACCAAGGTACTTCTTGCGAAGCTTCTTCTGGAGAAACCGGATATTCTTCTTCTGGACGAGCCCACCAACTATCTGGATGAAGAACATATTGCATGGCTGAAAAGATATCTCCTGGATTATGAGAATGCTTTTATCCTGATCTCCCATGATATTCCGTTCCTGAATTCAGTAGTCAATATTATCTACCATATGGAGAACCAGGAACTGAACCGATATGTAGGAGATTACGACCACTTCCAGGAAGTTTACGCAGTAAAAAAAGCTCAGCTGGAGGCAGCCTATCGTAAACAGCAGCAGGAAATCAGTGAGCTGAAAGATTTTGTAGCCAGAAACAAGGCACGTGTTTCCACAAGAAACATGGCCATGTCACGTCAGAAGAAACTGGATAAGATGGATGTGATCGAGCTGGCAGCAGAGAAGCCGAAGCCGGAGTTTAATTTCCGTTACGGACGCACACCGGGAAAAATGCTTTTTGAGACACATGACCTTGTGATCGGATATGATGAACCACTCTCCAAACCGCTGAATTTTACAATGGAACGCGGCCAGAAGATTGCTCTGGTAGGAACTAACGGTATTGGTAAGACTACACTTCTTCGAAGTCTTCTCGGACTGATCAAGCCGATTTCCGGAAATGTGGAACAGGGTGAGAATCTTGAGATTGGATATTTTGAACAGGAAGTTAAGGGTGAGAATCGAACTACCTGTATCGAAGAACTTTGGCAGGAATTTCCGTCATTTTCCCAGTATGAAGTACGTTCCGCACTGGCAAAATGCGGCCTGACGACCAAGCATATTGAGAGCCAGGTACGGGTTTTAAGCGGTGGTGAGCAGGCAAAGGTGCGTCTCTGCAAGTTGGTGAACCGTGACACCAACATTCTTCTTTTGGATGAGCCTACCAATCATCTGGATGTAGATGCAAAAGACGAGCTGAAAAAAGCTCTCCGGGAGTATCGTGGAAGTATTCTTCTTATCTGCCATGAGCCGGAATTTTATCAGGATGTGGTAAATGAAGTCTGGGATATGAGCAAGTGGACAACCAAGATATTCTGATAATGGATGTAGATATATGGCAGAAAAGACAGATATAATTCGAAAAGTACAATAAATGAGACATAAAAGATGACAGCATAAGGGCAGCAGAGTCTGCCGGACAGAAATACAGAGGATGAATAAATGGAAGAAACACAACTGAAAAAATTCGGCATTGTGATGGAAGGCGGCGGGATGCGCGGTCTTTATACAGCCGGAGTGATCGATGTGCTGATGGAGAATGATATTTACGCAGACAGTGCAGTAGGCGTATCGGCAGGAGCTGTTTTTGGCTGCAATTACAAGTCAGAACAGATTGGAAGAGTTCGTCGTTACAATAAAAAATACTGTAAGGACAAGCGGCTTGCAAGTATCCGCAACTGGATCACAACAGGTGATATCTACAGCAAGGAGTTCGGATACAACGAACTTCCATGGAAACTGGATATTTTTGACAGGGGAACTTATAAGGATAATCCTATGAAATTTACGGTGGTATGTACGGATATCAACACAGGAAAACCGGTATATCACCAGTGTCCCAACGGAGATGTGGAGGATATTGAGTGGATGCGTGCCTCAGCGTCTATTCCGGTTGTTTCCCGCCCTGTAAAACTTGGGGGAAAGCAGCTGCTGGATGGAGGTGTGTCTGATCCGATCCCTGTTGAATGGATGCTGAAACAGGGCTATGAGAAGAACATAGTGGTACTTACAAGAGACATCAATTACCGGAAAACAGCCAACCCCAGGATGATGATGTTTCTGAAAGCTGTCTTACATAAATATCCGGCGTTACTGGAAGATCTGAAGAAACGCCATATTCATTATAATGAAACTCTGGAGAAACTAGGCTCTCTGGAAAAAGCAGGCCGTGTCCATATCATCCGCCCAAGCCAGCCTGTCAAAGCAGCCATGATCGAGAGGGATGCAGACAATCTGGAACGGATCTACCAGATGGGAAGAAGCGATATGGAGAAAGATCTGGAACAGCTGAGAGCATACCTGCACTGATCTGGAACCGAGGCCGGGATAAATTTTTCCGTGTTTCAGGCAGGCGGAATACCAGGCAGTGGAGTAAAGTATCGTCAGATACAGGAAACAGGATTCGACTTATACCCCTTTCTATGTTATGATAGTAGATATCACTATAAGACAGGAAAGGGGTATTTTCATGGGGAAAAAACCTCAGAACATAAAAAAACAGAAACATATCAGTTTGGGTGTGCTGGCCCATGTAGATGCAGGAAAGACGACTTTATCGGAAGGCCTGCTTTTTAAATGCGGACGTATCCGCAGGATCGGGCGTGTGGATCACAAAGACGCTTATCTGGATACCTATGAGCTGGAACGGGAACGAGGAATTACGATTTTTTCCAAGCAGGCAATTTTTTCCATGGGAGATATGGAAGTGACCTTGCTGGATACACCGGGACATGTGGATTTTTCCGCAGAGATGGAGCGTACGCTGCAGGTGCTGGATTATGCGATCCTGGTGATCAACGGAGCGGACGGCGTGCAGGGACATACACAGACTCTGTGGAGACTGCTGACCCAGTATAAAATTCCGACCTTCCTTTTTGTGAACAAGATGGACCAGGAAGGAACGGACAAAGAAACACTTTTTGAGGAATTAAAGAAGAAATTAAGCGAAAACTGTGTGGATTTCAGTGGAGAACTGGAATGCTCCGGTGTAGAAGCAGCAGGGAAAAAGGAGAATCCGGTGGATAACTCCGGGAAATATCCGGCAGCTGAAGGAATGCAGGGCGCTTCTGATGAAATAAACGGAACTGACGATTTTCTGGAGAATATCGCCATGTGTGATGAAGAACTGCTGGAAACATTTCTGGAAACAGGTACTATCCGGAAGAAAGACGCAGCGAAGCTGATACTGGAGCGAAAGCTTTTTCCATGCTTCTTCGGTTCTGCCCTGAAAATGGAGGGTGTGGATGCATTTATCCACGGAATGGAAAGCTATATGGAAACACCGGTTTATCCGGATAGATTCGGAGCAAAGGTTTTCAAGATCGCAAGAGACGATCAGGGCAACCGTCTTACTTATATGAAGATTACAGGTGGAAGCCTGAAAGTAAAGGAAACGCTTACCAATGCCGGAGGTAAAGGAATTCCGGAAGATGAGAGGTGGGAGGAAAAGATTGATCAGATCAGGATATATTCCGGTGCAAAGTTTGATATGATAAAAGAAGCAGAGGCAGGAACAGTTTGTGCTGTTACCGGACTTACCCGGACTTATCCGGGCGAGGGACTTGGGGCAGAAGCGGAATCCAGCATGCCGGTTCTGGAACCTGTTCTGAATTATCAGATCATCCTTCCGGAAGGCTGTGATGCCCACAAGATGCTGAAAAGCCTGAAAGAACTGGAGGAGGAAGAACCGCAGCTTCATATCATGTGGGATAAACAGCTGGGAGAGATCCACGCCATGCTCATGGGCGAAGTTCAGATCGAGATCCTGAAGCATCTGATCTGGGATCGTTTTCATGTGGCTGTGGAGTTTGGAACAGGAAATATTGTATATAAAGAAACCATCGCTGCACCTGTGGAAGGGGTGGGACATTTTGAGCCGCTGCGGCATTATGCAGAGGTACATCTTCTTCTGGAACCAGGAGAACGGGGAAGCGGACTTCAGTTTTTTACAGCTGCAAGTGAAGATCAGCTTGACCGCAACTGGCAGCGTCTGATCCTGACCCATCTGGAAGAAAAGGAACATCTTGGAGTTTTCACCGGTTCTCCGATCACAGATATGCAGATCACGCTTCTTACAGGCCGTGCTCATCAGAAGCATACAGAAGGCGGAGATTTCCGTCAGGCTACTTACCGTGCAGTCCGACAGGGACTTAAAAAAGCGCAGACTGTACTGCTGGAGCCATACTACAGCTTCCGGCTGGAGCTTCCGGCAGAGAATGTGGGAAAAGCCATGACAGATATCCAGCGTATGCAGGGAAGCTCCAGGGACCGGAGACAGAGGGTGAGATGGCGGTGATTACAGGGAGTGCGTCTGTGGCAAAAATGCGCGACTATCAGAGTCAGGTAATCTCCTACACAAGAGGCCGCGGACACCTTACCTGCACTTTAAAAGGCTATGAACCATGCCAGGATCAGGAAACTATCGCAGAAGAGATCGGCTATGATTCCGAGAGGGATCTGGATAATCCTACAGGTTCCGTATTCTGTGCTCATGGAGCTGGTTTTGTGGTTCCATGGTATGAGGTGGAGGAGTATATGCACCTGGAAGGCACAGAGATCCAGGAATGGTATGATGTATATGATGATTCAGAAGAGGGAGTCGGAAATGGTGCCGGAAGTGCAGCAGCAGGACAAGGCAGAGGTTCTGACAGTACGATTTCTGGGATTGGAAATAAATCCCGTGGAAAATACACTTCCATGTACGGCAGCTATGAGGAAGAAAAAGAGCTGAAAGCGATCTTTGAGAAAACTTTTGGCCCTGTGAAATCGAAGAAATATAATAATAACAGCCGAAGCTTCGGAAATCTGGAAAGCAGCAGCTTTTCTGATTACGCAGGCAGCAGTGCAGGATCCCCTGCAGGTTCATCAGGTACCGGACTTCAGGGAAAGTCCGGCCAAGGTGCCTGGAAAAACAGCAGTCCGGCGATCCACAGAGACGACTATCTGCTGGTAGACGGATGCAATATTATTTTTGCATGGGAGGACTTAAGAGACCTTGCACAGGCAGACTTTCATGCGGCACAGTCCAAGTTAATGGATATATTAAGCGATTATCAGGGAATCAAGGGCTGTATTTTAATTCTGGTATTTGATGCCTATCGTGTGGAAGGGCATCCGGAGGAAACGTTCCGGTATCACAACATTCACGTTGTCTACACAAAAGAAGCAGAGACAGCGGACCAGTATATTGAGCGTACTGTCCATAAAATCGGACGAAAACATAATGTAACAGTAGCAACCTCTGACGGCCTGGAACAGATCATCATCATGGGTCAGGGCGCAGCCAGGATCTCGGCCAGGGGATTTAAAGAAGAGATCGAGTCTGCGAAAAAGCAGCTTCGTGAAGACTGGAGCGAGCGCAGGGATAACACAAAAAACTATCTCTTCGACAATATGACACCGGAACTGAGATCTCACATGGAAGATATCCGTCTGGGCAGAAAGAAAAAAGAAGAAATATAATATTTACCGGTCACAGGCTGCACATCTTCGAGAAAGGTGTGCAGTTTTTGTATTTTCGGAAAAATCTATCAAAGACACTGTAAAAACTGCACAAAACACATATGCACACTATTATGAGCATATTTCACAAAAATAAAAAAAATTTTTGAATTCTTTTGCAAATAAATGGGAAAAGTAGTAAAATAAGGATAGAATCCTCAGTGAGAAACTCCTTGTCCGGATCTTATGCCTGACAGGGAGTTTTCATTAGAGCACAATAGACGCCACGAAAACAAAAGCAAAAAATATGAAAGGATGTGGAAAAATGTTTGAAACAGGCGAATATGTTGTGTATGGCCGGACCGGAATCTGCAAGGTGACAGGAGTTACCACAATGAAGATGGACGGTGCCTCCGGTGAGAGACTTTATTATGTGTTAAGGCCGGGAGGGGAGACAGAAGGGAAGATCTTTACACCAGTGGAAGGCGGCAAGCAGGTGCTTCGTGGAATTATCACGAAGGAAGAGGCAGAGAAGCTGATCAATGAGATCCCTTTGATAGAAACACTGAGTATTGAGAACGAGAAATTCCGGGAAGACAGCTACAAGAAATGTATCCGAACCTGTGAATGCAGAGACCTTCTCCGGATCATCAAGACGATCTATATTCGTAAACAGACCAGATTATCCCATGGCAAAAAAACAACCGCTACAGATGAACGGTATCTGAAAATGGCAGAGGATCACCTCTATTCTGAATTTTCCATGTTACTGGATATTCCCAAAGATCATATGGCAGACTATATTAAACAGCATATAAGACAGCAGAGAGAAGAAACAGAACAAGCCTGCGCTGTTTGACAAAGCAGAGTGTATCTGTTAAGGTATCTCTGTTAACAGTACTCCGGCACCGGAACATATCTTGGTGGATATCAGAGAAAGTGTACGGAACAAAGTACAGAAAAGGAGATGCCGTGAATTATGAGAGAACAGCTTACCCACAAGGATGTTGAAAAAATAGAGCAGGAGATCGAACACCGCAAGCTGGTCGTACGAAAGGAAGCCATTGAGGCTGTCAAGGAAGCGCGTGCCCAGGGAGACTTAAGTGAGAACTTCGAATATTATGCAGCCAAGAAACATAAGAACCAGAACGAGAGCCGTATCCGTTATCTGGAGAGAATGCTGAAAACAGCGAGCATTGTATCCGACAATTCCAGGGCTGATGAAGTAGGAATGGATGATATCGTAGAGGTACTTTTTGAGGAGGACAATGAGGTAGAAAAGTATAAACTTGTCACTTCCATCCGGGGAAATTCCATGGAGAACCGCATCAGTATTGAATCCCCCATCGGCAAAGCTTTAAGAGGACACAGAGTTGGCGACCGTGTTGAGGTAAAGGTCAACGATGATTACAGCTATTATCTTGTGATCAGATCGATTGATAAGACAGGATCCGAGGATGAGGAAATCCGTGGATTCTGATACATGTGATTTGTGGGATATATGATCAGAAATGAAAATTCAGAACGTATTTACTGTACTATATATGAGACAATAAACGTCGCCGGTTATTAAGTGCAGAGCAGTTACGTACAGAATGGGTATGAAGTATCCGTCTGAGCTTAAGTTAGAATATTCAGTTAATGAAAAATATAATAAGACAGTTGATCTTTATAAGAGTAATATCTCCCGGACAGGATCAACTGTCTTATTTTTTTACACAGATTTTACATTCAGGTGGGGAAAATTTTACAAAGGACAGTTATCATGAAAAACGTCGAAATGAGAAATAGGAAATCAAACATATCAAAAAAGAGAAAGTGAAGGAGAGAATCATGGACTTTTTCAGCGTACTGGCATTGCTTGGAGGCCTTGCCATTTTCCTTTATGGAATGAACTTAATGGGAGACGGGCTTGCGAAAGTAGCAGGAGGAAAACTTGAGCGTATTCTTGAAACCCTTACATCCAGTCCGATCAGAGCCGTTCTTCTGGGAATGGGCGTAACTGCAGTGATTCAGTCATCATCTGCAACAACGGTTATGGTAGTAGGTTTTGTAAATTCAGGACTCATGAAACTTTCCCAGGTAGTGGGAATCATTATGGGAGCGAACATCGGAACAACAGTTACCTCCTGGATCTTAAGCCTTACCGGAATTCAGAGCGATAACTTTATCATCCGTCTTTTTAAACCGACATCATTTTCACCGGTGCTGGCTCTGATCGGTGTGATCCTGATCATGTTTACAAAGAGCCAGAAGAAGAAAGACGTAGGAACGATTTGTGTAGGATTTGCAATCCTGATGTATGGAATGAGCGCCATGAGCGGAGCAGTAGAGCCGCTGGCAGATGTACCGGAATTCACAGGAATGCTTGTGAAATTTTCCAACCCGCTGCTTGGTGTTGTGGCCGGTACAGTGCTTACAGCGATCATTCAGTCATCATCCGCATCCGTCGGTATCCTGCAGGCGCTTTGCCTTACAGGAATGGTACCGTTCAGTGCAGCACTCCCTATTATTATGGGACAGAATATCGGTACCTGTATCACGGCGATCCTTTCCGCGATCGGAGCTAACACAAATGCGAAGCGCGCGGCAATGATTCATCTGTACTTTAACCTGATTGGAACGATCCTTTTTATGGCTGTGTTTTATACTGTCAATGCAGCTGTACATTTCTCGTTCATGTCACAGGCTGCAACACCGGCAGGAATCGCAATTCTGCACAGTACATTCAATGTAAGTGCAACACTGGTACTGCTTCCGTTTGGAAAAGCACTGGAGAAACTTGCCTGTCTTACGATCAGAGACAAAAAGGAGGAGGAAGCAGCAGATCCGGATTTCATGATCCTGGAAAGCCGTTTTCTGGAGAAGCCGGCTTTTGCTGTTGAGCAGAGCAGAAATGCAGCAAAAAAAATGGCAGAGGATTCCCATAAAACATTATTTACAGCTCTTGACCTTCTCAAACATTTCAGTGCAGAAGGAAAGAAGGAAGTAGAGGAATCGGAGAAAAAAGTAGACCGCTACGAGGACGAACTTGGAACTTATCTTGTAAAGCTGAATCAGAAAGATCTGTCAGTTCATGACAGCCACAGTATTTCCATCATGCTCCACTGTATCGGAGATTTCGAGAGAATTTCCGATCACGGCGTGAATATTATGGAATCCGCCCAGGAGCTTCATGATAAGGGACTTAAATTCTCAGAAAAAGCCCTCGAGGAGCTTCGTGTCATGGAACATGCTGTAGAGGATATCGTGGATATTGCATATAAGGTCTATGAGAATCAGGATGTACAGCTTGCACGTGAGATCGAGCCGCTGGAAGAGGTAATCGATGAGCTGAGCAAAGAGCTGAAATACAGACATGTTCAGAGACTTCGTGCCGGAGAGTGTACCATTGAGATGGGATTTATCCTTTCGGATGTGACTACCAGCCTGGAGAGGGTGGCTGACCATTGTTCCAACATAGGTGTCTGTGTAACCCAGGTACATGCAGATCTGTTTGATACACATCAACATCTGAAACAGATCAAGCACAGTACAGATGCAAGCTTCTACCATGAACTGGAAGCAATCCGCGGACAGTACCAGCTGCCTCCGTTAACTGTTGAGGCAGAGACTGTGCAGGCTTAAAAAATAAATAAGTAAAAATGAGCATATGCCCTGGTTATCCGCGATGACGCAGATACCAGGGCTTGTGCAGTAAAAAGAAAATCGTTATACTGAAAACAAAAATTTAACAAATATCGGGCAGATGAGTATCTTCTGCTCCGGAAAATGAAAACGAACAGAGAGGTGTTGGTAAATGATCTACTGTGTGGAAGATGAGCGCAATATCAGAGAGCTTCTTGTTTATACACTGGAGACAACCGGGTTTGAGGCAGAAGGATTTGAGACCGGGGCAGAACTTGATGCGGCTATGAGAAAGAGCCTGCCGGAGCTGATTCTTTTGGATATCATGCTCCCGGGCGAGGATGGATATAATATTTTGAAACGATTGAAAAGTGATACCAGGACAAGGGATATCCCGGTGATCATGGTAACAGCGAAGGAAGCGGAATTTGACAAGGTAAAAGGTCTGGAGGGCGGAGCTGACGATTATATCACAAAACCATTTGGAATGATGGAATTCGTGGCCAGAGTTAAGGCTGTTTTGCGCCGCTGTGCAAGACAGAGCGAGGAAAGAGAGCTTCACTGCAAGGGGCTGCGTGTAAATGTGTCCCGCCACGAGGTCAGCTACCAGGGGGAGGAGAAGGAACTCACCAGAAAGGAATTTGAACTTCTTGAGTATCTTCTGGAAAACAAAGGTCTTGTCATGTCAAGAAATCAGATCCTTTGCCATGTATGGGGATATGATTTTGACGGGGAAACAAGGACTGTAGATGTCCACGTACGTACCCTTCGCCAGAAGCTGGGTGAAGCGGGAAACCTTATTGAAACTGTGCGCGGAGTCGGCTACAGGATAGGAGATCATCTATGAAAAAAAAGATCCTGAATCATACAAGTGTAATGATCGTTCTGGCTGTCCTTGTAACATTTCTGGCTGCAAGCGTGGTGACATACAGTAAATTCAACACTTATATGCAGCGTGGAGTGAGAGAGGAAACCAGGTATATCTGTCTTGGGATGGAAGAGTACGGAGAAGCTTTTCTTACGAAAAAACTGGGAACAGTATCTACAAGCCGTGTGACGCTCATAGGAAAAGACGGAACTGTTCTCTTTGATTCTGAAGCGTCACCGGAGAAACTGAAGAATCACAGTAATCGTCCGGAATTTATCCAGGCAGAAAAAGAAGGACAAAGTGAAAGTATCCGCTACTCGGAGACTTTTGCAAAAAAGACTTTTTATTATGCGGTAAAACTGAATGACGGAAACGTGCTTCGTGTAGGAAAAACCATAGATTCCGTATATTCCACCTGGATATCAAGCCTGCTTGTTCTGGGGATTTTGATGCTTCTTGTACTGGTCCTGGAGTTTATTTTTGCACAGAGGCAGACAAAGGATCTTATCAGGCCGATCAATGATCTGGATCTGGAACATCCGCTGAACAATGTGTGTTATGAAGAACTGAGGCCGCTTCTTGTGCGGGTGGATGAACAGAACCGCCAGATCAGGCAGCAGGTAAAAGAACTGAAAGAGGCAGAACAGATCCGGAAGGAATTTTCTGCAAATGTTTCCCATGAGCTGAAAACACCGTTGATGTCTATTTCCGGCTATGCAGAACTTATGATGAATGGAATGGTTCCTTCAGATCATGTACAGGAATTTTCAGGAAGAATCTATCATGAGGCAGTGCGGTTATCCAATCTTGTGGCAGATATCATTCAGCTTTCCAGACTGGATGAGAGCAACAGCGAGGTTCCTTTTGAAGAAGTGGATCTTTACGAACTGGCAGAGGATGTGGAAAGCAATCTGAAGCATCCGGCAGAAAAGAAAAATATCTCCCTGGAGCTGGTCGGAAATTCTGAGAAGATCCAGGGCGTGCGACATGTTCTTTATGAGATGTTTTTCAATATTGCAGATAATGCAGTGCGCTACACAGAAAATGACGGACATGTTCGCATTATGGTAGGAAACCGTAAAGGACATCCGTTCTACTGTGTTGTGGATGACGGGATCGGAATCCCGAAGAGTGAACAGGGCAGGATCTTTGAGCGTTTTTACAGAGTAGATAAGAGCCATTCCAGACAGACTGGCGGAACAGGACTTGGTCTGTCCATAGTAAAACATGGTGCGACGCTTCATCATGCGCAGATCCATGTGGAAAGCGAGCAGGGACAGGGAACGAGAATGGAGATTGTTTTTCCGGAGAAAATGAAAAAATAACTGATAGGATTCCGTGATGAATTGTAGTATAATAAAGTATAAGGTTCGTAAAGCCGGTTGGATGAGGATCTGACCGGCTTTATGAATGCAGATTGGGAGATACCCGGAGAATAACAGGAGGAATAAGATTATGAAAGAGCCGGTTCTGGTAGTAATGGCAGCAGGAATGGGAAGCCGATACGGTGGTCTCAAGCAGATCGACCCGGTAGATCAGGAAGGCCATATTATCATGGATTTTTCCATTTATGACGCTGTACGCGCAGGCTTTAAGAAAGTTATCTTTATTATAAAGAAAGAAAATGAGCAGGATTTCCGTGATGCCATTGGTGACCGTTTAAGCGATAAGGTGGAGATCGTTTATGTGCATCAGGATCTGAATAACATTCCGGAGGGATTCAAAGTTCCGGAAGGACGTGTGAAGCCATGGGGAACAGGACATGCAGTATTAAGCTGCCTGAATGAGATAGGCGGACCGTTTGTTGTAATTAATGCAGATGATTATTACGGAACTCACGCATTTAAAATGGCGTATGATTTCCTGATCCATGCTGAGGAAGAAAGTGTTCCGGCTCAGTATATGATGGTCGGATACCGTCTGGAGAACACGCTGACAGATAATGGCTATGTATCCCGCGGTGTCTGCGAGACAGACGAGAACGGATATCTTGCAGATATCAATGAGAGAACTCACATTGAAAAACGTGACGGCGGAGCAGCTTACACAGAGGACGATGGAAAAACATGGACAGCACTTCCTGTTGACGCACCGGTATCCATGAATATGTGGGGCTTCACCGGCGGATTCATGAAAGAGCTGGAAGCGCGATTTCCTGTATTCCTTGAGAAAAACATTCCGGTCAATCCGCTGAAGTGCGAGTACTTCCTTCCGTTTGTAGTAGATGAACTTCTTAAAGAAAAGAAAGCTACAGTAAAAGTGCTTACCACACAGGATAAATGGTACGGCGTAACTTATAAAGAGGATAAGCCGGTAGTTGTGGCTGCGATCCAGAGCCTGAAGGATCAGGGTCTTTATCCTCAGGGACTGTGGGACTAAGTGATTTTCACAGATCTGAGAGGAAGTCATGTACGAAACCTGGTTTTCTGCTATTGTGGAAAACAGGCAGCAGTGTTAAAATAAACACGAACGCTATAAACCTAATCTGAGGAGGAGAAAAACTATGGCAATTTTAGTAACAGGTGGAGCAGGATACATTGGAAGTCATACAGTTGTAGAGCTGCAGAACGCAGGATATGATGTTGTAGTAGTTGACAATTTGGCTAATTCCAGTGAGAAGGCTCTTGACAGAGTATCCAAGATTACAGGCAAGCCGGTGAAATTTTATAAGGCAGACATTCTGGATCGTGAAGCAATGAATAAGGTTTTTGACAGCGAGAAGATCGATTCCTGTATTCATTTTGCAGGACTGAAAGCAGTAGGTGAATCTGTTGCCAAGCCATGGGAGTACTACGAGAACAATATCGCGGGAACCCTGACACTTGTGGACGTGATGAGAAAACATAATGTAAAGAATATTATTTTCTCTTCCTCAGCAACTGTATACGGCGATCCGGCTATGATCCCGATCACAGAGGAGTGCCCGAAGGGACAGTGCACTAACCCATACGGCTGGACAAAATCCATGCTGGAGCAGATCCTGACAGACATCCAGAAAGCAGATCCGGAGTGGAACGTAGTACTTCTTCGTTACTTCAATCCGATTGGTGCTCATAAGAGCGGAACTATCGGTGAGAACCCGAACGGAATCCCGAACAATCTGATGCCGTATATCACACAGGTTGCAGTAGGTAAGCTGAAAGAGCTTGGTGTATTCGGAAATGACTACGACACACCGGACGGAACAGGTGTCCGTGACTACATCCATGTAGTAGACCTTGCTAAAGGACATGTAAAAGCTCTCAGGAAACTTGAGGACAACTCAGGCTTAAGTATTTACAACCTTGGAACAGGTAAAGGATACAGCGTACTCGATATTGTTAAAAACTTTGAGGCAGCTACAGGGGTTAAGATCCCATACGTGATCAAACCACGCCGCCCAGGCGACATCGCAACCTGCTATTCCGATGCAACCAAGGCAGAGAAAGAACTCGGCTGGAAAGCAGAGAACGGAATCCGCGAAATGTGTGCAGATTCCTGGAAATGGCAGAGCCAGAACCCGAATGGATATGAGGAATAAGGCTTTATAAGTACATAGAAACCTGGATAAAAATGGCAGGCAGCAATAATAGAAGATGCTGCCTGTTGTTTTTCTGGATTAAGGAAGCTCCCTGTGAGGATGCGAATATCTGATTGACTTTCACAGAACACTTGCCATATCAGTATCACAGGTGTTAGAATGGACATTATCAAGTAATAAGAGGAGAAAATTTAAATGTACGATTATCTTATCGTAGGTGCCGGTCTATACGGCGCAGTCTTTGCTCATGAGGCGAAGAAGGCAGGCAAATCTGTTCTCGTAATCGACAAACGTCCGAACATTGCCGGAAATGTGTACACAGAAAAGGTTGAGGGAATCAACGTACATAAATATGGTGCACATATTTTCCATACAAATAACAAGAAGGTATGGAATTACATCACACAGTTTGCTGAGTTCAACCGGTTTACGAACAGCCCGGTAGCCAACTATCATGGAGAGCTGTACAGCCTTCCGTTTAACATGTACACATTTAATAAGATGTGGGGTGTAGTAACACCGGAAGAGGCTGCTGCGAAGATTGAAGAGCAGCGTAAGACTGCTGGTATCACAGAACCGAAGAATCTGGAAGAGCAGGCGATCAGTCTTGTTGGTACAGATATCTATGAGAAACTGATCAAAGGATATACAGAGAAGCAGTGGGGACGTCCGTGCACAGAGCTTCCGTCCTTTATCATTAAGAGACTTCCAGTTCGTCTTACTTTTGATAACAATTATTTCAATGCTCTTTATCAGGGAATTCCAGTTGGCGGTTATACCAAGATGGTTGCCAATCTTCTGGATGGCATTGAAGTACGCCTGAATGAGGATTACCTTGCAAAAAAAGCAGAGTATGATGCAATGGCAGACAAGGTTATCTACACAGGTGCTATTGATGCATACTTTGGTTACAAGCTTGGTACGCTGGAGTACCGTTCTGTAAGATTTGAGAACGAGACTCTTGATAAGCCGAATTTCCAGGGTAATGCAGCTGTGAACTATACAGATGTGGAGACACCTTGGACACGTATCATTGAGCATAAATGGTTTGAATTCGGTAAAGATGAGGAAGGCAATGATCTTCCTAAGACGGTGATCAGCCGTGAATACAGTTCTGAGTGGAAACCAGGCGATGAGCCGTATTATCCGGTTAATGATGAGAAGAACGGACAGCTTTATGCGCAGTACAAAGAGCTGGCAGAGAAGGAACTGAAGGTGATCTTTGGCGGTCGTCTTGGTGAATACAAATATTACGACATGGATGCAGTTATCGCATCTGCACTGGATATGTGCGAGAAAGAGCTGGCATAAGACAGATCCAGTTTAACCGATAAACTGGACTAACAAAAGATAAAATCCTCTTATATTTCGGATCAGACAGGGAAATATAGGAGGATTTTGTCTATATAGAGATACTATAGCATTTATAAAATAATGATATCAAATCTGAGACCTGTATGGATGGTATAGTTGTTTTTGAAATGATGTACTAAGTAAGTGGCGAGGAGAGGAATCAGAATGAAAAGGGTAAGGTATATTTTCGCAGCAGGGGTTGTGTCAGCGGCAATGGCAATGAGTATTCCTGTTTATGCGGACCGGTCAGGTAAGGTAGAGCTTCCGCAGGACAATACCGATTATTATATGACAGTGGATTCCGGAGGAGTTGGAGTTGATATTTATCCGGAAACCAGTGATAAAAGTGAAAAATTGAATGACAAAACAGTAGAAGACGGAACGGTTTTACACATTGAAGGCGAGACAGAGAAGAATGGTGAAAGCTGGGGATATACAGAATATAATGGAACCCATGGTTACGTTCCTCTCGATGAGCTGAGACCATCAAAGGAAGATGAAATTGCAGCAGAAAAAAATACTACAGAGACAGAAAAGGATAGCACAGCAGTTGAGAAAGACAGTTTAGCAGCAGAAAAGGACAGCACGGCATCAGAAAAAGACAGCACAGTAAAACGGAAAGACAATACGACAAATACTACAGATGGAGAGAATACTGCAGAATCTGAAAAAAGTGGAGAGTCTCCAGGAACGGAGGATCAATCAGTCGTAAAAATGTCACCGGTTCCAACAGAAACTGAAGAATCAGTAAAGCCAAAGCCTGTAAATGGGACTGCAACAGCATCTTTCAAAGAGGAAGAACCCTGGTATCAGAATCCATTTTTGTGGATCGGATGCGCAGCAATACTTGCAGTGATCGGAATTTTAGTTTATCATTTTAACAAGATCAAGTAAGTACCTTGCGAGGCTGCGAATATCCGCTTGACCAAGATCAAGTAAGTTCTTTGCAGAGATGAAATAAGCAGCCAAGTAGTTGCGAATATTCACTTAAGAAAATGGGGATAAAGTAATAATATAAGAAATACAAACGAAAGATAAGAGGAAATCCAGGTGAAGCATTTACATCTGATCAGAAAAAAATTACTGCCATTGTTTATAAGTGCAGTTGTGATGGCAAGCCAGATTCCGGTTGTTGCAGCAGATTTTAGTGATGTAGAGATAGAGACCGGAGAAGACAGTACAATGCAGGAGAATACTGCAGAGGATTGGAATCAGCAGAGTGAGGAGTCAGGGGAAACAGATACTGATATATACGGAGAAGATATTAGCGGAGCTGTTTCAGAGAGCAGTGAGAGTATCCAGCAGGAGAGCAGTGAGGAAAACGAGGAAATTTCCCTGCAAGGTTCTGAAACAGATGATACAGCCACAGAAATAGAGCAGTTTTCACTGGAACAGACTGATCCATTCAGTGACGGAGAGACTGAATTTGACAGTGAAGACACCGGAATTGAATATATTAAAGGAAGACCGCTGACAGAAGAGGAAGAGAAGGAACAGCTGGCACCTTTTGACAGCCTGACGTCCTATTCCACAGCCATTGAGATCGGAAATGATACGGATGAGATTCCAATGGGAAGAGCAGTGGCGTATTCTTCTTACTATAATGCAGCAGAACAGGGGTATGTAACCTCTGTAAAAAATCAGGATCCGTATGGAATGTGCTGGGCATTTGGAATGGCATCTCTTATGGAGACATCTCTTCTTTCGCAGGGGCTTGGAGCGTATGATCTGTCTGAGGAGCATCTTGCATATTTCTGGGCGAACAGAAGCAATGATCCTCTTGGAAATACTGCAGGGGATATTAATCGTCATTATGGAACGGATGATTATGGAAATGTTGATTATCACGAAGGGGGAAATGATCTCCTGGCATCTATGTTTCTGAGTACCTGGTCAGGGATGACGACAGAGGCAGATGTTCCCCTGGCAACAGATTCCACACATACACAGAAGACAGGGGCAATTCCTGCCAGGTCAAAGGAATTCCATTCATCAGCATACTTGAAGAATTCGTATTTTTCGGATTACTCAGTAAGTGCCATGAAGAAGCTTCTGACAGCGAATCATTCCGTTTCGATCATGTATAATGCACAGAACCGATATTATAATGCCAGCACGGCAGCGTATTCTTATCCTACCAGTACCAAGAGTGTAAACCATGTGGTAACAGTGGTTGGATGGGATGATAATTATTCTGCATCGAATTTTGCGGCTGCTTCCAAGGTAACTTCGGACGGTGCATGGATCGTCAAGAACAGCTGGGGTACAGACTGGGGAAAAGATGGCTATTTCTATATGTCCTATGAGGATAAGTCTGTATGTGAACTCGTTGCAGTTATAGCAGCAGCGAAACCGGAGTATACCAATAATTACTTCTATGACGGAACTTCAGGACTTGCCTCAATCAAAATGTATTCCGGCGAGAAATTTGCCAGCATTTTTAAAGCCAGTGCAGGCAAGGGAAAGGCAGAAAGCCTGGGGGAAGTGACTCTGGCATCTATGAGTGATAACAGTTCCTTTACTGTACAGGTTTATACGAATCTGAAAGATGTCAGTGATCCGACAAGCGGAACGCCCGCCTATGCACAGCCAATATCCTGTGTTCAGTCCATGGCAGGAATAGAAACTTTTAAGATCCCGGAAGTTCTGATCAGTCAGAACAGTTTGTATTCTGTGGTGATAACCAATGCCGGCAGCAAGAAATTGAAGTATTATGTGGAAGCAAGTGTGGATTATACATGGTGTAAGTTTAAAGCTTCTGTTTCAGCCGACCAGAGTTTTATTTATTATCCGGAAGATACAGACTGGATGGATGCCAAAGAATATAGTCCATCTATAACACCTCGTATCAAAGCACATACCAGAACGCTGAACAGCGCAGCGAAGATGACTCTGTCAGCGTCATCCCTCAGTATGAATGCAGGTGATAAGAAGACACTCAAAGCATCAGCAACCAGAGCTGAGATGACATCTTCAGGAATTACATGGACAAGTTCTGATAAGAATATTGCCACAGTTAGTACGAAGGGCGTGATCACGGCAAAGAAGCCTGGAACAGTGACCATTTCCTGCTATGGAAATAACGCCAAAGGAATCAAAGCTTCCTGCAAAGTTACTGTAAAACTTAAGAAAACTGCAGGAGTAAAGATATCAGGAAAGTCTTACAATAAGATCAATATCGCCTGGTCAGCAGTATCTGGCTGCAACCGTTATGTAGTTTATCGTTCACAGAATGGCGGAAAAGAGAAAAAGCTTACCACTGTCAAAGCTAATGTAAAAACCTGGCAGGATACGGCTGTAAAGACAGGAAACACGTATACTTACCGGGTTCGTGCAGCATATGTGATCAGCGGAAAAACAACAGTGTACGGCGGATATTCAGATAAAGTATCTGCAAAAGCAGAGCCAGGTAAAGCAACTGCGAAAGCCTCTGCAAAAATCGGTCCATATAATATGGTTTCTTGGAATAAGGTCTCAGGGGCTGGCGGATACCGGATCTACCGCAAGGTAAAAGGACAGAACTGGAAATGTATAAAAGAAGTAAAGAGTACGGTA
Organism: Ruminococcus sp. AF46-10NS; assembly: GCF_003474435.1. Taxonomy (GTDB): domain Bacteria; phylum Bacillota; class Clostridia; order Lachnospirales; family Lachnospiraceae; genus Blautia_A. Next base: position 60,251 of record NZ_QRNF01000001.1, read on the forward strand.
TTAAGTTATAAAGATTCCAGTGTTCAGGGAATCATCACTTACGCTTATGCAGTTCGTGCATATCGTACTGTAGGTGGAAAGAAAATCTTGGGTGGTTATAAAGCAAGTAGCTATATCCAGTCTTATCCATTGAAACAGAAGATCTCAAAAATATGCAAAACATCGAGCGGCCTTAAAATTTACTGGAGTACCCAGAAAAAAGCTTCCGGATATCAGATCTACCGGAAAACAAAGAACAGTTCCTGGAAAAAGATCAAAACAATTTCCAATGGAAAGACAGCATCATTTGAGGATAGGAGAGCAAAGAAAGGCACAACTTACTATTATGCAGTGCGTGCCGGTGCAAAAACATCTACAGGCAAAACTGTATACGGCAGCTATACAGCAAAAACAGCGAAACGATAAATATACAGAATAGAGAAATAGAAAACTCCCGTTTTCCTTCCTGAAAAGACGATCATCAGGCAGTGAAATCGGGAGTTTTTGGTTGAATATGTGTATAGATATCAGGCAGTTACGTAAGAAGATCAGTCGTTGTTGATAACAACACCTTTCTGAAGCATTATATTTGCATAAAGAGCTTTCTCACCTGTGGAGATGATGCAGTAAGCTGTCTTAGCTTCATCATAGAATGCGAAACGCTCGATATTTCCAATTGCTTTTTCGCCACGCTCGTCATGTTTGGACACGATTTCTTTGTATGTATCCCAGATCGGTGTCTCAACATTATCGCCAGGCATTACTTCCATCAGGTTTACCGGATGCTCTACATAAGTATCAAGCGGGAACAGCTTCAGGATCGCATCAAGGATCTCCGGAACACCGTGTCCGTCGCAGCGGATGGTGATAGCGTTCTTTCCCATGGATTCTACAGGGAAGTTGCCGTCTGCGATTACAAGACGGTCACTGTGACCCATCTCGCATAATACCTTCAGTAATTCTGGTGATAAGATTTCTGGAATTCCTTTTAACATAGTTAATATCCTCCTAAGATAAATTGATCATTTACAGCATTGCAGAAATTATTGCATCAGGTCAGGTTTAAGATTCAGCTGCTCAGAGAATAATTTATGCAGTTGCCATATCTGCCGGTCATATCAGACGTTCCTGCCCGGCCACAGGTTTTTATATCTTTATAGATTAATCTAACGGTATTTTATCTTCTTTTCAAGGCAATATTTTCCTTTAAATGATGAATATTTTATGGTTGACAGAAACGTTTCGGAGAGCTATGATAAACTCAAACAGAAACGTTTCGGTTTCTGGACCGACAATAGATATTATTTAGAAAATAAACACAATATTCCAAGGAGGAAAAAGATTATGCCACTGGTTACATCGAAAGAAATGCTGTTAAAAGCACAGAAAGGCGGATACGCAGTAGGAGCATTCAATGCAGAGAATATGGAGATGGTGAAAGCAATCATCCAGGCTGCTGAGGAGCTGAAAGCTCCGGTTATGATCCAGACGACACCATCTACGGTTAAGTATGGTACTGTTGAGACCTATGCAGCGATCGTTGCAGCTGAGGCTGCCAAGGCTTCTGTTCCGGTTTGCCTTCATCTTGACCATGGCAGCAGCTTTGAGCTGGCTATGCAGGCAATGCATGCAGGTTACACATCTGTTATGATCGACGGTTCCAAACTGGATTTTGAGGACAATATTAAAGAGACAAAGAGAGTTGCGGATGTAGCTGCTGCCCTGAACATTCCGTGTGAGGCTGAACTTGGTAAAGTCGGCGGTAAGGAAGATGATCTTGAGGCAGAGGCAGACACCAACACAGATCCGCAGGAAGCAAAAGAATTCGTAGAGCGCACAGGTGTTACTTCCCTTGCAGTTGCAATTGGAACAGCACACGGTTTTTATGTAGGAACTCCGGTTCTTGATAAAGAACGTTTAAGCGAGATCCGTGAAGTTGTTGATATTCCACTTGTTCTTCACGGAGCATCCGGTCTCAGTGATGAGGATGTAAGCGACTGTGTAAAACGTGGTATCTGCAAGGTAAACTTTGCAACAGAGCTTCGTGCGGCATATTCCAAGGCGGTTAAGGAGACATTTGCAGAGAATGAGAATACCATCGATCCGAAAGCATACGGAAAGAAAGCGATTCAGGCTGTAAAAGAGCTTGTTGAGGCTCGTATGAAAGTCTGCGGCTGCGACGGAAAGGCAGAATAAGTATTGCGGTAAAATGCAGATAATGAGGTGATAAGTATGGCAGCGACCATGAAAGATATCGCCAGGCGGACGGGACTTGGGCTTGCAACGATTTCTTCCTATTTTAATGGGGGAAACGTAAGAGAAAAAAACAGAGTAAAGATCGAGGAAGCCATCGAGGAGCTGCACTACGAGGTAAATGAGGTGGCCAGAGGACTTAAGACCAATGCCACCAAGACCATCGGCGTGGTGATCCCGGAGCTTAACAATACCTTTTGTGCGGAGATCATCACAGAGATGGAGGATGTCCTGAGAAGTCATGGATATGCGACCATTGTCTGTGACTGCCGTACAGATAAGAAACTGGAGCGGGACGCAGTGGAATTCTTAAGCCGGAAACGTGTGGATGGCATCATCAACATGCCGGTGGACACAGAAGGCAATCACCTGAAAAAATTTCAGAAAACCGGGAAACCGATCGTGCTCATTGACCGTAAGATCCAGGAGATTTCCTGTGACAGTGTTCTTGTGGACAATGAGAAGGCGGCAGAAGATGCCATGAGAGTTTTTTTTCAGGCAGGACACCGCAAAATCGGGATCATCGGCGGTCCGGAGGAGATATCCACAGCGCAGGAACGTCTCCAGGGATACAGAAGCGCATATGAAAAAGAGAATCTTCCGGTACAGGAATCCCTGATCTATCACGGTGACTATACCATTCAAGGCGGCGTGAAGGGGCTGGAGAAACTTGTGGCGGATAATCCGGATATGACAGCTGTATTTGTCACCAACTATGAGATGACCATGGGGGCGGTGATCGGTGTCAATGAGCTGGCACTTAAAATTCCGGAGCAGCTTTCCATGATCGGGTTCGATAACCTGCAGTTTGCAAGGGCATGTAATCCCAAGCTGACTATCGTTGCTCAGCCTACACCAGGTATTGCAAGAGAGGTAGCCGGCATTATGCTGAAACGACTGGAAGAGGGCGATGCTGGAAATACGGAGCGGATTGCGGAGAAGCTTGACGCAGAGATTATTATGGGGAAATCTGTGCGTGCTATATAAGGAGAAGGAGAAATCACAATGAAACCATATTTACTTGGTATTGATATTGGTACCAGTGCCTGTAAGGTTGCGATCTTTGAGAAATCCGGAAACGTAGTGGCAGCAGTCAACGGTGACTATCCGGTATACTATCCGAAGGAAGGCTGGGCTGAACAGAATCCGGAGGAATGGTGGAGTGCAGTCTGCAGTGCAGTAAAAAAAGCTATCCGGAAAGCAGGTATTGTACCGGATGAGATCGCAGGCATCGGTATTGACGGACAGAGCTGGTCAGCGATTGCCATGGATAAAGATGGTAATGTTCTGACCAACACACCGATCTGGATGGATACAAGAGCACAGTCCATCTGTGACAGGCTGAATGAGGAGATCGGAGCAGATAAGATTTTTGAAGTATCCGGCAACTCGTTGCAGCCGTCTTATACAACAGCGAAGATCCTCTGGTATAAAGAAAATATGCCGGAGGTTTATGAAAAGATAGACAAGATTCTGCAGTCCAACAGCTTTATTGCATATAAGCTGACGGGTGTTATGAGTCAGGATGTTTCACAGGGATACGGTCTGCACTGCTTTGATATGCGAAGAGCTGTATGGGATGAGGCTATGTGCAGAAGGCTTGGAATTCCCTTGGAATTTCTTCCTGAGATCTGCGACTGCGACCATATAGTAGGCACTGTCACCGAGAAGGCAGCAGAGGAAGCAGGACTTGCAGCAGGAATACCGGTTGTTGCAGGCGGTCTGGATGCAGCATGCGGAACGCTGGGGGCTGGAGTTATCCATCCTGGTGAGACACAGGAGCAGGGCGGACAGGCTGGCGGAATGAGCATATGCATGGATGAATACAAGGCAGATCCAAGACTGATCCTAGGATATCATGTTGTTCCGGGACAGTGGCTCCTTCAGGGCGGCACAACCGGCGGCGGTGGTGTGATGCGCTGGTTTGAGCGTGAGTTTGCAGATTATGAGCGCATGATGTCAGGCGAGGGAAAAGGTTCTTCCCTGAATCAGCTTAATGAGATTGCAGAAAAGATCGCTCCAGGCAGTGACGGTGTTGTATTCCTTCCATATATGTCCGGTGAGCGTTCACCGATCTGGAATCCAAATGCAAAAGGCGTTTTCTACGGACTGGATTTTGCAAAGACCAAGGGTCATATGGTACGCGCCTGCATGGAAGGTGTGGCCCTTTCCCTGAAGCATAATCTTGAGGTTGCAAAAGAAGCAGGGGCAGATGTTGAAATACTCCGGGCAATGGGAGGGTCAGCCAATTCTCTCCTCTGGACACAGATCAAATCCGACATCACCGGAAAACCGATCGTAGTACCGTCATCTGACACAGCTACAACACTTGGTGCAGCGATTCTGGCGGGCATTGGTGTTGGAATGTATAAAGATTATGATGAGGCTATCAGCCTTACTGTAAAAGAAACAAGAAGACATGAACCGAACCCTGAAAACAGGGCTGTTTATGATAAAACCTATAAAACCTATTTAAATCTCTATAAATCTCTTGAACCTATGATGAGAAATGAGGAGGAAAAATAATCATGAAAGCAGCAGTAGTAGTAGCAAATGAAGATGTTCAGTATCAGGAAGTGGAGGAACCAGAGGTAACTCCTGGCCATGTCAAGATTAAAGTAAGATACTCCGGAATCTGCGGATCAGATATCCCGCGTGTATTAAACCATGGCGTACATTTTTATCCGATCGTACTTGGCCATGAGTTCTCCGGTGATGTTGTGGAAGTCGGAGAAGGTGTTACAAAGGTAAAAGTCGGAGACCGTGTATCCGGTGCACCGCTTCTTCCATGTATGAAATGTGATGACTGCCAGAAAGGTAATTACTCCCTCTGCAAACATTACAGCTTCATCGGTTCCAGAGAGCAGGGAGCGAATGCAGATTATGTAGTAGTTCCGGAGAAAAATGCTGTACCATTTGCAGACAATGTTCCGTATGAGCAGGGCGCAATGTTTGAGCCTGCAACAGTAGCTATCCACGGTGTATTCCAGAATGATTATCACGGTGGCGAGTATGTGGCGATCCTTGGCGGTGGAACAGTTGGTATGTTCACCATGCAGTGGACAAAGATCTTCGGCTCCAAGAAAGTCGTAGTTTTTGATATCAGCGATGAGAGACTTGCCCTTGCAAAACGTCTCGGTGCAGATGAAGTGATCAACACAAAAGAAGAAGGATATATGGAAAAAGCCATGGCCATCACAGGTGGCAAGGGCTACGGCTTCGTATTCGAGACAGCCGGACAGGTTCCGACCATGCACATGGCGTTCGAGCTTGCAGCAAACAAAGCACATGTATGCTTCATCGGTACTCCTCATGAGAACCTTACTTTCACACCGAAGCAGTGGGAAAATATGAACCGTAAGGAGTTCAAGCTTACCGGTTCCTGGATGTCCTACAGTGCACCATATCCGGGCCGTGAGTGGGATCTGACAGCACATTATTTTGCAACAGGTCAGTTGAAATTTGACCCGGGCTTCATCTATAAGAAAATTCCGATGAGCCAGGCTCAGGAGGCTTTCCAGCTGTTCAAGACACCGGGCCTTGTAAAAGGAAAGATCCTTCTTTCCAATGAGGAAGACTGATATGATCCTGACAGTAACCTTAAACGCTGCCATTGACAAGCGTTATGTAGTGGATGATTTTAAAGTGGGCGAAGTAAACCGTGTGCGTGAATGTACCTATGTTCCCGGCGGAAAGGGACTGAATGTTTCCAAGCCGGCGTCTATTTACGGTGCTGAAGTGGTTGCCACAGGGTTTGTGGGCGGCCACGCAGGAAACTATATTGAAGATGCCCTGAAACCTTTTGGTATCAGGAGTGCTTTTTACCATGTTGATGCAGAGAGCCGTTCCTGTATCAATATCTGGGATGAAGTGAATCACGTACAGACAGAATTTCTGGAGCCGGGATTTACTCTTACAGAGACAGATTTTGAGGGATTTGAGAAAAAATTCCGCGATCTTGTAAAAGACGCCTCCGTTGTGGCAATGTCCGGAAGCGTACCGAAGGGGCTTGACGGAACTGCATATCAGCGTCTTGTGAAGATTGTTAAAGATGCAGGAAAGTCGGTGATTCTGGATACCAGCGGCAAACTTTTGGAAGAAGGAATCAAAGCTGCTCCGACACTGATCAAGCCGAATATTGATGAGATCCGTATGCTCACAGGCAAGCACTGCGACGATATCAATGATATCATAGATGCTGCAAAAGCCATCCACGCAGGCGGTGTGGAGATCGTAGCGGTTTCTCTTGGTGCAGACGGTTCCCTGGCAGTTGGTGATGAAGGAATTTTCCGTGCTGTTGTCCCGAAAATCGATGCAGTGAATACTGTAGGATGTGGCGATTCCATGATTGCAGGCTTTGCACTGGGATTAAGCGAAGGACTTTCCCTGAAGGAGACCTTGCGCAGAGCCAGCGCAATCTCAGCAGCTGCAGCCATGCGCGAGGAGACAGGCTTCTTTGTAATGGAAGATATGGAAGCACTTCTTCCGAAGATTGAGATCAAGCGTTTATAAGATCAGCTTATAATAAGAAAATTTTTCATAAAAAGGAGATGTAAAAATGGCAGAAGTTATCAATCCGGCAATCGTGCCGAAAGTGACACTTCCATCCGGCGAGCAGGTTCCATGTGTCGGAATGGGAACATTTGGTTCTGACCGTGTGTCCGCAGAGGATGTATCCGCAGCTGTTGCAGGCGCGATCCGCAGCGGCTACCGTATGTTTGACTGTGCTGCATGCTACGGAAACGAGCATGAAATTGGCCAGGTGTTCAAAGATGCTTTTGACGAAGGTGTTGTAGAGCGTAAAGATCTCTTCATCATGACAAAGGTATGGAACGACATGCACAGAAGAGTAGAGGAAGCATGTGACAAGAGTATCAGGGATCTTCAGTGTGATTATGTAGATATGTACTATATCCACTGGCCATTTCCGAACTATCATGCACCGGGATGTGATGTAGACTCCAGAAATCCTGATTCCAAGCCGTTCAGTGTTGAGGAGTTTATGGACACTTACCGTCAGTGCGAGGCACTGGTAGAAAAAGGAAAGATCCGTTATATCGGTATTTCCAATATGACCATTCCGAAGCTTGAGGCTGTTCTTCCTCTGATGAAGATCAAACCTGCAACCTGTGAGCTTGAGCTTCATGTATGCTTCCAGCAGCAGGAGCTTTACGATTATCTGGTAGCTCACAACATTCAGCCTGTAGGCTATATGCCGATCGGTTCCCCGCGCAGACCTGAGAGAGATATCTGTCCTGAAGATGTTGCTGATCTGGAAGTACCGGAGATGCAGGCAATCGCAAAAGCACACGGTGTTCATCCGGCTCTGATCGCTCTGAAATGGGCTCATCAGAGAGGCGAGATCTCCATCCCATTTTCTGTTCACAACTATGCAAGTAACCTGAAATGTGTGACAGAGGATCCGCTTACAGAAGAAGAGATGGCAACCATTGCTACTCTGGAAAAAGGCAACCGTCTTGTAAAAGGCCAGGTATTTCTGTGGCATGGTGCAAATGACTGGCATGACCTCTGGGATGAAGATGGCGTGATCGTAAAATAATAAAATTCTGTGAGGGATATCACAGTACAAAGGCCCCATGTTCGATATATTGAACATGGGGCTTTTGTTACTGTTCGCTCTGTGACCAGCAACGAGCTTTTTTTCACCGTGTAAAATGGACTAAGAAACTCTGTTGTAAATTATCACCAAACATGTTACCATGTAGGAGGTATAAACAGTTATTGTTCACATAGAAAGCAGTGATTTTTAACAAAATAATGGCAGAAATGGTGAGAGGAGACTGCCGGGGGGATGTATAAAAAGAGCAGCAGAAACTGATCAGAGGGGGATGACAGAGATTATGTATCGTATTTTACTGGTAGATGATGAAATACTTGTTCGCGATGCGATCCGGGAGAACATTGACTGGAAAGCAATGGACTGTGAGCTGGTAGGAGACTGTGATAACGGGAAAGCAGCAGCGGAATTTGTACAGACACATCCGGTGGATATCGTGCTTACGGATATCCTTATGCCATATATGGATGGTATGGAACTGAGCCGTTTTCTCCATGACAATTACCCGGATATTGTGATCGTGATCTTCAGCGGATTCGGAGAATTTGAGTATGCGAAGAAGGCAATCCAGTACGATGTAAGTGAATATATGCTGAAGCCGGTGACAGCAATGGAACTCAGAAATGTCATCGAAAAAATGAAAGAGAAGGTGGACCAGCGAAGAAAAGAAAAAGAAAAACTGGAACGTCTGACACAGACTTCCGAGAATTATCAGAAAAACGCCATTGTGATCCGTTCCAGAGCGCTGCAGGGCTTTGTGGATAATATCAAGACACGGCAGGAAAGCCTGGAAGAGCTTGCAGCATTGGGAATCGACCTTGAGGCAGCCTGCTATCGTGTGGCTGTTTTTGAACTGGATCTGTATTCGGACGGCAGTCAGCTTTCGGCAGAGAAACGCCAGGAGAGTGCACTGATGTCTTTTGTTCTTTTTAATATCAGTGATGAGATCATCAGCGAAGAAAAAGCAGGAGTGGCATATCAGGCCGGAAATAACAAGGTCGGTGCTCTTTTCATGGGAAACCGGACCAGAGAATTTGACCAGAAGATCATGGAGATCTGCAGGACGATCCAGGATAAGCTGAAGGAGCTGATGTCACTGGATATTTCTATCGGTGTGGGATGCTGGGCCAGAACCCAGCAGGAGCTCCAGTTATCCCATGAGCTTGCGGAGAAAGCTATTGAATACCGTTATCTTCTTGGCGGAAACCTTCTTATCAGTATGGAAGAACGTCCGGAGGAGAATAGTCTTTCCATCAAAAACCATGTGGAGAAGCTGGTAGCTGCTCTGAAAGCAGGAAAAAAGGAGAACTCAGAGCATATCCTGGAACAGATTTCTTCTGAAATCAAGGAAGCGCGTGTGGATAAGAGCCGTGCCTGCGTATATCTTCAGCAGATCATCCGCGCGGCAGATGAGACATGTGAGGATGTGGTTCCGGACAGCAGGCTTTTTTCAAAAAGAGATGCACTTCTGCAGCAGGTTACAGAGCAGAATTCTTTTGACAGTGCCTTTGCACTGGTAAGGAATCATGTTGGAGAAATTTTCCGGAAACTCTCCGATGCAAACAGCTCCAGCGGACAGCGGCAGGCCAGACTTGCCCTGGATTACATACAGAAGAATTATATGGATCCGGATTTAAGCCTGAACAGCATCTGTTCTTATCTGAATATCAGCACCAGCTATTTCAGTACGATCTTTAAGGAGCTTACAGGAGAGACTTTTACAGAGGTTCTGATCCGTACCCGTATGGAGAAGGCGAAGGAGCTTCTGGAGAATACAACTATGAAGAATTATGAAATTGCCGAGAAAGTCGGATTTGCAGACCCCCATTATTTTGGAATCTCCTTCAAAAAAATGACCGGCTGCACACCAACAGAATATGCAAGGGAGAAACGTAAATGAGAGATATCCGGTTTGCGGCAAAGATCATAGGAAAATTCAAGAGCATCCAGAGCGCGATCTTTGCGGTAGTGACGGTGCTGCTTTTAAGTGCGGTGCTGGTCATAACAGGTGTTTCCATGAGGTATACCCGCAATTCAATTTTTGAAAATTCATCTGTTTACACACAGAATATCGTGCAACAGATGAATCAGAATATTGATTCCTATATTGATTATATGGAAAATATAGCCTATATGATCTCCAGTAACGAGGATGTACAGCAATATCTTTTTGGTGAAAATGTGGACGATGGAACAAGAGAGCGTCTGATCAATCAGTTCAAGACTATTCTGGACGGACGAAGTGATATTCGAAATCTTGGAATCATTGGAAGTAATGGACGGAAGCTGATCAACGACGGCAAACAGTCTGTGAATCCGGATCTGAAGCTTTCCACCCAGGAGTGGTATCTGGAAGCTTTACAGAAGCCGGAAGGCCCGCTTCTTACATCTTCTCATGTACAGCACATCATCAGCGGAGAGCGTCCGTGGGTGATCACTTTAAGCAGGGGAATCCGTAATTTTTCCAACAATGGTGAAAAAGAGGGAGTCTTTTTTATTGACCTGAATTACAGTGCCATCAGTGAACTCTGTGATCAGAATACCATTGGAAAAAAAGGATACGCATTCATTTTGGATGAAAGCGGGAATATTGTTTACCATCCTCAGCAGCAGCAGCTTTATAATGAACTGCAGACCGAAAATATCGACCTGATCGTGAATTCAAAAGAAGATACGGTGCGTACCGGAAAAGGAAACAGAGGAAAGCTGTATTCCATTTCCAGATCTAATAAAACAGGATGGACTGTTGTGGGCTGCATGAGCGTCAGTGAGCTCCTGCGCAAAAGTAATCAGGCACAGAGCATTTATGTGCTTATTTCCGCACTTCTGATGATCGTGGCGCTGCTTTTTTCCAGCTTTCTGGCTAAGAGTCTTACTTATCCCCTTCAGCGTCTCAGGGATTCCATGTCCAGGGTACAGGAGGGGCAGTTTGACGGAGCGGATGTGGAGATTGATTCGGAGAATGAGATCGGAAGTCTGACGAAATCTTTTAATGTGATGACACATCGGATACAGGATCTGATGGAACAGAATGTGAAGGAACAGGAAGCAAAGAGAAAAAGTGAGCTGAAGGCTCTTCAGTCTCAGATTAATCCGCATTTTCTTTACAATACTCTGGATTCGATCATCTGGATGGCAGAAGGCAGAAAATACGAGGAGGTTGTCCTGATGACAGCATCTCTGGCACGTCTTTTGCGGCAGAGTATCAGCAATGAGGATGAAGTGGTTCCTCTTGCAAGGGAAGTGGAGTATGCAAAGGGGTATCTTACGATCCAGAAGATGCGTTACAAGGACAAGCTGGAATTTGAGATCAATGTAGAACCTTCTATATTAAATATCCCGCTGATTAAGCTGGTTCTCCAGCCGATCATTGAAAATGCCATCTATCATGGCCTGAAATATAAAGAGAGCAAGGGGCTTTTGCAGGTAAAAGGGTTTATGAAGGATGGAAATGCAGTTCTTCAGGTTATCGACAACGGAGTAGGTATGGATGAGGAAACACTGGCACATATTTATGATAAGCATAAGGTGAATTATCATTCCAATGGCGTGGGGGTTTATAATGTACAGAAACGTCTGCAGCTTTATTATGGAGAAAGTTACGGGATCACCTATGAAAGTGAAAAAGGTGTCGGAACAACTGCCACGATCACTATTCCGGGAATGCAGGAGGAATCAATATGAAAAAACACAGAAAACTCCTGACATTTGGAGTAGTCATCTGCCTTGCAGCAGGACTTGTGGCCGGAATCTTCTATTATAAACAGACAGAGGAAGAGAGAAATTTGTCACTGATCTATATTCCGAAGGTTGTGGACGGTACCAATGATTTCTGGACTTCCCTGATCCAGGGAGCGGAGATGGCTGCAAAAGAATATAATGCAGATATCCGCGTATGGGCACCTGAGGAAGAGAATGATGTGGATGGTCAGAATAAGCTGATCAAAAGGGCGATAGAAGAAAAACCGGATGCGATCCTGATCTCTCCATCCAGCTTCACTGAGTCGGACCAGCTTTTGAAGAGGGCAAAGGAACAGGGAATACATATTGCATTTATTGATTCCTATACCCAGGAAGCTGTCCAGGATCTTACTGTTGCGACAGATAATCTGGAAGCAGGGCAGCTTCTTGGCAGATTTGCAAAGGAGCTTGTGGGGGAGGATGACCAGATCGCGATCGTTTCACATGTAAAAGGCGTATCTACGGCAGTTGAAAGAGAAAAAGGATTCCGTACAGGACTTGGCAGTCTGAAGGAGAATATCGTAGATGTGGTATACTGTGATTCTCAGTATGACAAGTCCTATGAACTCACAAAAGAACTGATGAAAAAATATCCGGACCTCAAGATGATCGCGGGAATGAATGAATATTCCTCTGTAGGTGCTGCAAGGGCAGTTAAAGCGGCAAAAGCAGAGAACCGGATCAGGGTAGTGGGAGTAGATAGCTCACAGGAGGCCGTTCAGCTGATGGAATACGGAGTATTCCAGGGGATCGTTGTGCAGAAGGCATTTAAGATGGGGTATGTAGGTGTTCGGGAAACCATTAAGATGCTGCGTGGCGAGGAATATAAAAAGGATGTTAATTCCGGATGTCAGCTGGTAACCCCAGATAATATGTATACCAGTGAGATCGAAAAACTGCTTTTTCCGTTTAATACGTTAAAAACACATGGCGATCTTACACCGTAAATAGTCATAAATGCACAAAGAAAAAGGTTAAATATTTACCGTACAGTAAATATTTAACCTTTTTTTGCAAGATATTCTATTACAATTATTGACTTTTAACGGTATTATAATAACCAAGAAAACACAAGATACGTGCAAAACGTGAGGAGGGTAAAAATTGGAAAAGTTAAAACAAAATCCAATCGTTAAGAAGCTCGGATTGAACAGAATACTTCTTGTCTGTGTTCTGATTCTCATGTTCCTGGTTTTTAAAGTAGTTCTTGGAAACAAGTTTCCGGCTGTTGATAGTATCAGATCTACTTTGAACTATGTGTACTTCCTGGGCTTTTTGTCACTTGGCGTTACATTCGTAATCGCTACAGGAGGAATTGATTTCTCCATCGGACCTGTAATGTTCTGCTGTGCACTGGTATCCGGTTACTGCATGACATCCTACAAGGTTCCGTGTGCAGTTGCCATGATCCTTTGCATTCTGATCGGCCTCTGCTTTGGTATTTTCAATGGCTGGATGGTTTCTTATATGTCAGTACCACCATTCATTATTTCCATGGCATCCATGAACATTGCAAAAGGTATTGCTTCTGTATTCACAAAAACACAGTCAGTAAGCTGGCCGGCAGCCAGTGAGGCAAACGGCTGGTTCCGTAATATCGTTTCCGTAAACGGCTTCCCTGTAGGAATCATTATCTTCCTGGGAATGGCAGTTATCTGCGGTATCGTTCTTTACAACACAAAACCGGGACGTTACATCCTCTGCCTTGGTTCCAACAAAGAGGCTGTCCGTCTTTCCGGTGTTAACACAAAGAAATGGGAAATGCTTGCTTATGTGATCTGCGGATTCCTGGTAGGTATTGCAGCACTCTTCTTTGTAGCTACATACACAACTGTTCAGCCTGGTTATGGCGATCAGTACAACAACGAGGCTATTGCAGGCTGCGTTATGGGTGGTACATCCATGGTTGGTGGACTTGCTTCCATCGGCGGTACTGTAATCGGCGTATTCATCATCTCTCTTCTTCAGCAGGGCATTATGGCATTTGGTCTTGGTAAAGGACAGCAGATGATCATCACAGGTATCATCGTTATCGTTGCAGTTTATATCGACGTTTCTGCAAGACGCAGAAAGAACTGATCTTAGAGGGAGGATGCGACAATGGGTGAAGTTATTTTAACTATGAAGGACATTGATAAGTCCTTTCCTGGAGTTCATGCTCTGGATCACGTTAATTTCGAAGTAAAACGCGGCGAAGTACATGCACTTATGGGAGAAAACGGTGCCGGTAAATCAACACTGATGAAGGTTCTTACCGGTATTTATCAGAAGGATTCAGGTTCCATCGTTTACAAAGGACAGGAAACAGAATTCCACAATACACGTGAGGCACAGGATGCCGGCGTTGTAATCGTACATCAGGAGCTGAACATGGTAGGTGATCTTACCGTTGCTCAGAACATCTTTATCGGACGTGAGCCGAAAAAAGGTTTCCGCATTGATGACAAAAAGATGATCGAGGATTCAAAGAAGCTTTTCCAGGATCTGAACATTGAGATCAATCCGAAGGAAAAGATGAAAAACCTGACAGTCGGAAAACAGCAGATGTGTGAGATCGCAAAAGCAATCTCTCATAAAGCTGAGGTCATTATCTTCGATGAGCCTTCCGCAGCACTTACCGAGAAGGAAATCGCAGATCTGTTTGAGATCATCCGTGACCTTCGTAAGAAAAATCTCGGTATCGTGTATATCTCACATCGTATGGATGAGATTAAAACGATCACAGACCGTGTAACAGTCATGCGAGATGGTGGTTATGTAGGAACCCTCATCACAAAAGACAGTACAAAAGAAGATATCATCAACATGATGGTTGGTCGTGTTATTTATGAGGATCCGAAGCAGGAGAGCGCAGTTCCGGCAGATGCACCGGTAGTTCTGAAGGTTGAGCATCTGAACGCAGGAAAGATGGTTCAGGATGTAGCTTTGAGCTGAGAAAAGGTGAGATCCTTGGTTTTTCAGGACTGATGGGTGCAGGACGTACTGAGACAGCCAGAGCACTGTTCGGAGCAGATCCGAAGCAGAGCGGTAAGATTTCTGTTATGGGTAAAGACGGTCAGCTTCATGAGGTGACAATCAACAGCCCGCAGGATGCTGTTAAATGTGGTATCGGTTATCTGTCAGAGGACAGAAGAAGATATGGCTGTGTTGTACAGAAATCTGTAACAGAAAATACTACACTGGCAACCATGGAAGAGTTTACCAATGGTATTTTTATCAACAAGGCAAAAGAGAAACAGGTTGCAGAGAAATATGTAAATGAGCTTGCAACAAAGACACCGACCACCGATCAGCTGGTAGTAAACCTTTCCGGTGGTAACCAGCAGAAGGTTGTTATTGCTAAATGGCTGACACGAGACAGCGATATCCTTATTTTCGATGAGCCGACAAGAGGTATCGATGTTGGTGCCAAGAACGAAATCTACAAATTAATGAACAGACTGGCAGCAGAAGGCAAATCCATTATCATGATTTCTTCTGAGATGACGGAAGTTCTCCGAATGAGTGACCGTATCATCATCATGTGTGAGGGTAAAGTTACCGGATGTATTGATATCTCCGAGGCAACCCAGGAAAACATCATGGACAAGGCCACACGGAATATCGATTAAGGAGGAAAGTCATGACTAAGAAGAAAAAAAGTATTTTAAGTGATCAGAGATTTATTGTTTTGCTCGTTATCATTGTCCTGTGTGCAATATTCTCAGGCTTGAGTAAAGAATTCAGACAGTACACCACGATCCTGAGTATGCTGGATTTCTCATATTACGATCTTCTTATGGCGATCGGAGTTACATTCCCGCTTATCACTGGTGGTGTTGACCTGTCAATCGGAACTGGTATGGTAGCATACGCACTGATCGCCGGAACACTGATCAGAAACAACAATTGCCCGGTAGCTCTGGCAATGCTGATCTGTATTGTTCTTGGTATCGCAGTTGGTGCACTGAACGGTGTACTGATCGGTGTTATGAACCTGCCGCCATTTTTGGCAACACTTTGTACCTGTATGATCACCCGTGGTGCCGGATCTCTCTGCAGTGCGACACCTTGGCCGGGACTTACACAGGACGGTGGATGGTTCCACACAATCTTTAAAGTAACCGTTGGTACAGGAAGAAGTGCTTCACGTTATCCGCTCGGTTTCCTGTGGATGATCATTCTGGTTCTTCTTATGGAGTACATCCTGAACCACACCAAATTCGGTCGTTACACAATTGCAATCGGTTCCAACAAAGAGGCAGCAGCCCTTTCTGGAATCAATACAAAGTTCTATCACGTAATGGTATACGTTGTCTGCGGTCTGTTTACAGGTCTTGCAGCAATCGCATACGCAGCAGTAACACCTACTGTACAGCCTGGTACTGGTGCCGGACTTGAGATGGATGCTATCGGTGGTGTATTCGTTGGTGGTGTAGCAGCTACCGGTGGATATGGTTCCGTGATCGGTACATTCGTTGGTATCTTCGTCATCATGCTTCTGAAAACAGGTCTTCCATATATCGGCCTGCAGGCAAACTGGCAGCAGATCATCACTGGTATCGTTCTGATCGTAGCCGTTCTGATCGATATCTTGAAAGAGAAAAAAGCAGCACATTGATATTAAGAAGTGTGTATAATAAGTAAGGGTGCTGTTTACAGAGAAATGTGAACAGCACCCGATAATCAAAGATGTGAAACGCCAAGGGGTAGCAACGGCGTATGAACATAAAAAACTATATAATATATTTTAAGGAGGAAATATTATATGAAAGCAAAAAAGGTTATGGCATTAATGCTCTGTGCAGCAATGGTAACAAGCATGAGCGCAACAGCAGCTTTTGCAGCTGAGGAGAAAGAAGATGCAGCAACAGAGGAATCCGCAGATTCCACAGCAGCTGAGGATCCTACCGCACAGTTCGACGGACTGAAAGCAAACGAAGCTTATGAGTTCCCGATGATGGTTAAATCTTTCCAGTCTACATACTGGGATGCAGCTCAGGAAGGTATGAAGAAAGCATCTGAGGAGCTGGGCGTTACTTATAAAGCACAGGGACCGAACAGTGAGTCCGATATCGCTGACCAGGTTAACATGATCAACACAGCTATCGGCTCCAATCCTGTTGGATTAGGACTTGCAGCTTGCGATACATCTTCTGTTCAGGATGCTCTTAAGACATGTGCAGAAAAAGGTATCCCGGTTGTAACTTTCGATACAGGTATCGCTGATGCTCCGGAAGGATCTGTAGTATGCGAGGTTTGTACAGACAACGCACAGGCTGGTGCAGTAGCAGCTGAGAATATGTACAACTCCATTAAAGACGTTGTTAAAGATGCTGACGGACAGGTTATCATCGGTGAGGTTAACCAGGATGCAACAGCTCAGAACATTCAGCAGCGTGGTACTGGATTCATCAACAAGATGATCGAGCTTCTTCAGGCTGATGGCAAGACTGTAGCAGTAAGCGGTAACGAGTTCTATGTTAACGCAGCAGAGGGTGCTGATGCTGATGCTAAAGACGCAGACGTTGTTATCCAGGTAGCTGTTCCGGCACAGACAACTGTAGAGCTTTGCTCCACAGAGGCTCAGGCAATCCTTTCCCAGGAGAACTGTATCGCAGTATTCGGTTCCAACCAGGTTTCTGCAGAGGGTGTTCTTGCAGCAAATGCTAACCTTAACGTTCTTGGTTCTGACCCGGCAAACGGTGATGTAGTTGGTGTTGGTTTCGATGCTGGTTCTATCATCAAAGCAGCTGTTAAAGATGGCACATTCATTGGTGCTGTTACACAGTCTCCTCTTATGATGGGATACTATGCAATCTACGCTCTGACAGCAGCAGCAAACGGCCAGGAGCTTGAGGATGTTCCTACAGACGGTTACTGGTATGATGCAACAAATATGGAAGACGAGGATATCGCTCCTAACCTTTATGACTAATCAAATCATATAATTGATAAGATCGTGAAGTTATAATGAACGCGGATTGCGTTCGGACGTATGAAATAAGAGATCCGCTGGCTGATTCAGTCAGCGGATTTTTTAAACAAATAATGTAGTAGTTCATAAATAATCGCTGTATTATTGGCAAATAAAGACACTTTTTTTGACAAAAGAGGTTCTTATCACCGGAAGGATCCTGATGTATGATAAATACAACATCAGATATGAAAGTGATCAGAAGCTTACATATTGAGGAGGATTTAAAAATGGCAACATATTATTTAGCAGTAGATATCGGAGCATCCAGTGGACGTCACATTCTGGGACATATGGAAAACGGAAAAATGATCCTGGAAGAAATCTATCGTTTTGAGAACGGCATGGTTAAGAAGGATGGAGAGCTCTGCTGGGAGTTTGACCGCCTTTTCACCGAGATCGTAAATGGTCTTAAGAAATGTAAAGAGATCGGCAAGATCCCGGTAAGCATGGGTGTTGATACCTGGGGTGTTGACTTCGTACTTCTTGACAAGGATGACAAGGTTCTTGGCAACACGGTAGGCTACCGTGATCATCGTACAGAGGGAATGGACGAGGAAGTTTATAAGACAATTTCCCTGAAGGATCTGTATGCAAGAACCGGTATCCAGAAAGCGATCTACAATACAGTATATCAGCTGATGGCAGTGAAGAAGAAACATCCTGAGTATCTGGAGCAGGCTGAGACACTTCTTCATGTACCGGACTACTTCCATTTTCTTCTTACAGGCGAAAAAACTTGTGAGTACACAGAGGCAACCACAGGACAGCTTGTATGCCCGACAACCAAGGACTGGGATTATGAGCTGATCGATATGCTGGGATATCCAAGAAAGATATTCCAGAAGCTGATCATGCCTAGCACAAGCATCGGACATTTAACAGACGCAGTGAAGGAAGCAGTTGGCTTTGATCTTGAGGTTGTAGCACCGGCTACACATGATACAGGGTCTGCAGTTCTGGCTGTGCCTGCAAATGATGACGATTTCATTTACATCAGCTCCGGCACATGGTCTCTGATGGGAATTGAGAGAAAAGAAGCAGACTGCTCTGAGAAGAGTTGTGAGATGAACTTCACAAATGAGGGTGGATATGCGGGACGTTTCCGTTATCTGAAGAATATCATGGGTCTTTGGATGATCCAGTCTGTACGTCACGAGTTTGATGACGCATACAGCTTCGCACAGATCTGTGAAATGGCTGAGGAGGCTAAGGATTTCCCATCAAGAGTAAACGCAAACGACGAGTGCTTCCTTTCTCCTGAGAACATGACAAAAGAGGTTCAGGATTATTGCCGCAGAACAGGACAGCAGGTTCCGGAAACTCTTGGAGAGATCGCAACAGTTATCTACACAAGCCTTGCAGATTGCTATGCTAAGATCGCAAAAGAAATCGAGGAGATGACAGGAAGAACCTACAGCCGTATCCATATCGTAGGCGGTGGTTCCAATGCAGGATACTTAAATGAGCTGACTGCAAAAGCTACAAAGAAAGAAATCCATGCAGGCCCTGGTGAGGCTACTGCAATCGGTAATATCACAGCACAGATGCTGAAGGCCGAGGAGTTTAAAACGATCGAGGAGGCTCGTACAACCATCCATGAGTCCTTCGGTATTAAAGTATACAAAGCATAAATAATTGGAGGTCTTATTATGTTAGTTAACACAAAGGCAAAAGTTGGTGTATTTTCAATTGCTTTAGGCGCATATCTTCCGCAGTTTCCGTCACTGGTGCCGGAATTTGAGGCACAGTACGACGCATTCAAGAAAACGATCCCGGATACAGTAGAGATCGTTGACGGCGGAATGGTGACAACAAAAGAGCAGGCAATGGTGGCAGGAGATAAGTTCCGTGCAGCAGATGTTGACCTTGTATTTCTTCAGATGCTGACATACGCAACATCCTACAACATGCTTCCTGCGATCCGTGATCTGGATGTTCCGGTTGTTCTTGTAAACGTTCAGAAGATCAAAGCGCTGGATTATGAGCACACTGACATTGCCTCCTGGCTGGGTGAAGGCTATGCATGCGGTGCTGTAGGCGAGGCAGTTGCTGACCTTGAGAGAGCAGGCAAGAGACATGCGGTTATCACAGGCGTTGTAGAAGGCGGAGATCCTGCAGTTCAGGCTGAGATCGAAGACTGGTGCAAGGCTGCTCAGGTAAGAAGAAGATTCCGTGAGACTAACATTGCACAGATCGGAAGACCATATCCGGGTATGATGGATCTGTATATTGATGAGACAAACCTCTATAACAGAATGTTCCTCTACACAAAACAGTTCGACTGGGAGAAGATGTGGGCGATCGCTGATGATATCACAGACGAGGAAGCAATCCGTGCAAAAGCACAGGATATCCTTGATACATTCGATATTGAGGGCGGCGGCACAATCGAGAAAGTATGGGATATGGCCAAATACGTTGTTGCTTTTGAGAAATGGGTAAAGGACGAGCATCTTGGAATGATCGCTTCCCATTACGACGGATTTGCACAGGGTAAAGCAGGTGTCCTTGACAGTATGCTGATCCCGGCATTCTCCATGCTGATCAAACAGGGTACTGCATGTGCTGTAGAGGGTGACATGAAAGTTGCCATGGCAATGAGTATCTTAAAGACAATTTCCGGTACAGGTCAGCTTTCTGAGATGTACTCCATTGACTTCAATGATGATATCTGTATCATCGGACATTCCGGAAGCGGTGACGCTGACATCTCTGACAAGAAGCCAACCATGAAGATCGTAAAAGTATTCCATGGCAAAACAGGTGGCGGATATCTGACACAGTTCTATCCGTACACAGGTCCGGTGACCTACCTTGCGATCACTCAGGATAAAGATGGAAACTTCAAATTCGTTGTAGCTGAGGGTGTAAACGAGGAGGGACCGATCCTTTCCTTCGGTGATACAAACATGAGAACACGCTTCACATGCGGAGCAAGAGAGTTTGTTAACCGTTGGAGCGAGGCTGGCCCGACACATCACATGGCAGCTGCTACAGGAAGACACATCGATACGATCCTGAAGGTTGCAAAAATCTTTAACGTACCGGTAGATATCGTGACAAGATAAATTCTTTCTTATATATTCAACCTAAAACATATTCAGAAAAGGAGACTGCGCGGAGCGGTCTCCTTTTTCAGTGGGAAAAATAAGATAAAAAATCTGCCGGAAATTTATTTTTATGCATAAGTGTATGCTCCATGGAAAGCTCATTATGCAGCTGAATGGAAGACCAGTGCTGAGTTACAGGTGTGAGTATGGCCTTCAGTGCAACAGAGGGAATCTGGTTTTCACGGAAAAAAGCAAGAAAATCATCCATCTGTTTACTGGAAAAATCCTTCAGTACGATCATTTCATCGGTGAAATTGCTTCCAAGATTAAACCGGGAAGAGGGCTGAAATCCCGGAATCTCAAAAAGATATCCCAGCGGATGAAGAAATTCCGGTGCTGTGATGATCCGTGTCTTAACCTTCTGACGGTTCAGATAGCGGCGGATCTGGCGAAGCGTTCAGGATCATTAAAATTATATAAAAGTGCAGTTGGCTGTGTATTCATATAATGTCATACCTCATTTCTGAATAAAGATTTTTGTGGAACATAAGTTACTTTTCGCGATGTGCAGGGAACCGGATCTCAACCTCCGTCCCTTCTCCAGGCTTGCTGGAATAAGTAAGTCCGTAATCATTTCCGTAAAGGATCTGAAGCCTTCGGTGCGTATTATAAACAGCAATATTTGTGCCTCCGGACTGGCTGTTTCCGTTTCCGGAGAGAATAGTGGAAAGAGTCTCAGGAGGAATTCCCACACCATCATCAGAAACAAGAAGAACAACATCCTCATTTTCCATCCATCCTGTAATTACGATCGTACCGGACTTGGATTCTTTTTCCAGAATTCCGTGAAGAATGGAATTCTCCACAACGGGCTGAAGAGTCAGCTTCGGGATCTGGTATTCCGACAGCTCATCCGGGATATCTGTGATCAGCTCAATGCTGTCATGGTAGCGCATATTCTGAAGCTGTACGTAGATTGTTATATGTTCCAGTTCCCTTGCAATGGTAGAGATTCCTTTTTTGCGGCTCAGGGTCAGCTTATAAAAACGGGAAAGACTCTGCACTGCGTGACTGATCTCATCTGTCTGTCCCTGCAGTGCCATCCAGTTGATCATATCCATGGTGTTATAAAGAAAATGTGGATTGATCTGTGCCTGGAGGGAATTAAATTCCGCGATCCGGAGATCTTCGGCGGCCTTTGCCTGTGTCTTCATCAGCTCATCCATTTTTCGGGTCATATAGTTGTAGGTATCGATCAGATCACCGATCTCATCATGGGCAGAAGGGCTGTCCATGGGAGTAGGCGGGCCGTGGCGGACGGTCTGCATCTGCCGGATCACAGAAGAGAGTCTTCCGGTAATAGAGTGAGCCAGCACGTTGGCAAAAATAAGAGCCAGAACCAGAAAAACGGCGTAGATAAGCGCAATCTGGATCATCAGCCGGTTGCTCTCATGGATCAGCGGCGGTGAAGGCAGGACCGTTACCATAAACCAGTCCGTATTGGAAATACTGTAAAAACCGGCATAAACCTTTGTGTCCAGAATGTTCCGCTCAATGAAGTTATTGGAAGACATAAAGGAAGCATTGATGGTGTCGTAATCCAGCTGGTAGATTCCGGATAATGACGGATCTGAGGTAGCAACAATGGCATCACGTTCGTTTACAATATATGAAACACTTCCTTCCAGAGATAGATTGTCGGAAAGAATGGAGGTAAGCTTGTTATCGGAATAATACACTGCAAGATAAGCCTTATAGGCAGTGGAGTGATAATAAAGGCTTAAAGGGCAGATATATGCCATATCACCATAATTCTTTTTTTCCCTGGAGCCAAGATAGAAGGAAGGACAGAACATTTCCTGGGCGTTCCGGTTTCCCTGAAAGATACCGTACCAGTAGGTACCTTTCGCCTGACTTAAGGGAGCAAGGATATTCTCAGTGTTGGGATA
Source organism: Ruminococcus sp. AF46-10NS (assembly GCF_003474435.1). Lineage (GTDB taxonomy): Bacteria > Bacillota > Clostridia > Lachnospirales > Lachnospiraceae > Blautia_A. Next base: position 82,760 of record NZ_QRNF01000001.1, read on the forward strand.
AGTATCCAGTTCTTTCAGATCATCAGGAAAATCCACATAGATCCGTACATCGGTAACAATGGAATCTGTGGTCAGACGCTGAAGGGCATTTTTAAAATCAATGGCATGGTTGGAGGTGGCAAGCTCTTCTGCCGAATCGCTGACCGGCATATAAAAAAGCTCCTGAAAAAAATTCTGTCCTGTAATATTCCGGGTGGTTGCAAGAATCGTCTCCATAGTCCGTTCGATCAGAGGTGCAGTTTTTGCGGAGGCGTCCTGTTCCTGCCGGATGGTATTGGAAACCACCATGCTATAAAGTCTTCCATAAAAAAGAAAGACAGTAAGAAATGCAGGAACTACCACAATGCTGATCAGGGCAATGGTGAATTTGGTCTGCAGGCTTAGATTCAGGTAGCCGTTTTTGAAACGGCGCCAGAGGGCCCTCATGACATTTTCTCCCGGTATTCAGAAGGGGAAAAGCCAGAGTATTTTTTGAAGCTTTTTCCGAAGTAATTGCCATCCGTATAGCCTACCTTGGAAGAAATCTCGGAAATCTTGTATCTGGGATCGGAAAGCAGCTGCTTGGCCTTTTCCATCCGGTACTCCGTCAGATATTGATTGAGAGTCTGTCCGGTCTCACTTTTGAAAAAGGTGCATACATAAGAGGTGGAAAGGTATACATGTCCGCTGATATCTTTTACGGAAAGAGTATCGTTCATGTAGTTCCGGCTGATGTAATCCTTGATCATAAAGATAGTGGAATTTTCCGGCTGGGAATTTTTGGAATCTTCAAAATACCGGGCGGTTTTTTCTTTCAGAGCTTTGTGAAGCTCTTCGTAGGTAAAGGCGTTGTTCAGAGTATCCACGATCAGGTCCTGTTTTTCATGAAGCTCCGATCCTACCTGATTTTTTTTACGGGAAGCTGAAAGTGCATTAAACAGCTGGTAATAAAGATCACGGATCTGATTAGGAATAAATGTGTGATTGCAGCTGTAATACCGGAAAAGCTCTTCAAGAAACTGAGCACAATGTTCTTCCTCGCCAGCCAGGAGATAGTTGGAAAAGGTATTTTCCGGTGACTGCAGGGAGTCCGGAACCGGCCCTTTTGAAGGGAGCTGGGTTATGATATTTTCTGTGAGAAATGTTTTTTCCGGAAAGAAAAAGCAGTTCTGCAGAAGAATCACGGCGGAAGCATAGGACTGATAAACCCTGGAAATATCTGTTACGGTATTTCCGGCTGCGATCAGATGCTTTCCGCAGCTGTCATACTGTCTGGAAATATAGCTTCCTACTGCGGAAAGTGTTGCTGGGGAAAGAGCATTTGTTCCATATATATGGTGGACCAGATATTGAACTCTTTTTTCCACAAAAAGACATTTCAGATGATAATGTTCCAGAAAACGGGAAATGTCAGTCAGGAGATCCTCCAGGAAAATGCCGGAGGCTTCCACAGATTCATTAAGTTTCACAATTACAGAAGTAAAATTCATACCGGGTTCAAGAAGCTCTGGCTGTTCCAGCTCCAGACAGAGTTCTGCGATCCTGGTACTGCCGGAAGGGGGAAGCGTCAGCTGCTGTGCTAGCCGGGTAGCAATTTCCTGGGAATGGATCGCTTCGCCACGATGGGAGCGGAGCTTTTGCTTGTAAAGAGTTTCTGCTTCAAGAACTGCAGCCCGTACTTCTTCGGGATGCAGAGGTTTTTCGATGTAATTGACGGCTTTTAATTTGATGGCAGCTTTCAGATACTCTTTGTCAGAATATCCGCTCATAAAGATAGGGATACTGTCCGGCAGGAATTTCTCCAGTCGTTCCAGCATGGCAATGCCTGTCATCCGCGGCATCCGAACATCGCAGAGAATGATCTCAGGTTTATACAGTCTGGCCATTTCCAGTCCATTCACACCATCGTCTGCCTGAAGGATCTCGGTAATTCCCAGAGAATCCCAGTCGATAGATGAGATCAATCCGGTACGAGTAAGTTCTTCGTCATCAACGATCAGTAATTTCATATACAATTCTCCAATCGAGCATAGCTTTGTAAATCGGACGTTTAAAGTTCTGTTTATATTCACAGAAAACTGTAACGTCAACGTTACTATTATAGCATAAAGTATATAGAAATACGAGAATGTGGCAATGGTTTATGAGTAATATTTTACAGGGAAAAGAAGAATATTTTACCCTTATCCAAAAATATTCCCATTATCAACCTGCGGGCCGGATGATAGAATATAATCAGATTAAAGGAAAGGGAGGAGAAAGAGCCGTGTCAGAATATGTTCTTGAATTAAAAGGTATTACGAAGATATTCCCCGGTGTCAAAGCTCTGAATAATGTACAGTTCCAGCTCAAGCCTGGCGAGGTTCACGCGCTGATGGGTGAGAATGGTGCTGGTAAATCTACGTTTATCAAGGTTATTACCGGAGTACATAAAGCAGAAGAGGGTGAGATGTTCCTGAATGGACAGAAGGTTGACTTCAAAGGTCCGAAGGATGCCCAGGAGGCAGGTATTGCAGCCGTATATCAGCATCCGACATCATATCCGCACCTTACAGTTGCAGAAAATATTTTTATGGGTCATGAGATCATCAAACATCATATGATCCAGTGGAAAGAGATGAACCAGGAGGCGAACAAGTACTTAGGTGAGCTGGATGCAGATTTCGATGCAACAGCAGAGATGGGTACACTTTCCGTTGCACAGCAGCAGATGGTTGAGATCGCAAGGCACTTTCCACAAATGCAAAGATCATCATTCTGGATGAGCCGACAGCAGCACTTACCAGAAACGAGTCTGAGAAGCTTTATACACTGGTTGATAAGCTGAAAGAGAATGGCGTTTCCATTATCTTTATTTCCCATCGTTTTGAGGATATGTACCGTCTGGCTTCCAGAGTTACCGTATTCCGTGATTCACAGTATATCGGAACCTACGATGTAAACGGAATCACAAACGCAGATCTGATCAAAGCAATGGTTGGACGTGAGATCAATGATCTGTTCCCGAAGCCGGAGGTTGAGCTGGGAGATGAGATGCTTCGTATCGAACATCTTTCCAGAACAGGATTTTTCAAGGATGTTTCCTTCAATGTACGTGCAGGCGAGATCGTAGGTCTTACCGGTCTGGTTGGTGCAGGACGTACAGAGGTTATGGAAGCTGTCAGCGGAATCACCCGTCCAGACGAAGGAAAGGTTTTCCTTGAGGGAAAAGAGGTTTATATCAAGACTCCTTCCGAAGCAATGGAAAAAGGTATCATCCTTCTTCCTGAGGACAGACAGAAGCAGGGTCTGGTCATGAGCTGGGGACTTGGAAGAAACGTAACACTTCCGATCATCAGCAAATATGCAAAATCCGGATTCAATGATGAGAAGGCAGAAAGAGAGCTTTCCAAGAAGCTTCTTGAGGAAGTAGATACCAAGGCTGTTGATATCTTCCAGCCGGCAAGCTCACTGTCCGGTGGTAACCAGCAGAAGGTTGTTGTTGCCAAGCGCTTGCTCAGGAAATGAGGTCGTTATCATGGATGAGCCGACAAAGGGTGTTGATGTTGGTGCGAAAGCCGAGATTTATGCGATCATGGGAGATCTTGCGAAGAAGGGCTATGCTATCATCCTTATCTCTTCCGAGATGCCTGAGATCCTTGGAATGTCTGACCGTATTATCGTTATGTGCAACGGCCGTAAGACAGGTGAATTGAACAGAGGAGAGGCTACACAGGAAGGAATCCTTGAACTGTCCATGGAAAAGAGCACCGGAAAGGGGACTAAATAATGGAAAAGAAATCTGTCATCAAGAAGATTACAGGCTCCCGAGAGGCTCTACTGGCAATTATCGTGATTGTGCTGTTTGCAGTTGTCACAGTGATCAGTCCGTCATTCCTTACGCCGAAGTCCCTCATGGAGATGTTGAAAAATAATGCAGTAACAATGGTAATGTCACTTGGTATGTTATGTGTCATGCTGGTAGGCGGAATCGATATTTCCATTATGTCAACCTTGGCACTTTCCGGTATGTCAATCGGTATGCTCCTGAAATACGGACATATCACAAGTACATTACTTGCTTTCATCATTGCAATGGCAATCGGTATTGCCTGCGGACTTGTTGTAGGTCTTGTGATCTCAAGAGCAAACGTTCCGCCTATCATTGCAACCATGGGCTTTATGTACATCTACAGAGCAATGGGTTATCTTGTTTCCCACGGTGGTGAGTGGGCAAGTGCCGCAGCTCTTGGTGAGTTTAAAAATTTTGCAACATCCACATTTCTTGGAATTAACAAAGTAATCTGGGTAATCATCATCTGTTATGTAGTATTCTTCTTCTTTATGAAATGGACAAGAACAGGACGAAGAATCTACGCAGTAGGAAGTAATGCAAGTGCAGCACAGGTTTCCGGTATCAATGCAAAGAATATCAACCTTCTTGTATATGTGATCATGGGATTCCTCGCAGGTCTTGGCGGAGCACTTCAGGTTTCTGTTTATGCTTCTGCAATGCCTGATATGCAGTACGGTGGTGAGATGGATGTCATCGCAGCCTGCGTTATCGGTGGTGTAAGCATGAGCGGTGGACGTGGAACAGTAGTAGGTGCGTTCCTTGGTTCCATCATCCTTGCAACCATCGCAAAAGCTCTTCCACTTGTAGGTATCAGCTCCCTGTGGCAGAACATGATCAAGGGTGTTATCATCCTGGTAGTAGTTGTGATCAATGTTATCCTGCAGAGGATCGCAGACAAAAATGCATTAAAGGGAAGGGAGATGTAAATCATGGCTGGAAAATCTGGAAGAAGTATTAACAATGTGCCGGAAAATCCGATGAAACACATCATATTCAGTTGGGAAGGCATCTTGGTCATTCTCTTTATCCTGGTAAATATTTTCTGCGCATCATTTTCTGAATTTTATAATCTGAAGAGTGTTCTTCGTCAGATGCCGGTTTACCTTGCAGAGGTATTCATGATGTTCCCGATGGCGTACATCCTGGTATTAGGCGAAATTGATATTTCAGTAGGTGCGATCGTGTGTCTCTCCGCAACATTAAGCTGCATGGTCTGCAACACAAACGCTCCGTTTATTGTAGTAGCACTTACAGCACTGGTTGTTGGCGGTCTCTGCGGTGCGGTTAACGGATTTATCCTTACCCGCTTCAAAGAGCTTCCTCCAATGATCGTAACACTGGCAACACAGATCATCTTCCGTGGTATTGCTGAGGTAACACTTGGAGCCGGCGGAAGTATCGCGATCACAAACACAGACGGTTTCCGTGCTATTGGTGGAAAAGTAGGAAATGTTCCATACATTCTTTTCCTGGTACTGATCCTTGGTGTGATCTTCGCAATTTTCCTTGGAAAGAGCACATTCGGACGTCGTACCTATGCAATCGGAACAAACCGTGTGGCAGCTTATTATGCAGGCGTTCATGTAGAGAAGATCCGTTTCATCATCTACACAATTATGGGACTTATGTCCGGACTTTGTGCACTGTTCCTGGTATCATCTTCTTACGGTGCAAACACAACAACCGGTAACGGATTTGAGATGGATGCCATCGCAATGGCAGTATTCGGAGGTATCTCCTCCACAGGTGGTAAAGGTAATCTGGCCGGCGGTATCATTTCCGCATTCATCATCGTATGTTTACGAGTTGGTCTTGGACAGAAGAACGTAAATGCACAGGTAATCCTTCTTATCATCGGTGTACTTCTGGTAGCAGCAGTAGCTCTCCCGAATATCATCGGCGATGTGAAAAAAACAGTAGCAATGAAGAAAAACTAAATATTATTTTTGAAACCCAATACGATTGTTAGCTGCCTCCAGTGGTGTAGCGGAGGCAGCAGCATATAAAAAAATTATATTTTTATAGGGAGGAACAACAATGAAAAAAAAGGTAATTAGCGCAATCCTTTGTGGAGCAATGGTTCTTGGTACAGTTTGCCCGGTTCTCGCAGCAGATGACAAATCCGAAGATACTAAGACAGAAGCAGCTGGAAATTCCGCAGAAGGCAAAAAAATCGCTCTGGTTGGTAAAGCAGCCGGCAACGCATTCTTCGAGATCGCAGCTAAATCTTTCCAGGAGACAGTAGAGGCTGAAGGCGGCGAAGTTCAGGTCGTTTATCCTGAGACAGCTACAGCTGATGCACAGATCAAGGTTCTTGACAACCTGATTTCTCAGGACTTTGATGCAATCTGTATTTCCGCTAACGATGTTAACGCTCTTCAGGCTAAGCTTGAGGAAGCTATGGATGAGGGAATCAAAGTATCTTCCTTCGACTCCGCTCCGAACAAAGACAGCCGTGAGATTTTCGTAAACCAGGCTGGTACAAAAGAAGTTGCTCAGGCACTTATGGATGCAGTTCTTGATATTTCCGGTGGTGAGGGACAGTTTGCTATCCTTTCCGCTACATCTCAGTCCGCTAACCAGAATGCATGGATCGATGCAATGAAGACCATCATGGAAGGCGATGACAAATACAGCAAGCTTGAGCTTGTAGACGTTGTATACGGTGATGATGAGCCGCAGAAATCCACAGACCAGACAGCAGCTCTTCTTCAGAACTACAAAGATCTGAAAGTTATCTGCGCACCTACAACAGTTGGTATCGCAGCAGCAGCTAAATATCTTCAGGATAACGGATCTTCCTGCAAGCTGACAGGACTTGGACTTCCATCTGAGATGCAGGAGTACACAGGTGATGATGATTCTCATTCCTGCCCATACTTCTATCTGTGGGATATGCAGGGCCTTGGAAAACTCAGTGCTTACACAACAATTTCTCTGATCAATGGTGACATCACAGGTGCTAAAGATGACAAGTTCACAGCTGGTGACCTTGGTGACTACACAGTAACAGATGCTGATGACGGCGGTACAGAAGTTGTTCTTGGCGCACCTCTGAAATTCGATACAAGCAACATCGAGGAGATGGCTAAACTGTACTAATCAATCCTCAGATTGACTGTATAATCATATGATAAATCCTTTCAGAACAGGCGGAGTCTTCGGGCTCCGCTTTGTTTCGTATATTTGGATTTCGTGTATAGAAGGTTTCCGAAAAAATCTCAGCCTTCTGATTCTGGTTGTACTCTTACGGCTGCAGTGTTAAAATGAGGACAGCAGAACAGAAAACCATGAACAGATGAAGGAGCAAAATACATGCAGCAGGCATTACTGGATCAGCTGAGAAAAATTACAGATGAAGAGAGGAGAATCCTAGACGGAGAGGCAGAGGTGGACAAAGATCTCTATACATCCGGCCGAGATTTTACTGTGGACAGTCGCAAGATGCTCAAGGAAGGCAGACTGATTGCAGTGCGTACTCACACCCGGTTCGTATATTTTCCGGCGCACAGGCATAATTTTGTGGAGGTGCTGTATGTGTGCGAGGGCTCTCTGACTAATATCATCGATGGAAAAAGGGTCGTAGTGAATAAAGGTGAGCTGCTTTTTCTCAATCAGTTTACGAAGCATGAGATCCTGAAAGCGGGTCAGAATGATATTGCAATCAATTTTATGGTGCTTCCGGAGTTTTTTGACGTAGCCTATTCCATGACAGGCAATGACAATATGCTGGCAGATTTTCTGGTGAATGTTCTCCGCCAGGATGAGGAGAGAGGAGAGTATCTGCACTTTAAAGTTGCAGAGGTGCTGCAGATTCAGAATCTTCTGGAAAACATCATCTATTCCCTTGTAAATGGTGAGGAGAACCGGGAACGAATCAATCAGACCACAATGGGCCTGATCTTTATGTATCTGGTGGAATCTGTGCAGTATGTAGAGATGAGACTTCCCAATCAGTATGAAAATATGATTTCCATGACAACGCTGGATTACATTGAGCAGAAATATCGGACTGCTACCTTGACTGAGCTGTGCAGCCGTCTTCACCTGCCTATGCATGTTTTAAGCAAAATGATCAAGAAAACGACAGGATTTAATTTCAAGGAGCTGCTTCAGAGAAAGAGACTGAATAAAGCTGTAGAGCTGATGTGTGAAACAGATCTGCCTGTCAGCGATATCATTGCAGCCGTAGGCTATGAAATAACAGTTATTTTCATCGGGTATTTAAGGAACATTATCACATGACACCGCGGGCATTTAGGGTAAAAAACAGTGAGAAAGAACAGGTGAGGCTGTAACAGCCTCACCTGTTTTAAATATCGTGGAACTGTCCGATTTTGTTTTTGATCCGCTGCATTTCGTTATCCATATCGATCACAGCGCGGGCGCAGTTCAGCAGCTCATTGCTGACTTCCTCATAACCGTCCATTTCTTCGATATTCTGTTTGTAACGCAGCTGATGTTCCAGAGTAGCCCAGAAATCCATTCCATTGGTACGGATCTGGATTTCCGCACGCATGGGAGTTTTTCCCTTGGAGAAGAACACAGGAATCTCCACGATCATGTGATAGCTGCGGTAGCCGTTTGGTTTTGGATTTTTGATATAGTCCTTTACCTGAATGACTGTAATGTCATCCTGTTTGGTGATCAGGTCTGCAATGGTGTAGATATCATCGATAAAGGCACAGACAACACGGATGCCGGCCACATCATTCAGCTGATTCTGAATATTCTCCGCAGTAAACTCATAGCCGAGTTTTTTGAGCTTTTTGTAAATACTTTCCGGCTTTTTGATCCTTGTCTTGATGAAGGAGATCGGGTTACGTTTATATTCCAATGAAAATTCGTCGTTAAGGACTTCCAGCTTGGTGCGTACCTCACGGACAGTACAGCGGTACATCATCATCAAATCATTGAATCTTGCGGAATTTTTGATAAAAACCTGTGGATCAGGTGTGTCCAGCCAGGTGTTTTTGTTATTTTCAGCCATAGTATTTTTACGATAGGGCTCCTTTCTTTTGTGATTTTTATGACAAGTTTACTAACATAATTATAGGACAAAATAACATTTTTTTCAACTTTTGTATTGACATATCAGAAAAGCTATGCTATTTTATATAAAAAATTTAATCGAGTAAACCGTTAAACCATTGAAGCGGAGATAAAGATATTCGTGCACGCACAGAGAGTCCGGGAGGGTGAGAGCCGGATCGAGAGGCAGTTTATCAAATGGACCGCTGAGGGCACAGGGAAAGGTGTTGTAGATACCGAGTATTCTGTGACGTGAAGGCATACGTCAGTTGCCGGGAATATGAAGGTATTCCGCCAAGTGCACGGATCGAACCGTGAATCAGGGTGGCACCGCGGGTGATTTTGAATTTGACGCTCGTCCCTGGCAGAACTGGATTCTGCCGGAGACGGGCGATTTTTGTATGTAAATTTTCCGTTATGTTCTGTTTCCTTCCGGCAGGTGAGATGATAAGAACTCAGGAGGGCCTGTATATGTATCCAACATTAGAACAACTTAAAACTATTGCACAGTCAGGCGAATACCGGCGCATCCCCGTATGCAGAGAACTGTATTCCGACCGCTACACACCGGTAGAAGTGATGCGGACCTTACGCACAGCCAGCAGACATTGTTATCTTCTGGAAAGTGCCAGCCAGACAGAGGTATGGGGACGGTATTCCTTCCTGGGATATGAACCGTCCATGGAAATTACCTGTACAGATGGAAAGCTTCAGATCCGAAAGATCCACGAGGACGGAACTGAAGAGAAAACCGTACAGCAGGTGAAGCATCCGGGAGATGCCATCCGAAAGATCCTGAAAGAATATAAAAGCCCGGTGTTGGAGGATATGCCTACTTTCACCGGCGGTCTGGTAGGATATTTTTCATACGACTACATCAAGTACAGCGAGCCGAAGCTGAATCTTACAGATGAGACAGAACAGGATTTCCGTGATATGGACCTGATGCTTTTTGACCAGGTAATTGCATTTGACCATTACAGACAAAAGGTGCTTCTCATTACAGGAGTGATGACAGATGATCTGGAAAACTCCTACCAGAAAGCGGAAGCGAAATTAAAAGAGATGGCAGATCTGATCCGCAATGGAAAGCAGGATGAATTTCCGTCACTGAAGCTGAAATCTTCCATTGAACCCCAGTTTCCGAAAGCAAAATACTGTGAGATGGTTGAGAAAGCGAAACATTACATCCACGAAGGAGATATTTTCCAGGTGGTGCTCTCCAATCCGATGAGAGCGAAAGCGGAGGGAAGTCTTTTTGATACATACCGTGTTCTCAGGGCTACCAATCCTTCACCGTATATGTTTTATTTTTCCAGTGATGATATTGAGATTGCAGGAGCTTCCCCGGAAACACTTACCAGGCTTGCAGGAACAGAATTAAGTACCTTCCCGCTTGCAGGAACAAGACCAAGAGGCAAGACAAAAGAAGAAGACCTGGCGCTGGAAAAAGGACTCCTGGCTGATGAGAAGGAACGTGCTGAGCACAACATGCTGGTGGATCTTGGTCGAAATGATATCGGAAAGATCAGTAAGATCGGTACCGTGAACGTAGAAAAATATATGTGCATTGAGCGTTTTTCCCATGTTATGCATATCGGTTCCACAGTCACTGGTCAGATCCGGGACGATAAAGACGCTGTAGATGGAGTAGATGCCATTCTTCCGGCAGGAACACTTTCCGGAGCACCGAAATTCCGTGCCTGCCAGATCATCCAGGAACTGGAACAGAGCAAGCGAGGCATTTACGGCGGAGCCATCGGATATCTGGATTTTGCCGGAAACCTGGATACATGTATTGCCATTCGCCTGGTTTATAAAAAGAACGGCGAGATCTGCATCCGGTCAGGAGCCGGAATCGTGGCAGACAGTGTTTCGGAAAGTGAATTTCAGGAATGCTGCAATAAGGCAAGAGCCGTTGTAAAGGCAATTGAAACTGCACAGGAGGGACTGGAATGATAGTACTGATCGATAATTATGATAGCTTTTCCTATAATGTTTACCAGCTGATCGGTTTTGTGGAGCCGGATATCAAGGTGGTAAGAAACGATGAAGTGACCATCAAAGAGCTGGAGGCCATGAAGCCGGAAGCACTGATCCTTTCCCCTGGTCCGGGAAGACCGGAGGATGCAGGAATCTGTATTGAATCCATAAAATATTTCAAAGACAAGCTGCCGATCCTGGGTATCTGCCTTGGACATCAGTCCATCTGTGAAGCCTTTGGAGGGACAGTATCCTATGCAAAAGAGCTGATGCATGGAAAGCAGAAAGAAATACATAAAGTTGGAAAGAGCCGGATGTTTGAAGGACTTCCGGAAACTTTTCCGGCAGCCAGATATCACTCACTGGCAGCAATCCGGGATACCTTACCAGAAGAGCTCATTGTCACGGCAGAGTCTGAGGATGGCGAGGTCATGGCACTGGAACATAAAGAATATCCGATCTTCGGATTACAGTTCCATCCGGAATCAGTTATGACACCAGATGGAAAAACAATGATCGAGAACTTTATAAAAGTTGTCAGAGAAAGATAAGACAGAAAACGGCAATCCATAAAAGACAGAATCGTCACAGAACAGGAGGAAACAAAAATGATCAAAGAAGCAATCATTAAACTTTCAAAAAAAGAAAATCTTATATATGACGAAGCAGAAGCCGTAATGAATGAGATCATGGACGGTGCGGCAACACCGGTACAGATGGCATCCTACCTTACTGCACTTTCTCTGAAAGGAGAGACTATTGATGAAATCACTGCATCTGCAGCAGGTATGAGAGCACACTGTATCAAGCTTCTCCACGATATGGATGTTCTGGAGATCGTAGGAACCGGTGGTGACGGAGCAAACTCCTTTAACATTTCCACAACATCTTCTCTTGTGATCGCAGCAGGCGGCGTTCCGGTAGCAAAACACGGAAACCGTGCAGCATCCTCCAAGAGCGGCGCAGCGGATGTTTTGGAAGCACTTGGCGTAAAGATCACCATTCCGCCGGAAAAGAGTGCAGAGCTACTGAAAAAGATCAATATCTGCTTCCTTTTCGCACAGAATTATCACATTGCAATGAAATATGTGGCACCGATCCGTAAAGAGCTTGGAATCCGTACTGTATTTAACATTCTCGGACCATTAAGCAACCCGGCTGGTGCAAATATGGAGCTGATGGGAGTTTTTGACCAGTCTCTGGTAGAGCCGCTTGCACAGGTTATGATGAAACTTGGCGTTAATCGCGGAATGGTAGTTTTCGGACAGGATAAGCTGGATGAGATTTCCATGAGTGCACCGACTTCTGTATGCGAGATCAAGGACGGATGGTTCCAGTCCTATGAGATCACACCGGAGCAGTTCGGCTACACACGCTGCAGCAAAGAAGAACTGGCAGGCGGCACACCGGCAGAGAACGCAGAGATTACAAAAGCTATTGTAAACGGAACTGAAAAAGGAGCGAAGCGTCAGGCTGTGTGCATGAACGCAGGTGCAGCACTTTATATCGCGGGAAAAGCGAAGACTATAGAAGATGGCGTGAAGATGGCTGAAAACCTGATCGACAGTGGTGCTGCTGCAGCTAAACTTGAGGAATTCATCAAATTAAGTAACGAGATTTAAAGATAATAGCGTCAGGAGAGAAAAAAAGAATGAGCGAAAAAAACATTCTGGAAGAAATCGCAGAAAAAACAAGAGAACGTATCCGGAAGGAAAAGCTTCAGTTTCCCCTGGATCAGCTGAAAACCCTGGCAGAAAAAGCGCCACAGCAGCCGTCCTTTCTGGAAGCACTGAAAAAAACGGATATGTCTTACATCTGCGAAGTAAAAAAAGCTTCCCCGTCCAAAGGACTGATCGCACCGGATTTTCCATATCTGGAAATCGCGAAAGAATACGAGGCAGCAGGTGCATCTGCAATTTCCTGTCTCACGGAGCCATTTTACTTTATGGGAAGTGACGCTTATCTCCGTGAGATCACAGAAACGGTGGATATCCCGGTACTCCGAAAGGATTTTACGGTGGATAAGTATATGATCTATCAGGCAAAAGCATTCGGCGCATCGGCAGTGCTTCTGATCTGCGCCATCTTAAATGATCAGGAACTCCTGGAATACAGGGAGCTGGCAGAAGCTCTGGGAATGGATGCACTGGTGGAAGCCCACGACGAGGAAGAAGTAGCAAGAGCATTAAAAGCAGGTGCAAAGATCGTCGGAGTCAATAACCGTGACCTGAAAACCTTTAATGTTGATATGAATAACAGCATCCGTCTGAGAAATCTGGCACCGGATAATGTAGTGTTCGTTTCAGAAAGCGGAATCAAAAACGCAGGAGATATCGCTATTCTGGAAAGAAACCGGGTAGGGGCAGTCCTGATCGGTGAGACCCTGATGCGAAGCGCGGATAAGAAAGCGGCACTGGAAAAGCTGAATGGCGGAGCACTTGTATAAAGGTCAAACGAAAGAATAGAGCAAATAAGTAACAGAGCTGACCAGCAGCAAACAGTAACGAAACAGGAAGGTGCAGGGTCAGACAGAAAGGGCAGGATTGGCTGAATATGAGAGAACAACAGTTGAAACATGGGCGCAGAACCAGAATCAAGATCTGCGGTCTCACCCGCCCGGAAGACATCCAGGCAGTGAACCAGGCTAAACCGGACTTCTGTGGATTCATTGTAGAATTCCAAAAAAGCAGGAGAAACGTCACCGTGGAGCAATTGAAGGCTCTCCGGGAAAAACTGGATGAGAGTATTTTGCCGGTAGGTGTATTCGTCAATGCACCGGTAGAGCTTCCCGCACAGCTTTTAAACGAAGGAACCATTGCACTGGCACAGCTTCACGGGCAGGAGGACGAGAATTATATAAGACAGCTTAAGATCATGACAGACCAGCTTCTGATAAAGGCTTTTTCCATAAAAACAGAAGCAGATATAAAGAAAGCGATCCGTTCGGAAGCAGACTATATTCTTCTGGATCAGGGCGCAGGAGGAACAGGAGAAACTTTCGACTGGGATCTGGTACCGGCGATCAAACGTCCCTGGTTTCTGGCCGGAGGCTGGGCTGTGACAATCTGGAAACAGCCATACATCTGCTTCATCCCTGGGCAGTAGATCTAAGCAGCAGCGTGGAAATCGACGGTCACAAAGAACCAGATAAAATATTAAAAGCGGTACAGACCGTGAGGAACATAAAGGAGGAAATATAACATGTCAAAAGGAAGATTCGGCATCCATGGCGGACAGTACATCCCGGAAACACTGATGAACGCCGTTCTGGAGCTTGAGGAAGCATACAACCACTACAAAAACGACCCGGAATTCAACCGTGAGCTTACAGAGCTTCTCAATGAATATGCAGGAAGACCATCCCGTCTTTACTATGCGGCACATATGACAGAAGACCTTGGCGGAGCAAAGATCTATCTGAAAAGAGAAGACTTAAACCACACAGGAGCTCACAAGATCAATAACGTTCTGGGACAGGTACTTCTTGCAAAAAAAATGGGCAAGACGCGTGTCATCGCAGAGACAGGAGCCGGCCAGCATGGTGTTGCAACCGCAACAGCAGCAGCTTTAATGGGTATGGAGTGCGAGGTTTTCATGGGAAAAGAAGACACGGAACGTCAGGCCCTGAATGTTTACAAAATGCGTCTCCTCGGAGCAAAAGTCCATGCAGTTACAAGTGGAACAGCAACCTTAAAAGATGCTGTTTCCGAGACCATGCGTGAGTGGACAAACCGTATCTCAGATACCCACTATGTACTGGGATCTGTTATGGGACCACATCCGTTCCCGACCATCGTCCGTGATTTCCAGGCAGTGATCTCCAAGGAGATCAAAGAGCAGATGCTGGAAAAAGAGGGCAGACTTCCGGATGTTGTTCTGGCCTGCGTAGGCGGCGGCTCCAATGCCATCGGAACCTTTTATAATTTCATTGAGGATAAAGATGTTCGTCTCATCGGCTGTGAGGCAGCTGGCCGTGGCGTAAACACAGCAGAGACAGCGGCAACCATCGCAACCGGCCGCCTTGGAATTTTTCATGGCATGAATCTTACTTTTGCCAGGATGAATACGGACAGATCGCACCGGTATATTCCATTTCTGCAGGACTGGATTATCCGGGAATCGGACCGGAGCATGCACATCTCTATGATACCGGAAGAGCAGAATATGTACCTGTAACAGATGATGAGGCAGTAGATGCTTTTGAGTATCTTTCCAGAATGGAAGGAATCATTCCGGCTATCGAAAGTGCCCACGCAGTAGCCTATGCAAAAAAAATCGCGCCGACACTTGGAAAAGATAAGATCATGGTAATTACCATTTCCGGACGTGGAGATAAGGACTGTGCGGCAATCGCCCGCTACAGAGGGGAGGATATTCATGAATAAAAGAATTACAGAAGCTTTTGCAGACGGAAAGGCATTTATTCCTTTTTTAACCTGCGGAGATCCGTCTCTGGAGGTAACAGAGCAACTGGTTTATGCAATGGAAGAAGCTGGCGCAGATCTGATCGAGCTTGGAATCCCGTTCTCAGATCCTACCGCAGAGGGACCGGTGATCCAGGAAGCTAATGTCCGGGCACTTGCAGGCGGCGTGACTACAGATAAAGTTTTTGCAATGGTAGAAAAAATCCGTAAAAACACAAAAATCCCAATGGTATTCATGATCTACGCAAACGTAGTATTTTCCTACGGAACAGAGCGCTTTATTAAAAAAGCAGCAGAGGTGGGAATGGACGGACTGATCCTTCCGGATGTTCCTTTTGAGGAAAAAGAAGAGTTCGATGTGGTCTGCAAACAGTACGGCCTTGACCTGATCTCCCTGATCGCACCCACCTCCCATGAGAGGATCGCCATGATCGCCAAAGAAGCAGAAGGTTTTGTTTACTGCGTATCTTCCCTTGGAGTAACAGGAATGCGTACCAACATTACCACAGATATCGGAGCCATGGTGAAGCTGGTAAAAGCCCAGAAAGACATTCCATGTGCAGTAGGTTTCGGAATCTCTACTCCGGAGCAGGCAAAAAAAATGGCAGACCAGTCCGATGGAGCTATTGTAGGATCTGCCATTGTGAAGCTTTGTGGTGCCTACGGCAAAGACTGCGTGCCGAAGGTGAAGGCTTATGTGAAAGAGATGAAGGACGCAATCAGATAAGTTTCCGGATGAAATCGGAACACAGATCACAAAGTGTAATAAAAATCTGCTTTATCCAAAAAAAGGGTAAAGCAGATTTTTTTTCGTGCTGAGCAGATTTCGGAGAATTACAGAAAATATCTGCTTGACAGTCAGAGACAGGTGATAGATGATATAAAAAAAGGTGAGGAAGAAATTGGAGATGAATCAGGCAGCGCCCTCCCTTCATATCTACCGCATAAACAACCGTACCATTTTCTCATAAATCTTCCTATACTTCTGATACCGCATAGGCAGATCAATCCATGTTTTCTTATCTACAATACTCTTGTAATGGGAGAAGGTTCGGAAGCCATCGATTCCGTGATAGGATCCCATACCGCTTTCACCAAAGCCGCCAAAGCCCATGTTGCTGGTGGCAAGGTGAATCAGTACATCATTGATACAGCCACCACCGAAACCGCACCGAGAAGTTACTTCCCGGGCGGTTTTTTCATCGTCAGTGAAGATGTAGAGGGCCAGCGGGTGCGCCATGGAATTGATCTTTGCAACAGCACTTCCGAGAGAATCGTAGGTAAGAACCGGAAGAACCGGGCCGAAGATTTCCTGCTGCATGACCGGATCATCGAATGTCACATGATCCAGGATCGTAGGCTCGATCTGAAGCGTTTCACGGTTTGTTTTGCCGCCGCATACGAGCTTGGAGGAATCGATCAGTTCAGTAATTCGGGCGAAATGCTTTTCGTTGATGATCTTTCCGTAGTCGCGGTTCTTAAGAGGCTCTTTTCCATACTGGCGGCTGATCTGTCTGCGGAGCTCTGCAACCAGGGCATCTTTGATCTCCGGATCACAGTAGATATAGTCCGGTGCTACGCAGGTCTGGCCGCAGTTCAGGAACTTGCCGAATACGATACGTTTTGCTGCAAGGCGGAGATTAGCGGTTTTATCCACGATGCAGGGGCTTTTTCCGCCGAGCTCCAGAGTAACTGGGGTAAGGTATTCAGAAGCCTTTCGCATAACTTCTTTTCCTACAGACTGGCTTCCTGTAAAGAAGATATAATCAAAATGCAGGCTGAGAAGATGAGCGTTTTCCGCGCGTCCACCTGTGACAGTAGAAACATATTTTTCATCAAAACATTCGTGGATCAGAAGGCGGATCACTTCGCTTGTAGCCGGTGAATAGGCACTTGGCTTCAGAATGGCAGTGTTTCCGGCTGCAATGGCATCTACCAGAGGCTCGATCGTGAGAAGGAACGGGTAGTTCCATGGACTCATGATAAGGACCACGCCATATGGGGATGGTTTGCGGAAACTGCGGGAGTGGAACTGTGCAAGAGGAGTGGGAACGGTCTGTTCTTTTGCATAGGAGCGGATGTTTTTCAGCATATGTGTGATCTCAGAAAGCACGAGACCAGTTTCGCACATGTAGCTCTCGAAATTGCTTTTTCCAAGGTCTTTTTTCAGGGCTGCGTGGATCTGATGCTCGTGTTTTCGGATGGAGGCACGAAGACGTTTCAGGGCACTGATACGAAAATCAAGATTTAAAGTTGCGCCGGAGTAGAAGTACTGGCGCTGTTTATCCAAAAGCTGGGTGATCTGTTCTTTTTCCATGGATTGAAGCTCCTTTTTGAAAATGTTGTGTGAGTTGATACTCAGGAATTACTGACTGGCGGCATCAGGCGATAATATAATGTCTCAAGTTCACCGGCATCCATCAGCACAGGAACCGGGTACAGCGGATTGGCTTCTTTGTCTGCATAATGAGCAAGTTCCGGGATATCTGTTTCCTGGATCTCAGGGATGTGCTCACCGATACCGAAGCGTTTTTTCATATCTTTTACAGCATCAATAAACATCTGTGCAGCAGTTTTATCATCCTCGTGTTTATCGCAGAGACCTGCAGTTACAGCCAGGTTGCGGAGCTTGTGAGTGATGGAATCTCCGTATGTTTCCAGTACCATAGGCAGGATCACGGCATTGGCCAGTCCATGAGGAACGTTGTATTTTCCACCAAGGGAATGTGCAATTGCGTGGACATATCCAACATAGGATTTGGTGAATGCGCAGCCTGCAAAATAGGAAGCGCGGAGCATGTTTCTTCTTGCTTCGATATTTTTTCCGTCTTTGTAGGCGGTATCAAGATTTTCGAAGATCAGTCTGACAGCATCCAGGGCGTTTTTCCTTGTGCCAGGCGTGGTGGAGTTGCCTATGTACGCTTCTACTGCATGGGTCAGGGCATCCATTCCGGTTGTAGCTGTGATAAACGGTGGAAGGCTTAAGGTAACCTCGGATCAAGGACTGCGTAGCGTGGGATCAGCGGAAAATCGTTGATGGCATATTTGTGCCGGGTCTGTGCATCTGTGATCACGGCTGCAAGTGTTGTTTCACTTCCGGTTCCGGCAGTTGTAGGAATAGCGATGAGAAGAGGAAGCTTTTTGTGGATTTTCAGGATTCCCTTCATCTGAGCAAGAGACTGATGCGGTTTGGCAATGCGGGCTGCTGTGGCTTTGGCACAGTCCATACTGGAACCGCCGCCAAAACCAATGATCGCCTGGCAGTCATTATCCAGATACATGTGAAGAGCTTCATCCACATTGACAGTTGTCGGATTGGCAACGGTTTTGTCGTAGATATGATAAGAGATGCAGCTTCGCTTCAGCGTCTGTTCCAGACGCTCCGTAAGGCCAAGGCTTCGGATCCCTGCATCTGTGATGATAAGTACATTATTATAATCTCTTTTTTCCAGAACTTCCGGGATTCCTTTGACACTTCCGATGATCTTCGGATTGCGGTAAGGAAGCAGTGGAAGGGCGAATTTAAAGATGTTCTGAAAAATCCGGCAGTAAGCTTTTTTTAATGGATTCATAGCAGTTTTCATTCCTTTTAAAGTCAAATTATTTTATCCTAAATATTATATATAGCAGTTGGAAGGGGAAAAGTCAAGATTGCTGTTTGTGGAAGTGCATTGCGAGGCGTGTTGCTGAGAACGGAGTAACAGTAACGTCATAAAAAAGAAAACGGGAAAATATAATATTGTCATGGCTGCAAATATCCTTTACACTAAGGGAGTCAAACAGAATCATCATGTCAGGATTGTATATCCAGCGGAAGGTAAATGTCCGCTGGACAGATATTGATCACGGAGGAAATCATGCCAGAAACAGACACATCCGAAAAAAATCCTCTTCACGTATCTGAAGTGGATGATAACCTAAAAGAATTAAGTCCTCACGGTTCCTTTGAACTGCCGGTGGAAACCTATACGGGAAACTGCGAGATCTTTCATGCACTGTATGACCACTGGCACAGTGAGATGGAGATTATGTATATTGAAAAAGGCAGCGGTTTTGCCAGACTGAACAGGGAAAGCATTCGTCTGAAAAAAGGGGACATCCTGATCGTGAACTGTGGAGTTCTCCACAGTATGCGAACCGATCTTAAGAAGCCTCTTTATTATAAGAGCGTAGTTTTCAGCCTGGGCTTCCTTGCAGGTCAGCCGGGAGATATCTGCCAGGAATGTGTGGTATCACCATTAATAGAAAACAAGGCAGAATTCTGTCATCATATAGAAGAAGGAGATTCCGGCTATGAGAAGCTTCGGGAAATTTTTCAGGAGATCCATGACTGTCATACGGAGAAGGAGCCATATTTTTATGTGAAGCTGAAAATGCTGTTCTTTGATTTCTTTTATGAGATGCTGACAAAGCATTATATTATCCCGGTAAGTACAGAACAGAATAAAAGTCTTGCAGCAGTAAAGGAAGTGCTGGATCATATCAGCCTTCACTATCAGGAGAATCTTACCGTTTCAGAGCTTTCCGGACTTTCCAATTACAGTGAGTATTATTTTATGAAACTTTTCCGCCAGTATACGGGAAAAACCCTGGTGGAATACATCAATGACTTCCGTATGGAGAAGGCGAAGTACCTTTTGACACATTCCGATGCACCTGTGACGGAGATAGCCATGCAGGTGGGATTTAACAGTACAAGTTATTTTATAAAGAAGTTTCAGCAGTCCAATAAGGTTTCGCCGCATAAGTACAGGAAGAGTATGAGACAGATTTGAGAAAGCTCCAGCAGCAGTCGCACATGTCCCGGTTACATTTCTATGCAGAGCTACAGTAAAAATGGAAAAACAGTCTGACAAATATCTTACATATCATGACAGGATTGTTATATTTTTGAAAGGGGATGCGTGATATCCTAATATCATCAAAAACAAAGCAAACAACCTTGTAAAAACATATTTCATCCCATCAAGATCCATGAAAGGAGATCAAAAATGGAAACATTAAGCAAAGTATTTGAAGACAAATATAACAAAAATGTAAAAGATTGTACAAACGAGGAAATCTATCACGGACTTCTCTCCTGGACAAAAGAGCAGCTGAAGGGTCGCGGCTATCAGGACGGAAAAAAGAAAATTTATTATATTTCCGCAGAGTTTCTCATCGGTAAACTGCTCTCCAACAACCTGATCAATCTGGGCGTTTATGATGAAGTTGCGAAATATCTTAAAGAAAACGGAAAAGAGCTTTCCATGATCGAGGAGATCGAGCCGGAGCCATCCCTTGGAAACGGCGGACTTGGCCGACTGGCAGCCTGCTTCCTGGATTCTATCGCAACATTAGGTCTTCCGGGTGAAGGAATCGGTCTTAATTATCACCTTGGACTTTTCAAACAGGAGTTTAAAGATCATCTTCAGTTTGAAACACCGAACCCATGGATCGAGCCGGAGAGCTGGCTTACAGATGCAGGAATTTCCTATTATGTACCGTTTAAGGGATTTATGCTGAAATCCACACTGTATGATATTGATGTGGCAGGCTATGAGAACAAAGCGATCAAGCTTCGCCTTTTTGATATTGATATTGCAGATGAGAGCATTGTAGGCGAGGGAATCTCCTTTGACAAGAAGGATCTGCTCCACAACCTGACACTGTTCCTGTATCCGGATGACAGCGATGACGCAGGAAGAAAGCTTCGCATCTATCAGCAGTACTTCATGGTAAGCAATGCGGCACAGCTGATCCTGGATGAGGCAACAGCAAAAGGCTGCAATCTTCATGACCTTGCTGATTACGCAGTGATCCAGATTAATGATACACATCCGAGTATGGTAATTCCGGAGCTGATCCGTCTTCTTACAGAGCGCGGAATCGAATTTGAGGAGGCTTGTGAGATCGTATCTCATGTGTGCGCTTATACCAACCATACCATCCTTGCAGAGGCACTTGAGAAATGGCCAATCTCCTATCTTGAGGAGGTTGTTCCGCATCTGATGCCGATCATCCGCAAACTGGACGAGCGTATCAAAGCAAAATATCCGCAGGAGAATCTTGCAATCATTGATAAGAACGACCTGGTTCACATGGCACATATGGACATTCATTACGGATTTTCCATCAACGGTGTTGCATCTCTTCATACAGATATCCTGAAGGAGACAGAGCTTCATCAGTTCTATGAGATCTATCCGGATAAATTTAATAATAAGACAAATGGAATCACCTTCCGCAGATGGCTTCTTCACTGCAACCATCCGCTGACAGAGTACATCACCTCCATGCTCGGTGACGGCTTCCGCAAAGATTCTTTTGAGCTTGACAAGATGCTTGACTTCAAAGGAAACCAGGATGTTCTTGCAAATATCCTGAAGATCAAACAGGATGCAAAGAAGAGATGTGCAGAGTTTATTAAATCCAACACAGGCGAGGAAATCAATACTCACAGTGTTTATGATATCCAGATCAAACGTCTTCATGAGTACAAACGTCAGCAGCTGAATGCACTTTACATTATTGACCGTTATCTGAAGATCAAAGCAGGCGAGAAGCCACAGCGCCCGGTAACTTTCATTTTCGGTGCAAAAGCAGCTCCTGCATACGTTATCGCAAAGGACATTATCCACCTGATCCTCTGCTTACAGGAACTTATCAACAATGATCCGGAAGTTTCTCCATACATGAAGGTTGTTATGGTGGAAAACTACAATGTAAGTGCAGCAGAGAAGCTGATTCCGGCCTGCGATATCTCCGAGCAGATTTCTCTTGCATCCAAAGAAGCCAGCGGAACCGGAAACATGAAATTTATGCTTAACGGTGCTGTGACACTTGGTACTATGGATGGTGCAAATGTGGAGATCAGCCAGCTGGTAGGTAAGGATAATATCTATATCTTCGGTGAGTCCAGCGAGCAGGTTATCAATCACTATGAGAAAGCAGATTACTGTGCAAAAGATTTCTACGACAAAGACGAGCGTATCCGCCACGCAGTAGATTTCATCATTGGAAATGAACTTCTTGCTATCGGAAGTGAGGAGCATTTAAGAAGACTGCATCACGAGATCGTAAGCAAAGACTGGTTCATGACTCTTCTTGACTTCGAGGATTATGCGAAGGTGAAAGATCAGGCACTGTGCGATTATGAGGACAGAACCGCATGGGCAGAGAAGATGCTTGTAAACATCGCAAAAGCAGGATACTTTTCTTCAGACAGAACTATCGAGGAGTACAACAGAGATATCTGGCATCTGACAGCGGAGAAATAAACCGGTTTCAGGCAGATTGCTCCGGCGCGTATGCGAAATAGAAAATAAAAACACCGGCATTCATCGGAAATATGTACTGGGTCTGAGATGTCAGAGATGATCTGGCAGCCTGGACAGGACATGGTACAGATGAATGGCCGGTGTTTTTGTGTGAAATTGGTTACGAAAAATTGTTTACGGAATCAGGCAAGCGATACTTCAGGCTTTTCCATGCTTAAACGCCATCATCATTTCCTTGGTAAGGCTGATATTATCGCCCTCATCCGGGATGTCTTCCCGATTGAACCAGGAGGCCATGGAGAGTTCGTTGTGGTCTACAGTGAGGGTGTCATCGCCGTCCAGATCACAGTAGAAGCCAAACAGAAGGGTTCCGGAGAAGGACCATGGCTGACTCTTGTAATAGCGGAGATTTTTGACCTTTATGCCGATCTCTTCCATAACTTCACGGTGAACGGTCTCCTCGATGGTCTCGCCAATCTCGGCAAAACCTGCGATCATGGCGTAGCGGGTGTGATTTCGGCCCTCATATTTGGAAAGGATCAGCTTGTCGCCATTGGTAACGCCTACGATCACAGCAGGAGAAAGTACTGGATATTCACCGTTTCCACAGGCAGGGCAGATCATCTTGCGCTCATGTTTATCATGTACCATCGGTTTGCCGCAGCAACCGCAGAAACGGCGCTTGCTGTACCACTGAAAGAGCTGATATCCGGTGATTCCGGCAAAAGCCAGATACTGAGGCTCTGCTGTGCGAAGAACTCTTGTGATTTCAAACTGATAACCAGGAAGGAGACTGGTGTCAAGATCCGGGATCAGATAAAAATGCTCTTCGTCAATGGAGAAGAGATAGATATAATTCTCATATAGGTTTTCAACTTTTCCTTCCAGCTCTCCAAAGCTTGGAAGAGTCATAGTCTCGCCATCTTTTTTCATAAGGATCTTTCCTTCTTCATAGGCGAGGATGTGGCTTCCTTTATCCGGGGCCACAGGCTTGTATTCGTTGTGATAGGTATGTGGTGCGATATCCTGGATCATGATCGATAATTCCTTTCCGAATTTATTGTTTTACAACGTTTGCTGAGAAGTTTTGCCATATAAAATACAGCACGCTTTCTACAGTATAAGCTTACCTTAAGAAAAAGGCAACTGTCCTTTTGGTGACCAGTAATAACAAAAAAGTTGTATGAGTCAGAAAATCAGTGTAAGATAAATGTATTATATTGTGCAGAAGATGTTAAAGGTCTGAGAAGTTTTCTGTACAGAAGGAGAAGATCATGACAACAACAGAAAAGCCGGGACTGACCCGGGATGCCATTAAATATCTGGCAATTTTTACTATGCTTTTGAACCATATCGCCAATGTATTGTTACCGGAAAACACGATCCTGTGGGAAGTGTTTATAGATATCGGCTACTTCACAGCCATCACCATGTGCTATTTCCTTGTGGAAGGTTTTTACTATACACATTCCCGGAGAAAATATGGCGAGAGACTTCTGATCTTTGCCGGAATCTCCCAGGTTCCCTATATGATGGCATTTGATTTTTCGCAGCTGAATATGATATTTACACTGTTTATCTGCTTCATGATCCTGGTGATCCAGGATAAGATGATGGTAAGTAAGTGGAGGCTTCCGCTTACACTCATTCTGCTGGTCCTGTCCGTTTATTCGGACTGGGCGATTCTGGCACCTGTTTTTACAATCTGGTTCCATGCAGCATGGGGAAACAGGAAGAAAATGGTTCAGGCTTATGGAATCGGAGCAGTGCTTTTTGCTGCGTTTAATTACGCGTCTTATGCCGAAACTTTGCCGGCTGCACAGGCATTGCTTCATGCACTGCTTTCAGCAATTGGAATCATAGTATCAGGAATTATCATTATCTGCTTCTATAATGGAAAAAAATCTGAAAAAGCACCGAAGTTTTCTAAGTGGTTTTTCTATATTTTCTATCCGGCACATCTGCTGATCTTAAGTTTGATCAAAATGTGGATCGTGTAAAAGATGCTGAAAAAATGTATCAGACAGATTGCTGAAAATAAAAAAGTATATCAGTAAAACATAGTAAGTCTATAAGAAAATAAGAAAATTAAAGAAAAACTCTTGAAATCAAAAAAATTATCTGCTATGATAACTCCCATGACAAAGGCGTCTGGAAATTAAGTTTCCAGGCGCTTTTTGCGTTGCAGAAATAAATGAGGGAATCTAGGAGGAATGATTATGAATGCAGGAGATACTGGTTTTATGCTGATCTGTACGGCCTTTGTGTTCTTTATGACACCGGGGCTGGCATTTTTCTACGGAGGACTTGTCCGGAGAAAAAATGTTGTTAATACTATGATGGCCTGTGCTGCGATCATGGGTCTGTCTGTTGTGATGTGGACATTGTTTGGTTATTCACTTGCCTTTGGTGGAAACCACGGTGGGATTATCGGTGATTTCCGGTGGTTTGCCATGAACGGTGTCGGCTGGGAGCCGGGACCTTATGCAGATACCATTCCGCATCTGGTATTTGCAGCGTTCCAGATGATGTTTGCCATGATCACACCGGCACTGATCACCGGTGCTGTTGTTGGAAGAATGCGTTTTAAAGCACTGTTTCTTTTTGTTGCAATCTGGTCTGTGATCGTGTATTATCCTATGGCACATATGGTCTGGGGAGACGGCGGATTTCTGGCAGCTATCGGTTCAGTGGATTTTGCGGGAGGAAATGTAGTACATATCAGTTCCGGTATCAGTGCACTTGTACTGGCCATTTATCTTAAACAGAGACGTGGCTACGCAAAAGCAACCTACCGCACCCATAATATTCCATTTGTTTTCCTGGGTGCAGCCATGCTGTGGTTTGGATGGTTCGGATTTAACGCAGGAAGTGCACTGAAGGCAGACGGACTTGCAGCACATGCCTTTATGACAAGCAGTATTTCTTCTGCCTGCGCATTGCTGACCTGGATGCTGATTGAGGTGATCCGTGAGGGAAAACCGACACTGGTTGGTGCATCCACAGGTCTTGTTATCGGACTGGTAGCAATCACTCCGGGAGCTGGATTCGTGCCGGTATGGGCATCTTTTATCATTGGAATTCTGGTAAGCCCGATCTGCTATTTTACAGTGATCCTTCTGAAGCAGAAGCTGAAGATCGACGATGCGCTAGATGCTTTTGGCTGTCATGGTATAGGTGGTATCTGGGGTGGAATCGCAACCGGACTTTTCGGAAAATCTTCGATCAATTCTGTTGCAAAATGGGACGGCCTTGTATTTGGAGATTACCGTCTGTTTCTGGCACAGGTTTTAAGTATTGTGATCACCATTGCTGTTGCCATTGTGGGAACACTGATCTGTATTGGAATCGTGCGTATTTTTACACCGCTTCGTGTAGATCCGAAGGAAGAACTGGTTGGTCTGGACGCATCCCAGCATGGAGAGAATGCATATCCGTCATTCAATGGATTTGACTGATAAGAGTCTATTTCCTGTTAATGTGAATGATGGTGTCAAAGAGGAGATTATAATATGTTGATTAAAATAGAAGCAATCGTAAGAGAAGAAAAAATGGAAGATGTCAAAGCAGCGTTAAATGACATCCAGGTAAACGGTTTTACAGTAACCCAGATCATGGGCTGCGGAACACAGCGTGGCTATACAGAATATGTCCGTGGTTCCAAAATCGATGTATTTCTGAAACCGAAGATCAAGTTTGAGATCGTAGTATCATCAGAAGACTGGGAGATTAAAGTCATTGATGCGATTCAGAAAGCAGCATTCACCGGTGATCCGGGCGATGGTAAGATATTCAGCTACGAGATTCGAAATGCTGTCCGAATCCGAACCGGTGAGACCGGATACGATGCACTGCAGTCGGAGTTCCTGTAAAATAATAAAGATGTAAAAAAGATCCTTCTGGAAAAACTGAGATATTCAGATTTTCAGAAGGATTTTTTGCAGATAATTAACAATAGTCTTATTTTGATTTGATGCAAACTTCTGCAGTTACATATAAGATAGAAAGGTACACAATAGATCAGTTAGAAAGTAAAATTAAAACATACGGAAAAACTATGTCAAAAAAGAAATCAAAGAAGATCAGAAAAGAGCAGGCTCAGGAGTTGAGTTCAGCAGAACCGGAACATCCTGAACTGGCGGCAGAAAAAACAGCAGCCATTGACAGCTGCATCAAAGATTCGGACTATTGCGATGGATTACTGGTCTGTGTTAGAATATGAGTTGTATTATAAAAAAAGAGACAATGCGGAAATTGAAGCGGAATTAAAAAAATATGCAGAAGAAATTGCAAATCTGGATCATAGAATGCTGGAACTACGAAATAAAATTGAAAAAATCTGAATAAACAGCGAATGTGAGATCAGAATGCCTGTTATAAAAAAGAAAACGGAGAATTCCCTAAAAAGAAGTTCAGGAATTCTCCGTTTTGTTGTTTGAGTCATTTCAGTCGGGGCCCTGTTTATTATGGGTTATACTCTGCTCATCAGCTGCAAAGATGACATTTCTCACAGGCAGATGGTGTGGCTGCACAGCCGCCAAGAGCAGTCTCACGAAGCTCTGCAGGAAGCTTTTTTCCCACGGCGTACATGGTATCGATCATCTCATCCAGAGGGATAAACTGAGTGATACCGGCCAGTGACATTTCCGCTGCGATGAGAGCATTGGAAACACCGGCTGCGTTACGGTTCTGGCAGGGATATTCCACCAGGCCGCCTACGGGGTCGCACACAAGTCCGAGCATGTTCATAAGAACCGTGGAAGCAGCATAAGTGCATTGTAAGGGTGTACCGCCAAGAAGCTCTACAGCAGCGGAAGCAGCCATGGCAGAAGCAATTCCAACCTCAGCCTGGCATCCGCCGACAGCACCGGCAACAGTGGCATTGCGCATGGCAAGATAGCCGATGGCACCTGCATTAAAAAGAGCCTGGCGGATTTTTTCATCGGAAAAGCCGTAGACCTCCTGAAGAGCAAGCATCAGTCCTGGAACGATCCCGGCACTGCCGGCAGTAGGAGAGGCAACGATAAGTCCCATGGAAGCGTTAGTCTCCAGAGTTGCCATAGCGTAGGTGATACCTTTTCCAAGGACATTTCCGCACAGACTTTTTCCCTGGTCATGAAATTCGCAGAGCCTTCGGGCTTCACCGCCGATCAGTCCCCCCATAGATATCACCGGATCTTTGATGGGGGAAAAAGCAGCGTCCTTCATGATCTCCAGAACACGGTTCATGCGCTGGTTCACGATTTCAGCAGTGGTTTCACCAAGCAGGATCTCACGCTGGCGCATTACTTCGGAAATCGGAAGATTTTTTTCCCGGCAGAGAGCAAGGAGTTCCTTTGCATTTTTGAAATCCATAAAACACATCCTCCTTTTTCCTACATCTGAACAACCATGACATCATGGATGTTGGCGTTCCGGTGAATGCTTTCTACGATATCTTCAGGGAGATGACCATCGGATTCTACGATCGTATACGCTG
The DNA here is from genome assembly GCF_003474435.1 of Ruminococcus sp. AF46-10NS. Classification (GTDB taxonomy): domain Bacteria; phylum Bacillota; class Clostridia; order Lachnospirales; family Lachnospiraceae; genus Blautia_A. The sequence goes on from NZ_QRNF01000001.1 coordinate 110,750, forward strand.
TAGTTCCCTTGGACTCTCGGAAAAGACGCATAAAAGCAATGTTAATGTTACGTTCACTTAAGCATCTGGTGATGTAGGCCACAACACCGGGGGTATCCTGATGGATCACGATGATCGCGCTGTACTCGCCTGTGAAATCCACTTTTACGTGGTTGATCTCAACAATGCGAACCTTGCCGCCACCCAGCGATTCACCGCGGACAGTCATTTCCTGTCCCTGGTCATTGACCATATGGATATCCACAGTGTTAGGATGTACATCCGTTTCTGATTCATTAGGAGTAAAGGAAAAGTCGATACCTCTGTCTCTTGCAATGTCAAAAGAATTCCGGATGCGCATATCATCAGTAGAAAAGCCCATGATTCCTCCAAGAAGGGCACGGTCAGTACCGTGTCCCTTGTACGTTCTGGCAAAAGATCCGTAGAGGGTGAACTCCACTTTTTTCAGGGGCGGCATGATCATTTTCTGAGCAAGGAAAGCAATGCGCGCAGCACCTGCGGTATGAGAACTGGAAGGGCCGATCATGTTCGGACCCATAACGTCAAATACACTGATAAAAGACATTTTACTTAAATCTCCTGTGGTGTTTTTACAATAAATTTCTTATAAATTGTGTCAACGATCACGCCGATAGCATTGTCACCGGATACATTGCAGGCTGTTCCAAAGGAATCCTGTGTGATATAAAGGGCAACCATGATCGCACAGATTGCACCGTCCGGATCACCGGCTTCAGCTCCGAATACCATGTAAAGGAATGGAAGAGCAGTCATGATGGAACCGCCAGGAGCACCCGGGGAAGCAACCATGGCAACACCAAGAGTCATGATAAATGGAACAACAGTACCAAGACTGATCGGCAGCTGGTTCATAAGACAAACTGCAGTTGCACAGGCTGTGATGGTGATCATGGAACCAGCCATATGAATGTTTGCACAGAGCGGTACTACGAAGTTGCGGATCTGCTCGCACACGCCGTCATTCTTTGCACATTCCAGGTTGACCGGGATGGTAGCTGCGGAAGACTGTGTTCCCAGAGCAGTGGTGTATCCCGGAATCTGATTTTTGATCAGAGTGAAAGGATTTTTCTTGCTTACTGTACCTGCGACCAGGAACTGGATGGTAATGCAGATCAGGTGCATGATGATAACAACAAGGAATACCTTCCAGAGGATGCTTAAGATCGCAAAGGTTTTTCCGGAGATCGTCATATCTGTAAATGTTCCGCAGATATAAAGCGGAAGCAGCGGAATGATGATCGTATGAAGAACTTTGTCAATGATCCTGGAAAAGTCGCTCATTCCGTTATAAAGGCTGTTTCCCATTTCTTTTCCACGCATGGAAGAGAGGCAGAGTCCCATAACAAAGGCAAGGGCAACAGCAGAAAGAGTATCCATGACAGGCTCCAGTGTAATAGAGAAAAACGGTGTCAGGGATGAGTCGGCAGTAGCTGCGATCTGATCCAGTGCACCTTCACTCATAAAGTGCGGGAACAGATTGGATGATACCAGGTAAGAAGCAGATCCCGCGATCAGAGTGGAACCATAGGCCAGAGCCACTGTGATCAGAAGAAGCTTACCTGCACCCTGTGAAAGATCTGCAATACCCATAGTTACATAGGCAAGGATCATCAGAGGGATCACGAATTTCAAAAATGTGCTGAAAAATCCGGAAAGGGTTACAACAAAGCGACAGAAGCCTTCCGGAAGAAACTGGCCGAACAGGATACCTACGATAATGGCAATGATCAGCTTCGGCACAAGCCCGATCTTGATTTTTTTCTTTTCCATTTGGATTCTTTCCTCCTGAGTATGAAAGTATGCAGTTACTATTTAATACAGGATATTGCTAGTGAATAGTAACATTGTGTGTCGCTGTCACACGGACAGAAAAAATTAGTAAAGTTGCACAAAAGTACGATTGACGTCTTCGTGATTATATTGTAACATTGATATAATAATAAGGCAAATTCATAGATTTCATTATCATGTTGAAATAATTTCATAGAAAAAAGGTGAAAAATCATGGAAATCCGTCAGCTAGAGACATTCGTACATGTAGCACAGCTTCAGAGCTTTTCCAGGGCAGCAGAAGTCCTCGGATACTCTCAGTCAGCCATCACTGTCCAGATCCGTCTTCTTGAAAATGAACTGGAAACCCGTCTTTTTGACAGAACCGGCAAGCGTGTTGTGCTCACTTCTTCGGGAAAAGAATTCCTGGATCATGCCAACCGGATCTTATATGACATAAACAGAGCGCGAAAATCAATGAACGACGATACGGAATTGAAGAACCCGCTGCATATCGGAACCATCGAGTCACTGTGTACAGCCAAGCTTCCCTCTGTTCTTACCAAATATCGAAGACTTCATCCGAAAGTTAGTCTTCAGGTAACGATTGATACGCCAGAACAGCTGATCAGGATGATGGAGCATAATGGACTGGATCTTATTTACATATTGGACACTCCAAGATGGGATCAGAACTGGATCAAAGTAATGGAGAAGGCAGAGCCCGTGGTGTTCGTGGCATCTGCAGATTCGGACTTTGCAGGAAAAACTCTGAAACTTAACGATATCCTGGAGGAGCCTTTTTTTCTCACAGAGAGGAATGCCAATTACCGGCAGGCCCTGGATCAGCAGCTGGCACTTAAGAAGCAGGCCCTGTCACCGGTGCTGGAGATCAGCGACACTGCCTTTATCATCCGTATGCTGGAAAAAAATCACGGACTTTCCTTCCTTCCCTATCTGGCTGTGGAGCGGGATATCAGGAAAGGACGTATCGCTCTTCTTCATGTGGAAGATGTGGAGATATCCATGTACCGGCAGATCTTTTACCATAAGAATAAGTTTAAGACAAGAGAGATGGAAGAATTTATCAGACTTGCGGCAGAGTGATCTGCCGCATTTTCTGTACGGTTTCACGGGTGAGGTATATGACATGGGGAGTGAACAGTAAGTTATTGTTCACTGGCAATATTCCGCGAGGTGTTTTTGGTGAGCGAAGGTCACAGAAATTCCAGTGTTGTATCTTGTAAAGCAGATAAAAATGTGGCACTATAGATGGTATAAAAAATCAGAGGAGCGATCAACATGGATTTTACAGAAGAAGCGAAGACACTGGGTTTTTCCGATGCAGCGGTGATGGATACAGATAATCTGGTTTTTATGCCGGAGTACCGTGTTTTCTGTGAGGAGAATGCCTGCGGTAATTATGACAAGAACCCTGCATGTCCGCCGGAGAGCGGAACTGTGGAAGAGATGAAGGCACGTGCCCTTAAATATGAAAAAACACTGGTGCTTCAGACCACCCAGGACAGCCTTATGGATTATAAGAAGGCGAAGCTTTTTCACAACAAACTTACCGAAAAGCTTTCAGAAAAAATGAAAGAAGCAGGAAAAACAGACATTCTTATCATGAGTGCAGGTCCGTACAAACATAATTCCTGTATGTCTGCCTATTGCGTAAATGCCCAGAAAATGGCAGATGCGGTAAACATGCTTTGTTGGACAGATGACGGAAAGATCCGATATTTTTCCCAGATCCTTTTCCATGAATAAAAGATTTTCCGAGTAAATTACTACAGTGTGTCTTTTTGCGCACTTTTTCCACTAAAGAACTGGATATAATAAACAAATTAGAGTAAAATTTATGTTATATATACGTGCATAACGCATAAAAATGCTGGCTGTGAAATAAACAGTAACGCTAAAAGTCCGGGGGGATCGGAAAAATGAAGAAAAAGATCCGGATTGAAAAAGTAAGCACCTGGAGCACGGTGATTGCTTTTTTTTCACATTTATATTTTGGGGAATTGCTGTGTGGAGCTGGGGGGAATTTAATACCATCAAGACAGCGACAGAACAGTATATTACCTGCGAGGATGCGACCAAACAGATGCAGGAGGGGTCTGATTATCTGACGGAGCAGGTACGGCTGTATACCATGACAGGTGAGAAGCAGTACATGGATAATTATTTTAAAGAGAAGGAAACCGGTAAAAAAAGAGAAGCTTCCCTGGAGTCCATAAAAAAGAATTTGGCGAAACAGAAATGTATTATGTGATCCAGGCTGCGTATAAGAACTCTGAAGAATTTAATGAACATTGAATATAAGGCTATGCGTCTGGTAGTGGAAAACACCGGACTTTCCAGGGAGGCATGGCCGCAGGAAATTCAGGATATCAAACTGTCATATCCGGAAAGCAATCTTTCTGCTACAGGTAAGATGCGTACAGCCCAGCTGCTTGTAAGTAACAACAGTTATCAGGCTGCCAAAGAACGGATTACCAACAAATGTCAGGAATGTAAATCACTTCTTGCAGACACTACCAGAAATGTTCAGGGAAAATCTATTCGTATTTCCAAAGAAATCGTGAAGAAACTGGAAGGCTGTATGGCAGTTCTGGTTGCCTTGATCGTGATCATCAGCGTAATAATACGAAAACTGATAGTAAAGCCTCTTCTCAGCTACAACCAGAGTATTAAGAATGGTGAAATTTTTCCTGTGATCGGTGCAGCGGAATTACAGAATCTGGCAGAAACCTATAACACCATGTACAGGGATATTCAGGAGACGCAGAAACTGATTCGGCATGAAGCTGAGAATGATGCTCTGACAGAACTTCTGAACAGAAGATATTTTGACAAGATCCTCAGGATATATGATGAAGGCAAGAGCTCTTTTGCCCTTCTTCTGAACCCGGAGGATGATCTTCCACCGGTTTCCCTGAGTGTGGGAGCAGCATTTGCAGACAGAGAGAATCCGGGAGAAAGTATTTTCAAAGATGCGGACAAGGCTCTCTATTATGTGAAAGAGCATGGACGGAACGGCTGCAGTTTTTACTGATAACAGGCGGGGAGAAAGGTATGGGAGAGAATGAGTTTATTAGACGGATGTGACATGGAGGAGCTTCTGAGAGAGTCCAGACTGGGATTCTGGAAGATCGAATTTGAAGAGAAAGAGGGGGTAACTCCACGTTTTTATGCGGATTCTGTTACAGATGAACTGATGGGGATTTCAGCAGATATGACTCCGGAGGAGCGTTTTCTGTTCCACAGAGCACATATTCATCAGGATGATATGGAAATGTTCCTGGAATATTCTGATAAACTTTCAGAGGAGCGTACAGAGATCGTTTACCGTTATATTCATCCGATAAGTGGCGAAATGTATGTCCGCTGCAGCGGAAAAAGAGATTTTGTGGAAAAAGACAGAGTCTGTATTATAGGATTCCATCAGGATATTTCCCGGACTGTCCGGATGGAAAAAGAAAAGATGGCAGAGAAACGGCTGGCAGAACAGAATTATACGCTGCGTAAGGAACATCTTCTTCAGAGAGATTACTATAAAGATCTTCTGGACGTGCAGAACTGTGGGCTGATGGCATATACCTTTCCGGGACATAGGCTGATACATATGAATGCAGAGGCACTGAGGATCTATGGATATACAGATATTGCAGAAGTACAGTCCAAACTGGGGCCGATCATAAGGGGAGTATATTATCCGGATCCCGGCACTATTGACAAGCTGAAAGCACTTCGGAATGTAGATGATAATGTGGAATATGAATGCATTATCAATAAAGATACAGAGAAGGAATGTCATTCAATGGCAAAAACCCAGATCTTTACAACACCGGACGGTGAAAGGGCTATTGTCACCACATTTCTGGATGTATCCAGAATGGTCATGCTGAAAGATGCACTGAAACAGGCAGAAGAGGGAAACCGTGCAAAAACGGCTTTTCTTTTTAATATGTCTCATGATCTCAGAACACCTATGAATGCCATTATTGGTTTTTCAGAGCTGATGAAACGTCACTGGGATAACAGAGAACTGGCGGAGAATTATCTCTATAAGCTGAAAGAGTCCAGTAACTATCTTCTTGAGATCATCAACAATGTTCTGGAGACAGCGAGAATCGAGAGCGGAAAGGAAGCGCTGCAGGAATCTGACTGCAATATCAGAAGCCTTTATGAAGATCTTAAGATCATCACAGAAGGCACCCTGGAGAAAAAACATCTGAAATTCGAAAAAAATCTGAGGATCACTCATGAGAATGTAATCGGTGACCCCCTGAAACTGAAAGAGATATTTGTAAACATATTGGGGAATGCAGTGAAGTATACTCCAGAATATGGAAAAGTTGTGATGACCATTACAGAGATCGAGCCGGAAAAAGAGGGCTGTGCAACATTTCGAATAGTGATTGGAGATTCAGGCATCGGTATGAAACAGGAATATCTGGAACATATTTTTGAACCCTTTTCCAGAGAAAAAACATCTTCGGAATCCGGTGTCATCGGAACCGGGCTTGGTCTTTCCATTGTAAAATCTCTTGTGGAAATGATGAATGGAAGGATTTCTGTTGAAAGCGAAGAAGGCAAAGGAACAAGATTTACAGTTGTTCTTTCACATCCTGTAGCCCAAATTAAGGAACAGGAAGAAGAAAAAATGCAAAATACAGAAGTTACCTGTGCAGAAGAGCTGAAAGGAAAAAGAATCCTGGTGGCAGAAGACAATGCACTGAATGCAGAGATCATTCTGACCATTCTGAAAGATTACGGCATAGAGGCAGAGCTTGCCGCGGATGGAGATATTGTCATAGATATGCTGAAGAGAAATCAGGCAGATTATTATGATATGATCCTTATGGACATCCAGATGCCACATATGGATGGATATGAGGCAACGAAGGTAATCCGCAGACTTGAAGACAGGAGGGCAGAGATTCCCATTGTGGCCATGACAGCCAATGCTTTTGAGGAAGACCGTAAAGCTGCATTTGCGGCAGGAATGAACGGTCACGTTGCGAAACCGATTGAGATATCCCGGCTTCTGGAAACTATGGCAGAACTTCTGAACTGAAAAAACTTTCGAATAAAAAGCACGCGATTTTGCTGTTCGAAGGAGGGTATTATGACTGGAAAGTTGAAGAGACAGCGTTTGCTTACTATGATTTTCGGGGCTTTTGCAATCTTTTTTACAGGCTATCCTCATGTATGGTCTATTTACCAGCCCTATGTGATGGAGCAGGCAGGCTGGAGTCAGGGACAGGCATCCATGTGCTTTTATCTGGCACTGAGCACTTTTGTATTCGGAAACATCGTGGGTGGAAGGATGCAGAACCATTATAAGGAAAAGACTATCGTATGGATCGGTGGCGGGATCTTTGCGGCAGGAATCCTGGCATCCGCATTTCTGATCGTTCCCACACCGCTTCCCATGTATCTCACCTACGGGGTGATGCAGGGATTTGGACAGGGAATGATCTACACAGTGATCCTGGCAACAGTACAGAGATGGTTCCCGGACCGCACCGGATTCGCTTCCGGTGTTGTGGTAACTGCCAACGGACTTTGCGGATTTTTCCTGGCACCACTGAGCCGAAAGCTGCTGGAGGCAGAGGGCGTGCAGAAAACCTTTCTGATCGTCGGGGCAGCCATCACAGTGTCCTGGATCCTGTGCGGCATCTTTTTTCAGGCACCCGATAAGAGCCTGGTGAATGCAGGTGGCTCTGCGGCAAAGTCCGGGACACAGGAGGTGAAGCAGTATACATCCGGAGAGATGATGCGCACAAAGAATTTTTATCTTCTCCTTGCGACCATGTTCTTTGGACTGATTTCTTATTTTATGGTTTCACCGGTATCCCAGACCTACCAGATCGACCTTGGGATTCCGTCTGCAGTGGCAGTAAGTGCAGTTATGCTTGGCTCCATTGTCAATGCGGGAGCAAGACTGGTGCTTCCGACACTTGCAGATAAAGCAGGCAGGATTGTCTGCATCAAAGGCGTGCTGATCGTGGCAGTGATCGCTATGGGAGTTCTTACTGTATCCGGATCTCTGGCAGTAACGGTTGCCATTGTTCTGATGTACGGCTGCTACGGTGGCATCATGGGAAGCTTTCCGTCTCTGACAAGCTCTATTTTCGGAATGAAACACACCGGGGAAAATTACGGATTCGTCATGTTCGGCATCGTATTTGCAACCTTTGGTGCACCGGCGATCTCCGGTCTGGTGAGCAGCAATGGTTATGAGATGAACGTGGTATTTGGAATAGGAGCTGTTTTTGCAGTGATCGCATTTGTATGCCTGACTCTGCTTGGACGGAACCTTGTGAAAGAGCATGCCGAAAAATCTGCCGGAGTAAAGAATGATACAGCACAGATAAGCAAACCACAGGCAGAATAAGTCTGAATGTAACTGGATGCAGAGCTGTGAGTTGCCGGAATCAGATATTTCTGCTAGGATAACTGAAGGATGAGAAAATCAGATATTGTTGTTGCCTGTTTATGGAAGAGAGCGTGTGAAATACTGCAAAAATAAGGAGCTGATGCATATGATCACCTGTCAGGATATACTGGAGCTGCAGCTGGACGGAGTGGAGCTGATTGCCGGGGAAAAAGGTCTCACAAGACCTGTCACATGGACCTATATGGTGCAGACCCGGCCTTTTGAGGAGCATATGAACCAGGGAAATTTTGCCCTGTGTGTGGTAGACTATGTCCGGTTTGACCTGGAAGAAGCAGGGAAAGTCATGGAAGAACTATATGGGCTTGGGATCTCAGGCTTTGGGATTTCTATCACCGATGACAAAGAACCCGTCCCGAAGGAGATGATCGACAAAGCCAATGAACTGAAGCTTCCGTTGTTTTACATCCGGTGGGAGGGAGCTTCTTTTGTGGATATTGCCCAGAGTGTGGGGAAGATCATCCTGGAATATGAAATGCAGAACAGGCGGATGGGAGATTATCTTTATAATCTTCTGTTTGGCTATGATGTTAATGACCGCTATATCGAAAAAATCTCCCAGCAGTTCGGGATCAACTTTACAACACCCTGCAGAGTAGGGATCATTGTGGCTGACCGGAAATACGGCATCAATCTGGAGCAGGATGAGCATATCTACGAGTATTATGCCAATTATCTGAACCAGGAAGTCATGGCAATGGAAGGAAATCCCATGTTCCTCCGGTTTCTCAACAAATTTGTCCTTCTTTTTGAGGCAAAAAAAGACAAAAGCATTGAACATGAGCTGGAAAAGGTTCTTCAGAAGATTGATGCCAGTCCGCAGTTTCATGGAACTATCCGAAGTACCTGTATCCTGGGCGGCATCTACACCAATCCTGCAGATTTCGGCACCAGCTATCAGGAGGCAAAACGTCTGATCCCCAAAAAAGACATGCTTCCAAATCCCAAGCACAAGAAAGTCTTAAGCGCAACTGCCATGGGGATTTATCAGTATCTGTTCAATAACGACAACCATGATGAGATCCTGAATTATTGCAATGAACGGCTGGGAAAGCTGGAGGAATACGATCATGCCAACGGAACGTTTCTTCTGGATACCCTGCTTGCCTATTATATGAACGGGTTCAGTGTCGGAAAAACGGCGAGGGAGCTTTTTATCCACAGAAATTCCCTGCAGTACCGGCTGAATAAGATCCAGGAGCTGATAGATTTTGAGCTGGATGACTATATGGAATATCTGGATATGATAAACTGTATCCTGATCAAGCAGCTGATGTTTTCCTGAAGAACAGGTTCATATATTTACAGGACTGTGCAAAATGAACAGTTAATTTGTGCAAAATAAAAGTTGACGAAAAGCTTCTTCTGAGTATAATGAAGTCTATCAAACAACAAAGGCGTTGAAGGAAATGAAGAATTTCTTTCAGCGCCCTTTTTGTTTACAGGCGAAAACGTTCAGGTTGACCAGCTAAATATGTTTTGTGCCAGCTATGTAGAAGAGGAGGAAACAAATATGAAAAAAAATCTTTTAGGCAAAATGGTGATCACAGGTATTATTTCCGCAGCAATGTTAGCATCTACAGCGGCTTCCACATGGGCAGCAGACAAATCCGATAAGGATGTGTTAAGGGTTGGCATGGAATGTGCATATGCACCGTTCAACTGGACCCAGGATACAGATACAACCCCGGACGGAAGCAAGGCAGAACCTATTTACGGCAGTGATTATTACGCATATGGCTACGATGTGGCAGTAGCTCAGAAGCTTGCAGATCAGCTTGGAATGAAGCTGGAAATCCATAAGGTTGAGTGGTCCTCCATTGGAATCTCCATGGATGCCGGTGATTATGACTGTATCATCGCTGGCATGGGAAAAACGGCAGAAAGAGAAAAATCATATGCATTTACAGAACCATATTATTACAGAGATAACTGTATCGTGGTAAAAGCAGGAGGCAAATATGACAATGTCAAAGGTCTTTCCGATCTTGCAGGAACAGGCTGCAAGGTTACCACACAGCTTGGAACCGGATGGGTACCGCTTCTGGATCAGATCGACGGTGCAGAGCAGTCCGGAAACTATGAGACAACCTCCGAGTGCTTTATGGCAATCTCCAACGGAGTTGCAGATGTCTGCGTTGTAGATGTTCCTACAGCAGAATCAGCAGCACTGACAAACAAGGATCTGAAGATCATCAACCTGGATGAGAAGGATACCTTTAAAAATGATGATGAAATGGTCAACGTCTGCATCGCAACAAGAAAAGATGATACAGAGCTGAGAGATAAGCTGCAGGGTGCCATGGATGACATCGGCTGGAACGATAAAGAGAAAATGGATGAGCTGATGGATACTGTTCTGACACAGCAGCCGGCAGCGAACTAGTCCAAGTGAGGTGGAGATATGTTAGGCTTTTCAATTACAGATCCGTCCAATTCCCTGGAATGGATGATCTTTCTGGCAAAAAAATATTCCGGTATGTTTCTGGAAGGAACCTGGCTGACTCTCTATATAGCTGTATCAGGAACCATTCTTGGTTTCCTGCTGGGCTATATCATCGGTATCATCCAGGATATCCGTATCAATGAAGGCGACAGCATTCTGAAAAAAGGAATTTTTAAAATTTTAAAGGCAATCTGCAGGATCTATGTGGAGGTTTTCAGAGACACGCCTATGATCGTTCAGGCGATGGTCCTGTATTATGGTATCCGTCAGGCAAATGTGAATATTACACCATTGTTTGCAGGTGTTATGGTAACGGTACTGAACACCGGAGCCTACATGGCAGAAACTGTCAGAGCCGGCATCGGTTCCATTGATATGGGGCAGAGGGAAGGCGCCTGGGCCATGGGAATGTCACCTATGAAGACCATGATCTATGTAGTACTTCCGCAGGCCTCAAAAATATCATCCCTGAGATGGCAAATACATTTCTTACAAATCTGAAAATGACTTCCGTTCTGAATGTTATCGCAGTTCAGGAGCTGTTTATGGCAGCGAAAACTGTAGGCGGAAATTATTATAAATATTTTGAATCCTATCTTGTTATCGCAGTGATCTATTTTGTACTCTGTTTTGTATTCAACCGTCTGTTACATTCCTTGAAAAGAAGATGAAGAAAACAGAGAACTACGCATTGGCAGTGGAATATATGGAAAATCCGTAAGGAGGGAAAAATAATGGGTGATGCAATCATATCCGTTGAGGAATTAAGTAAAGCATTCGGGCAGCATGAGGTACTGCGAAAAATTGATTTCAATGTGGAGCCGGGCGAGATCATCTGTATCGTTGGTTCCTCTGGTTCCGGAAAATCCACTCTGCTTCGTTGCATCAATAAGCTGGAAACCCAGACCAGCGGAAAGATCCGCTATCATGGAAAAGAGATCGGAGCAGTGCAGAAGGAGATCAATGATTATAGGTCAAAGGTCGGCATGGTATTTCAGTCCTTTAATCTCTTTAACAACATGACTGTTCTTCAGAACTGTATGCTCTGTACAAGAAAAGTCCTTCATCTTTCAAAGGAAGAAGCCTTTGACAGGGCGATCACACATCTGAAGCAGGTAGGAATGGCACCGTTTATCAATGCAAATCCAACACAGCTTTCCGGTGGACAGAAGCAGAGGGTTGCCATTGCAAGATCGCTTTGCATGAATCCTGAGGTCCTGCTTTTTGATGAACCTACATCAGCACTGGACCCGGAGATGGTAGGAGAGGTTTTAAATGTTATGAAGGAGCTGGCGACCACAGGCCTTACTATGATCATTGTGACTCATGAGATGGCATTTGCCAGAGATGTTTCCACCAGGACGATTTTTATGGATCAGGGTTACATTGTGGAGGATGCGCCTCCGGCGGAGCTGTTTAAAAATCCTAAAAATGCCCGTACCAGAGAATTTTTGAGCCGTTATCTGGCAGGATAGGAAGGAGTATAAAATGGAAAATTTTATTGTAACATTTGCCAGAGGTTTTGGAACCGGCGGAAAGGAAATCGCCTCCATGCTGGCAAAAGACCTTGGGATCCACTGTTATGAAAACCGTATCCTGACACTGGCAAGCCAGATGAGCGGACTGGATGAAAAGCTCTTCCTAGATATCAATGAGCGTATCCGCAATAACGGAGGATTTACAGGATTCCTTAAAGGGCTGCCCAGATCCAGACAGTACATTGCAAGAAATGAAAAATTTGTTTCTGATGATCGTTTGTTTGAGTATCAGTCACAGATCATCAGAAACTGGCAGATCAGGAATCCTGTGTGATCGTTGGAAAATGCGCGGATTATGTCTTAAAGGGCAGAAAAAATGTGGTAAGTATCTATATCGAAGCGCCGCGTGCCTTTTGTCTGGAGCGGACCATGCAGAGGATGAAGGTATCCGCAGATGTGGCAGCAGCCACCATTGAGAATACAGATAAGTACAGAGCGGACTATTATAAATATTATACAAAAGGAAATTACTGGACTAATCCCGTCAATTACGATATGACGTTGAACAGTGAAAAAGTCGGAATTGCAGGATGCGTAAAGATGATTGAAGAATATCTGGTGATGAAGGGTCTGATCACGCGGGAACAGATCTTATCAGAACAGATCACAAAAGGGGAGGAAAAGAAATGAAGCTGGAAGAAACAGGACTGACATTTGAGGATATCAAGGAAAAAGTAAACAAATACATGATCGAGACCTATGAGAGAATGGATTTTCTGGCAGAAAGTGCAAAAGACCAGTATATCTACAATGAGAAGGGCGAAAAATATCTGGATTTTTATGCAGGTATCGCAGTAAACTCCGCAGGAGCTGCAATGAGAAGGTAGTAAAAGCGGTTGTAGACCAGGCACAGACACTGATGCATACCTTCAACTATCCGTATACCATTCCTCAGGCTCTTCTTGCTGAAAAGGTCTGCACAACCATCGGAATGGATAAGATCTTTTTCCAGAACTCCGGTACAGAGGCAAATGAGGCTATGATCAAAATGGCAAGAAAACACGGAATCGAAAAATATGGTCCGAACCGTTATCATATCGTAACTGCAAAAATGGGATTCCATGGAAGAACCTTTGGTGCCATGTCTGCTACCGGACAGCCGGGAAACGGATGCCAGGTTGGCTTCGGTCCTATGACCTACGGATTTTCCTATGCACCGTACAATGATCTTGAGGCTTTCAAGGATGCCTGCACGGAAAATACCATTGCCATTATGATAGAGCCTGTACAGGGCGAGGGTGGTGTCCATCCGGCAACCATGGAATTTATGAAGGGACTTCGGGAATTTTGTGATGAGAACGATATGCTCCTTCTTATTGATGAGGTTCAGACAGGCTGGTGCAGAACCGGTAAGGTGATGAGCTATATGCATTACGGGATCAAACCGGATATTGTGTCCATGGCAAAGGCCCTTGGAGGAGGTATGCCGATCGGCGCGATCTGCGCTACAGAGGAAGTAGCAAAAGCATTCACACCTGGTTCCCACGGAACAACCTCGGCGGACATCCGGTTTCCTGTGCTGCGGCACTTGCAGAGGTTGGGGAACTTCTCGACAGAGATCTGGCTGGCAATGCGGCAAAGATGGGTACTTATTTTATGGAAAAACTTGCAAAGATCCCTCATGTAAAAGAGGTTCGTGGTCAGGGACTTCTGGTAGGCGTGGAATTTGATGATGCTATTTACGGTGTGGATGTAAAGCATGGCTGTCTGGACAGCCATCTTCTGATCACTGCAATCGGAGTACATACCATCCGTATGGTACCGCCGCTGATCATTACAGAGGAGGACTGTGATCAGGCGGCTGCCATCATTGAAGAGACAGTAAAAGCACTTTCAGAATAAGCGGAGGAGATGGACAGCATGAAAAGATTTACATTTTCTGTACCGCAGAATATTCTTTTTGGTGAGGGTGTATTAAAGGAGCTTCCCGGGGTAGCCGGGAAGCTTGGAGGAAAACATGGTTTTATCATTTCCGGTCCCACACTGAACAGACTTGGCGTAGTGGGGCAGTGTGAAGAGATCCTTACACAGGCCGGCATTGCAGTCAGCACCTTCTGTGATACAGAAGGAAATCCATCCGTGGAGACTGTGGAACGTGCAGCAGAAGCGGTCCGGGCAAGTGGAGCGGACTTTATTGTTGCTCTTGGCGGCGGTTCCCCTATGGATGTGGCAAAAGCTGTCGGTGTTGTGGCAAAATATGGCGGCAGCATCACGGAATATGAAGGGGCAGACAAGGTGCCGGGGGCGATCATCCCGCTGATCGCCATTCCTACAACAGCAGGAACCGGATCTGAGGTGACTGCCTTTTCCGTCATCACGGATCATAAGAGAAATTATAAGCTGACCGTATTTTCTTATGAGCTGATCCCGGCATACGCGCTGCTGGATCCGACACTTCTTACATCTGCTCCGGCATCTGTGGCAGCTGCCTGTGGGGTGGATGCGCTGATCCATGCAGAGGAAGCATACGTTTCTCTGGATGCCTCTCCTTTTTCAGAGGCCATGAGCGAAAAGGCAATGGAACTCATTGGGCGGAGCATCCGGACTTACGTGGCAGACCGCAGTAATAGGGAAGCAGCTTCCGACATGCTGGCAGGCTCTCTTTTTGCAGGGATGGCTTTTTCCTGGGCAAGGCTTGGAAACATCCATGCCATGAGCCATCCGGTCAGTGCCTTTTATAATGTGCCTCACGGCGTGGCAAACGGGATCCTGTTCCCTTACGTTGTGAAATATAATGAAGAAGCAGCCTTTGAAAAATACCGGAAGATCTACAACAATATTTCCACGGAAAAGAAAAGCGCAGAGGAATTTTCCAAAGGAATGCTGGAGCAGGCGGTACGGGAGCTGAATAAACAGCTGGGAATTCCCGCAAAATTATCGGACGTGGGAGTAACCAGAGAGCATTTTTCCCAGATGACAGAGGATGCCATGAAAAGCGGAAACATTGCAGTAAATCCCCGGAAAACAGGCAGCGAGGATATTCTGGGGATTTATGAAGAAGCGTTATAAAGGAGCTCCGGAAAGGCAAAGATAGCTGAAATATAAAAACAGAGACCAGAAGTTTCCAAAATTCTGGTCTCTGTTTTTTGTGTGCCCAAAAGAAGCAAAACATAAAAATCTCCCCGGAAAAAAGAAAAATATCCATATTATCCGGACCAAGATCTCTGGTATGATGGTATCAGGAAAAGTTTAGGCTGATGGGAGGAGAAACTTTATGGAATATATATTTAAGCAGGCAAAGCCTGTGTGGGGAACGGATCTGAAGAACAGATATAATCAGTTTCTGGGATTTTATGCGGAAATCAAAGAGCACAGAAAGATCAGGATCGCCATTGCGGCAAGAAGTAGCTATCGTTTATTTGTGAATGGGAAATTATATGCCTGTGGGCCGGCACGATGTGCAGATCATTATTGCAGAGTGGATGTACTTAATATCGAGGGCAGTCAGACAGAGGGAGGAGCGGAAAAAAGTTCTGTTGCTGTGGAAATAGCGGCGTTTGATAAAATGGGTAAATACTGCAATGATAATACACTGGAAAAAGGAATTTTTATTGCAGAGATAGAAGATGAGAATGGGAATGTTCTTGCAGCCACAGGAAAAAACGGAGAATTTTTATATCAGGAGCTTGCTTACAGAAGATCAAATGTGGAAACCATGAGCCATTCCAGAGGAATCCTTGAGTGGTATGATCTGAAGCCGGACAGCTATGCCTGGATCCGGGGAAAAGGGAACTGGCAGACACCACAGGAGGTTTCGGAAAAGATCACTTTTCTGGAAAGAAGAGCGCCCTATGCTACGCTGAATTCAATCAGGATCAGTCATTTTATGGGAATCTATGATATGATAGATACAAAAAATGCAGGAGAAGGCTTTGTGCTTCAATTAGCAAGAACCTTTAACCGGGAATGGTATGAACAGCTGCCGGAAGAAAATCAGTTTCTGCAAAAATTGCGGGGACTTGAGGAAAGAGCTTTCAGCGGAAGCTTCAGGCTGAAACGGGATCTTCAGATAAAGCCGGAGACAGGCATAGTCAGCGCGGTGTTTGAACATCCGGTTTCGGAACTGGGATTTGTGGAATTTGATGTCAAAGTTGAAAAAGAGACGATCCTGGATCTGATCAATACGGATCATTTAAGTTACGAAGGCGAACTGAAGGCCAATACCTATGTGACAAGATATAATCTGAAACCGGGCAGTTATCATCTGATCACCTTTGAACCGAAGCTGGTAAGATATCTCCGTTTTCTTTTCCATACAGAAGGAGAGATCCGGCTTGGATGGCCATCTGTTCTGGATGACAGTTATCCGGATCCGGGCATCTGCAGTTTCTTTACAAATGACGGTGATCTGAACCGGATCTATGAAGGCGCAAAACGTACTTTGCGGCTCAGTACACTGGATATTTTTATGGACTGTCCTCAGAGAGAACGAGGCGGCTGGCTTTGTGATTCTACGTTTTCAGCAGAGGCTGCATGGCAGCTGTTTGGAAACCTCGGAACGGAAAAAGATTTCCTGGAGAATTTTCTGCTGACAGAAAATATGTGGAAGGGATTTTTTCCGGAAGTTTATCCCGGAAGTAAAAAAGATAAAACAGATCCCGGAATCATAAACTGGTCTTACTGGCTTGCCATAGAACTTTGTGACTACTATCAACGTTCCGGAGACCGGGCATTTCTGGAAAAGTTCCGGTGCAGAATAGAAGAATTCGTTAATGGAATGTTATCTCTCAGGGGAAAAACAGGTCTTATAGAAACAGAAAAGGGAGAATTTGTGGACTGGTCTCTGGCAAACCGGGATTTTGCCCTGAAACCCATCAGTATTGCAAATAATTGCCTGGCAGTAAAAGTTCTGGAAAGACTGGGAGAGATCTACGGGCAGCCTCATGGAAAAAAGCTGCGCAGGATATGCGGGCGATCATAGAAAGGCTGGATGATACGGCAGGTATCTTTGGCGGAGGCGGAGACGGAGCAATCGTGGAAGACGGGAAACTGAAGCGAAACGATTGTCCTCGGAAGGTGGACGCAGTCTGGAAATCTACAGTGGTTTTCACAGAAACGACAGGATCTATCTCCGGCAGTTTATAAAGACTATGGGCCCCTGTCCGGAATTTCCGGCAAATCCCAATATTGCAGGTTCCAATCTTTTTATTGGATTAATGATACGATTTGCCGTACTGTCGGAACTGGGAGAAACAGAAGAACTGATCCGGGAGCTGAAGCAGGTATATCTGGAGGAACTTAAAGTCGGCTCAGGAACATTTTTTGAAAATATCAATGCAATATCAGGATGCCACGGATTTAACGGAATGGCCGGAGCATTACTGAAAAAAAACATACTGGGATTAGACCAGCCGTCTGAACTGGAAAAGAAGATTCTTTTTTCGCCTCATCCCTGCGGTCTGAGATGGGCAGAGGGAACTTCTCTGTGCAGCGACGGAATGATATTCTGCAAATGGCAGGCAGATTATGAGGAACATGAGCTGAGGATTATCCTGCAGCTGCCACAGGAATGGAAAGCAGAGTTTGTAAGACCTTTTGAGCTTTCCGGGTGGAAAGTCCTGTTAAATGGACAGATGGCAGAAATATAAAAAAACATGTGGGCAAGGGAAGGAGCTGTTATGAATAAATTTCATTTTCGAACGATCCGGGGAAGGATGACAGTAAGCTTTGTAGCAGTTTTTCTTATCATTATAGCGTTTATGGGATGCAGTATATATATTTTTACAGGAAGACTCCTGGAAAAAAAGAATGAGCAGTCCTATATAAAGATCCTGGATGCAACCGATGAAGTATTGAATGATAAGGTAACTTCTTATGCTGGCGTGTCACGTATGATCCTTGGAGATGAAAAAGTTCAGAAAATCCTGCAGACAAAAGATTCCGGTGTTGGAAGGATCATGGAGCCCTCCCGCTGGTATGGCCTGGAAGCGATAGGAAGTACGTATATTTATAATCTGCAGGATCTGGTCGGAATTTATATTTTTGACAATGATGGAAAATTTTATTATCAGGAGCCGGGAAAAACAAGTTCAGAGGCAGAGCTGGATGCAGATTATGAAAAAATCTCTTCCGCAGACTGGTATCATCAGGCAGAAGAAGCAGCGGGAAAAGAGATCATGTACGGTTATGATGTTTTAGGAAATTCGGAGAATATTATTTCCTGTGTAAAAATACTGAATAAACTGAATACATCTGACAAGATCGGACTTCTGATACTTCAGATCAACAAAAACACCATGCGGAATGTGATCGGCCAGTTTCCCACAGATGGTGATATCTATGTTCTGAAGAATCAGGAACGGATCGTTTATCAGAATGGATATCAGGAGAAGCTGTTTCAGGAAAAACTGGAAGAGATCCTGAAAAATTCGGAAAACAAATATCTGATCACAACGCTGGAATCCGCTCAGGATGACTGGACTCTGATCCATGCAGTTCCCAGGAACTCCGTTTTCCGGGAGGCAGGACAGATGCGGACGATCATTCTCATCGTTGCGGTAGCTGCTGTTATCTTTACGGTAATTCTTTGCGTGACAGAAGCAAGAATGATCACAAAGCCATTGTTGAAGCTAAAAGAGGATATTGCCAGAGTAGGGAGGGGAAAAAGATCTTTTACCATTCTTACGGGAATGATGAGGTAGGAGTGATCGGTACGGAATTTCAGAATATGGTTATGAAGGAACTGAAACTAAAAGAACAGATATCGAAAGAGGAGCTGTTAAGAAAGGATTCTCAGCTTCAGCTTTTGCAGTCACAGATAAATCCCCATTTTCTGTATAATACATTGGATACGCTGTATTGGATGGCACTGGAAGAAGGAGCAGAGCAGGTGGCAGATCTGACCCAGGCCTTGTCCGAAATCTTCAAGATCAGCTTAAGTGAGGGTGTGGAATTTATTTCCGTGGGAGATGAGATCCGATTTATAGAAGATTACCTGCATATTCAGAATGTCAGATTTGAGAACAAATTTCTGGTAAAGATCCTGGTTGATGAGGAAATCATGGATATGCATATTATCAAACAGATCCTGCAGCCTTTTGTAGAAAACGCAATATATCACGGTCTGGAGCCGAAGATAGGAAAAGGCTGTATCACCATAACAGGAAAAACACAGGAAGATCATCTGATATTTACCGTGGAGGATGACGGCGTGGGCCTTCCGGACGGAGTTGATGTAATGCAGGGATACGCAGTGTCCAATGTATATCAGAGAATACGGCTTCACTATGGAGAAAAGGCGGATATTCAATTTGAAAGCTGTCCTAGTGAAGGAACGACTGTGAAACTTATTTTGCCTGTGGAGGAGGTAAAGAATGTTAAAGATCGCGTTGATCGATGATGAAAAGATCGTGCTCAGGGGGATTGCGGCTCTGATGAAAAAAGAGCCTGGTTTTGAACTGGTGGGAACTGCAGAAAATGGAATTGATGGACTGCAGATGATCCTGGAAACAAAACCGGACATTGTTATGACAGATATCCGAATGCCGGGAATGAGCGGACTTGAGATGATAAAAAAAGCGAAAAAAGAAGTTCCGGAAAGTATCTATATTGTCTTCAGCGGATTTAACGAATTTAAATACGTTAAGGAAGCCATTGGTTTGGGAGTGATCGATTACTTGGAAAAACCGGTTACCGTTCCGAAACTGCGGGAGGTTTTGAAAAAAGCAGGGGATCTTTATAACTACCAGAAAAACTATCAGGAAATGACCAGAAATCTGGAAAAGGCGGACAGGGTCTACGTGGAAAAATTTTTGCGGGATCTGTATGAGAATCCGCAAAAAGAAGAAGAGATCCTGCAGATGATCATGGAGAAAGACGGAAAATTCCGGAATATCCATTCCGTTTGTGTTGCTAAGGTATGTGAGACACAGCGACAGGAAATTGATGATTACAGAGAGATCATTCATAAGATGACCTTTGAAATGATAGAAGGGAATCCGGTAGAGGTATATTCTTTTTATGAAAAAGAATGTCTGATGATCGTATATTTTAATTTTGGTGCCATGGAATTTCCTTTCCGGGAAAAGCTGAAAAAAAAGAAAAAAGAGATAGAGGACAGGGAGGATCTGTTTACGGTGGGATTCAGCCGCACGCATAGAGAAATCTATGAAATCAGTAAAGCTTTCGAGGAGGCAGGCAGTGCCTTGCAATATGCCAGATATCTGGAGATGGAAGAAGCGGTCTGTATTGATGAAGTGGAATATTCAGAACCTCTTTCGGGAGAGCTGAATCAGGACCAAGAATCCCTGGAATTTAATTTCCGCATGGGGCAGTATGAGGAATGTAGAAGGCAGATACAAACCTATATCGGATATTTGAAGAGCATGGATCTGATTCCGGAACTTTTTGTTCGGAAATGTCGGGAATTATTATATCTGCTTCAGAGAATGTTTAATGAAGCAGGAACAGAAAAAGAACAGTATCTGGATATTGATTATCAGGAACTACAGCAGCAGATATCAGAAAGTAAGATCGCGGAATGGACACTGGAACAGACAGAGCTTATTTTTTCCAAAGCAGAAAAATCCAGAGAGGATGATTCCTGCTGGGCTGTGAGAGAGGTTAAGAATTACGTGGAGCATCATTATGCCCAGGGAATCTCCCTGGATGAAGCGGCAGAAAATGTTCATATGAGTAAGACCTATCTCAGTATGCTGTTTAAAAAAGAAGAAGGAATCACATACATCAAATATCTGACAAAGATCCGAATGGAAAAGGCCATGGAATTCCTGCAGAAGGGATATAAAGCAAAAGAAGTCTGTGAAATGGTAGGATATCATGATTATAAGTATTTCAGTACACAGTTTAAAAAGAGTACGGGAATGACGCTGGATAATTATAAAAAATCCCTATAAGCATAAAAAATCCCCCAGGCATCATAAAATCCTCCGGATTTTAGGGAAAGAGTTTTTTCGGTACAATATAATCAGCTTAAGAAATAGCGGAGTGATAAAAAGGAAAAATCAGGAGGATGAACTATGAAGCTGAAAAAAGTTACAGGAAGTCTGATCGCTGCAGCGGCAGCAGTTTCACTTATGGCAGGAGGAACCGTACCGGTATCCGCAGCAAAAAAAGACGCCGGAAAAGAAAAAACCGTGCATTTTCTTACCGCATGGAATGAAGATAAGGATACCACGGCAGTAGTTAAACAGCTGACAGAGGAATATAATGCCACGAATCCGGAAACACCGATCAATCTGGAGATTGAGGTAGTAGCACAGTCAGATATGAACCAGAAGCTTTCCGTACTGGCTGCAAGCAATGATCTGCCGGATCTCTTTGTTACAGGAACACAGGAGTACATCGAAAAATATGTAGATCAGGGAATCCTGAAAAATATTGATGATGTGATCGCTGAGCAGGGGGTTACGTCTATTTCTGATGAAGACAGACAGGCAATCCTGAACCTGACCAAGCTGGATGCTATGTACGTAATGCCTACGAACAAAAACATTGAAGGTATCTGGTATAACAAACAGATCTTTAAAGATAACGGACTGGATGTGCCGAAAACCATGGACGAATTTATGGATGTATGCGCAAAACTAAGTGACGCAGGAATCCAGCCAATGGCAGTGGCAGGAAAAGAACAGTGGCCGCTTACAAGACTGATCGGAGCCTATGCAACGCAGGCAGGTGGAAATGATCTACTTGTAAAAGCAAATGCCGGAGAGGTTTCCTGGAAGGATGATGCATTCCTTGAAGCTTACAAATGGATCGCTGAAATGGGCGAAAAAGGATATATGGGCGAAGGTATGACAACCGTTGATTCCGATACACAGAATTCTCTGTTTACTTCCGGTATGGCAGCAATGTGCTATAATGGCTCCTGGTTTACAGAAAGCCTTAGCAGTGACCAGAATACTCTTGGAGAAAATGTGGGATTTTTTGCCTTTCCTACTGTTAAAGATGGAAAAGGAACTGCAAACACCTATACAACTTCCTACGGAATGTACATGTGTGTAAAAAATGATTCCTATGATGATGCTATGGGTGCATGGCTTGGATACATAATGAAAAACTTTGGAAACAAAGGAATGGAACTTCATAACTGGATCACACCATATGCAACAACAGAAGATTTTGATATGGGTTACTTTACAAAGCTTCTCTCCGATGCAACAGAGTCTGAAGGTGCAGCTTCCGTATGGCCGGAATATGCAATGCCTACCAGTGTGCAGGATGTAGAATATCAGGCGCACAGATGGTAGCTCTTGGCCAGATGAGTCCGGAAGATTACGGAACATCAATTGATGATGCATGGGCCATGGTACAGTAACAATTATAAAAAAAGAAGGCTGGCGAAAACAGCCAGCTTTCTTTTTTTGGCCTTTTTTCAGGAAAAAGGGAGGAAAGAATGAATAAAGTACTGGGAAATAAAAAAGCGATCGCGTTATTTATATTACCGGCAGTGATCTTGTTTACCTGTCTGGTATTCATTCCGTTGATCTGGTCATTTGTGTATACATTTTTCAGCGGCCAGCCGGGACTGGATTTTAAATTTGCCGGAATGAAAAACTATGCCAGGATCTTTGCAGACAAGACTCTGTGGGTCACAGTGAAAAATAATCTTCTCTATGTGGTAGTTGTCGGTGGAGCACAGATCATTCTTGGATTTCTGATCGCAATGCTGATCAATTTCGGAGTAAAGAAGCATCAGAATCTGGTGAGAACTCTTTTATTTGTTCCGGTTGTACTTCCAGGTGTTGCAGTGGCACAGATGTTTATTAAAATCTATGCGATTACGCCACAGTATGGTCTGCTGAACAGCTTTTTTTCAGCAGTGGGATTGGACAGTCTGGTAAAAGGCTGGATCGGTGATCCGAAGACAGCCATGCTTGCATTGATCATCATGGATATCTGGAAAGCGGTAGGTATGTACATTCTGGTTTTCTATTCGGGAATCATCGAGCTTCCGGAGGATTCTGTGGAAGCGGCGCGAATTGACGGAGCAACAACATGGCAGATTATTACAAAGATTCAGATTCCGCAGCTGAAGCCGGTTTTCAGAATGGCGATTGTTATCTGTATCACGGCATGCTTTAAGGTTTACGATTCTCCGGTTGCTTTAACAGGCGGTGGTCCGGGAACGACAACCATGATGCCATCTATGTATATGTACAATACGGCATTTAATTATGCACAGTTTGGCTATGGAAGTGTTCTGGCAGTGATCATTCTGATCGAATGTGCGATCTTTACCTTTGTGGTGGGACGCATTTTTAAGACAAAAGACGGAGAGTGAGGAGGAAAGTGATGAAAGATAGCAGACATATTGTATCAAGGAGTATCAGCATGATACTGATCGCTGTTTTGCTCATTGCTGCGATCTATCCGGTTTTGTGGCTGATCTTGTGTACTTTTAAAACCCAGACAGAGTTTACGATGAATTCCGCATTTTCGCTGCCCAAGTCCTTTAATTTTGAAAATTATATAAAAGCATGGAATACCGGAAATATGGGAACATCCTTTGTAAACAGTATCATCTGTACAGCAGGTTCCATGCTGCTGATTGTGATCACGGCAGTGCCGTTATCCTTTGCTCTGGCAAAAATGAAATGGAAACACAGATCAAACATCAATGGTTACATCCTTATTGGAATGATGGTTCCGATACAGGTAGCGCTGATCCCTTTATTTACGATCTATAATAAGATTGGATTTACTAACAGCAGAATTGGTCTGATCCTGATCTACACGGCATATTCCCTGCCGCTTTCGGTTACACTTCTGACAGGATTCTTTGAATCTGTGCCAAATGAAATGATAGAAGCGGCGGTTATTGACGGATGCAGTATTTATCAGGTTGTAGGAAAAATCGTATTTCCGCTTATGACAAATTCCATTATGACAGTTCTTACCTTACAGTTTATGTCTTCCTGGAATGACCTGATCTTTTCCCAGACCATGATCTCGAAAACAGAAATGCAGACCATTCCCACAGCGCTGATCATGTTCAACGGTTCTTACGGACAGGTTGACTGGGGGCCTTTGTTTGCGGCAATGGCTATTGCAGTGGTTCCGACATTGGTACTGTATATGTTCCTGAGCAAATTTATGATCCGAGGTCTCACTGCGGGTGCGATCAAAGGATAAATCATACTTTTAGAACGTACAGGAGTAAAAAGCTATGAAAAGCTTTTTGCTCCTGTTTTGGTATAAAAAGAAAATAGGGCAGCAGTGGGGTCTGTTATCTGGGAGAGGTGTAGTGTATAATAGGGAAAGATGCGTTTGAGAAGATTTGTTTTATGAAAAAATAAAAGATGGGATACAGAATGGACTTTCGAATACTGAGATATTTTCTGGCTGTTGCCAGGGAGCAGAGTTTTACAAAAGCAGCAGAGCAGCTGCATATCACACAGCCTACCCTTTCCAGACAGCTGGCAGCTCTGGAGGAGGAACTGGGAGTGAAGCTTCTGGTGCGGTCCGGAAGAAATATCACATTAACAGATCAGGGAATCTTTTTTAAGAGGCGGGCCCAGGAGCTTCTTGATCTGGAAGAACGTAAAGAGAAGAGCTGAAAGGTGAAGATGAGCTTATGGAAGGTACGGTCACAGTAGGCTGCGGAGAGTTTACGGCAGTGGAGGTACTGGCAGAATTCTGCAGGCAGTACAGGGAAAAATATCCGCTGGTTCAGATCGCCATCCATACAGCAACTGCGGATATCACCTATGAAATGATGAACAAAGGTCTTGTGGATGTTGGACTGTTTATGGAACCGGTAAATACGGAAGGACTGGAATATATCCGGATCACAGACAGTGATCACTGGGTAGTAGGACTGCGGCCGGATGATCCTCTTGTGAAAAAGGATTTCATAGAAAAAGAGGATCTTATTGACAAGCCGCTGATCCTGCCGGAGCGTACAGGGGCCAGGAGTCTCCTTGCAACTGGTTCGGAAAGGATTTCCACAGGTTTCATGTGGCATACACCAGTAATCTGGGAACCAATGCGGAGATCCTGGCATCCAAGGGTGCCGGTTATCCGGTTTCCTTGGAAGGGGCAGGACGGTACTGGCGGGAGGATCTTCTTATCCAGAAAAGACTGTATCCGGAGATCACTTCCAATACGGTGGTAGCCTGGAGAAGAAACATCCCCAATTCCCCTGTGGTGAATAAATTTATTGAAGAGATCAAGGCGTTTGATGGATGGAAGAACTGAGAGGGAATCCGTTGGATTTACAGAAAAATGGTTTCATGGTATCATAGTTTCAGAAAGAAAAGGATACTGTGAAGCCATTTTTTTAAGAGGGAGAGAAGCTGAATGGGAAGTTATCTGAATCCGGGCGGTGGAATGTTTAAAGCCTGTCTGCGGTCAAAAATCTATGTGGATAAAAGCGGGCTGATCACAAAAACAAATGAAGTACTGGGAACAGAGCAGCGTTTTGTCTGCGTGAGCAGACCGAGACGATTTGGAAAATCCATGGCTGCCAATATGCTGGCTGCATATTATGGCAGAGGGGAAGATAGTGCAGAACTGTTTTCTGCTCTCAGAATCCATACAGACAAAAGCTTCCGGGAACATCTGAATCAATATGATGTGATCCGGATCAATATGCAGGAATTTTTAAGCGCTGCACCGGATATGGATGAGATGCTAAAGCTTCTTCAGAAGCGTATTCTCAGAGAGCTGAAGATGTAGTATCCGGATTATATCGACAGTGATTATCTGGTCTTTGCCATGCAGGATGTTTTTGCATATACCAGACATCCTTTTGTCATTCTGATCGATGAATGGGATTGTATATTCCGTGAATTTAAACAGAATATGGAAGCACAGAAAAAATATCTGGATTTTCTGCGTGTATGGCTGAAAGATCAGGAATATGTGGCATTAGCCTATATGACCGGAATCCTTCCGGTAAAAAAATATGGTTCCCATTCTGCATTAAATAATTAAATATGTTTACGGAATATTCCATGATCAATCCAAGAGAAATGGCAGAGTTTTTTGGATTTACAGAAGAGGAAGTAAAGGAACTTTGCAGCCGGTATAAACGGAATTTTCAGGAGGCACAGGTATGGTATGATGGCTATGAGCTGGTTGCTATAGAAGAGGGAAGAAAGAAGACATATTCCATGTACAGCCCGAAATCTGTGGTGGATGCCATGTTAAGTGGAATTTTTGACAATTACTGGAACCAGACAGAAACCTATGAAGCGCTGAAAGTTTATATCCGTATGAATTATGATGGCCTGAAAGATGCAGTGATAAGAATGCTGGCAGGCGATAAGGTGCAGATCAATACAGGGACTTTTTCCAACGATATGACAACATTTCAGGGAAAGGATGATGTACTGACACTTCTGGTACATTTGGGCTACTTAAACTATCACTGGCCGGACAAAACTGTGGCGATTCCAAATAAAGAGGTGTCGCAGGAGTATGATATAAGCAACTAAATATATTGTGAAAAGGTATTAAATGTGTTTAAATATACTTATGGAGGTATATTGTGAACACATCAAATATCACAAATTATAAACCAAAAGATTTTGCTGAATTATTAGGTGTTTCTGTAAAAACGCTTCAGAGATGGGACAGAGAGGGAATCTTAAAAGCAAACCGAACTCCAACAGACAGGCGTTATTACACATATGACCAGTATCTTCAATTTAAAGGTATAAATATAGAACATGATAAACGAAAAGTTGTTATTTATGCAAGAGTATCTACCAAAAACCAAAGGGATGATCTTCAAGATCAGACAGCATTTCTGCGTCAGTTCTGTAATGCCAGAGGAATGATCGTAGACCAGTGCATTGAAGACTATGGAAGCGGACTTGATTATAACCGCAAGAAATGGAATGGATTACTGGACGAAGTCATGGAGCAGAAGGTCAAAACCATAGTGATCACGCATAAAGACAGATTTATCCGTTTTGGATACGACTGGTTTGAAAGATTCTGCATGAGATTCCACACAACGATACTGGTGGTGAACAATGAAGAACTGTCACCACAGGAAGAACTTGTACAGGATATTATTTCCATCCTTCATGTGTTTTCCCGTAGATTATATGGACTTCGTAAGTATAAAAAACAGATAGAAAAGGATGAGGAGATTGCTGAAGAGCTTCAAGACAGAGATCGATCCTACAGAAGAGCAGAAGATCAAAATACATAAGACAATCGGCACATGCAGATATATTTATAATTTCTACCTGTTTCATAATAAAGAACGTTATGATGCCGGTGAAAGATTTATGAGCGGCAAGTCGTTCAGTGTATGGCTGAACAATGAATACCTTCCAAGGCATCCGGAATATTTCTGGATCAGAGAAGTCAGTTCCAAATCGGTAAAGAATGCAATCGAAAATGCCTGTACCGCTTTTTCAAGATTTTTTCATCATCAGAGTAGTTTCCCGAGATATAAGAAAAAAGGAAGATCTGATGTAAAAATGTATTTTGTAAAGAATAATCCCAAAGACTGTCTCTGTGAACGTCACAGGATCAAGATCCCAACACTTGGCTGGGTAAGGCTGAAAGAAAAAGGTTACATTCCGACCTCTAAGGATGGATATGTGATCCGAAGCGGGGCAGTTTCCGTGAAAGCAGGCAGATATTATGTGTCTGCACTTGTCGATATACCTGCTCCGGAAGCAGCTGGAAATTTCACTGATGGGATCGGAATTGATCTGGGGCTGAAAGACTTTGCAGTTGTGTCAAATGGAACTGTATACAGAAATATCAATAAAACAGCACGGATCAGAAAACTTGAGAAACAATTAAGACGGGCACAGCGAAAGCTTTCCCGTAAATATGAGAACTTAAAGAAAGGAGAGTCCACTCAAAGAGCAAATATATGCAAACAAAAGCTTAAAGTACAGAAACTTCATCATCGGATAGAAAATATCCGTACAGATCATATCAACAAGGTAATATCTGAGATAGTGAAAACCAAGCCGTCTCATATAACGATTGAGGATCTGAACATATCCGGGATGATGAAGAACCGGCATCTCTCAAAAGCAGTTGCGTCCCAGAAATTCTATGAATTCCGGACAAAATTGAAAACAAAATGTGCTGAATATGGAATCGAACTGAGGGTAGTTGACCGATGGTATCCATCTTCCAGGATCTGCCACTGCTGCAGCTGTATTAAAAAAGATCTGAAACTTTCAGACAGGATCTACAGATGCACATGTGGATATATTGAGGACAGAGATCTCAATGCAGCACTGAATCTGAGAGATGCAGAGACTTACGAAGTTGCATGATTCCGCAAACGTAAGTATGTACCGAAGGCTATTTCGGGAATTAACGACTGTGGAGTGTACTTAGGATCTGTGAGTAGAGATAACTCCGGTTACTCAAAAGCATACACAAAGAAACAGTAAGCGGTATTCGTGAGAATCCGCATTATCTCGATGTGAGTATGTTTAATCACATTTTGAGTGGCAGTATATAAATGCCATCAGCACCATGGACTGGAAAGAAGTCATACAGTCGGTAGAGTCTTCCAGAAAACTCCTGGAAGCATTGTGGAATCTGGATGGGGAAGCAGTTGCAAAAGGAATTGATCAGGCACACAGAGAAATTTCGGTTCTTCAGTACAACGATGAAAATTCTTTGAGCTGCACCATTAATCTGGCATTTTATTTTGCCAGAGAGTACTATACAGTTATCCGGGAACTGCCAACCGGAAAAGGCTTTGCAGATATCTGCTTTATCCCAAGAAAGTTATACGCTGACAAACCGGCAGCAGTCATTGAACTGAAATGGGACAAAGATGCCCATGGAGCCATATCACAGATTAAAGAAAAGCAATATGTAGATGCACTGAAAGACTATCATGGAAATCTCCTGCTTGCAGGAATCAATTATGATAAAAAAATAAAGCAACATACCTGTGTGATCGAGAGGTATCATAAACAATAAAATAGATGCAAGTGAAGAAAAAGAGTCCCCTGAATACGGAATCCTATCCGTGTTCCGGGGATTTTTTGCAGTGAAAATTATATTATAAACATAAAGATTTATACAATGAACATGTACGGATAAAATATACGATGCTATTGTATAGACAGTAACTGAGATTACAGAAACAGAGCAAAATACAGAGAAAGAAGAATGCCTATGGAGAGCATAGAGGTTAAATAAAATGATCATAGCACTGGGAATATTGTCAGTTGGAATAAAAAGCTGTAAAATAAGACTAGACGGTCATAAAAATTCTGTATTTTGTATTGAAAGGGAAAAGCAGCACATGGGAAAATTAATCATTCTCAGAGGAAACTCAGGAAGTGGAAAAACAACCGTAGCGAAGACATTACAGAAAAAGCTAGGACGTAATACAATGCTGATATCACAGGATGAGGTCAGAAGAAATATGCTGTGGGTTGATGATGGCATAGATACAAAGGCTTTGCCGCTTATGGCAGAACTTTTACGATACGGAAGGGAACACAGCGAATTTTCTATCCTGGAAGGGATCATGTATGATGAATGGTATCGTTCGTTGTTTGAACTGGCAAATGAATTATATGGTTCAAATGTATACGCATATTATTTTGATCTGTCGTTTGAAGAAACCGTGAGACGACATAATACAAGAAACAGAGAATTTGGTGAAAAAGATATGCGCAGATGGTGGAGAGAAAAAGATTTTTCTTCAGTTCTCAGGGAACAGGCTATTACCTGCGAAATGGATACAGACAGTATTGTTGAAAAAATATACTCGGATTTGAACGCAGATCGCAAAGCGATTGCGTTCATGAGCATATAAAGTAAATGTAATACAAACATGTTCAGACTGGCAGCATAATTGCGATCATGCTGCCCTTTTTGCTGCTTTCCAGTACTTTTACCTGTCCGTTATGCTGTCTGACAATTTCACTGACAAGTGCAAGCCCCAGGCCGGCACCTCCCATAGCACGGCTTCTTGATTTGTCCACACGGAAAAACGGGGTGAAGATTTTTTCCTGATATTCGGGAGGAATGCCGATTCCGGTGTCGGAGACTTCAAGAAAGACGTAATTGACAGACGTGGATGTATCTGTTATTTCTTCAGAAATATGGATATTTACGGTTACTTTTCCACCGGAGTGATTGTATTTGATCGCATTTTCCACAAGATTGTACACAGCGCGATACAGCAGCAGGTAGCTTCCGGTAATAATGCAGTCTCCCTCCTGCTGAATCAGTTCAACTTCTTTCTGTTCAGCTACAGAAGCCAGGTCACAGAAAACCTCATCCGTCAGTGCTGCCAGAGAGATCCTTTCGGAACGTTCAACAGTCTGTACACCGGTCATATCCAGGAGGATTTCAGCCAGATGGGAAAGTCGCCCGGTCTGTTCCTGGAGCATGGCAAAAATCTCCTGATAATCTTTTAAAGCAGGTGTTTCCCTGCGGGCAAAAACCTCCAGATTTGTCTGGATAACAGCAAGAGGAGTCCTCAGCTCATGGGCTGCATTGGCAGAAAACTGCTTCTGGGCAGTAAAGGCCTCATCCAGGCGTGCGAGCATTTTGTTAAATGAAATTGTCAGGCGGGAAATCTCGTCATTGGTAGCAGGAACTTCCAGAGCATCTGAAAGGTTCTGGATCTCTATTTTGTTCACCTCCTGGCTGAGCCTGCGAAGAGGAAGTAATGCCTGACGGCTGATAAAATATGTGCAGATACTGCTGAGAAGGATGATGATTCCTGTTACCATGAGTCCTTTGGTGAGAAAAAGCTTTTTGTTAGCTGCAGCTGATTGGAAAGCTCCGGAAATAAGACG
The DNA here is from genome assembly GCF_003474435.1 of Ruminococcus sp. AF46-10NS. Taxonomy (GTDB): domain Bacteria; phylum Bacillota; class Clostridia; order Lachnospirales; family Lachnospiraceae; genus Blautia_A. The sequence goes on from NZ_QRNF01000001.1 coordinate 141,710, forward strand.
GAGGGATTCATATTAAAGGTGATGGGAGCAGAATCAGTGTTATCGATCCGTATCATGTAATCTCCCAGATCCTCCATTCCGGCAACTGCGGACTGGCTGATAAAAAAATACATCAGAATGCAGGTGACTGTCATAAGCAGTGCAGTGATCAGTGTCAGACGCCATTGAAGAGAAAGCTTTCCGGTTATTTTTTTCATTGTATATCCTCCGTTAAAATGTAACCCTGGCCGATCTTATTCTGTATTGGATCAAAGCCGAGAGCAGTGCGCAGTTTTTTTCGAAGAGAAGAAATGTGGACACGAATGGAATTGCTGAGACTGTTGACGCTTCCGTCCCAGATATGCTCGATCATTTCTTCCGGGCTTATGATACGGTTCTGATGAAGAAGGAAATATTCCAGAAGAGAACTTTCCTTTCGGGTCAGAGAAAGGGGGAGTCCATCGATACTGGCCTTTCTTGTACGGGTATCAAAGCTGATACGTCCGCATTGCAGACACACATCCTGCTGGATGAATTTTCTTCGTGTCAGACTTCGGATCCGTGCCTCCAGCTCTTCAAAATGAAAAGGCTTTGTGAGATAGTCATTGGCACCGAGATCAAGCCCTTCAACCTTGTCCTGGATCTGTCCTCTGGCAGAGAGGATCAAAACGGGAGTGGAAGTATCGGATTCCCGAAACTGGCGCAGGATTTCCAGACCGTCAACGCCTGGAAGATTCAGATCAAGAAGGATGAGATCATAATTTTCCACAAGACATAATTCCAGTCCTTCATCCCCGTCAAAACATGTGTCCGCTTCATAGCCATCCATACGAAGTCCCTCCGCAATAGACTGGCAGAGCTGCTGTTCATCTTCGATTATCAATATATGCATAATAAATCCTCCAAAAAAACAGTTGATTTTGCTTTGTTATCTATAATATCATGTATAGCATAAAATTCCTGTAAATTTTTTTGTTTCTTAACAGAGATTTTATACAGGGGATGATATAGTAAGGCTACAGAGAACAAAATTTACATATAAAATATATGCTGGTTCCGGATATGGGCCGGTGATATCAGAAGGGAGAATATAAACAATGAAATTAAGAACACAGAAAATAACAGCACTTATGGCAGCTGCGGTATTAGGAATATCTGCATTTGGAAGCGTACCGGTAACAGCGGCGGAAAGTACGGAAACAGCAGATTCCGGAGCGGCAATGATGGTGGATGGAGAGGCAGTTTCATCAGATCTGGTAGCAGGTACATTTAAGCCTTCCGACGTAACCTGCAAGGCACAGGATTCTTATGAATATCCGTTTCTGGGACTGAAGCTTTCACTTTCGAAGGAGCTGTTAAAGCAGATCAAGGACCAGAGCATTGCAATGCTTACCACGGAAGATTTTGAGAATCAGACCAATGCAGTGACATATGCCTACGTAAGCTGGAGCAAAATGACAGAGGAACAGAAAAATGCCGAAATACAGAAGATGGGAACAGGATATGACGACTGGGTGGCAGGTCTGGACAGAATCGGTACAATTGGCGTTTATGACGAAGCTTCACAGAAAAAGCTGGATGAGATCACCGGCTGTACAGAGCATAAAGAGCTTGGAAGCAGCAGTGACGGGAAATACAAATATTATCTGAGCACCAACAAAGATGCAGATGAAAAGCTGACAAAGGAGCTGGAAAAGATCAAAACCGATATTACGGAAATGACACCGTATCAGAATATTTCCGTGTTTGACCAGCCACAGGATACCAGCAGCAACCCGGAGGATGTAAAATCTGTAGGAAAATTTGAAACAACAGGAATAGATGGAAAAACATATACAGAAAAAGTGTTCAGTGACTATGACCTGACGCTGGTAAATGTTTTTACAACCTGGTGCTCACCATGCGTAAAAGAGATTCCGGAACTTCAGGAGCTCTATAAAGAAATGAAAGATAAAGGCGTCGGAGTAGCAGGCGTAGTGCTTGATACTACAGATGAAAAGGGAAATCAGGACGAGGAGGCTGTAAAGAAAGCAGGCATTCTTCAGGAAAAAACAAAAGCAGAATATCCGTTCCTGACACCGGATACCACTATGATGAACGGTCGTCTGCAGGGGATTTCCGCATTTCCTGAAACATTTTTTGTTGACAAAGATGGAAACATTGTAGGCGATACCTATACAGGAAGCCATACACTGGACGAATGGAAGGAAATTGTGGAAAAAGAGCTTAAAAACGTTTCAAAGTAAAACATGGTCATTACGGAGAGTGGAAAAATGATTCGAAAAATAACAGAATCCAGGTGGATCGGACCAGCTCTGGCGTTTTTGGGGATTTTACTGATGATACTGGGAATCTGCAGGGGCGAGGTATCTGTAGTTTTTACAAAAGCGATCAACATCTGTATGGAGTGTATAGGCATTGGATAATAAGAAGATGAAAATAAATGAATGGCCGCGGCATGGGATCCAGGCATTGTGGGCGGCCCTTACAAACAGTCACATATCAGGGTTTATAACTGGCAAGATCTATACCGGAAAACTGAAAAATGTATGTGTTCCGGGGCTGAACTGCTATTCCTGCCCCGGGGCAAGAGGGGCCTGCCCCATTGGTTCTCTTCAGGCTGTGATCGGAAGCTGGAACTTCAAAATGGCATATTATGTAGCTGGATTTCTGATCTTTGTGGGAGCGTTGCTTGGAAGACTGGTGTGCGGATTTCTCTGCCCCTTTGGACTGATCCAGGATCTGTTGAACAAGATTCCTTTTCCAAAGAAGATCCGGACATTTCGTGGGGATAAGCTTCTGCGAAAACTGAAATATGTGATCTTTCTTGTATTTGTGATCATACTCCCCATGTTTGTAGTAGATATCATGGGGCAGGGAGCGCCATATTTCTGCAAGCTGATCTGCCCGGCAGGAACGCTGGAGGGAGGTATCCCGCTGGTGCTGCTGAACAAATCCATGCGAAGTGCAGTAGGCTGGCTGTACATGTGGAAAAATACGATCCTGGTGATTACCATTATCTTATCAATTATGATATACCGGCCATTCTGTAAGTATATCTGTCCGCTGGGAGCTTTTTATTCGGTATTTAATAAAGTTTCCGTTTTTCGTTACAGAGTAGATAAAGAAAAATGTGTTCACTGCGGAAAATGCAGAAATATCTGCCAGATGGAGGTCGATCCGACGGAAAATCCCAACAGTGCAGAGTGCATCCGATGTGGAAGATGTAAAAAGATATGTCCGACACAGGCGATCCGGTGTGGGTTTGCAGGCAAAGATCAGACCTGATTTACGTTAATTGACGAAAAACAGTGTTTTCCTTATAACGTTCAGTATCTGATGAATAGTATGGAAAACTGAAATAATTCAGAAAATTAGACTCAGCTCACTTTAAAAGTGGAAAAAATAATTTGATAATTTCTTGACAAGTACTAATAAATATGTTAGTATTCAATCATCAAATTAATAAAGTCTTCGGTGACTGACGGAATTGTGGGATAACCACGAGGGAGCCGGAGATTCGATGAGTCGACCGTCTGGGCAGTATTTGAAGAAATTCAGATACTGCTCTTTTTTATGGGATAAAAAGATCCGGACGGTTGCTGCGGAGAAAGGAGAACATTATGGGATTCAAAAGTGACATCGAAATTGCACAGGAGTGCACAATGGAGCCAATTACCAAGATCGCGGAGAAAGCAGGTATTGATGACAAGTATCTGGAGCAGTACGGTAAATATAAAGCAAAGATCGACTATAATCTTCTGAAAGAAACAGACAAAAAAGACGGAAAGCTGATCCTTGTAACAGCCATCAACCCGACACCAGCAGGTGAGGGAAAAACTACGACAACCGTAGGTCTTGCAGATGGAATGCAGAAGCTTGGAAAGAACGTTATGGTAGCTCTTCGTGAGCCATCCTTGGGACCGGTATTCGGTGTCAAAGGTGGTGCGGCAGGCGGCGGCTATGCACAGGTAGTTCCGATGGAGGATATCAACCTTCATTTTACCGGTGATTTCCATGCAATCGGTGCGGCAAACAACCTTCTTGCAGCAATGATCGACAACCATATTTTCCAGGGTAATGAACTGAACATCGACCCGAGAAAGATCACCTGGAGACGATGCGTTGACATGAACGACCGTCAGCTTCGTAATGTAGTAGACGGACTTGGCGGAAGAACAAACGGTATGCCGCGTGAGGACGGTTACGACATCACTGTAGCATCTGAGATCATGGCAGTTCTCTGTCTGGCAAGTGATATCAAAGATCTGAAAGAGAGACTTTCCAGAATCATCATCGGATACACTTATGGCAAGGTTGCTGAGCAGAAACCGGTAACAGCAGGAGACCTTCACGCAGAGGGTGCTATGACAGCACTTCTGAAGGATGCCCTGAAACCAAACCTTGTTCAGACACTGGAGCATGTTCCGGCGATCGTTCACGGTGGACCATTCGCAAACATCGCTCACGGATGTAACTCCGTAACAGCTACAAAGATGGCTATGAAGCTTGCTGATTATGCGATCACAGAGGCTGGCTTCGGTGCTGACCTTGGAGCAGAGAAATTCCTGGATATCAAGTGCCGTATGGCAGGTCTTACACCAAGTGCAGTTGTTATCGTAGCAACCGTACGTGCCCTGAAATACAACGGTGGCGTTGCAAAAGCGGATCTTAACAATGAGAACCTTGAGGCTCTTGAAAAGGGTATCCCGAACCTTCTGAAGCATGTAAGCAATATCAAAAATGTATACAAGCTTCCATGTGTGGTAGCTATTAACGCATTCCCGACCGATACCAAGGCAGAGCTTGATTTTGTGGAAGCAAAATGCAAGGAGCTTGGCGTAAACGTAGCACTTTCCGAGGTATGGGCAAAAGGTGGCGAAGGCGGAATTAAGCTCGCTGAGGAAGTAATCCGTCTTGTTGAAGAGCCGAATGACTTCACATATGCTTATGAACTGGAAGGCTCCATCGAGGATAAGCTGAACCAGATTGTACAGAAGGTTTACGGTGGAAAGAAAGTGGTTCTTACAGCAAATGCCCAGAAGCAGGCGAAACAGCTGGAGGCACTTGGATTTGGCAACTGCCCGATCTGTGTAGCTAAGACCCAGTACAGCTTAACAGACGACCAGACAAAGCTTGGTGCTCCGACAGATTTCGAGGTAACAGTAAGAAATCTTAAGATTTCCGCAGGTGCAGGATTTATTGTTGCACTGACAGGTGAGATCATGACCATGCCAGGACTTCCGAAAGTACCGGCAGCAACCAAGATCGACGTAGACGAGAGCGGTAAGATCACAGGACTGTTCTAATATAAAGATTTTTTGAGGGGAATTCAGATAGAAAGCGGTAGAGCCTGCAAAAATAGAGGCTCTGCCGCTTTTTCTTATATTGTTGTCTATTGCTCATGGCGGCGGTCCAGCCATTTACAGATGTAGTGGCCAACAATGTTCCCGGCCAGAAGGGTAAAGAACAAAGCAACATATTTCTGCATGGTGCTCACCTCTTTCATTCAGGATTGTATCTGCATTATATCATATTTCAAAACTGCGGCAGCAACAGCATTATAGCATGTTCAGAACAAAAATGGTATAATATTATAAATTGTCAAGAATGTCAGCAATCTCCTGCTGCTTGGTGGGATAAAACTCACAATGTCGAGGAAATCGCAGAGGGGACGCGCATGTGACATTTGCGTTAATTAAGAGGAATGCTATAGAAAATATTGTAGAGATAAATGAATGTGGGGGAAAATATGGTATACACATGCAATTATAAATCGCTAATCGGAGATATTTTACTTGCCGCAGATGAAATCGGACTTACCGGTTTGTGGTTTGAAGGACAGAAATATTTTGCAAATACACTTCCGGAAGATTATGTTCCACAGGAAACGAAAATTCTCACAGAAGCAAAAAAATGGCTGGATGTATATTTCTCCGGTGAAGAACCGAAATTTACTCCGCCACTTCATCCCACCGGGTCAGTATTCAGACAGGAAGTGTGGAAGATTTTATTACAGATTCCCTACGGACAGACGATCACCTATGGAGAAATTGCATGCAAAATGGCAGAGATGAAAAACACTTCCCATATGTCCGCCCAGGCAGTAGGCGGTGCGGTTGGACATAATGAAATTTCCATTATCATTCCCTGCCATCGAGTTGTAGGAACAAATGGAAGCTTGACGGGCTATGCCGGAGGAATTGACAAAAAAATTTCACTTCTTAAGCTGGAACATACAGATATGAGCTGTTTGTTTATTCCAAAGAAAGGAACTGCACTGTAAAACTCAGGCTGAGAGGACGGTCTGGTGCAGGCGTCCACGAAAAGACAGATATTTTATTTATGAAAGCATGCTATGAAAATTGCCAGCAGGATTTCGGAGGAATAATTATGGGAAAAATACTGGATGAAGATTTAATCTACGAGATACTGTCCGTGGTGGAAGAGATACCTGAAGGAAAAGTGGCCTCCTACGGACAGATCGCACGTCTGATTGGCCGGGATAAAAATTCACGTCTTGTAGGAAAAGTCTTAGGTATGGCAGAATTTTACGGGAAGTATCCCTGCCACAGAGTTGTGAACCATGCAGGGCGTACTGCACCAGGCTGGAGAGAGCAGAAGATGCTTCTGGAAGACGAGGGTGTGGAGTTTAAGGCAAATGGATGTGTAGATATGAAGCAGTATCAGTGGGAGGAGTAGTGTTTTATGAATTGTAGAAATATGATGCAGATCCCGGAGCTTACAGAAGTTCTGAAGCTGAAAGCAGGGGAAAACGGTCTGGAGTAGTCTGTACGATGGGGCTATTTTGCAGACTGCCTGCAGTGCATCAAAAGTGAATACAGGATTGAATAACTATATCCATGGAGGAGAATTCGTAGTTCTGACAAATCCCAGTGTCACCAACGATAGCCGGAAACTCGTGCTGGCACAGGCCAGATATCTGAACCTTGCACCGCTTACCATGACCGATGGGCAGATGGAGAAAGGTCTTGAGATCTTTGAAGACTCTCTGAAAGAGGCATTGGAAGCATAGATTAATAGAACGTTACTCTGCAACAGAAAAATAAAACATACTTGACAAACCATAAATTCCTCATATAATTATCAATAGTAATTAACTAAGATAATTATATGAGGAGTTTTTTTATGACAAATGAAAAGATCAAGCGGATGTTTGATGCATTTTATCAGGCAAAGCGGATCCGGGATATGCTTCCGCCACTGCCCCAGGGGGTGATGCCATCCTACATACAGTATCTGGATGTGATCCATTCTCTGCAGCGGGAAAAAAAGGATATCCGGCTCTCTGATATCAGTGATGCCATGAACCTTCCGCGTCCGGGTGTCACCAGAACAGTGAAAGAAATGCAGGCAAAGGGATATCTTCAGAAGCTTACGTCTCCGGATGACGGGCGCGTTACTTACATTTCCATAACAGAAAAAGGAGAGAGGCTTTCCAGAAAGTATGATCAGGATTATTTCAGCAGTCTGGCACCCTATCTTTCAGGGATTTCCGAAGAAGAAGCAGACAGTATGATCCGGACCATCGGGAAATTTTATCAGATTATGTGTGACAGGAGGGAACATTATGACAAATGATAAGGCAGATTTTACCCAGGGAAATATCCTGAAGAAGCTGGTTGCATTTATGATGCCGGTACTCGGTGCGCTGATCCTGCAGGCTGCCTATGGTGCGGTCGATCTTCTTGTAGTTGGAAGATTCGGTTCCACATCCGGATTGTCAGCGGTTTCCACGGGAAGTCAGGTACTGAATCTTGTTACCTTTGTAGTGATCCAGTTTGCTATGGGTATCACAGTTCTGATCGCACGTTATCTTGGAGAAAAAAGACCGGAGCAGATCGGCTCAGTTATCGGTGGGGCTGCGATCGTCTTTACCATGATATCGATCGTGCTGTTTATTGTTATGGTAGGTTTTGCACATCCGATCTCCGTGCTGATGCAGGCACCGGAAGAAGCGGTAGCACTGACTGCATCTTATGTACGGATCTGTGGAAGCGGAATTTTCTTTATTGTTGCGTATAACCTGCTGTCTGCTATTTTCCGTGGCCTTGGTGACAGTAAATCTCCGCTGCTGTTTGTGCTGGTGGCATGTATTGTAAATGTGATCGGAGACCTGGTACTGGTAGCCGGCTTACATATGGATGCAGCAGGGGCAGCTATTGCTACGGTTTCTGCTCAGGCCTTAAGTGTTGTATTTGCTGTAGTTCTGCTAATAAAGAAGGAGCTTCCGTTTACCATTACAAAAAAAGATTTCAGGCTGAATCCTCAGTGCAGACGTTTTCTTAAGATCGGACTGCCGCTGGCACTTCAGGAATTCCTGACACAGATTTCATTCCTGGCCTTGTGCGCATTTGTCAACCGCCTGGGGCTGGAAGCATCCTCCGGTTACGGAGTTGCATGTAAGATCGTAAACTTTGCCATGCTGGTTCCAAGCTCCCTGATGCAGTCCATGGCTTCCTTTGTTTCACAGAACGTAGGAGCAGGAAAGCCGAAACGTGCGAGAAAATCCATGCTTACGGGAATTGGAGTTGGCCTGTTTGTAGGATGCCTGGTATTTATCCTGATCCTGCTGAAGGGTGATGTGCTGGCAGGATTCTTTTCAACAGATGCCGGCGTTATCCAAAAAGGCTTTGATTATCTGAAGGGGTTTGCTCCGGAGACACTGGTAACGGCTGTTCTGTTCAGTATGATAGGCTATTTCAACGGAAACAACCAGACTATCTGGGTTATGGTCCAGGGCCTGGTACAGACGCTTCTGGTACGACTTCCAATGGCGTACTTTATGAGTATCCAGCCGGATGCCAGCCTGACAAAAATCGGTCTTGCAGCACCGGTATCTACCACAGTGGGAATCATTCTGAACATCGGATTCTTTCTGTATTTTACCCGTGCAGAAAAAAGAAGTGCTCCGGAAGAATAACAGGATAAAAGGATGTAAATGTCGGGGGGATATGATATAATCAGAATCACCCCGGCAAAAGCGATAGTACTGACCTTGGAATAGCTGCCGGGATCTTGACAGCTGTAAAGGAGGAGTGCAGGATGATTTGCGGGATGACGTATTTTCAGATATGTCTGTATTTTTTGTTTTATTCTTTTGGAGGATGGGTCGTTGAAGTTATCTTCCATGCAGTAACATTAGGAAAGGTTATAAACCGGGGATTTCTCAACGGTCCGGTATGCCCGGTGTACGGATTTGGTGTACTTTCCGTGTTTGCGTTGCTTAATACGCTTCAGAGCGGCGGACATCAGATGAGTGAGGGAATGATCTTTTTGTTTGGGATCGTTCTTGCAACTGTGGTAGAGCTGGTTGCCGGATGGCTTCTGGATGTATGCTTCCATGCAAGATGGTGGGATTATTCCAATAAGCCGCTGAATTTTCACGGCTATATCTGTCTTGAGTTTTCCCTGATATGGGGACTTGCCATTGTGATGGTTGTAAAGGTTTTTCAGAAGTATGTGGAGCATCAGGCTTCTCATACACCTTCCACACTGGAATGGGTTGTTATGGCAATTCTGTATGCGGTGTATCTGGCAGATTTTATTGTAACAGTGGCGGTGATCCGAGGACTGAATAAGAAGCTTACCCGACTGGATAAGGTACGTGCGGATCTGCGGATCGTGAGCGATAAGCTCAGTGATACTCTGGCAACAACTACCATTGATACAGCACAGAAGGTGGGAGAGGGAAAGGTTCAGGTTGCCCTTGCTAAGGCAGAGCTCAGAGATGCGACTGTGGCTCAGAGAGAAAAATCTGCCGAAATGCTTCGGATGAAGAAAGCGGAGCTCAGGCACAGTTTGATGAGCTGTCAAGCTCTATCACAAACCATACGGTATTCGGCCAGGGAAGAATCATTAAGGCTTTCCCGGAGATGAAGCACAGAGATTATTTTGAACTGATCCAGGAGCTGAAGAAAAAACTCAGATAAGAAAAATAAAATGCGATAAAGAGGCAGCAGGAAATGTTGGAAATTTCCCGCTGCCCCTTTTAGTACAGAGTTTCAGCTTATCGAATTCTTTTCTTTATCATTGGTCCGATGATCATGGCGATGATCATTTTTATGAGATCTGCCGGGATAAACGGAATTACACAGATTCCAAGAGCTGCTTTAAAAGTGGAATCTGCAACGATGCAGAACCATATAGTTCCGAGAAGATAGCATACAATTGTTCCAGCGATCATACCAACGAGCTGGATCAGAGGCTTATGGCAGTTGTCAATTACCAGTCCGGCAATAACAGCCATAACGATAAAGCCGATGATGTATCCGCCTGTAGGACCGGCCAGCTTTGCAGGACCACCGGTAAATCCGGAAAATACCGGAAGACCTACAAGGCCAAGCAGCAGATAGATCAGATAGCTGATGGTTCCTTTTTTCCATCCGAGAAGATAAAGGGACAGATAGATGGCAAGATTGGTAAATGAGATCGGAACCGGACCGATCGGAATGGACAGCGGCGCAAGAATACAGGTGACAGCTGCCATAAGAGCGGTCATGGTGATCTCGTAGGTTTTTGTGTGTGGTGCAGAGACAGTATTTGTCTGGTTCATATTAAAAGAGCCTCCTTTGAAAAAGGTAATATATTTACTGGTTCGGGTAAGCAATGAAATGCTGTAAGTGTGTATGACAGGTCATATGTCAATAAGGATGCTTACGCAGATTCGATCTCATAGGTGAATCCTGCATCCGTAATGGCTTTGAGAGTGTCTTCGATTCCCTGGCCACCTTCTGTAAGATAACCGGAAGCGAAAATAGAGTCTACAACACTGAGCAGTTTTTTTTCTTTGCCCTTGAAATAAACTTCTCTTCCGGCAGCACATCGGATATCTGCTTCAGGTACAAGAAGTCTTGCCAGGCAGAGGACTTTCATGCAGTATTCTGTTGTCAGCTGGGAAATATCTGCATTTCCGAGAGGAGTTCCCTTGATCGGAAGAAGAAAGTTGATCGGCAGTGCTTCCGGCTGGATCTCACGTAATTCCAGAAGCATGTCAACAACGTCTTCCTTGCTTTCACCCATGCCAATGATACCGCCGCTGCAGATTTCGAAACCAAGTCCCTGAAGCATATGGATATTCTGGACACGCTGGTCAAAGGTATGTGTACTGCAGATATTATGATAAAAGGAACGGCTGCTGTTCAGGTTATGGTTGATCCGGTCAAGACCGGCTTCTTTGAGCACTTTTGCCTGGTGCTCTGTGAGAAAGCCTATGGAGCAGCAGAGATGAGTTCCCTGTTCTTTCATTTTGCGGATCCTGCGGGCCAGCTCCTCGATCTCTTTATCTGTAAATTTCATACCACTCAGGCCGATACAGTGTCTGGATAAATGATAATCATTTACGAAATCATTGTCCTGATATAATTTGTCTTCATCTACCCATTTGTATTTATCAATATCGGCAGTGGAACGACATGACTGGGCACAGTATGCACAATCCTGAGAACAGTTACCGCTGCGAGCATTGGTAAGGATATGGATGCTTACGCGGTTTCCTTTATATTTGTAACGTAAACTGCTGGCACGGTCAATCAGTGCCTCAAGTTCTTCGTCCGGAGTATTCAAAATAGCAATGGCTTCATCTCTGGAGAGAACAGGAGCCTCTTTTTCATATGATGTAGGATTCATGGCGATACCTTCCTTGTGAGTTTTTTGTACGGGTATCACTTTATCACATAGAAATGCTGATTGTCAACTGCGAATAAAAAAAGAGTTTACAATTAAGGGGGCTGTAGCTTTAATTTACTGTTTAAACTCGTCGAAGCAGGGGATTTCCTTGATTCGGTTAAAATAATTCTCAATCCAATGTTATATCTTTATAAAATCTTAATACGGGAGCAGAGACCCTTATACTATCTTTGAAAGCAATTATATATAATAAAACACATCATGAGGATAGTAATGTTATAATTATTAAGGAGTTCTGATCATTTATGCCGGAAAAACCATATAAGAAAAAACATATGACATCTTTTCAGCTGATTATTATGGGGTTTGCAGGAGTGATCCTTCTGGGAACCGTTCTGCTGATGCTTCCATTTTCTTCTGCGGAGAAAGTAATCACACCATTTCATGAGGCTCTTTTTACAGCCACTTCGGCGGTATGTGTTACAGGTCTTGTGTTAAAGGACACTGGAAGCTACTGGTCCCTGGCAGGCCAGACGATCATTCTTGCGCTCATACAAACAGGCGGGCTTGGAGTAGTGACTGTGGCTGCGTCTGTTTCCCTTCTCTCCGGAAAAAAAATATCTCTTATGCAAAGAAGAACCATGCAGGATGCAATTTCAGCCCCAAAAGTCGGAGGAATCGTCAGATTGACAAGGTTTATTTTAAAGGGAACATTTTTGATCGAAGCTGCAGGGGCGGTGTTGTTGCTGCCAGTCTTTATGGGAGATTATGGAAAAAAAGGAATCTGGATGTCAGTCTTTCATTCGATCTCTGCCTTCTGCAATGCCGGATTTGATATTTTGGGAACAGCCTCCGGTTCCTTTCCATCACTGACAGGGTATTCCGGAAATATACTTATAAACGTAGTGATCATGCTGCTGATCATTACAGGTGGAATCGGTTTTCTCACCTGGGATGATATTTATACAAACAGACTGAACTTTAAACGTTACCGCATGCAAAGCAAGATCATTCTTATGACTACTGCATGTCTGATCTTATTTCCGGCGGTGTTTTTCTTTGTCTGCGATCTGAAAGAATTGTCCATGGGAAAACGCCTGCTGGCAGCAGTATTCCAGTCGGTAACTACAAGAACTGCCGGATTTAACACCATAAACATTTCAGAGATGAGTGAGGCATCAAAAGCGGTTATGATACTGTTAATGCTGATTGGCGGTTCGCCGGGTTCTACAGCAGGTGGAATGAAAACAACAACCTTTGCGGTGCTTATTTTAAATGCGATAGCGACATTTCGAAGCCAGGAAAATGCAGGGGCTTTTGGCCGGAGACTGGAATACCATGTGATAAAGAATGCAGCGACGATAGCCATGCTTTATTTTAGCTTGTTTTTTTGCGGCGGAATAGCGATCAGTGTGTACGAAGGCCTTCCGCTTTTAGATTGTCTGTACGAAGCTGCTTCAGCTGTTGGTACGGTAGGTCTGACTCTGGGAATCACACCGGAACTTCATGTTTTTTCACAAGTCGTGTTGATCATACTGATGTATCTGGGACGTGTAGGTGGCCTGACCCTGATCTATGCGGTATTTTCCGGAAGAAATAAGGGAAATGCAAAGCTTCCTCTGGAAAAAATCACGGTTGGATAAGAAGGAGAAAAATAATATTATGAAAAATGTATTGATTATTGGACTTGGAAGGTTTGGAATACATATTGCCATGCAGCTCAATCAGCTGGGACATGAAGTTATGGCAGTTGACTGGAAGGAAGAAAGAGTGGACAAAGTACTGTCATTTGTGACGAATGCTCAGATTGGTGACAGTACCAATGCTGAATTTTTACAGTCCCTTGGAATTGGAAACTACGACATTTGTTTTGTGACCATTGGAGATAGCTTTCAGAATTCTCTTGAAACAACATCCCTTCTAAAAGAACTGGGTGCAAAATTGGTGATATCCAGAGCAGAACGTGATGTTCAGGAAAAATTTCTTTTACGCAATGGTGCCGATAAGGTGGTTTATCCGGAAAAGCAGGTGGCAAAATGGGCTTCCATCCGTTATACAGACGATCATATCCTGGACTATATGGAGGTAGATGCTTCTCATGCAATTTTTGAAGTGGAAGTACCGGAAGAATGGGTTGGAAAAACAGTGGGTGATCTGGATATCAGAAAACGTTACAGCATTAATATTCTGGCAGTAAAAAATGAAGAGGAATTCAGTATTGCAATTTCTCCGGATACGTATTTTGCAGAGAATGATAAATTACTGGTATTGGGAGAATACAGAGCTCTTCAGAAATGCTTCCGCATATAGCAATTGCCATGAAGAAAAATTTTGACCACAGAACTGCTGCGTGATATAATTCCAGTAAACAACAGCAGAAGGAGAATGATCTTGAAAATGGAGGATACAGTAAAAAACAGAACCTGTCCGAAACGGCCATTTGCATGGTATGTGGAAAAACCGTCTGCAAAAGATTACTTGCTGACGGTTTTTATATTTGCAGTATGCACTTTGATTGGCCTGCTGTTTCAGAAGCTGGATTTTACAGATACGAATATTGTAACGATATACATTCTGGGTGTGTTGATCACTTCCATCGTGACAGATGGTTATCTTTGCAGTGTAGCAGGCTCCTTTTTAAGTGTATTCTTATTTTGTTTTTTCCTGATGGAGCCGAGGATGTCTTTTGAGACATATGCGGTGGGATATCCGATAACATTTTTTATAATGCTTATTTCGTCCGTACTTACAGGAACACTTGCGGCAAAGCTGAAAATGCATGCAAAGCTGTCTTCACAGCTTGCCTTTCGCACACAGATCCTGTTCGATACGGACCGTCTGCTGCAAAAGGCAAAAAGTGAGACGGAGATCCTCAGGGTTACCTGTACACAGCTGATACGCCTGTTAAACCGTAGTATTACGGCGTATGTTGTGGAAAATGGAGCTTTATCAGAAGGAAAGCTTTTTTCCGGGGAAAAAGAAAGCACAGAGGATTTTCTGACATCGGAAGAACAACAGGCGGCCAGATGGACTTATGAAAACAGACAGCGAGCCGGTGCGTCCACGCAGAATTTTTCACAGGCAAAATGCTTATATCTGGCAATCCGAAGCGGGAATAATGTTTATGGCGTAATCGGGATCCCGATGCAAAAAGAAACACTGGACTCTTTTGAATACAGCATCCTGCTGTCTGTAATAAATGAATGTGCGCTTGCAATGGAGAATGTGCAAAATGCCATAGAAAAAGAGAAAAATGCGGTTTTGGCAAAAAATGAGCAGCTGCGTGGCGATCTTCTTCGGGCGATCTCTCATGATCTACGTACTCCGCTTTGCTCCATTTCCGGAAATGCAGATATGCTTCTCAGTAACAGTGACCGTCTGGATGAAGCTACAAGGTATCAGATCTACACGGACATTCATGATGATTCAGAGTGGCTGATCGGAGTTGTGGAAAATCTGCTTTCCATTACCAGGCTCAATGACGGAAGATTGAAGTTTAAATTTACAGATCAGCTTTTGGATGAGGTGATAGCAGAGTCACTTCGGCATATCAGCCGGAAGCATGATGAGCATAAGATCGTGACAGACTGTGAAGAACTTGTTCTTACACGTATGGACGTACATCTTATTATACAGGTTCTGGTAAATTTGATTGATAATGCGATAAAATATACGCCGCCAGGCTCTGCCATCAGCATTCGGGGGCTCAAAAAAGCCGGGAAAGCACAGATAAGTGTGGAAGATAACGGCCCCGGGATCCGGAAGAAATGAAGCCGCATATTTTTGAGATGTTTTATACAGGGAAAACGACTGTTGCAGACAGCCAACGGAGTCTGGGGCTTGGTCTGGCACTTTGCCGCTCGATTATAGAAGCTCACGATGGAACCCTGGTTCTTTCGGATCATGCTCCGCATGGATGTAATTTTACTTTTACGTTACCATTAAGCGAGGTGATATTAAATGAATAAGACATTAATTCTGGTGGTTGAGGATGACAGACCCATACGGAACCTGATCGTTACCACATTAAAAACACATGACTATAAATATCTGACAGCAGAAAATGGAACTTCAGCCATTTTGGAGGCTTCATCCCATAATCCGGAGATCGTTCTTCTGGATCTGGGACTTCCTGATATAGATGGAGTAGAGGTGATAAAGAAAATCCGTACCTGGTCGAATATGCCTATTATAGTGATCAGTGCCAGAAGTGAGGATACGGACAAAATAGAGGCATTAGATGCAGGTGCAGATGATTATATCACAAAACCATTTTCAGTAGAGGAATTATTTGCGCGTATTCGTGTCACCCAAAGGAGGCTTGCCATAACGCAAGCAGGAAAACAGCAGGAAACCTCTGTTTTTGAAAATGGTGGATTAAAGATAGATTACACAGCTGGCTGCACATATATGAAGGATAAAGAACTGCATCTGACGCCCATTGAGTATAAGCTGCTCTGCCTTTTATCCCGTAATGTTGGAAAAGTATTGACACACACATATATTACTCAGCAGATATGGGGACGCTGCTCGGAAAACGATGTTGCTTCTCTCAGGGTTTTTATGGCAACACTGCGGAAAAAGCTGGAGCCTGAAAAAAATGGTGTACAATATATCCAGACGCACATTGGAATCGGATATCGCATGCTCAGGATCGAGAAACCTGAGCAGGAAATGAACTCTTCTTTATGAAGTCGGAGAAGAGATATGGAAAAATTCTACAATCTCACCATCAGTAATAACGGAAGTTTTTTTACGCAGCGCATAGGATCATTTTGGCTTTTGTGCCATCCATCTATAAACAATCCCATAGTTACGATTGGATTAGGACGGCTTTCTTTGCGGAAGAAACGATAAATATATACATCAGGTGTTTGGTGTATTTGAAAGATTATTTTCATTTTAACACACAAAAATATAGACGTAGGAAAATGCGAAGTGTTATAATGAAAAAAATATTTGGGCAAAGCAGACGAAAGTCTGTGACGCAAAGCTAGAGGGCCTGTAAAGTGGTAGCCAGTTGTAAGAGATGATGTACACTGTCTATTTTGGATAGTGTTTTTTTATTTCTACAGAAAGAGGGAAAATGAAAAGAAAAAGAGTGATTGCAGTTATTCTGCTTGTAGGAATTATAGCAACCACCCTGGTGGGATGCAAAAATGCAAAGGTCAGTAAAAAAGAAACGGAGAAACCTGTCATCACACTTGGAAGTGACAGTTATCCACCATACAATTACCTGAATGAAGATGGAATCCCCACAGGAATCGATGTAGAACTTGCTACAGAAGCTTTCAAAAGAATGGGATATCAGGTGGATGTAGTCCAGATCAACTGGGAGGAGAAAAAAGAACTGGTGGAGAGCGGGGAGATTGACTGTATCATGGGCTGCTTTTCCATGGAAGGGCGTCTTGATGATTACCGCTGGGCCGGACCGTACATAGCAAGCCGTCAGGTGGTTGCTGTAAATGAGAGCAGTGATATCTATAAACTGAGCGACCTGAAGGGAAAGAACCTGGCCGTCCAGTCCACAACCAAACCGGAAGGCATCTTTCTGAACCGGACTGATGAGAGAATTCCCAAACTGGAAAATCTGATCAGTCTTGGACACAGGGAACTGATCTATACGTTTCTGGGAAAAGGATATGTGGATGCAGTTGCCGCACATGAGGAATCTATCGTCCAGTATATGAAGGATTATGATGCGAGTTTCCGTATCCTGGAAGAACCTCTGATGCTCACCGGAATAGGGGTTGCTTTTGCAAAAAATGATAACAGAGGAATCTGTGAGCAGATGGAAAAGACATTGGAAGAAATGCGTCAGGATGGCACGACTCTGGAAATTGTTGGAAAATATCTGGATGATCCGGAAAAGTATCTGGAGGTGGATGATCTTGGATATTAAGAGAAGGGCAAAAGAGAAAAGGATTAAAATATTTGGCGTTTTGCTTGGAATCTGCGTGACCGTAGCCTCCATGTTTTGCTTTTTTTTTTATTGAGAAAGCGGAAGCAGAGAAAAGAATGGTGGAGATTGTAAATTATGTGAAAGTGCAGTGTTCAACCTACACCCATTACAATGAATCTTCGGAATCCAAAAGTCTCCTCCGTGCTATTGAAAGTGCCAGACAGATGAGCACGAATATTGAAATGGAAACAGAAAATGGCGGTCAGCTAAGACATAAGTTTCTGAAAGAAAATCTGCAGACCCTCTGGGTGGACGGTATCCTTGTAATGGATAAAGATGGAAAGACGGACTGTGAATACAGCATGGATGAGTCCCTGACCGATGAGATTACGAAGTATCTTCAAAAAGATATAATCATGGATTTTGCCGGATATGAAGAAAGGAGCTATTCGGAACGGATCAACAGAGAAGATGGATCACGTATCGATATTGCTGCCTGTGCCAGAAAAGATGCACCAGGTATCGTAGCAATCTACTATTATACACCTCCTGAATTTATCCGAAATTATACTTTGACGATACAAAACCTCTTAAGTGGGTATAGTACCCGGAAAGATGGAACGATTATTGTTGCAGACAAGGGAACAGTCATTGCCAGTAATGATGAGAGCCTGTTGGGTCAGAATACAGCCGACAACGAAGTTGTCCAGGCAATGAAAAACCATACAGACAGTCAGCACATTTTTCATTTAAAGAATGAAGGAACCGGATGTTATGGAATCATGCTGAAGCAGAGGGATTACTATATTTATGCGTATCTTCCGGATACGGAAGTATTCCATAATCTTCCATTAAGTGTGACAGGTGTTATTTTTCTTTATTTCCTGATATTCAGTATATTCCTGTTCTGGGGATACAGAACCAACCAGGCACATCAGAAACAGGAACTGGAAAAAGAGGAAAAATATAAAGCAGAACTTCTGATAGCAGCAAAAAAGGCAGATGCAGCCAATCGGGCAAAGACGGAATTTCTCCAAAGGATGAGTCATGATATCCGTACACCAATCAATGGAATCTGCGGCATGGTTGATATTGCTGACCATTATGCCGACGATGTGGAGAAGCAGTCAGAATACAGGGAAAAAGTCAAATCGGCTTCTCATTTGTTGCTGGAAATGCTAAACGATGTTTTGGATATGAGTAAACTGGAGTCTGGAGAAGTGATGCTGGAAGAAATTCCCTTAAAGCTGAGCAGCATTTTTGAGGAAGTATTTGTTGTGATCGGGCAGATGGCAGCAGAACAGAATATCCGTATCATGTGGGAAGAAAAAGAAATCATACACTGGAATTTTATTGGAAGTCCGATTCATGTGAAACGTATTCTGATGAACATCCTGTCAAATGCAGTGAAATATAACAAAGAAAATGGAGATATCTATATCAGCTGCAGGGAAATTGTGTCGGATCAGCCAGAAATGACGACGATAGAATTTACCTGCCGGGATACCGGAATCGGGATGACAGAAGCATTCCAGAAACAGATTTTTGAACCATTTGCACAGGAACATACAGGAAGCCGCACAAGATTTGCAGGAACAGGCCTGGGAATGCCGATCACAAAGAAGCTGGTCGAGAAAATGGGTGGAACTATTGCCTTTGAAAGTGAAGAAAGGGCAGGGACTACATTTGTGATCAGGATTCCATTTAAAATAGATCTGGATGCGGATAAACGTGAAGAACAGAAAGATATATCAGAAAAATCCATAAAGGGACTGCATGTTCTTCTGGCAGAAGACAATGAGCTGAATATGGAAATTGCAGAATTTATGCTCCGGAATGAAGGCGTTGCCGTGACCAAAGCATGGAATGGACAGGAGGCAGTTGACATATTCAGAAAAAGCAGATCTGGTGAATTCGATGTTATTCTTATGGATATTATGATGCCTGTTATGAATGGATATGAAGCAGCAAAGATGATCCGCTCTCTGGACAGAGAGGATGCAAAAGTGATACCGATCATTGCCATGACAGCAAATGCGTTCACGGAGGACAGACTGAGAGCAAAAGAAGCAGGAATGGATGAGCATATTGCCAAGCCTGTTGATGGGAAATTATTAGTAAAAGTGATCAATGAGTTAGTAAAACACAAACAGAGGAGAAGGTGTAATAAAAAAGAAAAAATGGAATAAGATCCTTGCTGTACTTTTGGCGATGGTGATAGCCATATCACTTTTGTCAGGCTGCGGCGGGAAAAGTGCAGAAAAAGAAGATGCAGAAACTATCACCGTGTATTTATGGACCACAAATCTGTATGAAAAATATGCATCATACATCCAGGAACAGCTCCCGGATATCAATATTGAATTTGTAGTAGGCAATAATGATCTGGATTTTTATCGTTTTCTGAATCAAAACGGCGGATTACCGGATATTATAACCTGCTGAAGGTTTTCCCTCCATGATGCAAGCCCCCTGAAGGACAGTCTGATGGATCTTTCCACAACCAATGCTGCAGGTGCTGTCTATGATACATACCTTAACAGTTTCAAAAATCAGGATGGCAGCGTAAACTGATTTGTACAGAAGATCTTTTCTCCCTTTGAGAGAGAGCGGACTTCCACTGTAAGCAGGACTCAGGGTACAGGACTTGGCATGGCTATTACCAAGAATATCGTGGATATGATGGGCGGAACCATCGAGGTTCAGACAGAACAGGGCAAAGGTACTGAATTTATTATCCGTCTGTCATTACGGATTCAGACTGAACATCATCGTATAGAGAAGATCGCAGAGCTGGAAGGCCTTAAGGCATTAGTTGTAGATGACGATTTCAATACCTGTGACAGTGTAACAAAGATGCTTGTAAAGGTTGGGATGCGTTCGGAATGGACACTTTCCGGCAGGGAGTCTGTTCTCCGTGCACGCCAGTCTGTGGAAATGGCAAATGCCTTTGAGGAAGACAGAAGGAAAGCACTGGAATGCGGTATGGATGGCTTCTTATCCAAGCCAATTGTTATAGATGAACTGATTTCTGCTTTACAAGATAATCTGTATGAATAAAAGCTAACATCCGGATGATCAGCAAATTGTAGAGGAATCCGTGAGAAGCCTTAATATAGAGCATCCCCATGAACATATTGCAAAACCAATTGATATAAAAATATATTTGTTGTCTTTGATCAGGTATTTGGTGTAGTACTGTAATGCGTGATTTTTTGCGGCAAAATAATTGAAAAGTACAACAGAAGCTGTTTTAAAGATATTAATAAAATGGTGTGGGGGTATTGAGCATTAATGAATGTAAAAATAAAGTCTGCAAGCAAGCGACTGTAGCCTGAAGGGTGGGAGAAAGATGAAGAAGTGCAAATTAATACAGGATATAACAAATTTCAGATTTTGTTATTTTATATTTTGCACAATCATATGTTTGGTTGTTTTTCCTGTTTCCACATCTGCCCAAGAAAATTCTGATCATGTTATCCGGGTAGGATCTTTTGAGGAAACTTATAATGTAGTCAATGAAAAGGGTGAAAGAAGCGGCTATGGTTATGAGTATCTTCAAGATATTGCAGGTTATGCAGGATGGACATATAAATACATAACTAAGACTTCCCATACCCAAAATGGGATTCGTACCTTGAAAATTCAATATTTCAGCTAACAAAATAGTGATTTATGCCGCTACAGCCTCGGGATGGAGCGCTTTCCGC
>NZ_QRNF01000010.1 GCF_003474435.1 Ruminococcus sp. AF46-10NS
ACGAATTATTTGAAGATTTTATGGATGATCCGGCAAATCAGGATTTTTCAATGGACAACGGTCTGGTTTGCCGCTGGATGACTGGTCAGGCTAAAATCAGTCCTAAAATATCCGCTTACTATTCCAAACCCAGTAATCAGAAAAAGCTGGCAGAAACCATTCACCAAAATCTGCTTCCACTGATGTCTGACTGCAATATGGCTATGCAGGATATATACACATTATTTATACAAGATGACACCATCTCCGATGCCAAAAAGAAAAATCTGGCTTCTCTGTACAAACCAGCCAGCTCACGTCTGCTTTTTCTTGCAAAGCTGGTTTCTTTTGGCATGGAGCGACAATTTATCAAACGTGATACTAAAAATCAAAAATTAATTGCCGGAGGTGCCCTGTCCCCAATTGTGCTGGATTATATTATGGACAGTGAGGTTCCGAAACCATGCCGTCATTTTATCGGAAGAGATAAAGAACTGGAAGAATTATATACCATGCTTGAGGAAAACCGTCATGTTTTTCTTTGCGGAATCGCCGGAATCGGAAAAAGTGAACTTGCCAAAGCCTACGCAAAGCGGTACATAAAGCAATACACCAATATCCTTTATGTAGAATATACCGGCAATCTTCATCAGGATATTACTGACATGGATTTTATTGACGATCTGCCGGAAAGCACTGAACAGGAACAGTTTCAAAGACATAACCGTTTTCTGCGTTCTCTGAAATCTGATACTCTGTTGATCATAGATAATTTTAATGTCACTGCGACACAAGACAGCTTTCTGTCAGTAGTATTAAAATATCGCTGCCAGATTTTGTTTACAACCAGAAGCAAACTGGATGAATACTGTACTCTGCCATTAAAAGAAATATCAGATATGAACGCTCTCTTCCAGCTGGCATCAGTATTTTATTCAGAGGCAGACACGTACCGGGCAACAGTTGAAAAGATCATCGAAACTGTTCACTCTCATACTTTTGCCGTGGAACTGGCAGCAAAACTTCTGGAAAATGGAATCTCGACTCCAGACCAGTTATTAACAAGACTTCAGGTGGAAAAAGCATCTTTCCATAACGAAGATAAAATTAAAATAATCAAAGATGGACAAAGCAGCAAAGCCACCTATTATAGTCATATCCATACTCTGTTTTCTTTATACACTTTATCTCTTAAACAGCAGGATATCATGTGTAATATGTGCTTTCTTCCTTCCACCGGTATTTCTGCCCGTATATTTGCCAAATGGCTGGAACTGTCCACACTAAATGAAATCAACGATTTAATTGAGACTGGTTTCGTTCAGACAACAACACGTCGCACTATCTCTCTGCATCCGATGATTCAGGAAATCACCCTTTCAGAGACAAAACCATCTGTAAGTAGTTGTCACACGTTGCTGGATTCTTTACAGCACATATGTTTAATGCATGGAATGGAAGTAGATTATTATAAAAAGCTATTTCAAACAATCGGAAATATCATAGAATTGATTGAAAAAGATGATATGCCAAAGTATCTGCTTTTTCTGGAAAATGCATTTCCATACATGGATAACTATAACTATCACAAAGGTATGAAGGGAATCATTCAGGAACTGAAGGTGCTGTTAAAGACAAAAAGCATTGGCACCAACTCTGACCGGGCGTTATTACTGGATTTTCAGGCAGCCCTTGAAACCAAACCTGAAAAAGCAATAAAACTGGAAAAGGATGCACTTGCCCAGATAGAAAATATCACTGCTGACAATGCTCGTCTTGTTTCCAACCTTCATGCCAATCTCGGTGGACTTTACCGCATAAACGGTCATCCCGATCTTGCAAGAGAACACATGGAAAAAAGTATCTCACTGCTTGACCAATTTAACCTGCTTCATATAAATGACAGCATACCTCAGATTGCCAATTATGCAATGTTCCTGACAGAACAGCAGGAACCCGAAAGAGGAATCTCCGAATTGCAAAAATTATCCGGCATCATCAAGGAATACCATTCCGATGAATGTCTGGATTATGCCAAAGTACAGGAAACCCTTGCAACCATTTATCTGATGACCGCCAATCTTTCACACGCCAAAACACATTTTAAAAAAGCTTTCAAAATATATGAAAAGATCTGGCTGATGAGCCTGAAATGATTGAAGCAAAATATCTGGAGATTCAGGAGTTATATCCACAGATTGGATTTTCCATTGGAAAAACTCTATCCGGTCTTTTAACAAAATAAGTACAATTTACGGCGGGCAACTTGCCCGCCGTTATATTCAACTATTCGTCAAATAAATATATGCATCTTCCAAAGTGATATCATTATCCAGGACACAATTCTCATTTGGCTTTCCTTTGCTTAATACTTTCATATGAATTCCATTTTCTACATACTGCTTAGATGAAATAGAATAATTGGCTTCTAACAAACTGGCTTCTTCTGCATTTTGTACCGTACAATTCCAAACACAGCCCTTTGCATTTTCCAGCAACCCACTCACGCTTCCGGAATATAAAAAACTTCCTTTTTTCATAATAGCAAGCTGTGTACAGGTTGCTGCTAAATCTTCTACTACATGAGTGGAAAACAGCACAGTTCTATCCTTTGAAAAATCAACCAAAAGATTGCGGATCCTGATTCTTTCTTCCGGATCTAACCCGGTGGTAGGTTCATCAATAATCAAAAAATCCGGATTATTAAGAAGTGCCTGTATGAGTCCGACACGTCTCTTCATACCACCAGATAATTGCCGCATTTTTTTATTCTGATGCTCTGTAAGAGAAGTCTTTTCCAGATAATAGGTAATTCTTTGTTCGAGGTCATTTCTGGATACTCCTGACAGTCCCCCCATATATACAAGACATTCTTTCACCGTAAGATTCGGATATAAGTCGATTTCCTGTGGAAGATAACCAATCTTTTTCTGTATTTTCTCATAATTTCCCTCGTTATACAGAATTCCATCAAGGGAAACCATTCCTTCCGTTTGTTTTAAAACAGTTGTAAGAACCCTCATCAAAGTGGTTTTTCCAGCACCATTCTCACCCAAAAGTCCGTAAATTCCCTTAGGTATTTCAAGAGATGCCTTATTTACTGCAACTACACCATTTTTAAATCTAACTGTTAAATCATTTATTCTAATACTCATAATCTATCCTCTTTTCTTTAAAGCCATTGGTAATACTGCAAATAAAAACAGCCCCGCTATAAAAGACACAAGCGTTCCATAAATCCAACTCTCGGACATTAATTGAGTAGGTTCACAAAAGCTGAAAGAAAACAATCCCAGATTTCCGAAAAATGAACTTCCCGCTTTTGATATAAGTCCAATGACAATTCCTAATAAACATCCAATACCTGCCCACATATTTCGAAGCAATGTACACAAAATCACAGAGCATATACTCCAAAGCCAGATAGTTCCAAACATTGCAATGAAATATAAAAGAAATATCTGAATACCCGAAATGCCTTCGTTTACTCTGCCCGGTTTTTGCCAGAAAAACAAAACATATCCAACACAAGAAAGTATTAATAAATATAATATTTGAACACCCACTCTCTGCGATATTACTTTTAACTGCTTTTTTTGATCATACAAATGAAATACATCGGCACGCTTACTTTTTACTTCCATCAAATATGTGTCACTACAAAAAATAATTGTTAAAAATGCTATTGGCGACTGAATTGCTGAACCGATTTCTTCATAGTATATAATCGGATGAATAACACACAATATCAGTATAAATGCACATGAATAAAAAATCTTATATAACGACAGGCAGTTTTTGAGTTCCGTTTTCAATGAACCCTCCTCCTTTTCCAGATTGTAACAGAAATACATCCTAATATAACTGATGAAATTACAAGAATAATCTGATTTATGTTTGACATTTTGGCTACATGTGTTTCAAAAAATCTGCCAGGGAATCGCACCATAATAGATAACGGTCTCATATAATAAATATCATTCTTCATGGTCAGCATATTTGAATATATAATGTGTAAAAACAAGATTGGTGCTGCCGGAAGCGGATTTTTAAATATTACTGCTGTAATTGTATAGACACAACATATCATCAAAAGATTCGGAACAATATAGATCAGAGAATTCACGCAAAAATCAATTGGTGTTACTGGAAAGCCCGATTCTAAAGACGTTTTCAAACACAGCATAAAGAATATAACATTCAAAATCACTAATACTCCCAGCATACTAATGAATCCGCTTATTACTTTCCCACATATATATTGGATTGCCGTAACAGGCTTTGTATGTAATAATTCATAGGTACTTTTTCGTGTATCCTGAATAAATAAAAATGATAGCAAGACTGTTGCAAAAAAAGCCATATGCAATCCTGCAAAATCCGTAAATTTTTTGGCAAAGTACCAGGAAAAAGAATGTTCGGATAATTTCCGCTCGATATAATGATTGATTTCTTCTGCTGTCCCCTTATGAATTTCAAGGTCATCATAAGCATATATTGCATTATAATAGCCATATTGGGATTCCAAAAACTCAGAAGCAGTCTTTACATCCATATTCTGAATTTCTTTCATTACATGATCTGCTTCCTGCCTGCTAAATCCAAAACCATTTTTGGAGGTGTCCATTAACGTCTCTTTGATCGTATCTTCCCACTCCCTTCTTCTTTCTTTATCATCAGATGTGGGAATATACCCATCCATGACATCAGCATCTTCCAATGCTACGTCATTTTGTGTGATCTTTTCATTCGGTTTGATATAATGAATTTGCAAATACGATGACAGACATTGATACATACTGGCAACTATAATAATCAAGCCAATCCACAAAACAGGGTTCTTTAAATAATCAAGTATACTTCTTTTTATGATTGTTTTCATTGTATCTCTTCCTTTCTTTATTTCTTTAACAACATCATACAAATCAATTCTCAATAAATTCACAACAAAAAAGACTAAAACCACTTTATTTGTGATTTCAGCCTTATAAAGTATTTTTATTCAGCTTTGAAAAGAGCTTCTACATGAGCACCGCCTTGTCTGGCATTATATATTTTCAAATTTCCTCCATGCTTTTCACAGAAAATACGAGAAATATACATACCAAGGCCAAAATGCTTTAAATCATCTTGTGGATTCTTATGATAAAATGGTTCTGTTACTTTTTCCTCAGTATCCACAAACCCTATTCCATCATCTTCAACAGAAATTATAAGAAAACCATCCTTTTTCTTTATCTGCAAAGCAATACTTTTTTGTGCATATCGAACCGCATTTTCCAGTAAGTTGTCTGTCACTTCCATGACAAGTTCCTCATCCACTTTCACAATGTTTTGTTCCTGCACTCTTTCTACCTTACATAATTTACTTTCCTTCTTGGACAGCATGGCAGCTTCTGCCTCAATCTTTTTTGCCAGTTCCGATAATTCTATCTCTGAGCATTGCAGTTCCCTCTGTTCTAAATGGGACATTTTTCTCATGTTTTCCGTGAAATGCTCTATACGGTCAATCTGATACATGCCTGTTTGTAAGATATCAATAACATCCTCTGTTTTTATACTCTCAGAAGAAACAAACTCTAAGAACATTTCCTGATACCCTCGCAATATGGAAAGTGGAGAACGTATATCATGTGCAATTGCATTCCGCAAAGCCTTCTCGTCATCAATCATTCGCCACATCTTTCTGTTGTTATCTGCTAAGGCACTTCGCATCATTTCAAATTCTTTACACAAAGTTCCCATCTCATCTTTATTTTCATAGGACACATGAAAATCCAGTTCATTATCTGCAATCATTTGTGAGGCATCTTTTAGTTCCTGTAGAGGTGTCTTTAACTTATTTTTATAAAAAAAGAATACCGCAGCTACACTCCCAACAATCGAAAAAATCAGTACCGAATATGTTTCCATAAAGTCACACATTTCCGAAAGATGATAGTCCAAACGATTCATTTGCGATTGATTAGGTCTTGATATCTCAATCTCGTATTTCTTTCCATATTGCTGAAACACGTCCGTATAATCTGCATAATCAATATATTTTTCCCATATTTTATTCTGCATATTTCTTGCAAAATGAACTGTAAATCCAGATAGCAGAAATGCTGCCGTTAAGCTGATCACAAAATAAAGCAGAATTGTTTTTTTCAGTGACAAGTTTCTTATTTTTTCCATCGGTATCCAATCCCCCATACAGTTTCTATGTATTCTTTTTCTGAATAATCCGCTATTTTTTTCCTTATACGCCGTACTAATTCCGTTATCGTTCTACTGTCCCCTTCCGCATCATATCCACAGACTTGTGCATATATACGTTCTTTATCAAACACCTGCCCTGGATGCATGGATAAGAATTCAATAATCTGATATTCAATTTTTGTGAACTCCATCCTGTGTCCAGCTATAGCTACTATTTTTTCAGAATAATCAATCAGCATTTCATCCATGAAACGGTATTCCGTTTTTTGTTGATGCCTTTCTTCTCTCTTTATGTTTGTGGCAATCCTTGCTTCCAACTCCCGAAGACTAAATGGTTTCGTAATATAATCATCCCCACCCGAAAGCAACCCATTAATTTTATCATCTTCATCAACTCTTGCTGTTAGAAACAAAATCGGACATAACACTTTACTGCGTATCAGACGACATACTTCAATCCCATCCATACGTGGCATATTGATATCCAACAAAATAATATCCGGTTTCATTTTTATTTTATTTAATGCTTCCATTCCATCTGTAGCCGTAATGGTTTCATATTGTTTCATATTAAAATAACTACAAAGCATTTTCACCAATTCTTTATCATCATCAACAACTAAAATCTTGTATTTCATCCAAACCACCTCCAGTATCCATATTATACGATAAAAAACAATGAAATCACAACCAGAGTACATGAAGAATGTAAGCACAATATCTCTTTTTTCTCAATTCCAGCTCAATTTCCACTCAATGCCTTTTACCTCTGATTTTCGTATGCTTATCCCACAGCAAAGCAGTACCACACCGGTATGACCTGCTGAATCAATCAATACGAAAACGGAGGTATTTTTTATGCGAAAACTCAGAAACACAAAAATCATCGCTGTAGATCATGGCTACGGCAACATGAAAACAGCAAACACAGTCACACCAACCGGAATCAAAGCTTATGAAACAGAACCAATCTTCACCGGAAATATTCTGGAATATAACGGCATTTACTACCGGATTGGCGAAGGACACAAAGAATTTATCCCGGATAAAGCTATGGACGAAGAATATTATCTTCTGACGCTAATGGCTATTGCAGGGGAACTGAATGTCTTTTCCATCCGTGAAGCAGATGTTCATCTGGCTGCCGGACTTCCTCTGACATGGATCAGAACTCAAAGAGAAGCTTTTCGTTCCTATCTGCTCCAGAATCCAGAAGTCCATTACCGTTTCAACGGCAAAGAATATCATCTCCACTTTGTGGGATGTAGCCTTTACCCACAGGGATATCCGGCTATTGTAAACCACCTTGGAAATTTCAAGGGAACTAATCTCCTTGCAGATATCGGAAACGGAACCATGAACATTCTGTATATCAACAATAAGAAAGCACAAGAAAGCCGATGCTGGACAGAAAAACTTGGTGTAAACCAATGCATGATTGCTGCAAAGAACGCTGTTCTGGACAAATTTGGAGTGAAGATTGAAGAATCTACAGTAGAACAGATTCTGCGGTTTGGAACAGCTGACATTTCAGCACCATATCTGGATTGTATCAGTTCTATTGCCAGACAGTATGTGGCAGAACTTTTTTCCACACTCCGCAAATATGAATACAATCCTGACCTAATGCGCCTGTATGTAGTTGGCGGCGGTGGATGTCTGATCCGTAACTTCGGAGCTTATGACAAATCACGAGTCACTATCATTGATGACATCTGTGCCACCGCCAAAGGTTATGAATCTCTGGCTTATATGAGCCTGAAAAGGAGGGGATAAACCATGATCTCGGAATTGAGCGGAACTCTGACTTTGCACTGGAACAGGTATTCAATGTGATCGACAGTCGTTACCGCAGTAAAAAGCCTCTGATCATAACGACCAATCTCACTTTATCCGAGCTGAATAACGCCGCTGATATCGCACACAAACGAATTTATGACCGTATTCTGGAGAGATGTATTCCTGTCCGTATCAATAACCGGAATATTCGTCAGGACAATGCAACAGCTAATTTAAAACAGGCGAAAAAAATCCTGTTGAACAATCATGCTCCGAACCAGAATTGACTCGAAGAAGTATAACACAATGATTACTTTTCACTGACAGTGGTACTACTTTCTTTCCTCATTTATTACCAGAAATATGCCACTGTCAGTTATCTAAAACCATAGTACCAAACCAAAAGATTTTAAAACCAAAACTGCCCGGATACGGGCATAAAAAGGAGGTGCCAGATATGGCAGATAAAAAAATCATGACACCGGAAGAAAAAGCACTTTTACAGGCAAGACACCGCCAAGAAGAAGCCGAAGCAAGAAATCGCAAAAAAGAACGTGATGCCAGAACACACCGATTAGTCCAGGAAGGAGCCATTCTGGAAAGTATTGTTCCCCATATTAAAGAAATGGATTTGGATTCCCTGAAACGGGAGCTGATAATCCGGCTACGAGGAATGTAAACGCACAAGTTCTACTCCCGAAGGCGCACTTACTCACCACCTGATAAATCAGGCAGTGGTATCCCCTTCGGGGCTCGTGCGCTCTGCCGAGGGCTTTATCCGCTGTTGCAGGCAACATCGAAAGGAGGTGCCAGATATGGCAATTTATCATATGCAAGCCAAAGTCGTCAGCCGTGGTTCCGGTCGGTCTGCTGTTGCTGCTTCTGCTTATATGAGCTGTAGCCGCATGTACAATGATTATGACGGCATCCAGCATGACTATACCAGAAAGCAGGGGCTGATCTATCAGGATGTGATGCTTCCTCCAATGGCTCCATTGGAATGGAATGATCGGGAACAACTCTGGAATGCTGTGGAAGAAAACGAAAAAAACAAAGACAGCCGACTTGCAAGAAAATTTGTTGTCGCACTCCCCGTTGAGTTGGATAAAGACAGCAATATTTCTCTTCTTCAAGATTTTATTAAAAAGAATTTTGTAGATATGGGGATGTGTGCTGATTTTGCCATTCACGATACAGATGGTCACAATCCCCATGCACACATTCTTCTTACTGTCCGACCATTAAATGAAAATGGAACATGGCAGTATAAAACAGAAAAAGAATATCTCTGTATCAAAGATGGAGAAGAAAAAGGATTTACTGCTTCTGAATTTAAAACTGCTCAGAAACAGGGATGGGAAAAGCAATATCGCTATAAAGTTGGGAAAAAGAAAGAATATCTGACTTCCTCTGTTGCACAGGAAAAAGGATATGAACGGATTTATAAACACCCCAAGAGCAGCCGATATGGCAGACAGAATCCTATTTCCGAACAATGGAACAGTGATGAACAACTTTGCATCTGGCGGGCAAACTGGGCAGATGCCGTAAATAAAATGCTTGCACGTAATCAGATAAATGCTACCATTGATCACCGTAGCTTTGCAGATCAGGGAATCACCGAACAGCCAACCATCCATGAAGGCTACATTGCCCAGAATATGGAAAAGAAAGGCATGATAGCAGACCGCTGTGAAATCAACCGTCAGATTCGTGCAGATAACAAAATGCTCCGGGAATTAAAAGCCCAGGTAGCAAAACTGGCACAGGCTGTAGAAAAATCTATTCCAATAATAGCAGAAACATTGGAAGCAATCCGCAATCACATGATTTTTACACAATATCATTTGCTCCACAATGAGATGCAAAAAGAAGTGATCCATGACTGGATGAATCATTTTAATCCAATACTGAATAAATACAACACAGTTAAAAAGAAACTCAAAGCTAAAGTTACGGAACGGAAAGAACTGAATGTGCAAAAGGATAAAACCAGTATTTTGAATCCCATCCAGCATATAAAATTAAATCAGCAGCTTACCACTATTACCGAAGAAATCGAAGAACTGAAATCAAGGAAAGAGCAGCTAATCTTCCAGGCAGAATGCTCTACCGATAAAGATATGATGAATCTATCCAAGAAATACGGCCAGATGAATAACAATCTTGATATCCTGGATTCTCAGGACATCTCGCTCAAAAAACAGCTTGAAAAAGATGCCGCCGCTTTCCGGGAAGAAAAATTTCGTCCTGAACCTGAACAGTATACAGAATTGCTGGACACCAGAATCCAGATACGTCCTGATTTCCGGGATAAGCTGATCGAGCAGCTCAAAGGTACTTTTGGTAAGTATTATGACTATCACCGCCGTGATATTGCCGCCAATGAGGTAGATTATCTCAATGTGGAAGATCCTGATGTTTTTTCCCATCGTGCCTGGGAACTTGAATATCAGAGGAAACAGGAGATGCGGCGAAATCAGCCTGCTCGAACTAAGAAAAGGTCGTATGATATGGAATTGTAACCGTCTTTGAATAGATAATATGTTCTTACAAATCTCTTGTTCAAAAATGAGTTTTTTTCAAAAAAGCGTATGGATTTAAAACTTCCATACGCCTTTTTATATTCCGCTCTTCAAATTGTCTAAAAGTTGACTAAAAATATATCACCGTTCATATGATGCAATAATTTCTTTGCTATCTGCTGTTTTATAATCAATTGTTCCCAAATTACCAATCAAATCAAATGTCATATCTGCATTAACCTGCAATTCATCTTCAAGCTTGACTGCAGACGGCTCATCTTTTAGAAAAACTGTTAATCCATAAGGCTCTGTTTCAGACTGTATCTCTATACTATCATATGAGTATCCCTCCGGATACTCTTGACCGCTTACAATATTTATAACATTCGAAGAATCTCCTACATAATCTGTCTTATACTGCGATAGATCAGGAATTTCGTACAGTTTTTCTTTTTTTCCACACGCCGAAATCAACATTATTGACATGGCAACTAACATAATTGCAAGTACTTTTTTCTTCATAGAAACACCTCCCGAAAGCTTTATTCAACACTTTTCGATTTGAGTAAAAGCCCAAGGGACTTTAATGTCCCTTACGCTTTTCTCTTTTCTTTCGCTGTTTCAGTTCAAACATTCGCTGCTCTTCTGCCTCTTTTTTCTTGCGTCTTTTCTCTTTGCGTTCCTGCTTGTTCTGTTCCTGCTGTAATTTCAACGCCTGTTGCGATTTTGTACCAATGCCTATTTCCAGCATCTGTTTCTTTGCTTCCCGCTGCATCCGTTTCGGATTTCTTTTGATATCCTTTACAACAGTTTCAACAACCGGACTGAATTTCAAACTGAAATAGCACTTTTGAATATATTCCTGTACTTCATAATCTTTTGGCTCTGCACCAAATGTTACCTTTGCCACAGATAATTTACCATCTTCGATGCTTTCAAAGATTCCCACCCAAAACGGCTCTTCAAAAAATACTGTCAGCTTTCCATTTACTTTGTCCATAAGAATCCCTCCTAAAATTGATTGAACAAAGAATGGACAACCCGGAGGGGCAGGTTACTTACCCTATTTATATAGGACGGCCGGGCTACCTACCGGCTCTGGCACATCAAAGATGTACGTTGCGTTTTTATCTTTGCGTTTATAATCAAGCCATATGGCACGATTAACTTAATTCTGTAACTTCTAAGTTACGTTCCTCCAAAATATTCTTCTTACTTCATAAGATTCTATCTTCTGTTCAAATCATACAATATGATTAATGCATTTTCTATATACTTTCTTGATAACCAGCAAAAAGCTCCCGAAGGAGCTTTCCACGTTTTAAATGTACACTAATTCTCTTAACACAACCTCTTCTGCATCATTCCATATTTCCCATGAAGAATGTTGTAAATTAGTACTATCCACAACGATAACAGGTAATTTAATTATTCGTATTTTTTCCCGATAATGTAAATCGAAACTACCATACCACCTAATATCATAATTAAGAAAATTTTATTCAAAATATCCCATAAAGCTATATTGAAACAATTGATTATTATAATACCTGCAAGAGGATATAGAACAACCGTTGCAAGTGTCCATATTTTTAAAGTTGTGCAGATGTATATCCAATTTCCATTGTTAAAAGATAAACCAACTAGATGTATTCTAAAAATTCCTTGTGAAACATAATTTATCTTGTTGGCATCATAATATGTTGGTAATATATCTTTGGCAAAGAAACAAAACCATGCACCAAATAAAAGCATTAACCCTGTAACCAGCAATATATCATCTTTCATCTCAGCTATTGAATTCCCAGATACGACTAACATAATAATTTCTGTAATAGATATTAAAAAGCATAGCAAATATGCTAATATCCAGTTTTTTCTATGCTGATGAATAGAATTCCTAACAGCCATATCGAGAGAGCCTACTACCAATTCCTCGACTTCTTTTGTATCAATATTTTTCTGTGTATCTATTTTTTCTCCACGTAACAATTCTGTAACGGTAACATCTAATATATCAGCTATTGGTATGAGTAATACGACATTAGGCATACTAAGACCACGTTCCCATTTACTAACTGTTTTATCTGATACATATAATTTTTCAGCCAAATCCTTTTGAGTTAAATTCTTTTCCTTTCTTAATTCGGTTACAAATAAACCAAATTTTTCATTACTAATCTGATACATATATCCACCTCCTGCACACATATTATAATGAGAGTGTGCATAAATCAATCGACTAGCAGTAGAATTACAGAATATTAGCACAAAATTCATCAAATAATCTCCCCATCATGATTATTTCTATAAAGTTATATTCGAATATTTTTAAGCCATACTATGGAATAATTAAATCGGCAACTTATAACTATGACGGAAAAAACCAGCCTTCCGAAACTTAGAAAAGATCACTTGCTATAGAATTGTAATTTGCTTCTTCTTTGACCCCTTATAAACATAAAAGCTGAACAAACAGGATTTTTCGTCCTACTTGTTCAGCTCTTATTCTACTACCTATAAATCAATTCTTTTAACACAATCTCTTCTGCTGCATTCCGGATGTTATTTACAACTCCAACCCACACCATCTAATCACGAGCTTTCAATTCTTCCGTAACGCCTTGCTTCTCCATCATCTGACGCACCAGAATACCCATCCTCTCCTGTGCTTCATCATCCACGGCATTCAGATGTTTTGTCAATCTGTCTTCCAACATATACAGAGAATACATTGCCGGACGATGCTCTTTCAGATACGTTTTCCGCAGCATTCCATATTTCCCATAATGCGGTTCTTCATCTGTACTGACAAGATTCGGATAGTAAATTCCGTCTGCTCCCAGTGTGTAGGTTCCACCCATTTTTTCAAATGTGCTTTTCATGTGTTATTCCTCCTTGAAATCAGCGATATCCTTAGATCATCGCAAAATATTTCAGGGCAGCCTTGATAGCATCTTCTTTCTCTTTCGGGCATTGTGGAACTCTTGCATTTTCTGATTTTGGAAGATTATAGTTTTCTCCCACTTCAATTCCACATTTGCGTTTTACCTGAGAAATATATAAACTTGAAACCTTCAAGCCAGATTCTTTCAGCACATAATCCTTGATTTCCTGATAGGTTGCTTTCGTTTCTGCACTGGTTGCATCCAGTTCATCTAAGTCTAAGTCGATCTCTATCGTGTCATCTGGTTTTTGCGCGAGCAACGAGGCAAGCCGAGATGCTTGCATCTCGATTTGCCGACTGCCGCGTTCATCGAGACAAGTACTCTTGTCTCGATGTTGGGACAAAAGAACAACAGTCTCCACATGTGTGCTCTGCGGAAACATATCAGTAGTAGATACCCGTTTCAACTCATACCCCTCTGCACAAAGTATCTTCAGATCCCTGGCCAATGTCGCACTGTCGCAGCTTACATATACAACTCTCTCCGGTTTCATCTTAAGTATCGTATTCAACAGTGCTTCATCACAGCCCTTTCGCGGCGGATCTACCACGATAACATCTGCGTAGATACCGTTCTTGTCATATTCTCTCGGCAATACTTCTTCTGCCTTTCCAACAAAAAATTCCACATTCTCAATTCCGTTGATCTTCGCATTTTCTCTTGCGTTGTCAATGGCCTGTGGAACGATCTCCACACCGCGGACAAATTTTGCTCTCTGTGCCAGGAACAGAGAGATGGTTCCGATTCCGCAGTACAAATCCCAGACAGTTTCATTTCCGGTAAGGCCTGCATATTCCAGAGCTTTTCCATACAGTTTTTCGGTCTGGATAGGATTGACCTGGAAAAAGGACAGCGGAGAAATCTGATATGATACATTTCCAATACTGTCCGTTATATAGGATTTCCCCCAGAGAAGACGAAGCTGGTTTCCCAGAATCACATTATTACGTTTCTTATTTACATTAATAGTAATACTGGTCATTCCCGGAATTTCACAAAGTGACTCCACCAGAGCTTTTTCCGCAGGAAGCTTATCTCCATTGAGAATCAGGCAGACCATGATCTGATCTGTATGGAATCCATAGCGGATCATAATGTGACGCACAAGGCCTTTGCCAGTGGTCTCATCATAAGGCTGAATATGATACTTTTCCATATGTCCGATTACACGGTCCAAAACATCTTTATTCTGTTTTACACCTAGGATACAATCCCGGTTCTCAATAATAGAATGCGTTCTTCCTGCGTAAAAACCGGTAATGATCTTTCCGTCTTTATTTTTTCCTACGGGGAACTGGGCTTTGTTGCGGTAATGGTATGGTTCTTCCATTCCCATGATCGGTTCCATTTCAAGATCCTTAAAACCACCTATCCGCTCCAGATGATCACGAACTTTCTTTTCCTTGAATTTCAGCTGCTCTTCATAAGATAATGCCTGGATCTGGCAGCCGCCGCACTGACGTGCTATGGAGCAGGCCGGCTTCACACGGTACGGGGACGGTGTGATCACCTCCATCAGACGGCCATAACCGTAGTTCTTTTTTGCCTTGATGATCTTAGCTTTGATCCTGTCACCGATCACGGCATCTTTCACAAAAACGGTGAAGCCATCGGCTTTCCCGATACCTTCACCGTCAACTCCGCAATCTTCTATATCCAGGGTTAATATATCATTTTTACGGAATTCCATTAATTAAATATCTCCTGTTCTTCTTAAATTGGACTCAAAAAAACGGTTATAGCCAAGCCATTCTTTTTTTCCTTTGTCTGCATGGAAGATCTCTGTCAGCGTCTCCATTCTTGCATCTGTATTATCTGCAAGATTCAAAGCAACTGCCTCTGCAAGTGCAGGTTTCTTCGGAGAGCCATACTCCAGCTCACCATGATGGGCAAGAATGCAGTGAATCACCTGATTCTCAATCTTCTCCGGAAAATCCGGAATTTCTTTCACCAGATCGTGTACCATCTGTGCTCCGATCACAATGTGTCCCAGAAGCTGTCCCTCATCTGTATAATCGTTCATAGGAAATGCAGAAAGCTCCTTGGTTTTGCCAACATCGTGAAGAAGTGCTGTTGTGATCAGAAGATCTCTGTTCAGCAGAGGATACGCATTCGCCATATAGTCGCAGAGACGTGTCACTCCAAGGGTATGCTCCATCAGTCCACCGATAAATCCGTGATGTACAGTTTTCGCTGCTGAATGTCCCTCAAACACTTTCATAAATTCCTTATCTTCTACAAAAAGCTTCTTCAGAAGCTGGGAAAGATATGGATTCTGCACGCTGTCGATCAGTGCATTGAGCTGGCTCTGCATATCGTCCACGCTGTTCTCGCTGACCGGAAGATAGTCTGCCGGGTCGTATTCGCCCTCTCCTGCCTTGCGGGCTCTCTTGATATTCAGCTGCATGGCACCTGCAAAGCTTGTCACATCTCCCATGATCTCAATATAATCCAGAGCATCAAAATCATCGATTCCCAGGGAATTCGGATCCCAGATCTTACCGTCGATCACACCTGTTTTATCCTGAAGGATCAGATTCTCATAGGGCTTGCCGTTCTTAGTGGTAGCCGGCTGTTTCTGTTTGCAGAGATAGATCCCGTTTACTCTGTCTCCCTCATGTAACTCATTTAAAAAACGCATAAAATCTTTGCCTTTCTATTCACACTTTATTTTTTTACACTATTCAGAGCAGCTATCCTTTACGCTCATAGCCTTACTCCAAAACACACTTTTTAACCATAAGCCGGTAATTCCTTCCGGTTCGCTCCGCAAGTCATATCATGCTTCCGGCGCATTTTGGCTTTATTTAGTATCATAACACATTTTACTTTCCTTTGCTACGGAAATCATGTAAAATAGGAAACGAAGTGTTTTTTTGTATACCCTGTATCACACAGAAAAACACGGAATCAACAGAAGTAACAAAAAGGAGTAACAATAGCAACAATGAACAAAAAAGCATACAAAGCACTTGAATACTATAAAATCATAGATCTGCTCACAGACAAGGCCTCTTCCCCAATGGGAAAAGATCTCTGCAGGAAGCTTACCCCTTCCACGGATATCGAAGAGATCCGTTCCATGCAGCTGCAGACTCACGATGCACTTGCCCGCCTCTTCAAAAAAGGCAGCATTTCCTTTGGCAGTGTCAAAGATATCCGCGGCACCCTGAAGCGTCTTACTGTAGGCAGTTCCTTAAATGCGCCGGAACTTCTCTCTGTGTGCAGCCTTTTGGAAAATACCGGCCGTGTAAAAGCTTATTCCAGAAGCGACCGCGATGACGGAATGACCGATTCCCTTGACGGCATGTTCTCAGCCCTGGAACCATTGACACCGCTTAGCACGGAGATCCGACGCTGTATCCTTTCCGAGGATGAGATCAGTGACGATGCCAGCAGCACTCTCCGTCAGATCCGCCGCAGCATCAAGATCACCAACGACCGCATCCATTCCCAGCTTTCCTCTCTGGTTGCAGGAAGCGCAAGGAATTATCTTCAGGATTCTGTTATCACCATGCGAGATGGTCGCTACTGTATCCCGGTAAAAGCTGAGTACAAAGGCCAGGTTCCAGGTATGATACACGATCAGTCAGCAACAGGTTCCACTCTTTTCATTGAACCCATGGCCGTTGTCAAACTGAACAATGACATCCGTGAACTGGAGCTGAAAGAACAGAAAGAGATCGAAGTGATCCTTGCAGACTTAAGCCAGAAGGTAGCCGCAGAACTTGAAGCAATCCATGCAGACCTTTCCATCATGGTCCAGCTGGACTTTATTTTTGCCAGAGCTGCTCTTGCCATGGATATGAATGCCAGCGAACCCATCTTTAATACTGAGGACGCATCCGTCTCCGTCAGGCCCGCCACCCGCTTATTGACAAAAAGAAAGCCGTTCCCATTGACATTCGCCTTGGAGATGAATTTGACCTCCTTGTTGTCACAGGACCGAACACCGGCGGTAAAACTGTCTCCCTGAAAACCGTTGGTCTTCTCACTCTCATGGGTCAGGCAGGTCTTCATATCCCGGCACTGGACCGCTCCGAACTTGCACTTTTCCGCGAGGTTTACGCAGATATCGGTGATGAGCAGAGCATCGAGCAGTCATTAAGCACCTTTTCCTCACATATGACAAACGTAGTCTCCTTCCTCAAGTCCGCAGATCAGGACTCCCTTGTCCTCTTTGATGAGCTTGGCGCAGGAACAGACCCGACAGAAGGTGCAGCACTGGCCATTGCAATTCTTTCCCATCTTCATGAACAGGGAATACGCACCATGGCCACCACCCATTACAGCGAACTGAAAATTTACGCGCTTTCCACTCCAGGCGTAGAAAATGCCTGCTGCGAATTTGATGTAGAAACCTTACGTCCAACCTACCGCCTTCTCATCGGTGTCCCTGGAAAAAGTAATGCTTTCGCCATTTCTTCCAAACTGGGACTTCCTGTTTTTATCATTGATAAGGCAAAAGAGCAGATCAGTGAGCAGGATGAATCCTTCGAGGATGTTCTGACTTCTCTGGAGCAGAGCCGTGTCACCATTGAAAATGAACGTGCAGAGATTGCCCGCTATAAAGAGCAGGTAGCTGAACTTAAGAAATCCCTCCAGGAAAAAGAAGAAAAGCTGGATGAACGTAAAGAACGCATCCTCCGTGAGGCCAACGAACAGGCACATGCAATTCTCCGCGATACCAAAGAATACGCAGATCAGACCATGAAGCTTTTCCATAAATTCCAGAAAGATCACGTGGATACAGCCTCTGTGGAAAAAGAACGACAAAACTTAAAGAAGCGCATGTCAAAAGCAGAAAAAGGCATGTCTTCCAAACAGCAGAAACAGAAACCAACGAAGCAGCTGAAGCCATCCGATCTTTCTCTTGGAGATACTGTAAAAGTCTTAAGCCTGAATCTCAAGGGAACAGTTTCCAGCCATCCGGATTCCAAAGGATATCTCTTTGTACAGATGGGCATCATCCGTTCCAAAGTACATATCTCTGACCTGGAGCTTGTGGATGAACCTGTGATCACCACCCCATCCATGCAGCGTACAGGCGCAGGAAAAATCCGCATGTCAAAAGCAGCCAGCATTTCCACTGAGATCAATCTCCTGGGAAAAACCGTTGACGAAGCTGTTGCAGAACTGGACAAATATCTGGATGATGCTTACATTGCACATATGAAGTCTGTCCGCATTGTGCATGGCAAAGGTACCGGCGCGCTGCGCAAAGGTGTCCACAATTACCTGAAACGCCAGAAACATGTAGCTTCCTTCCGTCTCGGTGAATTCGGAGAAGGCGATGCCGGTGTAACCATCGTAGAATTCAAAAAATAAAAAAGGAGCTTATCATGGCTACAAAACAGAAAATCCTCATTGTTGACGATGACAATAATATTGCAGAGCTGGTAGCTCTCTACCTTACAAAAGAATGCTTTGAGACTAAAATCGTAAATGACGGCGAGGAAGCCCTGAAGCAGTTCCATATTTTTCACCCGGATCTGATCCTTCTGGATCTGATGCTTCCGGGAATTGACGGATATCAGGTATGTCGTGAGATCCGCCATACCTCAGATGTCCCGATCATCATGCTCTCCGCAAAAGGCGAAACTTTTGACAAAGTTCTCGGCCTTGAGCTTGGAGCTGACGACTACATTATCAAACCATTTGATTCCAAGGAACTGGTGGCACGTGTCCGCGCAGTGCTCCGCAGATTCCATGTGAAATCTCCATCTTCTGCTCCGAAAGAAAAATGTGTTTCCTACCCGGATCTGGTGATCAACCTCACCAATTATTCAGTAACATATATGGGACACCAGATAGATATGCCTCCAAAAGAGCTGGAACTTCTTTATTTCCTGGCTTCTTCTCCGAATCAGGTTTTTACAAGGGAGCAGCTTCTGGATCATATCTGGGGATATGAATACATCGGCGACACCCGCACCGTAGACGTACATATCAAACGTCTCCGCGAAAAGATCAAGGATAATCCAAACTGGTCACTTTCCACAGTCTGGGGCATCGGCTACAAATTCGAGGTAAAGGCCTGATGAAACAGCATCTTTACCGCAAATTGCTGATACTCTATTTTGCCATCGGAGGAATCTGCTTTCTGCTGCTTTCCTCCGGAGGATCTTACCTTGTAGAAAAAAAGCTGGAAAAAACTACCGGTGCTTCTCTTTACTGCACAGCCAGCCATATCGCATCCCAGGAGGAGATCCGGCAGGCTGTAAAAAATCCGGACAATGATCAGATTTCCCTAGCTCTGAATTCTGCAGCTGCTTTTCAGAATGCAGACTTCTGGATCATGGATACAGATGGAACTGTTCTTATCAATACCAGTAAGAATACTTCTGATTCCGGTGAGATTACTGTTAAAAATTTCCGGCCTTCCGATTACGAAGATACCGATTATTCTTCCGGTACCTTTTATGGGGCATTTAAAGAAACGCATTTAAGCACTGTTGTCCCTGTCAAAGATACAGATCAGATCATCGGATATCTTGCAATCCATTATCCAATGAAAAACCTCTACGAAAGCCGCAGCAATATCGTAGAGGTCATGATCGTAATCTTTATTGTTATTTATGCACTGTTTTTCAGCTTCCTGCTGGTCTATTTCTTCCGGGTACATAAACCTTTAAAGGAAATCCTGAAAGGTGCGCTGGAATTTGCCAACGGAAATCTTTCCTATACGATCCCTGTAGATTCTGAAGATGAGATGGGATATCTCTCCCACTCCCTCAACTACATGGCAGACAAGCTGAACAAAAACGGCGAGTACCAGCGACAGTTTATCTCTAATGTGTCCCATGATTTCCGTTCTCCGCTGACCTCCATCAAAGGTTACGTGGAAGCCATGCTGGACGGCACTATCCCGCCGGAAATGCAGGAGCGTTATCTTAAAGTTATCGCTTTTGAATCCACCCGCCTGGAGAAACTTACCAGAAGTCTTCTTACCCTAAATGAGCTGGATGTGAAAAAGCGAATGATGCACATACGCCGCTTTGATATTAATGAAACCATTCGCACCACTGCT
The DNA here is from genome assembly GCF_003474435.1 of Ruminococcus sp. AF46-10NS. Taxonomy (GTDB): domain Bacteria; phylum Bacillota; class Clostridia; order Lachnospirales; family Lachnospiraceae; genus Blautia_A. Next base: position 20,463 of record NZ_QRNF01000010.1, read on the forward strand.
GCATCTTTTGAAGGCACCTGCTCAGAACGGAATATCCGGCTGGAACTTCTCCTTGCAGGAAAAGAACTCTTTGTCCGTGCGGATATGGAGCAGATCCAGCAGGTACTGTACAATTTACTGGACAATGCCGTAAAATTCAGCAATGATAATTCATCTATCATACTGGAAACCACAGTCAATCACGGAAAAGTTTTTGTCTCTGTAAAAGACCACGGAACCGGAATCCCCAAAGAGAGTCTTTCCAAAATATGGGACCGCTTTTACAAAATCGATGCCTCCCGCGGAAAAGACCGCAAAGGAACCGGCCTTGGACTTGCAATTGTAAAAGAGATCATCAATGCACATAAGCAGAACATTAATGTGATCAGTACAGTAGGTGTTGGAACTGAATTTATCTTTACACTTGAAAAGGCCAAATAAGCAGAAAACCTCTGATTCAAATAACTGTAAAATATACTTTTTTACAGTTCATTCGAAACAGAGGTTTTTTGTTTCCCTGCACTCTATTATTTCTGTAAGATTCTCACAAGTCCGCTTTATCTACTTCCATTCATAATTCCGAAGATGACCCTCCAGATTCATATGTGCAAAATTATGCTGACGCAGTGCCTCATAAAGCACAATCGCAACAGAATTACTTAAATTCAGTGATCGGATATCCCCGATCATCGGAATCCGCACACATGTCTCCTGATTATTCACCAGGATATTCTCCGGAATACCTGCACTTTCTTTTCCAAACATAATAAAGCAGTCATCCTCATACTGCACATCTGTATAAGTCTGGGGAGCCTTGGTCGTTGCATAATAGATCTTTGCTCCCGGATTCTTCTTGAGAAAATCCTCATAGTCCAGATATCTTGTCACATCCAGATGTTCCCAGTAATCCATACCTGCACGCTTGATAGCCTTCTCATTGAGCCGGAACCCCAGCGGCTCGATCAGGTGCAGCCTGGTTCCTGTTGCCACACAGGTTCTTCCGATATTTCCTGTATTCGCCGGAATCTCCGGCTCATGGAGTACAATGTTTAAAACTCCCATTTATTTTCCTCTTTTCTGCATAACATCATTTCCCGGCCGTTCCAGATATCTTGCATTTCCACCACTGTAAAGAAGTCTGGCATTTCCGGAATTCGTCTGTCCGATCACTGCCGCCATAATTCCTTCTCTTCTCAGCTCCTGCACAAAAGCATCTCCGCCCTGGATTCCCAGAAGCACGCTTCCTCCTGACATAAGCTTATAAGGATTCACATCAAATATCTCACAGATTTCTATGGTCTCCTGCCGGATCGGCACACTGCGAAGGTCCACTTCAAGTCCCACACCGGAAGCCTCTGCCATCTTCCAGAGAGCAGCCAGAAAACCGCCCTCACCCATGAGATATCTGGCACTGGCTCCTGCTTTCGCTGCCATTTCCCAGACTTTATTGTTCTCTTCTTTCATTCCTGTGCCGTAAACTTCCGGAAGTCTTCTGGCATCCTCCAGAAACCGTTCTGCAAAAACCGCTCTCAGTCTGTTACGATTATTTTCCGTGATCCACGCTGTTCCCTCTGCTGCCACAGGCCCTGCCACGATCAGCTCATCGCCGGGATTAAGCCTCCCATCAATTTCTGCCCACAAAGCCTCTAGGGCTTTTTCCCCAAGTTTCATAAATAACCATCCTTAGTAAATGATCAGCGAAAGTACAGTCGGAACTACCATTGCAAGTACCAGAATAACTGCGATGATCGCTGTGATCACTTTTCTTTTTTTTGGATCAAACATTCCCATAATTTTTATTCACCTCGTCTGTGATATCTGTTAATCTCGCGTTGTTTGTCAGTGGATCTCTGTCTGTATAATCAAAAAGCGTGATCTTTCCATCCCGGAATACTTCGATGTGTGCTGTTTTCGGAATCTTCTTCTCTTTGCGGTAAGCCCAGATCATACGCTCATATGGTTTCTGATCCGATGCAAAAGCTGGCCTGCTCTTCAGATTCTCTCTGAGATAAAGATCCAGAAGCATAACATCCGAAAGCTTCTCCAGAGGGATCTCACTGTGTTCTCCGGCAAATTCCATAAGGATCTCATAGCGTCTCATCCTGGAATGAGAGATCTCAGAATAACCTCTCTTCTCATAAAATCTGCCAAGTACCTCATACATCCGGAACGGATCTTCGAAATATCTTTCCAGAAATACAAGAGTATTTTTGAACTGACCACTATTATAATACACTTCCACCATACTTTCCACCATTTTCAGTCTTAAAATTTCGCCGTAAGTAAGCCACGCTGTAGAAAGCACCTCATATGGCTCCCTGTCTTTATAAAGAATTTTGTACTCTTCCGTCATCTCCATCATATGGGAACCCTTGAGTACTTTCAGGAAGCCAAGCTGAAACTGTTCCGGATGCAGAGCATATACATCGCAGAAAGATTTATGAAAACTCTCATATCCCTCATAAGGAAGCCCTGCAATAAGATCCAGGTGCTGATGAATATTGCCAAAACTGTGAATCTGATCTACGATCCCTTTCAGTTTCTGAAAATCCATAGTCCTGCGAATGGCCCTGATCGTCTGCGGATTGGTAGACTGCACCCCGATTTCCAGCTGGATCAGTCCCGGACGCATGGTTTTCATCAGTGCAAGTTCTTCTTCCCGCAAAAGATCTGCTGAGATCTCAAAATGGAAATTGGTGACTCCATTATCATGTTCTGTGATATAACGCCAGATCGTCATTGCATGATCATGCTTGCAGTTAAATGTACGATCTACAAATTTCACCTGCGGGACCTTATTATCAATAAAAAACTGCAGCTCTTTTTTTACAATTTCAATATCACGGAATCGAAGTTTCTTATCAATAGACGAAAGACAGTAACTGCAGGAAAAGGGGCAGCCTCTGCTGCTTTCATAATAAATGATCCTGTTTTTGAACTCTTTAAGATCCTGATATGCAAAAGGAACTTTACTGAGATCCATCAGTTCTCTCCATCCTGTGTGTACGATATCCGGGACTTTGTCCTCATTTCGGAAAGCCACTCCTCTGATTTCTTTCAGATTTTCCGGTTTTCCTTCTATATAATGGCCTGCCAGTTCCTGAAAAGTCTCTTCGCCTTCTCCGACCATTACACCAGAAAAAGCAGGATTACTTCTCAAAAACTTCTCCGCGTCATAAGACACCTCCGGACCTCCTGCCCAGAAATCTGCATCTGGAAGGATCTTCATCAGATCCGGAACCAGTTCTTTTACAAAAGACACATTCCAGATATAGCAGGAAAAACAAATGACATCCGGCTGTTCCAGATAGATATCTTTCAGGATCTCATCCCTGATCTGATTGATCGTATATTCCTTGATCACAACCTGCGGACTGTATTTACCAGAACAGGATTTTAAGTTGTACACCGCCAGATTGGAATGGATATATTTCGCATTGCATGCTGCAAGTAATATCTTCAAATTTATGTTCTCCTCGTCTCTGCTGAAACATGCATCTGTCAAGCAGACAAGATCATCTGCATTCGGTTAAAATGGGCATGTTAAGCTTTTTTTCATTTTTACACTCTGATAGATTATACCGTTCCTGTTTCCATATGTAAATAGTTATGCCTCACGTTACTATTGCGTTTCCTACCAAATCAGAGTAAAATCACAGTAATTGCCAACACCTCAATTCAGCATGGTACGCAGCTGAAAATATCATTTCATAAGGAGAGTGCTATTTAATGGACAGAAACAGTTGTCTGAATTATTTTCAGGCTTTTCCGTTCTGGGAACATATGACTGCTGAAGATCAGAATTTTCTTCTTGATAATATCCGGGAACTTCATTATCCTGCCGGTGCTGCCGTGCAGTCCGAGGAACGCCAGTGCCTGGGAACTCTTTTTCTCCTGAATGGAGTTCTCCGTGTTTATCTGCTTTCCGCTCAGGGAAAAGAAGCCACTCTATACCGTTTAAGGGACAATGATATCTGTACCCTTTCTGCTTCCTGCATGCTTTCTGCCATTACTTTTGATGTTCAGATCGATGCAGAGACAGACTGTGACCTACTGCTCCTCCCGGCTGTACCTTTTTCCAGATTGATGAAAAATAATATCTATCTGGAAAATTTCATCTACAAACTGACAACCGAACATTTTTCTGATGTGATCTCCGGGATCGAGCGGACTTTCTTTCTCACGCTTTCTCAACGCATTGCTGCCTTTCTTCTGGATGAAGCTGCTGACACCGGATCTGATGAACTCAGTCTCACCCAGGAAGCAATTGCCCGGTCTATTGGAAGTGCAAGAGAGGCCGTCAGCCGCAGCCTGAAAAAAATGAACAAAGACGGCTCCATCCAGATTTCGCGTGGATCGATCCGCATTCTGGATAAGAGCCGTCTCTATAAAATGATGACTACGTATTGATTTTTTACTGAAGTGCTTCCTCGAGTGTTGCCTTTGGTGTCAGTCCCACATAACGTGCTGTCTCTTTGCCACCTTTAAATACCAGCAGTGTAGGAATACTCATAATCTTATACTGCTGTGCAAGAGCCGGTTCTTTATCCACATCTACTTTGCCAACCTCATAACCTGCTTCTGCAAGTTCTTCCACGATCGGGGCCTGACGTCTGCATGGTCCACACCATGTTGCCCAGAAATCTACCAGTACTGGTTTCTCTGCATTTAATACCTCTGTTTCAAAATTGTCTGTTGTAAAAACTTTTGCCATGATATAATCCTCCTTATGCTTTGTGTGAAATCTTTTACAGGTTTCTGCTGTTTTTTATTTATCAGTCTTTACAGTTTTTTTGTGAGCTATACTATTTCTCACGCTTCTGTCTTCAGAAGCTTCCGCACATACTGACAGGCTGAAATCCCTGCCTGCGCACCATCATGTACAGCCTTGGCTACCTGAAGAAGTCCTCCTGTACAGTCTCCTGCTGCATACAGTCCCGGAACTGTTGTCTCCATCTCCTCATTCACACGGATGTTTCCCTTTTCGTTAAGCTCTGCTCCGATCTGACGGGCCATCTCTGAACTTCCTGCAGTCCCAAGTGCCACAAAAACACCTTCTGCTGGTTCGAATGACGAAACTTCCCCTCCAGCTTCCTGCAGGATCACATCACCTTTCAGGCGGATTCCGGAAACACGCTCATCTCCTTCGATTGCCTGGATCTTCATAGTATTGACATCAATGGAATTCTCCCTTGAAAATTCCGGTTTCTTTCCATCTGTAAAGATCGTTACATGAGATGCTGTATGGGAAAGCTCTTCTGCTTCATGAAGAGCGAAATCACTGTTTCCCAGAACTGCCACTTTCTTATCGCGGTAAAAGAACGCATCGCATACTGCGCAGTAGCTGACGCCTTTTCCCTCAAATTCTTTTACACCTGGGATCTTTGCGGACGCTCTCTTGCTTCCTGTTGCAAGGATCACGCTACGAGCTTCAAAATCTCCTTCTGTTGTCTTCACTTCAAAAGTATCAAAACCACCCATTCCAACAACCTGGGCATCCAGGATACGAACGCCAAGCGCTCTGGCCTGGTCAAGACCTCTCTCAAAGAGATCTTTTCCGGAAAGAGGTTTCTCCAGTCCGTAATAATTCTCGATCTTCTCTGCTTTTTCCAGAGAGCCGATTCCTGTATTTATGATCAATGGGTCCATGTTGCCTCTTGCTGCATAGAGAGCCGCTGAGATTCCTGCCGGACCTGCACCTACAATAATGATATTTTCCAATTCAGACACCTGCTTTCTTCTGCTTCGTTATGATCTGCTTTATAATATACGCTCTGCATCTGCCTGTTTCTGTGATCAAGTCACTTTTTCTCATATGGATCATTATATCACATCTTTGAAAAAAATATCTATTTTGTTTTATACCCCACCTTCAAAATGCCCTGAAATCTTGCACCCACCATTCTTCTATGCTATTATTATAACAGTTTTGCGTATGCAGGATCCTTACATTATGAATTCACTGTATTTCACTGTATTTTAAATAAATAACCAAAAAGGGAGATCTACTTATATGAGAAGTTTTGAATATTTTACCCCCACAAAAGTTATCTTTGGAAAAGATACTCATCTTCAGATCGGCACACTTTTAAAAGACCAGCACTGTAAAAAAGTACTGATCCACTACGGTGGACACAGTGCTGTAAAATCTGGTCTGATCGATGAGATCAGATCAGTTCTGGATGAATCAGGCATTTCTTACGTTACCCTGGGCGGTGTCGTTCCCAACCCACGTCTCTCCAAAGTAAGGGAAGGCATTGAGCTTTGCAAAAAAGAAGGCGTTGATTTCCTTCTTGCAGTAGGCGGTGGCAGCGTTATTGACTCCTGTAAAGCTATCGGCTACGGACTGGCTAACCCGGATACTGATGTGTGGAATTTTTTTCTCCGCACAGAAACACCAAAAGCCTGTCTGCCAGTAGGTGTCATTCTTACCATCGCAGCTTCCGGCAGTGAGATGAGCAATTCCTGCGTCATCACGAATGAAGAAGGCTGGCTGAAGCGAAGCACTGCACGCAATGATCTGTGCAGGCCACGTTTTGCCATTTTAAATCCACGCCTTACCTATACACTTCCCCAGTATCAGACTGAAAGCGGATGTGTAGATATCCTGATGCACACCATGGAGAGATATTTTGTAAATATTGAAACTATGGAGATCACAGACAGTATCAGTGAATCCCTTATGCAGACAGTGATCTATAATTCCCGTATCCTGCTGAAAGAACCTGACAATTACACAGCAAGAGCTGAGGTTATGTGGGCCGGAAGCCTTTCCCATAACGGACTTACGGGCTGCGGAACCGGTGGCGGTGACTGGGCCTGCCATCAGCTGGAACATGAACTTGGAGGAACTTATGATGTAGCACACGGCGCCGGACTTGCTGCGCTGTGGGGAAGCTGGGCTCGTTATGTCTATGATGCAAATCCGGAACGTTTTGCCCAGTTTGCTACGAACGTATTCGAGATTCCATGCAGTCTTGATTTCAATAAAACTGCCCTTGCAGGTATCGAAGCAATGGAGGATTTCTTCCGTTCTATCAAAATGCCAACCAGTCTTCATGACCTTGGACTTGATCTTACGGAAAAAGAGATCCATGACCTGGCATTTAAGTGCAGTTATGAGGATACCCGTACAATCGGTATCTTCAAGCAGTTAAATATGAAAGATATGGAGAAAATCTATCTGGCTGCCAGATAACTGATCTCCTGTTTACCAGATCAGATAGATATTGGCAACCTGCAGGGAGCTTCCCTTATTCAATTAACTATTGCAGATGTTTTTTGAAAAATCCGATTTTTATAAAAACATCTGCATTTTTATTTTTTCCTTGCAATTTGTACATAAATGTGTTAAAGTAACAAAGTACTCGAAAGAGAAATGCCCAGATAGCTCAGTTGGTAGAGCAGAGGACTGAAAATCCTCGTGTCGCTGGTTCGATTCCGGCTCTGGGCATTATTTTTTTATCCGTAAAAAGGATTTCCATGTGCAAGATCCTTTTCCGATTACAAAAACTCTGGCAGCAGACGGATATGTATGTATCTTCTGCTGCCAGAGTTTTTATTTTCGACCCTCTTTTTTTCTTTTACTGAAGCAGATAAACTTCTGTATAAAATACGCCTTTCTGCTCTGCCTCTGAATGTGTTGCCACATAGACATCAATACAGTTGGTACGGATCGCACCACCACAATCCTCCGCAACATACACCTGTCCGTTGATGACCACTTTAGAACCATATGGAATCTGACTTGGGTCTACAGCTATCGTTCTGTTAGTTGTGGCCGTTACGCCAGTAGAGGTAATTCCATTAGCCCATGGTCCGCAGCAGATACTGCACGGACAGTAATGGGTGATCCTGAAAGTTCCCAGCGGCTTCAATGTTGCATCAGCGGAAGCAGACACCGGCGTTCCGATCTGCACACCGCTAGCCGTTGTGCCAGAACCGCCTGTGGAAGTCACACCATCCACAGCATCTGCAAAAATACCTTCACCAGAACTCTTAGTAAGAGCGCCTGCCTTGGTTTTCTTCTCCTGCTCAGCCTTGGCCACCTCAGTCTCCTGATACCCTTCCAGACAGCTGGTTGGAATATAGCCTGTCTGTTCTGTACCATTATCATCTGTGTACACAATACGGCTCCAGATATCATCTACCGTACCTGTTCTTTTCAGTTCATCATCCTCAAGTACTTCACCTACAACTTCGCCGTCTTTTCGTCCCGGATAATCGAAAATGTCACTGTCCGATGCTACTGTGACTGTGTCTGTAAATTTATTTACAGTTTCTGTGTCACTGAGTACGCTGTCCTGAACATAACCGCTGATCTTATCTTCTCCATCTTTCTGGAAAGTAACCTTGCTCCATCCATTGTCACAAACTGCAACCCGCGCCAGTTTTGTTCCAAGAAGCACAGAACGAAGCTCTGTACCGCCCTCTCCTGGATTGGATCGGATTGCTGTGCTCTTCGCTGTAACATAAAGTGTATCACTCTTTGCCAGTGCATTTACTGTATTTCCCGCCCCATCATCTATTTGAAACTGCTGGGCTGTTTTTTTCTCCTGTGTATATGTATTCAGTGTTGCTTCATAACCTGATACCTCTGCATATACTGACGCAGGGAACAGCATGGAAGCACACAAAATAACCGCAAGAAGCCTTTTTCGCATATAAAATCCTGCCTCCTTTTCCGGCATTCTGCTGTTTGTCCCGACTATCATAGCATATCGGCTCCTATTTTGCAATTTTACAGAGCTGTCTTCAGAAAGATTTAATAAAAAGATTACATTTCTTAACTGGTCAAATCCGCTCACACCGGGTAGAATATATTTATGAATACAAAAAGACCAAAACCAAAATTAACCAAAAAACAACGCCACCTTCTCCGTGTACGCCAGGTGCGCAGACAGAAATTTTTTCTCTTCTGTATCTTCCTTTTGATCATACTCAGTCTCATTGTATGGTTTGTACACTTCCCGGGAACCAGAGAAAATACTTATCAGATCAATGCTTCCTGTGAATCTTACCGCGAAGAAGTTACTGATATAGCGGCGCAATATGATATGTCGGATTACGTAGATCTGATCCTTGCAGTTATGATGCAGGAAAGCTCCGGACAGGGAACCGATCCGATGCAGTCCTCAGAAGGTGCTTATAATACACAGTATCCACAGGAGCCCAATGGAATCACAGATTCTTCTTATTCTATTACCTGCGGAATCCAGGAACTGAAATATGCCCTGGAAAAAGCCGGTTGTACAGGCCCTTCCGATCTCACTCACATCCGTCTTGCACTCCAGGCATATAATTTCGGTGCAGACTCCTACTTCTCCTACCTGGAGAAAAACGGCGAAACTGTCTGGACTGCTGAAAGTGCCCAGGCTTTTGCACAGATGGCAAGCGGAGGCAGAGAACGCAACGAGGACGATCCCCTTCATGATCCTGCAGGCCCATGGGATTACGGCGACCAGTATTACCCGGATCATGTACTGCGGTATTATCACATCACTGATGAATCTTAAGATTCACCATCTGATCCTTGATTTCATGTCGAAATGACAGCAGCAAGTTTTGTATGAATTTTTCAAATAAATCAAAAAAAACATTTGACACATACAAAAATCTATGCTAATATATGTCTTGTCGATGAGGGAAACGCTTCATTTTCAAGACATGTGCGATAGTGGCGTAGTTGGTAACGCGCGACCTTGCCAAGGTCGAGACCGCGGGTTCGAGCCCCGTCTATCGCTCTCAGGAACTCTGAAAGAATTCAGAGTTCTTTTTTTATACCATATAATCAAACATTCACTACTTTTACGACACTCTTACTTCAGACAATATTCCCCTTATTATCCAACTTCTCTTTATCCACTTGAAAGTTACTTAGTTCGGTTATAAAAAATCCCGGATTCAGAACTTTACATTTTCCAAACCCGGGATATTTTTAACGTATTTTCTGTTACAGAAACCCTGTTGCTGTTCACTCTGTGACCAGCGACATTTATTTTATTCTATGATCTTTCCCTATATCTTAGTGATGGAACAGTCTGATTCCTGTAAATGCCATAACCATACCATACTTATTGCAGGTATCAATAACAGCATCATCACGGACAGATCCACCTGGCTCTGCAATATATTTCACGCCACTCTTATGCGCACGCTCAATGTTATCACTGAACGGGAAGAAGGCATCAGATCCAAGAGTTACATCTGTAAGTCCATCCAACCATACTCTCTTCTCTTCCTTTGTAAATACTTCCGGCTTCTCTGTGAAAGTTTTCTCCCATGCACCGTCAGACAGAACATCCATATACTCCTCACCGATATAAACATCAATGGCATTGTCTCTCTCTGCACGTGTGATCGTATCTTTAAATGGAAGATTCAGAACCTTGGGGCACTGGCGGAGGTACCAGTTATCTGCTTTCTGACCGGCAAGACGTGTACAGTGAACACGGGACTGCTGTCCTGCACCAACACCGATTGCCTGTCCGTCTTTTACAAAGCAGACAGAATTGGACTGTGTGTATTTCAGAACGATCAGGGAAACTTTAAGGTCTCTTTTAGCTTCCTCAGTAAGTTCTTTATTCTCTGTAACAATATTGGAGATCAGCTCATCATCAATAGCAAGTTCCTGACGACCCTGCTCAAAAGTAACGCCAAATACCTGTTTGTGTTCCAGCGGTTCCGGAACATAATTCTCATCAATCTGGATCACATTATAGTTGCCCTTTTTCTTCTGTTTCAGGATCTCAAGTGCTTCCTCTGTGTATCCCGGCGCGATAACTCCGTCAGAAACCTCCCTCTTGATCAGCATTGCCGTATCCTTGTCACATACATCAGAAAGAGAAATAAAATCACCGAAAGATGACATACGGTCTGCGCCTCTCGCTCTTGCATAAGCACATGCAAGTGGTGAAAAATTCTTCCAGTCCATATCATCTACCCAGTAGATCTTGGCCAGTGTCTCATTCAGTGGAAGCCCGATGGACGCGCCTGCTGGAGATACATGCTTGAAAGAAGTTGCTGCAGGAAGTCCGGTTGCTTTCTTAAGATCACGCACAAGCTGCCAGCCATTAAAAGCATCCAGAAAATTGATGTATCCAGGTCTTCCGGAAAGTACCTGGATAGGAAGTTCACTTCCGTCCGCCATGTAGATCTTAGATGGTTTCTGATTCGGGTTGCATCCATATTTTAACTGTAATTCTTTCATAAAAAAATCCTCCGTTCTGTGTGATACTGATAATTTCATCGCAGCTGTACACTCAGCTTGTTATTTATTCTTATTCACGATCCTTGACTCATATTTTCCGGTTTCAATGTCAATAAAACGAACAAAGAGAGAAACTTTATTATCCTGATTCAGGCTCTCCCAGAGAAGGTTTGTAAAGTCATCAATATCATTCGGGATTTCTACAGGCTTCGGCTCTCCCTCAAAACTCGGAAGTGGATTTCCGTCGCATTTATAAGTGTGGATAAAACGTCCCTGTCCTGCTGCTGCATTCTCATAGGCAAATGTATAACGAAGACAGGAATCCGGATTACCGTTATTGCTCTTTAAAATAGACATTGCATAGTTGAATCTGCCATTCTCTACGTGAAGAACACCGGAAATACGAGGTGTGTAGTTCGGTGCATCCGGCTCAAATTCTCTTGTACGGAGGGACTGCTCAAAAGTAAGCTGTCTGTCCATTCCCTCATAAATGGTATCTGTCTGGTCGCCGTTTGTTACGATCGTCTTGTTTCCAAGGACACGTACCGGTGCGTAGATGATAAGGCTCGGGTCTGTAAGCTTGGACGGATCAAATGCCTGTGTGCGGATTCCCTCTCCATCCTCAACAAAAATACGATTTCTGCTATTCTCACTTCTTCCCATGATAAAATATGCAGTAACAGCATGCTTTCCGTCTGCGGAACGTCCGATCACGATTCCTCTTCCTGGGTAGGAATTTTCTTTCAGTTCTTTTTCAAGTGAAAATGTAGTCATTTTTCACAGTCCTCCTTGTCTAATATACGGCCCGGGGATCATTCCAGGTATCAGCAGGTAACAAAAAACCGCCTGGACACCCCATTAACAGGCTGCCCAGGCGGTCGGCTTCTTAAATACACTGCACTCCCTGTAGGTAATCCTACTCTCCGCCAGTCATGCAGCTTCTGTTGTTATACTACAATACTTCTTCTGAATTTTCAAGTCCTAATTTTCTGAAATTATTTTCAAAAATGATCACTGTTCATCCGAAAACATTTTATTTTCCCTGCAATTCATAATCAACCTGGATCTGTGCAGCAATATCTGCTTTCATCCGGAACCATGCATCCGGGTTTTCCACATAATATTTGGGACAGTCTTTTCCTGTAACATCGTAATGCCGAATCACCTGATCCGTATCCAGCCCAAAACGGGTACAGAGCCACGCCGTCAGCTTCACTGCCGAACTATATGTTGCATCATTAAACTGTCCCGTCTCATCCGGATGGCAGCATTCAATGGATATGGTATCCACATTTCTGGAATTAGTGGCATACGACATTTCGGACGTAGGAATACACTGTACTACTTCGCCTTCCAACCCCACCACAAAATGACTGCTGACTTTATTCTCCTGCGTTGTGGCAAGATTCTCAAAATAATTCCGGTTGGACATAGCTGTTGAACCTGGATTCGCTGTATAGTGAATCGCTATATAATTCACCTGTTCAATAGGAATCTGAGGCCTGGAATAAGAATTTGGTGTAAGAAGTTCCACATCAATATACGGAGCACCTTCTGCCTGCCATTGTTCCTGCCCACCGCCCTCACTGCTTTGCTGTGACCAGCTCTGTTGATCTATTTCAAGTCCACTCTGCTCTATCCTCATCTCAAAAAATCCATATCCAAGGGCACACACAGCCAGTACAACGATCGCAATGACCACTGCCAGCACAAGATATTTTAAAATATTCTGCGGTTTCTTTTTCCGGGAAGATTTTTTTCTTCTGCCAGCTCTGTCCGATATTCCGGAAATATTTTTTCCTGAAGAAGTTCTCTTTACGGAAACAGGCCGTCCGCTATGGGACGGCCTGGGTGACTTCTTAACTGTCTTGCCTGATTTTCCTTTATTATTCATCTACACTGTAGTTTGGAGCCTCTTTTGTGATGTGAATATCATGCGGATGTGACTCCTTAAGGGATGCAGCGGAAATCTTGATGAATCTGCCTGTTGTCTTAAGCTTCTCAATATTCTCTGCTCCGCAGTAGCCCATACCGGATCTTAAACCGCCGATCAGCTGGAATACAGTATCCTCAACATGTCCCTTATATGCAACTCGTCCTTCAACACCTTCCGGAACAAGCTTCTTGGCATTTTCCTGGAAATAACGATCCTTGCTGCCGTTCTCCATAGCGGCAATAGATCCCATTCCACGATATACTTTATATTTTCTTCCCTGATAGAGTTCGAATGTTCCCGGGCTCTCATCACATCCAGCGAACATGCTTCCCATCATGCAGACATTGGCACCTGCTGCAATAGCCTTGGTGATATCTCCTGAATACTTAATACCACCATCTGCGATGATCGGGATTCCATAGCGATCTGCAACTTCATAACAGTCCATAACAGCTGTTACCTGCGGAACACCGATACCTGCAACAACACGTGTTGTACAGATAGATCCAGGTCCGATACCAACCTTAACTGCATCTACACCAGCCTCGATCAGAGCCTTGGTAGCTGCACCTGTGGCAACGTTACCTGCAATAACCTGAAGTTCCGGATATGCAGCCTTGATCTCACGAACTGCTTTTAAGATATTCTCGGAATGACCATGTGCGGAATCGATAACGATAACATCTACGTTAGCCTTTACAAGTGCATCCACACGTGCAAGTACGTTAGCAGTGATGCCAACTGCCGCTCCGCAGAGAAGACGTCCCTGTGCATCTTTAGCTGCCAGCGGATATTTGATCTGTTTCTCGATATCCTTGATGGTAATGAGTCCTTTTAAATTAAAGTCATCATCTACAATGGGTAATTTCTCCTTACGAGATTTCGCGAGAATCTTCTTGGCATCCTCAAGTGTGATTCCTTCCTTGGCTGTGATCAGTCCCTCAGAAGTCATGCACTCCTTGATCTTTCTGCTGAAGTCTGTCTCAAACTTAAGATCACGGTTTGTGATGATACCTACAAGTTTTCTGCCTTCTGTGATCGGAACACCGGAAATACGGTATTTCGCCATCAGATCATTGGCATCTTTCAGTGTATGTTCTGCTGAAAGATAAAATGGATCCGTAATAACACCGTTCTCAGAACGTTTAACCTTATCAACCTCTTCTGCCTGTGCCTCGATGGACATGTTCTTGTGGATGATACCGATACCACCCTGTCTGGCCATGGCGATCGCCATTCTGTGCTCTGTAACTGTGTCCATACCCGCACTCATCATGGGGATATTCAGCTTTACTTTCTTGGTTAAATACGTTGAAACATCTACCTGATTCGGAATTACTTTAGAATAAGCCGGAACCAGAAGGACGTCATCAAACGTAATGCCATCACCAATAATAGTACCCATTGCATTTCCTCCCTTGTGTAAGATATTTTAAATTTGTGAACTAGTGTAACAAAAAACAAGTTTCATGTCAATCCAAAAAAACTTTACTTGGTGCAGAATTTTTCATAGTGTTTGCAAGTGAATCATCAAGCTCCAGGATTACTTTACAGGTTTCTCCGCCATCTCTGGTGATCATTGCATAGCGTTTATGATCTTCAATACCTGATGAAAAATCCATAATTTTCATCTTCTGATTACCATTGTAATAGTCCATTCTGTGAGAATTGAGAGGAGCTACGAGATCTGCTTCTGCAAGCTGGAGAGATTTCACTCTTTTTCTCTTGGATTTAGACATGATCATGTCGATATCCAGTTCTCCGTTGACAAACAGATACTCATATTCCAGATCTGTCTTAGGTATTACAAAATAACACGCAACACCCAACGCAATGGCCGGAACCAGAAGAAGTCCATTGAGAATAACTCCTCCGATAACCATGATCACAGTTAAAGCAATAAGTCCGTATTTTACAACGAGATCCTTCCCTGTCTGTTTCTTCTTTACCAGAAGTTCTGAATATAAGTCACTCATTTTGCTTCTTCCTTTCGTAATTTACTGATTTTTTAAATTATAACACAAAAAGAGAGCCGCGTCCATGACGCAGGCCCTCTCATTTTGTAAATTATTTACCTGCCTGATTGAAATTACATCATTCCCATTCCCGGGTTTGCTGCCGGAGCAGGAGTATCTTCTTTGATCGTGGAAACTACAGCCTCTGTTGTAAGGAGTGTAGATGCAACGCTTGTTGCGTTCTGAAGAGCACTTCTTGTAACTTTGGCCGGATCAAGAATTCCGTTCTCAACCATGTTTACATATTTTTCATTCAGGGCATCGAAACCTGTACCAACCTCAGACTCTCTTACTTTATTGATGATAACAGCGCCTTCCAGTCCTGCGTTTGCAGCGATATGGAACAGCGGAGCCTCAAGAGCTTTCAGGATTACGTAAGCACCTGTCTTCTCATCTCCCTCAAGTGTTGCTGCAAGTTTTGCAACTTCTTTAGAAGCATGGATGTAAGCAGATCCACCTCCTGCGATGATACCTTCCTCGACAGCTGCTTTTGTTGCTGCAAGAGCATCCTCAAGACGAAGTTTTGCTTCTTTCATCTCTGTCTCAGTAGCAGCACCTACACGGATAACAGCTACACCACCTGCCAGTTTTGCAAGTCTCTCCTGAAGTTTCTCTTTATCGAACTCGGATTTTGTCTCCTCGATCTGAGCACGGATCTGTGCAACACGTTTTGCGATAGCGTCTTTGTCTCCAAGACCATCAACGATAACTGTGTTCTCTTTTGCAACTTTAACAGATTTTGCACGTCCAAGCTGCTCCATCTTGGCTTCTTTCAGGTCAAGGCCAAGCTCATCGGAGATTACCTGACCACCTGTAAGGATTGCGATATCCTGAAGCATTTCTTTTCTTCTGTCGCCATATCCAGGAGCTTTGACAGCTACTACCTGGAATGTTCCTCTCAGTTTGTTTACGATCAGAGTTGTAAGAGCTTCGCCCTCAACATCCTCAGCGATGATAAGGAGTTTTGCACCAGCCTGAACAACCTGCTCAAGAAGCGGAAGGATCTCCTGGATGTTGCTGATTTTCTTATCTGTGATCAGGATGTACGGATCATCAAGAGTTGCCTCCATCTTCTCCATATCTGTTGACATGTATGCGGAAATGTATCCACGGTCAAACTGCATTCCTTCTACAAGATCAAGCTCTGTATGCATGGTCTTGGACTCCTCAACAGTGATAACACCGTCTTTGGAAACTTTCTCCATAGCGTCTGCAACAAGCTGTCCTACCTGCTCGTCACTTGCAGAGATTGCCGCTACATTAGCGATCTGTTCTTTGCCGTTGATCGTCTGGCTCATATTTTTGATTGCTTCTACTGCAACATCTGTTGCTTTCTTCATTCCTTTTCTGAGAATGATCGGGTTGGCACCTGCTGCCAGGTTTTTCATTCCCTCATGTACCATTGCCTGAGCAAGTACAGTAGCTGTTGTTGTACCATCACCTGCTACATCATTGGTCTTGGATGCAACTTCTTTGATGATCTGAGCACCCATGTTCTCAAATCCATCCTCAAGCTCGATCTCTTTTGCAATGGAAACACCATCGTTAGTGATAAGTGGAGCACCGAAAGATTTATCAAGTACTACATTTCTTCCTTTCGGTCCAAGTGTTACTCTTACTGTATCTGCAAGTTTATTTACGCCAGCTTCCAGTGCTGCTCTGGCTTCTGCGCCATATTTAATCTCTTTTGCCATGATATAATGACCTCCTGTTTATATTGATATACGATAAGATGTTTATATTATTTAATAACTGCCAGGATATCTTCCTGTTTTACAATGATATAATCAGTTCCGTCCATCTTAACTTCTGTTCCTGCATATTTGGAGTAGATAACTGTATTTCCAACTTCTACTTCCATCTTAACTTCTTTACCGTTTACAATTCCACCAGGGCCAACTGCAATAACTTCTGCCTGCTGTGGTTTCTCCTGTGCCTGTCCTGGAAGTACAATTCCGGAAGCTGTTGTTTCTTCTGCTTCAACCTGTTTTAATACTACTCTGTCACCTAAAGGTACTAACTTCATGATCTATGTTCCTCCTTATCAGTTTCGATTTCGCTTGCTAGCACTCACTTTCTACGAGTGCTAATCACTATGGCTATATTAGTGAATTTTCATATTTTTCGCAACTCTTTTAAGATATGATAATTCTAATATATACTCTTATTTTCTCATTTATTCTCTTGTTTTCTCATTTTTTCTTAATTTCAGTATTTATTTTAATTTTTTCAGCACATTCGCCGTAAAAAAAGAGGCTATCCGGATAACGGACAGTCTCTTTCGTTACGTTCTTTATTATATAGCTCACAACCCAAGCGTATGCTTATGCTTTCTTATTTCTCTGTGCCTTAATCTCTTCCAGCTCATCGAAAATCACTTCATTAAGAACCTTAATGTAAGTTCCTTTCATGCCGGAAGAACGGGACTCGATCACGCCTGCACTCTCGAATTTACGCAGTGCATTTACGATCACAGACCTTGTGATTCCGACTCTGTCAGCAATCTTGCTGGCAACAAGAATTCCCTCATCTCCATCCAGCTCGTCAAAAATATGGATGATCGCCTCAAGTTCCGAGAAAGACAATGTACTGAATGCAGACTTCACAATCTGCTGCTTTCTGTCTTCTTCTGCATTTTCATCATGAACCGCACGCATCATCTCCAGGCCAACAACAGTTGTGCCATATTCACTGACGATGATGTCTTCAATATCATAAGGGTGATCATTACGGTACATAAATAATGTTCCCAGTCTCTCACCTGCAATATCGATCGGATTCACGATTCCCTGATAATTTCCGGGCACATGTTCGAAGCCAAGTGTCTGGAGATTGACATTCTCCTTAGTGGAAAGAACGCCAAGAAATCTCTCGTTCAATAACGGGTCAATATGTCCGCCGATCTTATCATCGATCAGCTCTGTAATCTCATCCACACCCGGACAGATACTGACTCCCAGAACCTTACCTTTCTTACTGAGTACCAGGATATTGGAACTTAAGGTTTCCATGAGCACCTGGCAAATGTCGTTAAACACTACCTTGCTTGAGCTGCTGTTATGCAGAAGCTTATTAATTTTTCTAGTTTTATCTAGCAACTGAACGCTCATTTTTCCTCCTTTCACTTTCGTACCTTGAAAGAAATCGTTTTTCTAGTCTAATATTACACGTTATTCTGGAAATTTACAAGACTTTTTTATATTTTTTTATTTTTAACGGGATTTTCTGAAAATTGGTTGAAAAGCATTTATTTGATCAATCTTCATCTTTTGGCTTTTGTTCCACATATCCGCAGGTTTCCTGGCTGCAAACCAGCTTATTTCCTTTTTCGAGCATATAATTGCCACATTTCGGACATTTCTTTGCAGAAGGTTTCTGCCATGACATAAATTCACATTCCGGATTATTCTCACATCCGTAATATTTTCTGCCCTTTTTCGTTTTTTTCATAACAATTTCACCGCCGCATTTCGGACACGCAACGCCGATCTTCTCATAATAAGGTTTCGTATTGCGGCAGTCCGGAAATCCCGGACACGCGAGGAATCTTCCGTGAGGTCCGTACTTGATCACCATGTTGCGTCCGCAGTTATCGCAGATCACATCTGTAACCTCATCCTGAATATCAACTTTCTCCAGTTCCTTCTCTGCCTCATCCACATCATGTTTCAGATCCGGATAGAAATTACGTACAACAGTCTTCCACTGTACAGTTCCTGCCTCAACGCAGTCCAGAAGTCCTTCCATGGTAGCTGTGAAGTTGACATCCACAATACTTGGAAAAGCCTGCTTCATAATATTGTTAACTACCTCGCCAAGCTCTGTAACATAAAGATTCTTCTGTTCCTTGGATACATAGCGTCTGCTGATGATGGTCGTGATCGTTGGCGCATAGGTACTCGGACGTCCGATTCCAAGTTCTTCCATGGTTTTTACCAGGGAAGCCTCTGTATAATGTGCAGGCGGCTGTGTGAAATGCTGTTCGGGTTTCAGCTCTTTCAGCTTCAGTTCCATGCCTTTCTCCAGGCTCTGACTTAATACATTACCTTTCTTGTCATCTCCATCTTCTGTATATACAGACATAAAACCATCAAATGCAACCTTAGAAGCTGCCACAGTAAAAGTATATTCTCCGGCTCCTATCTTGACGGATGTTGTCTCATAACGGGCCGGTGCCATTCTGCTTGCCGCAAAACGTTTCCAGATGAGCTGGTACAGTCTGAACTGGTCTCTTGTAAGGGATTCCTTCACAAGAACCGGAGTTCTGGCAATATCAGTAGGACGGATCGCCTCATGGGCATCCTGAATCTTCTGACCATTCTTAACTGTTTTCTCTGTCTGGGAAACATAATCTTTACCATACTGTTCAGAAATATATGTTCTTGCTGCTGCATCTGCCTCCTCAGAGATACGGGTGGAATCTGTACGCAAGTAAGAAATAAGACCTACAGTGCCACTGCCCTTGACATCAACACCCTCATATAACTGCTGTGCAAGACGCATGGTCTTCTGTGTGGAAAAATTCAGTGTTTTGGCTGCTTCCTGTTGCAGGGTACTGGTCGTAAAAGGAAGCGGTGCGTTCTTGATACGCTCACCTTTTTTTACTTCTGTGATCTCGTATTTACAGTTTTCCAATTTCTTCAGGATTTCATCCATTTCCTGACGATTCTTGATAGGAAGCTTCTTCTCTGTTCCGTAAAACTTGGCTGTCAGAGGCTTCTTCTCTCCCTTGACCTGAAACTCACCTTCCAGACTCCAGTACTCTTCCGGGATAAAAGCATTGATCTCATCCTCTCTGTCACAGATAATACGAAGTGCCACAGACTGTACACGACCTGCACTTAAACCTCTCTTGACTTTTACCCAGAGAAGCGGACTGATGGTATAACCTACCATACGGTCCAGCATACGTCTTGCCTGTTGTGCATCCACAAGATTCATATCCAGTTCCCTGGCCTGCTTGATAGAAGCCTTGACTGCAGTTTTTGTCACTTCATTAAATGTGATTCTGTGCATCTTCGCAGGATCTGTTTTCAGTGCCTGCATCAGATGCCAGGAAATTGCCTCTCCCTCACGGTCGGGGTCAGTTGCAAGATAAATCTTGTCTGCCTTTCTGGCCTCTTTACGGAGTTTTGAAAGAAGCTCTCCCTTTCCTCTTATTGTAATATACTTGGGTTCAAAATCATTCTCTACGTCAATACCAAACTGGCTCTTCGGAAAATCCCTCACGTGACCGTTTGATGCTTCGACTGTATAATTCGCCCCCAGAAATTTTTTTACAGTTTTCATTTTAGCAGGTGACTCTACTATCACCAGATTTTTGGCCATTTTACCTCTCCTAATCTTATTCTGCCCTCTGTCCTGTGCTGCAGTGATTTCCAGAAATGCTGTAAGCAGAATGCAGAACAGATCGGCTGTTATTCAAGTTTGATATAATTCTGTCTTCCGGTTTCCCTCACAAGTCCCATCAGCACGAGCTGTGCCAGAATTCCGGCTGTTTTTGCCGGCGAAAAGCCGGTTTTTCTGATAATATGATCCAGATTTTTTGGTCGTAAATCGAGACAACTATACACCAAATCCAAATCTGTTGCAAGTCCTAACTTGGTTTTTCCCTTTAAAATTGTCTTTTTTTTCACAGACAGTCCCCATTCATCCAGAAGCACTTCCGGAGAATATGCGATGCCGGCTCCATCGTAGATCAGCTTATGACAGCCCCGGCTCAGAGCATCATTCACTGCACCCGGAACTGCGTATACAGCCTTTCCCTGCTCCAACGCACAGGCCGCTGTGATAAGCGAACCACTTTTTTCTTTTGCTTCCACAACAACTACCACATCTGCCAGTCCGCTGATGATCCGGTTCCTTGCAGGAAAATGATATGCCATACCCGGTGTCCCCGGCTGATATTCACTGATAATCCCTCCATTTTTCTCCGGGATCCGCCTGTAAATACTCCGGCTCGAAGAAGGATAACAGATATCTACACCATTTCCCAGCACTGCAAAAGTAGGTGTCCCGCCTTCCAGCGCGCCTTTGTGCCCTTCAGCATCAATTCCTGCCGCCATGCCGCTGATTACCTGCACACCATTCTCACTTAAAAACTTTCCATATTGAAATGCTTGAATCCTGCCATAGGGGCTGCACATCCTGGCCCCCACAATGGCAGCTGTTGGCCTGTCATCATCCGGAAGTCTTCCAATATAATACAGCATATCCGGCATGCTGCTCAAGGAACGCAGTCTTTTCGGATAAATATTACTGCTTTTTTCCGCAGAATTGATGATCATTTTTGGTTTTTCTTCCATTATAAAGTACCTCCGTTTCTTTCATTTTATGACCAGTATTTTTTATCGTAGGCACGATAAGTCAGTGCTTCGCAGATATGCTCTGACTGGATCTTCTCAGTGCCTTCCATATCAGCAACAGTCCTGGCAACTTTCAGAATCTTATGATACGCCTGGTGCTGAACTGAAACTGAGTGTATGCCTGTTCCAGAAGCATTTCTGCCTCTGCTGTCATTTCGCAGTATTTCTCTACGTGTCTCCCATCCAGCTCTCCATTAAAAGAGAACTTTTCGTTCTTATATCGTTCACGCTGGATCTCCTGGGTTCGTTCCACTCTCCGACGGATAGCAGATGAACTCTCCCCTCCTTTTTTCTTCTTCATCTCTGGAAACTGAATAGCCGGAACCTCGGTACATATATCAATTCTCTCCAGTAGTGGCTGGCTGATCTTTCCCAGATAATGGGTGATCTCGCCTGAGTGCACCTGCATCGGTTCATATCCGGGTAAAACCCGCAAGGACAGGGGTTCATTGCTGCCGCCAGCATAAAACTGGCCGGAAATGTATATGTTCCCGCAGCTCTGGAAAGATGGATTTCTTTATCCTCTAATGGCTGGCGCAAAATCTCCAGGCTTTTCCTGGAAAATTCCGGCATCTCATCCAGAAAAAGTACTCCTCTGTGTGCAAGAGTAATCTCTCCAGGCCCCGGCACCCGGCCACCTCCTGCCAGAGCCTGGGCAGAACTGGTATGGTGAGGGCTTCGAAACGGCCTTTTCCGGATCAGCGGATCTTTCTTGGTAAGAAGTCCTGCCACACTGTATACTTTCGTAATCTCAAGACTTTCCTCAAAAGTCATCCTGGGCATGATCGTTGGCAGTCTTCTGGCCAGCATAGTCTTGCCGGAACCTGGCGGTCCGATAAGCAGGATATTGTGAAAACCGCTGACTGCAATCTCAGCAGCCCGTCTTGCTCCTTCCTGACCGCACACATCCGCAAAATCCAGTCCTCCTTCGCCCGTTCTGCCTTCCGTTTCCGAATCCTGTTCCTTTTCATTTCCATATTTCTCCGGATCTTTCAGACACCTTATCATATCTTTCAGAGTTTTCACTCCAAATACCTGCATATCCCGGACCAGCTTTCCTTCTTTAATATTCTCCTGCGGGATAATACAGAAACGAAGCCCCAGCTCTCTGGCCCGGATCACTCTTGGAAGGATTCCGGAAACTCCATGGATCTCCCCGTTGAGGCTGATCTCTCCTACTACCATGACCTGCTCCAATAGCTTCGGTTCCAGAATATCAGCTGCTGCCAGAACTGCTGCTGCTACCGGAAGGTCAAATCCGGCCCCTTCTTTCTTCATATCCGCAGGTGCAAAATTTACAGTTACTCTCTTAGGCGGCAGACTGAGCCTGTTGTTTTTAAACGCAGTACGTACACGTTCCTGTGCTTCCCGTACCTGAGCAGAGGGAAATCCTACCATAGTAAAGGAAGGCAGACCATCACTGACATCTGCCTCAACCTGGATTTCCCTTACCTCCATGCCAAAAATCGCCGCTGATAAAACACTTGCAAACAAACGATTCCTTTCTGCGAAAAATTTCGTCCCCGACTGACAAAATCCTCGTCTTTTTTTAATGTCAAACAGATAAAAACATCCGCAGTTGCTACATAGATTTACACCGAATAACGGCTTCGCAGTTTATCGGTTAAATTATTAAAACAGGGAAAATTCAGATAGACATTTTCTGAATCTAAGAAGATAATAAATTTAGTATAGTCCATTTTGCTCTCTTTTGCAAGAGTGCAATTCGTTCTGTTTTATACTTTCTATAGAAAGAGGTGAGCACAATGAAATTTCAACGTATTCAGGATTTACGCACAGACGCAGATCTGTCACAGAGAGAATTAAGTGAGATTCTTCATATCAGTCAGCGTTCTTATTCCCATTACGAAACGGGATCTCGTAGTATTCCAATTGAAATGCTTATCCGGCTGGCGAATTATTATGACACCAGCATTGACTATCTTGTTGGTCGCACAGACCGCAAAAAAATGGTCAAATAAAGAAATCCCCGGAATTCGGAACAATTTCGGGAATTCCTGTATCAGGATTCCCACACTTCCGCAGATCCGGGGATTCTTTATTTTGTGTTATTTATTATTCTGCATAATATGTTTCTTCATCCCCGTAGGGGATCCCATATACATCATCGCTGCTCTCATCATAGGAAGAATCTCCCTCATTGGAATTTTCCTGCTCTGCTGCCGGTATACTTTCCATCGGTTCTTCCCTTGTCATAATAGACTCTGTTTTCGGATAAGTCTTAGAACCATCCGCTCTTTTATAAGTCTTAACTTTCACATAAAGCTCGCCACTTTTGTCAAAAACAAATTCGCCTTTGGCTTTGTTTTCCTCAGAATCCTTAAACCGGAATTGTGTAGCATTTCCCGCAACTTCCGCTGTCACATCCGCCTCCGCTGTGAGGGCATGATTTCTTCCATTAACCCGCTTATATGTAAAGGATACGGAATCGAGACTGATCTCATAAATATTGATGGTCGTCAGCCCGTCTGTACTGTACCATATTCCCTGATAATTCTCCGGATCAAATGCCGGAAGAATAGTAGGCACCGGTGTCACGGAAGGAGTTGGAGTAGCCGTTGGTATCGGCGTCGCAGTTGCCGCCGGAGTGGCCGTTACTTCCGGAATATTATCCAGTGCTGCAATAGCTGCCTGTTTTCTCTGCTCTTTTGCAACTTTATTCCTGTGTGAAACCAGCATCATACCGCCAAGTCCTGCCAGAATAAACAGAACGATCAACAGGATAAGAGCTGTTTTCAGCCGCTGCTTTTTTCTTTTGTTTTTACTCATCTGCATCACCTCTGTTTAATATAGCATACTTGAAAACTTTACTGTATTTCTCTCTTTTATTTCTTCTCTTTGATAATACCTTTTCGATATACTTCCAGCAACTGAGTAAGTTCGCTGATCCTTTCTTTCAAAGCAGCACCTGTATCAGTATCTCCAACAAGAGTACGCTTGTTATTATAATGAACTGCAACCCGGTTGGATACGATATCCTGCTCTTTAGCCACCGCTTCTTCTGCTGAAGTAAACGGCTCATGGGCAGATAGGATCAGTCCATACGAATTATACACCAGTGTATAACCTGCAATTCCCGTAACCTTCTGGTAAGGCCTTGAAAAACCACCATCAATTACAAGAACTTTTCCATTGCACTTTACAGGGCTTTCTCCCTCACTCTGATGAACCGGCACATGGCCGTTGATGATATGTCCGTTTTCCGGGTTCAGACCAAATTCACGGAGAAGGTTATCAACCACTTCTTCATTTTCCAGGAGGTGGTAATACGCATTTTTTGTCTCTTTATGTGTAGCTTTATCTGCAATAAAATACCGCTCAAACGTAGTCATCTTATCTTTGCCGAATAATGGAGAATTCGGTGCAGCCCAGATATACCACATAATATCCCGGCCTTTTCGCTGTTCATCCCCATTCACTGAGAAAAAAGCTCTCCGCACATAAGTCTCCAGAACATCGTACAGCTCTTTTCCCTTATAAGTTTTGCCGTAGATCTGAACTTCTTTCAGACTTCCATCCTCATTAAGAGGAATGCTTCCATGGAATAAAAGATTTCCATTATATGTCTTATAAAGACCTCCTTTATCAAGAAGAAGACGTACATGATTCTGCAGTTTCTCACAGTTGCGGAATGCCAGATCCAGACGTTCCATTACATCTTTTTCCTCTGCTGTAAGCTCATACGGCTTCTTCCAGTCAATTGTCGGAAAATATGTATCTGTAAGCGGATATTCTTTTCCGTCAGGGAGTGTGATCGTTCCCTTATTCGGATCAATCCTGTGCAGCAGGCAGCGTTCTTCCATATGGAATTCTTTGTGCCTGCGGATCAGCTGCCCTTCCAGTTTAAACTGGATCACAGCAATCGCCTTGTGCATTTTGCGCCCGAGTTCTTCCTCCAGAATGCTGTAATTATTGGCATCTCCTTTCATCTCAAAAACTTTGCACGAATCATCTTTATATACTTCCATTGCAAACGTAGCCAGAGGCATGAGATTGATCCCATATCCATCCTCCAGGATGTCCATGTTACGGTAACGGATACTGTTTCGTATTACTGTCGCAATGCAGGCTTTCTGTCCTGTGGCTGCGCCCATCCAGACTACATCATGATTTCCCCACTGGATATCCAGGGAATGATATTTCATCAGACGATCCATAATGAAATGCGGACCAGGACCTCGATCATAAATATCACCAAGCACATGAAGGTGATCCACAACAAGACGCTGGATCAGTTCAGCCAGGGCAATGATAAAATTCTCTGCTCTGCCGATCTCAATAATGGTGTTGACGATGGCATCATAATAAGCTTCTTTATCAAGAACTTCTGCTTTTTCTGTGATCAGCTCCTCAATCACATAAGCATAATCTGCCGGAAGGGCTTTTCGCACTTTGGAACGGGTATATTTAGATGCTGTTGTCTTGCACACTTCGATTAGACGATAGAGGGTGATCTTATACCAGTTTTCCATATCCTCCTCGTTTTTTTTCACAACTTCCATTTTTTCTTTCGGATAATAGATCAGAGTTGCCAGCGACCGCTTATCGCTGTTGCTTAATGTATGACCAAATACATCATCGATCTTTTTGCGCACTGCGCCGGAACCGTTGCGGAGAACATGAGAAAAAGCATCATATTCTCCGTGGATGTCCGACATGAAATGTTCCGTACCTTTCGGAAGATTCAGTATGGACTGCAGATTGATGATTTCAGTTGATGCCTTTGCAATAGTAGGATACAACTCTGCAAGCCGCTGCAGATATCTTAATTCTTCTTTCTTCATATTGCCTCCTGGAATTATATTTTATAATGTGCCTTGACCAGATATCATATCAGTCAGATGTTAAGTAAAGTCAAATAATGACATCTGATTGGACTGCGGAATATCACCGAACAGATTCAGATCATCCATCAGGTCAATAACGGTTTTGCTGACTTTTGTACGGTCTCGGAAATCGTCTTTGGAAAGAAATTTTCCCCTGGCAGCTGCATCCACTACAGCATCAGCCGCCTTATCGCCCAGACCGTCTATGGTATCCAGTGCGGGCATCAGCTTATCTCCCATGATCTGGAAACGGTGTGCCTTTGCCTTGTAAAGATCAATTGGTACGAAATCAAAACCTCTGGCATACATCTCCTGCACGATTCTCATATCCTTCAGCGTATCCTGCTCCTTCTTGGATGCCTCGTCACCCTTCTTGCGGATCTCTGCCATGTAATATTCCAGACGTTCTTTTCCCATGCACATCAGTTCATAGGAAAACGATGTTGCACGGATACTGAAAAATGCCGCATAGTAAGCAAGAGGATGGAACACCTTGTACCAGGCAATACGGTAAGCCATCATAACATAGGCAGCTGCATGTGCCTTCGGGAACATATACTTGATCAGCTTGCAGGACCAAATATACCATTCCGGAACATCATGTTCTTTCATGGTCTGGATCCATTCATCACGAAGACCTTTACCTTTACGGACGCTCTCCATAATAGTAAACGCCAGACCACTCTCCACACCTTTTCCGATCAGATAGATCATAATATCATCTCGGGTACAGATCGCTGTGGAAATGGTCGCTGTACCATTCTGAATCAGCACCTGTGCATTACCCAGCCAAACGTCAGTACCATGGGAAAGACCTGCAATACGTACCAGGTCAGAAAAATATTTCGGCTTGGTATCAATAAGCATCTGCATGGCGAAATCTGTACCAAACTCCGGAATTCCAAGACAGCCAAGCTTACAGCCTCCAATATCCTCCGGGCTGATTCCCAGTGCCTGAGTTCCCGCAAACAGAGACATAACATCTCGCTGATCCAGGGGAACAGTCCTTGCGCTGATACCGGTCAGGTCTTCCAGCATACGGATCATAGTCGGATCATCGTGACCCAGTATATCAAGTTTCAGAAGATTTCCATCAATGGATGATAATCAAAATGTGTGGTAATGATATCGCTGTTCACATCATTGGCTGGATGCTGGACAGGTGTAAACTTCTCGATCTCCTCACCCATTGGAAGTACGATGATACCTCCAGGGTGCTGGCCTGTGGTACGGCGAACTCCAGTACACCCCTGTACGATTCTGTTAATTTCACAGTATCGCTTATGCTGACCGCGTTCCTCATAGTAGTTTTTCACATAACCGAAAGCGGTTTTTTCCGCAAGGGTACCAATAGTACCTGCCTTGAAGGTCTGGCCCTTTCCAAAAATAACCTCTGTGTATCTGTGAGCATTGGCCTGATACTCTCCTGAGAAATTCAGGTCAATATCCGGCTCCTTGTCACCTTTGAATCCAAGGAACGTCTCGAACGGGATATCAAAACCTTCTTTATTCATCTTAGTGCCGCATTTCGGGCAGACCTTATCCGGCATATCACAGCCTGCCATGCCTGCATATTCTTTTACCTCAGGAGAATCGAAATCACTGTATTTGCAGTCCGGGTTCGGGCAGAGATAATGCGGTGGCAGAGGATTAACCTCTGTAATACCGGACATGGTAGCTGCCAGGGACGAACCAACCGATCCTCGGGAACCAACCAGATATCCGTCCTCATTGGACTTCCACACAAGTTTCTGGGCAATGATATACATCACCGCATAACCATTGGAAATAATGGAGTTCAGCTCCCTATCAAGACGGTCCTCTACAATCTTTGGAAGAGGATCTCCGTACATTTCATGCGCTTTTGTAAAGCAGATATTCTTAAGATCCTGTTCGGAATTCTCAATGACAGGCGGAAATTTATCCGGATGGATGGGCGAGATCTTCTCGATCATATCCGCGATCTTGTTGGTATTGGTGATAACCACTTCTTCCGCCTTCTCACTTCCAAGATAGGAAAATTCCTCCAGCATCTCCTCCGTTGTACGGAGATAAAGAGGTGCCTGGTTATCTGCATCGGAAAAGCCGTTTCCGGCCATGATGATACGTCTGTAAACCTCATCCTGTGGATCCATAAAATGCACATCACAGGTTGCAACCACCGGTTTCTTAAACTGCTCTCCAAGCTTGACGATCTTTTGGTTGATCTCTTTTAAATCTTCCTCTGAATTGATCATATCGTGCTTCTCATCTGCAATCATGAACGCATTGTTCCCAAGTGGCTGAATTTCCAGATAATCATAGAAATTCACAAGTCTTGCAATCTCCTGATCCGGTGCATTACGAAGCAGAGCCTGATAAAGCTCTCCGGCCTCGCAGGCACTTCCCACAAGAAGTCCTTCTCTGTATTTATCCAGTATACTTTTCGGGACTCTTGGCCGTCTGTGATAGTACTTTAAATGGGATTGGCTTACCAATTTATAGAGGTTGATCCTGCCTGTCTCATTTCTTGCAAAAACAATAGCATGGTAAGTCGGAAGCTTCCGGATGGTATCCGGTGACACAGCACCCTGACTGTTCATCTCATCCACATCAAAAATATCTCTTTCTGCAAGCATCTTCACAAACCGTACAAAAATCTCCGCAGTACATGCAGCATCATCTACAGCTCTGTGGTGATGATCCAGTGAAACACCAACTGCCTTGGCTACTGTATCCAGCTTGAAACGGTTCAGCGCAGGCAGAAGGAATCTGGCCATGCCTACAGTATCCACATAGGTAAAATCATCCGGAATCCCCTGGCGTTTACAGTTTTCTATGATAAAGCTCATATCAAAATCCGCATTATGGGCCACCATCACACAGCCCTCACAAAACTCCAGAAATTTCGGCAGTACTTCTTCAATGGCAGGCGCATCGATCACCATGGAATCATTGATGCTGGTCAGCTGCTCAATACGGAACGGAATTGGCACTTCTGGGTTGACAAAAGTGGAAAAACGGTCTGTGATCTCACCTTTTTCTACTTTTACAGCACCGATTTCAATGATCTTACAGGTCAGAGCCGAGAAACCAGTTGTCTCAATATCAAAAACAACAAAATCCCCATCCAGTCTCTGGCCTTTGGAATTTGTAACCATTCCTTTCAGATCATCGACCAGATAAGCTTCCATGCCATAGAGCACCTTGAAATCAGACTCTTTCGGCACACATCCACCCCAGGCATCAAAGCAATGGTTCGCCTCCGGGAAAGACTGTACAACCCCATGGTCTGTGATGGCAATTGCCTTATGCCCCCACTCGTAGGCTCGTTTTACCAGTGCTTTTGCATCTGTGACACCATCCATATCACTCATCTTGGTATGGCAGTGCAGCTCCACTCTCTTCTGCGGACTGGTATCTGTTCTTGCTGTTGTAAAATTTGCTATTTTCTTGATTCCTGTAATATTTCCGATGGTCAGCTCACTGTCAAATCGGTCAATAGTCGTAACGCCCTTCAGTTTCAGGAAAGCTCCCTTCTTAACACTCTCTGTCACTTCCGGAACCTGTTCATTACGCAGGAACATCTTTACCACAATACTGTCTGTAAAATCTGTCACAGGAAAAATGAGAATAGTCTTTTCATTTCGGATCTCACGTTTCTCCACATCCATAACCTGACAGCGGATGATCACCTCACCCATCTCACCGGTAATACTCTCCAGAGAGATTGGTTCTCCGTCGAAATCTCTGCCGTAAACAACATCCGGATTACTGTCTCTCCGGAATCCGAAACCGCCGCGGAAGTCGCCCTTCTGACCTTTCTGCTGCTTCTTGTCAAAAGATTTCTTCTCATTTGATTTTTCATTCTTTTTATCCCCGGAAGTTTTCTTTGTCTTTTCTTTGGATACTTCCTCTGCTTCCGGTGCGCTCTCTTTCCCACTTGAAAGCTTCACATGCTTCAGGACATTTTCCACTTCCTGCCTGATCTGCAGGGCAGCGTTTTTCCTGTATTTGCTTTCTTTCACTTCTATGAAATCCAGATCTACCTTGAGATCCATTCCGCACCGCTCACAGAAAACCTTATGAAAATATTCCACGAGGATCTCACTTTTCTGGCGGGAGATCACAGTATCAGGAAGTTCCATATGCATGGTATCTTTTCCTGTAAAAGTGATCTTTGCCCTTCGGAACAGATTGAACTCCAGCATATTATAATTCCGAAGCTCCACTTCCATACTGGAACGGTAGCTCTCCAGGAAATTCTCCGGCGTATACTGCTCGGAAAGATGAAATTTTTCCACAACTGTAACAGTCATTGGGATTCCCGGAAAACACTGTCTCTCGATTTCATCCTCCAGGGCAAAAATATTCTTCTTATGGATCCATCTGCTGCTCTCAATATAAACCCTCAGATGTGTCCTTCCCGGATTCATGGAAACTTTTGTCACAAACACCATGTCCAGAAGTTCTTCCAGTTCTTTCTTTACTTTCAGATGAGGAAATACATCAAAAAAATCCTTCTCCATTATGACTCCTGTTCATTCCAGGAAAGAAGCTCTTCCCGAAGTGTGTTCAGAAGTTCACTCTCCGGCACTTTCTTTACCACTTCTCCATGTTTGATCAGCAGGCCGACTCCATCTCCTCCTGCGATTCCGAGATCAGCTTCTTTCGCCTCTCCCGGACCATTTACCACACAGCCCATAACTGCAACTTTGATATCAAGAGGAATATCCTGAACCATAGTCTCCACCTGATTTGCAAGGCCGATCAGATCGATCTTGGTTCTTCCGCAGGTAGGACAGGAAACAACTTCCACGCCGCCTCTACGAAGTCCCAGTGTCTTAAGGATACGTCTGGCAGATTTCACTTCTTCCAGCGGTGCACCTGTCAGGGAAACACGGATGGTATCACCGATTCCCTGATACAGGATAATCCCAAGTCCAATGGCTGATTTAATATTCCCGGAATACAGAGTTCCTGCCTCTGTGATTCCTACATGAAGAGGATACTGTGTCTGTTTTGCGATCAGTTCGTGAGCTTTCGCACACATAAGGACATCGGAAGACTTGATGCTGATCACAAGATTGTCATATCCCATCTCTTCGATGATGTGTACCTTGTCAAGGGCACTCTCCACAAGTCCTTCTGCTGTAACACCGTGATATTTCTCCACCAGTTCTTTCTCAAGAGAACCACTGTTTACTCCTACACGGATAGGAATATTTCGCTCTTTTGCAGTATCCACCACTGCCTTGATCCGTTCTTTTGAACCGATGTTTCCCGGATTGATACGGATCTTGTCTGCGCCGTTTTCCATGGCTGCAATCGCAAGTCTGTAATCAAAATGAATATCTGCAACAAGCGGAATATGGATCTGTTTCTTGATCTGAGATAAAGCCTTCGCAGCTTCCATAGTAGGAACTGCACAGCGGATAATATCACAGCCTGCTTTTTCCAGGGAAAGTATCTGCGCAACGGTTGCCTCCACATCTTCAGTTTTTGTATTGGTCATGGACTGGATCAGAACCGGGTTGCCTCCTCCAATGACACGATTTCCGATTTTTATTACTTTTGTATGATCTCTGTACATAAAAAATCTCCTCTATTAATCTTGAAAGGCAGGTGTTTCTGAACGCCCTGCCTTTCTTTTCCATATAATTATCAGCAATATTTTTTCAGTGCCGGATCTCCAGCAGTTTTGATTTCAGTTCATTCTCCATGCGTCTCATATCTGCCTCTGCAGCCTGGCGTTTCACCCTGCCTTCCTGTTGGATTTTCATCACATCATCCAGAGTCTGGATCAGCTGCTGATTGGTCTGCCTGAGAGTCTCAATATCCACGATTCCTCTCTCTGCTTCTCTGGCTGTTTCCACAGATGCAAGATGAAGAGTTTCCGCATTCTTCTTTAAGAGTTCATTGGTAAGGTCTGTAACCTGACGCTGTGCCTGAGCTGCTTCTGTGGAATGGGCAATTCCAAGTGCCAGAACCATCTGGCTCTTCCAGAGCGGAATGGTGTTCACGATGGTTGTCTGGATCTTCTCGATCATTGTTGTATCATTATTCTGGATCATACGGATCTGCGGTGCAGTCTGCATGGAAATCGTTCTGGTAAGTTCCAGATCATGAAGCTTTTTTTCAAATCTGCCGCATTTATTCTCCAGATCACTGGCAGCCTGTGCATCCTCAGGAAAACCGCTTGTGGCTGCTTTCTGCTGAAGCTCACGAAGCTGTCCGTCGCGGACTGCCTGAAGTTTCTTTTTGCCCGCAAGGATATACATAGAAAGCTCTTTAAAGTATGCCAGGTTCTGGTCATACATCTTATCCAGAACTGCCGAATCCTTCATCAGACGCATCTGATGCTGTTCCAGTGTCTCCGTGATCTTCGCCACATTTCCTTCGGCCTTGGTATAACGGTTCTTCAGTGTATCCACCCTGGCTGTCTGCTTCTTAAAAAAGCCAAACAAGCCTTTCTCCTCGGCAGCATCAAAATCTTTCAGCTCTCCTACCACGCTTGCCAGAAGATCTCCAACTTCCCCAAGATCCTGTGTCCGTACATTCTCAAGTGCAGCATCTGAAAAATCTGCCATCTTCTTCTGGGTTCCTGCTCCAAACTGCAGGATCTGGTTTGTATTCCCAATATCGATCTTTGCAGCAAAATCATCCACCATCTTCTGTTCCTGTGGGGAAAGCACCGGTTCCTCGATTGCCGGCTCTTCTGTTTTCTCAGGTTCTTTCGCTGTGACTTCTTCTTTCTCATCTGTGAGATCCGGTTCCAGTGTCAGTACCGGAGCTTCTGCTTCAAAATCTTTAAATTCTTCTCCCATAAGCTCTCCTAAATCATTTATCCATACATAACAGTTCAAACTCAGGATAGCACTTCTGCCATCCTGATCACTCTGTTTTTGTTTCCGCCCGGCTTCCTGCCATCAATGGCATTTATTTCTGTGCAGCTTCCTGCTTCATCTTTTCAAAATCATCTTCCGTCAGGCCTTCCTGCGCAAGAACTGTATGTAACACAGAAATATCTGTAGATACATCCCAGGCTGTATCGCGAAAAATAGAATCCAGAATCTTTTCGAATGCAACATTCAATGTATCGATCGTATCCTCGATCTCACGCTTGGAGGCTGAAATATTCTCACCCTGGACCGGCTGCCTGTCCATATCTTCATAGGCATCCAGAAGCTTCACAGTCATCGGCAGATAATAATCCATCAGTTTCCTGAGATCCGGGATCACCTCCGGGTGCTCTCCTGCACGCTCAAAAATCTTCTGAACGATCAGTTCCATTCTGGATATCTTCGCAGAAATCTCTTCTCCAGGGATCGCGTCGTTGCTTTCTCTGATCTTCACCAGAAATTCATTGCCTTTTTTAAGAACGTCCTGTGCTTCCGGGCTCATATTCTCTTCAAGCTGTACCTTAGGATCAGCTTCCTGCTTGCGAAGTTCCAGCTGCTTCTGTGTTTCCTGGTATTGCTGATATGTCTCATTGCTGGTGATCAGACAGGTCTCCTGGGCATCTACATGGCCTTCCAGAAACCATCCTTTGGCGATCATACGGCTGATATCTTTTTTTACATATTTTTCCGGTTTTCCTACTGCCAGGGCAAGCTTCCGGAAATTACAATATGTATGATCTCCCAGTTCCTTAATATATTTCTGAAAACGTCCCAGTCTTCCAAGCCGTTTCGTTCCGGCCCCAAGAAGTACTCCACCCCCTGCTGCACCTGTGCACATCACTCCAAGCACACCTGCTGCAAGTGCTCCACTGTGGCCAAGTCCCATCCAGATCAGAAGCACCATGGCACCAAGTCCCATTCCGCTTAAAAGAATACCTCCGGAAACCGCCATCATCATGCCCTTCAGATTCTCGCCTGTTGTCTTGCCGTAAAGAAGCTCTGTCTGTTTCTTCGCAGCTTGTTCCCTGGCCTTCTTATTCCGTCCGTAATAAGGATTCTGATAAGTGTAGCTGTTCTTCCTGTAGTTCGGGTCATTGGCCGGATCAAATACAGAATTCATAGCATTTTTCAATGCTTCGCTTCCTGAATCAATTGCCTTGTTCACAGTCTGATTAATGGTACGGCTCAGCTCATGATAGCTGTTGGAATTTACCGCATTATCTACAATGTTCTGAATCTTTTTTCCAAGATCCTCAAATTCATGATTGTCCATTTTTTCCTCCAGTCCATAGATATTTTTATTATAGCGAACTCCTGTAAAAATTACAAGAGAATGCAAAAAAGGAATAAAAAATTCAATTTTGCCTATTGAAGTTAGTACGTAAAAGTTTTACAATGGTAAAAAGTAAAAATTCTCAAACGGAGGAATATCGTCATGGAAAAAAAGAACATTGACTGGTCCAGCATCGGATTCAGCTACATGCCAACCGACTACAGATATGTATCTAATTTTAAAGATGGAAAATGGGATGAGGGTACTTTAAGCACAGATCCTAACATCGTACTTAATGAGTGTGCTGGTGTACTTCAGTATTCACAGAGCGTATTCGAAGGACTGAAAGCTTACACAACAGAAGACGGACGTATTGTTACATTCCGTCCTGACCTGAACGCAGAGCGTATTGCTGCTTCTGCTGCAAGACTTGAAATGCCGGTATTCCCGAAAGAGAGATTTATCGACGCTGTTAACCAGGTAGTTAAGGCTAATGCTGCATGGGTTCCTCCATATGGCTCAGGTGCAACACTTTACCTTCGCCCTTACATGTTTGGTTCCAACGCTGTAATCGGCGTTAAACCGGCTGATGAATATCAGTTCCGTATCCTTACAACACCGGTTGGCCCGTACTTCAAAGGCGGTGCAAAACCGATCACGATCCGTGTCAGCGACTTTGACCGTGCTGCACCTTGCGGAACAGGTAACATCAAAGCTGGCCTTAACTACGCAATGAGCCTTCATGCAATCGTAGATGCTCACAAACAGGGCTTTGACGAGAACATGTACCTTGATCCTAAGACTCGTACTAAAGTTGAGGAGACAGGCGGAGCGAACTTCATCTTTGTAACAAAAGACGGCAAGGTTGTAACGCCGAAATCTGACAGCATCCTTCCTTCCATCACACGTCGTTCCCTGATCTACGTTGCAAAAGAGTACCTTGGTCTGGAAGCTGAGGAACGTGAGATCTACTTCGATGAAGTTAAAGATTTCGCAGAGTGCGGTCTTTGCGGTACTGCTGCTGTTATCTCTCCAGTCGGAAAGATCAACGACCATGGCAAAGAGATCTGTTTCCCAAGCGGAATGGAAAAGATGGGACCGGTTATTCAGAAACTGTACGACACACTGACAGGCATCCAGATGGGACGCATCGAAGCTCCGGAGGGATGGATCCACGTAATCGAGTAATCGTACTTTTTTAATCAGATAGTACTTTTAAGACAGGCTGTTTATATCAGATAAGCAGCCTGTTTTTTCAGTTACTGTATCAGAATTTCATCTTTATATTCACAAAATGCACCACAGTCTGATATTAATATACCGACTCCAAAAGTCTGACCTAAACTCTAACGCTTGGAAGTCATCTCATAATATCCACTCCGCGGTGCATTTCTCTTTGATATTGATTCACTCAATATTATTTATTCTTTCTCTCATATTTCACAAATGCATACTCCAGATCAAAATATGTCTGCTCATCACTCTCTGCTGTGATCTCCCACTCAGGATCCTCGTCCAGATTCGGGAAATGTGCATCTGCCTCATATGCAAAATCGATCTTCGTTACGTGTGCTACATCACAGTACGGCAGCATCTGTTTGTAAATGCTGTCTCCGCCGATGCAGTATACATTCTCAGACGGATATTTCTCCACTTCTTTCAGAGCTTCCTCAATACTGTGCACGACCACTGCATCTTTTACCTGATAATCTTTGTTTCCTGTGATAACAATATTAGTTCTGTTCTTAAGAGGAAGTCCGTTGGGAAAAGATTCCAGAGTCTTTCTTCCCATAACAACTACTTTGCCTGTAGTCTCCTCGCGGAACATTTTCATATCTGCAGGGATACTGACCAGAAGCTGATTATTCCTTCCGATTCCCCAGTTCTTATCTGCTGCAACAATAATATTCATATCTGATTCCTTTCTAATGTCCAATATTGTTTATTTATACTGCGATCGGAATATTTTTGATCTGCGGCCAGGTCTCATAGTTCTCCACGATCAGATCATCCGTTGTAAACTTGTAGAAATCTTTTACATCCGGGTTCAGCTTAACTGTTGGTGCAGGATATGGTTTCCTTGAGATCAGCTCCTTGATCACCGGGATATGTCTGTCATAAATATGGCAGTCAGCGATCACATGGACAAGCTCTCCTGCCTCCATATCACAAGCCTGGGCGATCATCATAAGAAGCAGGGAATACTGACATACATTCCAGTTATTGGCAGCCAGGATATCCTGGGATCTCTGATTCAGCACTGCATTCAGAACCAGCTTGTCTTTATCCGGTTCTTTGGTAACATTGAAAGTCATGGAATATGCACAAGGATAAAGATTCATCTCATGAAGATCCTGATGTACATAAATATTAGTCATGATCCTCCTGCTGTACGGATTGTTCTTAAGATCAAAAAGTACACGGTCAACCTGATCCATCATTCCCTCTTTATACTGATGCTTCACACCCAGCTGATAACCGTAGGCTTTTCCGATGGAACCGTTCTCATCGGCCCAGCTGTCCCAGATATGGCTGTGAAGATCATGGATATTGTTGGATTTCTGCTGCCAGATCCATAAGATCTCATCCATGGCACTCTTTAAAGCTGTTCTTCTTAAAGTCAGTGCCGGAAATTCTTTACGCAGGTCATAGCGATTCACAACCCCAAATCTCTTGATGGTATAAGCCGGAGTTCCATCCTCCCACACCGGACGGACCTTCTCCCCCTCTGTACTGGTACCGTTCTCTATTACATCTTTACACATGTTAATAAATATATTATCTGCAAGACTCATTCACCGATTCCTCCCTTATTCTGCTTTTATCTTTCGGATATTTAATTTTTTCACGCTTAAAATACCCCTGGAATTTATTTTCTATTCTAACACAATTCTTCCATTAATGTCTACATGGCTGTGTAAGAACTGGCAATGTTACTGTTCACTCCGTTCTCAGTAACACGCTTCGCGATGCACAGAATTTATGCTGATCGCATAAATTCGCGCGGTATGTCTCGGGTTTTCTGTGACCTTCGCTCACCAAAAACACCTCGCGGGATATTACCAGTGAACAGTAGTCTGGCAATTCCTAAAATAATCAGTTTTCTTCTTTCCTCTGGACATTCCTCTGCATGAGTGCTATATTAAGAGCCATGAAAATACTGATTACATTATTAAAACCATTTTCTTTTGCACCTGCGATCCTGATGATGTGTGTGATCTATTCCTTTTCCGCACAGACCGGAGAAGCTTCCGGGGAATTGAGCTACAAAATCAGCTATCAGATCGTAGAAACCAAAAACGAAATACTCGCCACGGAAAAAAGTCCTGATCAGCTTTCCCAGGACGCTTCAGGAATTGAGTTTTATGTCCGCAAGGCAGCTCACATGACTGAATACTGTCTTCTGGCTATCTCCATCTCCTTCCCGCTTTATGTTTACGGAGTCCGGGGAATCTGGCTGATGCTTCTTGCAGGAATCGTATGCGTGGGATTTGCAGGTCTGGATGAATATCACCAGTCTTTTGTCGATGCCCGCGGTCCATCTGTACGAGATGTGGGTATTGACAGCTGCGGTGCGCTGATCGGAATTTTGCTGGTACAGGCATTCTGCTGGTCCACCCTCCATACCCCTGGCAGAAAAAAGTCCCGAAAAAAACGCCGGAAAACAAGAAAACGAAAATAAACAAAAGCCGGGATATCCTGGCAGAGAAGATATAAATAATCTCTGCCGGATATCCCGGCTTTCTATATTGCTGCTATATCGTATTTGTGCAGATCCTGCACGCATTCTATTCCGCTACATACTCACGAACGAAATCATTTTTTACCTTTCCCATTCCTCATATCACTCTGCAGAACTGTCAGCACCTTTCTCACTTGCCTCTTCCGTCTCATTCTCCTCAGCATCATCCAGATTCTCAGCCAGATGTGCTCTCTCTGAGATAGACATTTTCTTCTTTGCTTTTTCCTCGATCATTTTTCTTGCTGCTGTTTCCTGCTCGGATGCTTTCTCCGCACCTGCTTTAGCCAGATTGCGGACAGCTTTTATAAGAAGCACAGCACCGATCACAATAAAAATGCCGCCTGCTACCAGAAATCCTTTACTTGCATCATCTGTTCCTTTGATGATTCCTTCACACAGGCGATAGCCTGTATACACAAGATAACCGCCTGCAAAGATCCACAGAAGGCTTCTTCTTGCAGGAGACTCTTCCTGTACAGGACTCTCATTCTGTGTAGCTTCAGTCTTCTGCTTTACCTCGTTATTTTCATCTTTGATTTCTTCCATGATATACTTTTATCCTTTCTGTGGAACAGACATCTCCACTTCACTGCCATATTTGCTCATAACAAATCAGACATTTATATTCAGCTGCCTATTTATCATCTGTCATTTCTTCCACATCTGCTTTATCCACTGCTTTGTTTTTCAGCGGTTCTTTCTTTACAATTCTTCCATAAATCTTCGTCATCTTATATATCTTCTCGAGCGTTTTCTCTGTCAACTGACCTTTCTTTATTCTCCACTTCCAGTTGTCTCCAAGTGTAGACGGCTCATTGATCCTTGCTTCATTTCCCAGGCAAAGATAATCCTGCACAGGAACCACGCATCGATCCGCCACACTCGCCATGGCTGCACGGATCATGCTCCACACAGCTGCTGTCTCATGCCTGCCCTCGCAGCCAACATATGCTTTCGCAAAATTCCTGTCATGCTGGCTTAAATTCCGGAACCATCCTCTTGTTGTCTCATTGTCATGAGTTCCGGTGTAAACAATACAATTTCTCTCATATCTGTGAGGCAGATACGGGCTGTCCTCATTCTCATCAAAAGCAAACTGAAGAACCTTCATACCCGGAAATCCGGATTCCTCCACCAGTTCGACCACACTGTCTGTAAGAAGTCCAAGATCCTCCGCGATCACATTCAGCTTGCCGAGATTTTTCTCCAATGTCTGGAACAGTTCAATTCCCGGTCCTTTTTCCCAGTGGCCAAACTCTGCTGTTTTATCCCCATAAGGAATGGAATAATACTCATCAAAACCACGAAAATGGTCAATACGTACCACGTCATAAAGCTTCATGCAGTTAGCCATGCGAAGTGTCCACCACGCATAACCGGTCTTTTTATGGTATTCCCAGTCATAAAGCGGATTTCCCCAGAGCTGTCCTGTAGCAGAAAAAGCATCAGGCGGGCATCCGGCAACACCTACCGGCAGATTCTCTTCATTAAACTGAAAAAGCTCCGGCTGTGCCCAGGCATCTGCGCTGTCAAAAGCAACATAGATCGGCACATCTCCGATGATCTCCACACCTTTATCGTTGGCATAAGCCTTCAGCTCTGTCCACTGCTTAAAGAACCAGAACTGCTGGAAACGATAAAATGCCACTTCCCTGGAAAGTTTTTTTCCAGCTTCATCAAGTGCTGCCTGATCTCTGTTCTTTAATTCTGCCGGCCACTCAATCCAGCTGATACCGCTGAGACTGTCCTTGACAGCCATATACAGGCTGTAATCCTCAAGCCATGCTGCATTCTCTTTAACAAACTTCTGATATTCTGCATCTGCCTCACAATTTGATTTCTCAAACGCTTTTCTCAGAAGAACAAATCTGGACTTGTATATCTTTTCATAGTCCACATAGCTCTCATTACTGCCCCAGTCACAGGCCTCACATTCGCTTTCCTCAAGATATCCTGCCTTTGCAAAAGCTTCCAGATCAATAAAATACGGATTTCCCGCAAATGTAGAAAAAGACTGATATGGTGAATCCCCATATCCGGTAGGTCCAAGAGGCAGGATCTGCCAGTATCTCTGTCCTGCTCTCACCAGCTGGTCTACAAATTCATAAGCTTCCGCAGAAAAACAGCCGATTCCAAATCTGGACGGAAGGCTGGATACCGGAAGCAAAATTCCGCTTGCTCTCATAACAAGAATCCTCCTGTATTCATCTCAGTAGTCGCGCCCTCGCACAGATGTCTGCAGGAGCACTCTTTTGTTATTATAGCATCCCGTTTCAAAACCTTCAAAGCTCTTTTTTGTGGATATATATAAATATATCACGATATACTCGTTTCCGATCTGCCTCATTCAAAATCTCATGGCGCATTCCCGGATATAATTTTCCCCGGACATCCTGATATCCGGCTTGACGCATAGCACGGACTGCTTTCGCAAAATGACGCACATTTCCCATGCAAGGATCATCTGCTCCGCTGATAAACAGCACCGGCATCTTCGGTTTCGTACAGTTCCAGTGTTTCACATCGTAAGCTCTTTTCATCAGGTCAAAAAGTGCCAGGTACGCATCATCACTGAATGTAAATCCGCAATACTCAGAATCCGAGTAATCCTGAACTACCTGCGGATCTGAACAGATCCAGGAAAAACGGTTCTTTTCTTTCCGGAACCGAAGTGCATACGTTCCAAAAGACATCGCCTCTATAAGACCTGCGCTGTGTTTTGGTCCAAAAACAGCCTTCTCTGCTTTTGCCAGGACAACACCAACCGGACGTAGCGCATTGTAGCTTGGAGATCCGCATACAATCAGCATATCCATACAATTATCATGATGGGCTGCATAAGCACGGACTGCCAGGGTTCCCATACTGTGTCCGAATAAAATCAGCGGAATCTCCGGAAAATGATCCCGTATCAGGCTATTCACAGTGTGGATATCCTGAAGCATGGCATCTGCGCCACCGCCATACATATAGCCCAGGTCTTCTTTATCCCGCACACTTTTGCCATGTCCTCTGTGATCATGAATCACACTTACATATTTATGTTCCGCCATATATTCCATAAACGGAAGATACCGTTCCTTATACTCACTCATTCCATGAACGATCTGAATGATTCCCCGGTATTTCTCATCACGTCCAAGCTCCGGCACCAATGCCAGACAGGAAATTACCAGTCCGTCCGCTTTTGACGGAAACGAATACTGAATCGTTCTTGCCATTATATTCCACCTCTTCTTTCCTGCCGCTCCCCGCAGCATTTCCTGACCTGTTTTTATATCACAAAGTATATCATAACACAGGGGGTTTCTCAAACAGTAAACCTATGTTATAATCGTTACCGTAATATAACAACCACGACGGATATTAAGGAGGAATAATGAATACAGATAATAACGATTTTTACGATGATGATCTTTCCAGGTCATTGATCAACAACGATTTCGAAGACAATTCCCCTCGCAGAAAGAAAAAGAGCAAAAAGCCGCTCATCATCTGCCTGGTCATTCTTCTGATTGCGGCAGTTGCCGGCGGAGTCGCCTGGTACCTGAACGAGCGTCATAAACCGGTAGAAGCTACAGAGAAATTTCTCACAGGTATGCAGAATATGGACTTTACAACTATGGAGAATCTTCTCCAGAGCCATGATCTCAGTGCCCTGGATGATGCAGATATCCGAGATTCCGCATACACAGATTTCTTCACCACAGTTAATAAGAAGATGACCTACAAGATCACCAAAAACAAATTTGACATCCAGAACGGAACTGCAAAAGTAACCGTTCACATGAAATATATTGACGGAACCAACATCTACGCAGCTACCATTCAGGAATACACCCGGAAAGTTGCAGTTGCAGCTTATGCCGGAAAGACCATGACCCAGGATGATATCCAGGAAATGCTCGCTTCTCTCCTTACTGAGAATGCTTCTACAGCAGATGAGAAATACAGTGATATCGACATCACCTATCCGCTTATCAAGATTGGTGATGAATGGAAGATCGTTTCCCTGGATGATACAACTGTCAAAGTTATGTGCGCGAACTTCAAAAATGTAAAAGATGAGATTTCTTCCCAGCTTAATGATGACAGTTCCGACAGCAGCTCCGATGCTTCCGCTGATTCCACAGAACCTTCTGATACTTCTGATTCTGCACAGACTGCTGGTTCATCTATTGATATCACATCAGACAAGTTTTCTGTCCGTTTCAAACAGTTTGCAGTATCCAAAGACTACGGTGGAAATCCATGTCTGATGATCTACTATGATTACACAAACTCCGGTGATTCCCAGTCCAGTGCATTCGTGGATTTTACTTTGCAGGCATCCCAGAACGGCGAGTCTCTTGAAGGAACTTATCCGGAAGCCAATGACACAGCAGTAGACAACTACATGAACACCATTGACCCAGGCAAAACAGTCACTGTCTGCCAGGTATTTCTTCTGAAAGACACCACCAGCGATGTCACCCTTCAGGGAAAAGAAACTCTCAATGTAAGCGGTGGCCAGACAACATCTCAGGTGCTTAAATTGCAGTAACGTGCCAAACGGATAAAATCATCCGCAGGACTTTCTCAATTCGTTCAAACAATAAAACGGAAATTTCCAGCTCATGTTTTAACATGAATACCAGAAATTTCCGTTTTCTTTTTTCTCTATGATACATATTTTTCCCGCTTCCGCGAAAAACTATCTCCTGTATAACGAAAGGATGGTGACTTATGGCAAATAAATTTTTACAGTATTTTGCACTGACGATTGCCGTGATCGGTGCGGTAAACTGGGGCCTGATCGGATTTTTTAATTTCAATCTGGTAGCTTTCCTGTTCGGAAGCATGAGCTGGCTTTCCCGGATCGTCTATGGTCTGGTAGGCTTATGCGGTCTTTATCTTCTGACCTTCTACACACTTGTAGATCAGGAACAGATAAGTGAATAATTTTCATTCCTGTTCCTGACAGACAGTACTCTCCGTCTGCGGCAGAATCTCCGGGAACTCCGTCCCTTTCACTCTGCCGCAGCACGGATTTGCCTGTTCTGCTGCAGATTTTCCCGGCAATAAAAAAGAACTCTGACCATCTTCAGAGTTCCAAAGAGCGATAGACGGGGCTCGAACCCGCGGTCTCGACCTTGGCAAGGTCGCGCGTTACCAACTACGCCACTATCGCACAAGCGGGTGATGGGAATCGAACCCACGTATCCAGCTTGGAAGGCTGGTGTTCTACCATTGAACTACACCCGCAGTTATGAAATTATAAAGCTTCATCTTCCGATGAGAGCGATAGACGGGGCTCGAACCCGCGGTCTCGACCTTGGCAAGGTCGCGCGTTACCAACTACGCCACTATCGCATAAGCGGGTGATGGGAATCGAACCCACGTATCCAGCTTGGAAGGCTGGTGTTCTACCATTGAACTACACCCGCGCATCGTCGCTTCGGTGATTACCGATCGCTTGACCGCTGCAACGATGATTAGTATATAGCATACTGTTTTATTTGTCAACAGGTTTTTTGAATTTTTTTAATTTTTTATTTATTGGATTTTTTATCAATAATCCCATACATTTGTGGCAGAAACCTGGCCCTTCGGTTTCTTGATCACAAGCTCCGGACTCTTGGCACTGACCTTGGTATTCGCAGGAATGGATTCTGTGATAAAGGTATTACCGCCTATAATAGTATTCTCTCCTACAACCGTCTCACCACCGAGCACTGTGGAATTAGAATAGATCGTTACATTATCACGAATAGTCGGATGACGTTTTACATTGGCAAGCTGCTGTCCCTTTCTTGTGGAAAGCGCTCCCAGTGTCACTCCCTGATACAGCTTTACATTATTTCCGATCTCTGTAGTCTCACCTACAACCACACCGGTACCATGATCGATAAAGAAATATTCTCCGATGGTCGCTCCCGGGTTGATATCGATTCCTGTACGGCCATGAGCATATTCCGACATCACGCGCGGGATAAATGGAATTTCTTCTTTATAAAGAACATGTGCCAGGCGATACACGTAGATAGCAAATAATCCCGGATATGAAAAAATGATCTCTTCCTTGCTCTTGGCTGCAGGGTCACCATCAAAACCAGCCTGCACATCTGTCAGAAGCAGTCTCTGAATCTCAGGAAGCTGCTCAAAAAATCCACAGGCAGTTCTGTCTGCATGAGTTGCTGCTTCTTCCGGTTCCTCTCCGTGATAAAGAAGTGCGATCTCAATCTGGTTCTTCAATCTGTCATAAAGATCATTCAGTCTGTGTCCCACA
Organism: Ruminococcus sp. AF46-10NS; assembly: GCF_003474435.1. Taxonomy (GTDB): domain Bacteria; phylum Bacillota; class Clostridia; order Lachnospirales; family Lachnospiraceae; genus Blautia_A. Next base: position 64,978 of record NZ_QRNF01000010.1, read on the forward strand.
TAATACTCCGGAAATACGGTAGCACTGGTATCCGTACTGAAATATCCCGGAAATACAATAGATTTCAGATCTCTTACTATATCAATGATCACCGAACGGTTCGGCAGGCGTCTGCCGCTCTTCGGCATAAAAAGTTCTTCTGAAGCATAATTCTCAGTAAGACCCTTCGCCGCTCTGAGAATCGCTGATTTCTTATCGCTCATAATTCCCTCCATTTCTGCACATCCACTTCTGTCTGTACACTTTATCTCATTATCATATTATAGTCTGGAAGATTCGTCAATAATACAAAAAAGAAAAGTTTTAAAAAAGATTGACCTTTCTTCGGATACCTTATATAATAATAAAGGTTTTCACGAAAGCTACAAAAAAGCTCTGAAAGCATCCGGAGATGTACCCAAGTGGCTGAAGGGTCCGCACTCGAAATGCGGTAGGCCGGGCAACCGGTGCGAGGGTTCAAATCCCTCCATCTCCGTTTACTGCCGTTTTTTCACCAGTTAAAAATATGGTGGTATTTATATTTTGTATAAAAAAGCACTCTCATCTCTTGACAATTGTATGTTTTATATGTATAATTGCAACAGTGATGAAAACACAATTGGATATAGGGGATTGGTCAAATGGTATGATAGGGGTCTCCAAAACCTTTGGTGGGAGTTCGATTCTCTCATCCCCTGCTATTAAGAACGCTGAAAAGTCTTAATCAAAGATTTTCAGCGTTTTTTGTTTTTCCATAAAGTTTAAAGGAAACCCATATTGAGACTGTATAAAGAAAAAGTGACCGCCCGGCCTGAAATATCATCGTCTGGGTGATCACTTTTCAATATTTTACTCCGCACTGCATTCATATCGTGAAAATTTCTGCATGTATCCACCTGCACTTATCACTTCAGTTACTCCAGATTATCCGGTCCAAATCCAATTGGCAAAAGTTCCTTTAGCGTAAAGATATCATAATTTTCTCTGCTGACTGCCAGTATGATCTGAAAAGTTTCCGGATCACAGAACTCCATCATAACCTGTCTGCATACTCCACAGGGTGCTGCATACTCTGTGGGAACACCATCCTTGCCGCCAACGATACAGATTGCCTGAAAGTCTCTCACGCCTTCACTGACTGCTTTGAAAAAAGCTGTTCTTTCCGCACAATTTGTTGGCGTATAGGCAGCATTTTCTATGTTGCACCCTGTATAATAAGTGCCGTTTTTGGCAAGAAGTGCCGCCCCTACATGAAAATGTGAATATGGCACATAGGAATAGTCCATCTGTCTGATCGCCAGATCGATCATTTCTTCAATCTGTTTCTTTTCCATGATTTTCCCACCTTTCCTGAATCAGGCATGTATACGTTATTCTTCTTTTTTCTGTGCCTGATCTGCACGGATCAGTTCACGGATTGCCTGTACTGCAACCTGGATTGCTTTATCGGTATCATGTACCACAGGATTATCCAGGCCCAGCTTCTCTCTTTCCTGATTTGCAAGCACCAGGAAACAGGCGCCCACTCTCACCTTTAAATAATTTGCCACCACAAAAAGAGCAGCGGATTCCATCTCCGAAGCAAGACAGCCGAGGCGTTTCCATGCTTCCCATTTATTCATCAGTTCATAGCTGACCGGTTTTGTTTCCGGCTCATGCTGACCATAAAAGGCATCCTTAGACTGTACCACACCTGTGTGAAATTCACATTCTTCTTTTTTTGCCCCTTCCACAAGTGCATTGATCACTTCCAGATTTGCCACTGCCGGAAATTCAATAGGTGCATACTCTTTGCTGGTGCCTTCCATACGAATCGCGCCCGTTGCAACAACAATATCACCGCTCTTTACCTCCGGCTGCATCCCACCGCAGGTTCCGATCCTCACAAAAGTATCTGCACCACATTGATAAAGCTCTTCCATTGCAATAGACGCCGACGGCCCTCCGATTCCGGTAGAAGTCACACTTACCTTTACTCCATCCAGTGTTCCGGTGTACGTTACATACTCACGGTTATCTGCCACAAAAACCGGATCATCAAAATATTGAGCAATTTTTTTACAACGCTTCGGGTCCCCCGGCAGGATAACGTAACGTCCGACTTCACCTTTCGCCACCTGAATATGATACTGTCTGCCTGCGTCTTCTGAATAATTTTTCATGTTGTTCCCCCATTTCCACATCTGTTTTTCTTTCATTCATAAGATATGATGATCTTCTTGCAATACTCACATCGGCAAGCACTGATCCGATCACCATATATCATTTTTGACAGACCTTTCTCTGTATTTAACCGCATGGATTCACCTTTTGATCTCCATTCCATTCCTGAATTGAAAGAATGGATCTGTCCCTCACACATTTTTCTTCCGCAGTATGGACATTTCACCTTGATTTCTTCTTCATCTGTGCTCTCGTTCAGCATTTGCGCATCGTAACGGTGTATAACCTGATCATCCTCTGCGTCAATTGAATTTACTCCCATGTTTTTCTCCTTCATTATATTTTTCTCTGGCATTCCTTAAATGCCGCCATAAGCTTTTTCTCTTCAAGCGGTTTGGTCAGATGCTGGTTCATTCCGGAAATGCGGCTGTTGATCATATCCTCAGCCAGAGCATTTGCACTCATAGCTATGATCGGAATCGTTCCCGCATCACTCCGTTTCATGGAACGGATCTTTCTTGCTGCATCCCATCCGTTCATATTTGGCATCATAATATCCATAAAAACTGCATCATAATACTCTGGTGCAGATTCCTCAAATTTTTTGACCACTTCCATACCGTCAGCAGCACACTCTACATAAACACCTTTATTTTCCAGCATAAATTTTACAATTTCCATGTTCAGCTCATTGTCTTCTGCGACCAGAGCACGTTTTCCCTCTAAAGATATCTCCTCATGACTTTCTGCCTTTGCAAGCTTTTCCGGATTTCCAATCTTAAACGGAAGTGTGACACGCACAGTAGTTCCGATACCTTTCTGGCTTTTTATCTCGATTGTTCCGCCCAGACTCTCCGCCATTTTTTCTGATATTGCAAGACCCAGGCCGGTTCCTTCATATTTCGATCTGCTGGTTATATTTTCCTGTGAAAACATTTCACAAGCATGAGGAATAAACTCCTGGCTCATACCGATTCCATTGTCCGAGCATTCAAACTCATATACTACATTCTCATCATCTGCTGATTTTTCTTTACACCATACATGTACACTGCCGCCTGGCTCAGTAAACTTCACTGCATTATCACTAACTGCATCCAGGATCTTTTTCAGATAAACAGGATTTCCCTTCAGACATATATGTCTTAAATCAGATTTTTTCCAGTCTACCACATAATCAACATCTTTTTCTTCTGCCTGGACCTGTTTATCCGTATTAGCCTTATTTAACAGTTCTGCCAGGTCAAATGTCAGCTCCTTTTCTGAAAAATCACCGCTTTCCAGTTTGTTCATCTCCAGAATATCGCTCACGATCGAAACAAGATATTTTGAGGATTTCATGATCTGATCTCTGCATTTCTGCTGGACTTCCATATCTTCCGGATAACAGTTTGCCAGATCGAGCATACCCATGATCCCGTTCACTGGTGTTCGGATATCATGGCTCATATTGGACAGAAACCTGGATTTCAGAGCTGCATCCTTCCTTGCTTCTGCCACCTGATATATAAGATTCTGCTCTTTTTTCTTCACATCGCTGATACTTCGGATCGCACAAAGTACATGGGTCAGCTGTCCGTTCTCATCTCTTTTCTTTTCAATAAAGCGAAGTTTATGCCAGTTTCCATCCTTCATCTGGTATTCCATCGCAATGGTCTCTTCGTTTTTCATTCGTTCTGCCAGTGTACTCATATCTGTAAATTTAAAAAAAGCATCCTGATATTCCTCAGCTACAAGCTGTCTGCACGCCTTTTCATTATTAACCGATACAATACCTGCTTTTATATATTTCAGATTTTTCGCATCCCTGTTTGATATTTCTTCAAACCAGTCTTCCTGGATATCAATCCTTGAAATATAATGATAAGTCTTGGCAATGGCATCTATAATCTCATTGTTCAGCCTTGTTTTTTCCAGTGCTTCTGCCAATTTTTGCTGGATTGCTTTTTCCTTATAAAGAATACTGCCAACATTACGATATCCTAAAAAAATAGTAAATGTTTCATCATCAACTTTTCCTTTTGCAGCATAAGCTTCGTAATAGCTGTTGTGTCCATCTTCCGAAATGCTCTGATAATGATATGTAATTTTCTCTGTATGGCGAAGTCTTTTTTTCATGTTCCTGCATAAATGCCAGTCAAGAAATTCTGCCTTGTCTTTCTCCGAAATAAAGGTATCTGCATATACTTTGGAATACTCATCAAAACTGTTAAATATCCCCGACGTCTTATCAGCAAGCTTCTTTGCATTGGTATTTGAGACAAGTCTTAAGATTTCGTATTTTCCGGAATTGAGTTCTATACGATACAGCGAAACATATTCCGGAAATAATTTTTTTACGATGTATTTCTCATCTGTCAGCGAATCATTTTTTTCTGTATTCTTATTCTCCGCTTTTTCAGACTCATAGATCATACCTGAACAGAAACCCGTTTTTCCAACTGGTGCAATGACCACATGATATTTTTTTTCTTTTCGCACGTCTGTCTCACTGGACCGGTTCTCATATGCCGCTTCATAACAGACATGCAGCCATTTATTATCTGCCTCCGGGAACAAACTCTGAAATGAATGGTCCAGTATTTCCTCCAGGCTGTGATCTTTTATATCCGCAAAAGCCTGATTACAGTAACGGTAGATCCAATCCACCGGCTGTCCCTTATTGTCCAGCACAAGTTCCAGCACGCAATATCCCACAGGACTGTAGTCAAAAATACTCAGGTTAAACTGTTCTTTATATGAAGGCATAGCATTAACACCCCCTTTTACTGTCAGAATCTGCTGATAGTCACCCTCCGCATACCATCTTTTTTGTCAGAAAATCTCCTGACTTTTCCTGTATTATACCATCTCATGAATTGCAGGAAAAGAATATTTTGGCAGAAGCTTCTTTCATAATGAGTTTTTTTTCATCAGCCAGAAATATATCCTGGCAATCGAATCCCGATTCCATTCTTTTCGCAAAAACAGAACATACCGCCGTTTACCGACAGTTTCTCTGATTTTCCGGTTATCTTTATACATATTTTTGTTCAATTATCCCCTTGACGTAAAGCTATCTCCAGGGTGTATCATTATCCTGTGTTAAAGGAGGTATACTATCATGTTTAAGACATTAGAAGAAAAGACTGAAGAGAAAGCAATGGTGCAGTTCCTTGAACGCTTTACAGATTATCCATTTCTGGTAAAGTTCAAGAATTCCGAATATCTGATCGGAGAGGGTGAACCTACATTTACGGTTAATTTCAAAAAAGCAATTCCTATCGCAGATCTGATGAAAAGTACTTCTCTCGCACTGGGAGAAGCTTACATGCGTGGTGATCTGGATATCGAGGGAAATCTTTATGAAGCTCTTGATCATTTTCTTGGACAGATGGGTAAATTTTCCACCAACGAATCTGCTCTGAAAAAAATCATGTTCAGCTCTACATCCAAAAAGAACCAGGAAAAAGAAGTAACCAGTCACTATGATATCGGAAATGATTTCTATAAATTATGGCTGGACGAAACCATGAGTTATTCCTGTGGCTATTTCATTCATGAAGATGATACTCTGTATCAGGCACAGGTAAACAAAGTAGATTACATTCTTAAGAAATTACATCTTGAAGAGGGCATGTCCCTTCTGGATATCGGTTGCGGATGGGGATTTCTGCTCATCGAAGCTGCCAGAAAATATAAGATTCACGGCACAGGCATCACATTAAGCCATGAACAATATGCTGAATTCCAGAAACGTATCAAGGATCAGGGCCTGGAAGATTATCTTACAGTAGAACTAATGGATTACCGTGACCTGCCGAAATCCGGTTATCAGTTTGACCGTGTTGTCAGTGTTGGTATGCTGGAGCATGTCGGCCGTGACAATTATCAGCTCTTCCTTGACTGCGTAGAAAAAATCCTCAAACCAGGTGGATTATTCCTGCTTCACTTTATCAGTGCCCTGAAAGAACATCCTGGCGATCCATGGGTTAAAAAATATATTTTCCCAGGTGGAACTGTTCCAAGCCTCCGTGAAATCCTGACTCATATGGCTGAAGATAATTTCCACACTCTGGATATTGAAAATCTCCGCCTGCATTACAATAAGACATTACTTCACTGGGAAAAGAATTTCCGCGACAATATCGAAACAGAAAAGACCATGTTTGATGAAAACTTCCTGCGTATGTGGGATCTTTACCTTTCTGCCTGTGCAGCAACCTTCCACAACGGAATCATCGACCTTCATCAGATCCTTATGACAAAAGGAATTAATAACGATCTGCCAATGACCCGCTGGTATTAATTGTTTCATCAATTTTCATAAAAAATATCGTACAGAACCTTCTCTGATAAAATTCAGAAAAAGTATTTCTGTACGATATTTTTGTTTCTGTTCCAATATCCGGAATTTCTTGCCCATCTATGCATAATCCCCGATCAATAATTTTCTGATAAGCTTGGTATAAACATTCTCCACAAACCACGGTTCTGTTGATTTCTTTAATGCTTCTTCCGGTGAAAACCAGGCTACACCACTGTTTTCATCTGCTTTTATGGAAACAGTCTCTTCTGAATCTGCCTCAAGGAGATATGTTATATTAAAGTGCAGATGGCTGGATACATATTTTCCTTTTTTCACATGCCCGTCTACAGTCAGGGATTCCATGGAAAAAATCTCTTCTGACACAGGATGAACATTGCTAATCCCTGCTTCTTCTTTTACTTCTCTGACAGCAACGGACAATAAATCAGTCTCTCCATCTGCATGTCCTCCAAGCCAGGACCAGGAATTGTATATGTTGTGATATATCATAAGGACTTTAGTCCGGTCTTTGTTTACTACCCAGGCAGAAGCTGTCATATGGGCTACTGCATTCTCTCTGGAAAAAGCATTCTCATTGTTTCTGATCCAGTCTAGGATCAGGATTTTATCTTTTTCTTCCTGCTCATTATATGGCTTGTATTTTTCTATCTGATCGATCAGTTTCTGGCGTGTTATCATTATGCACTCTGCCTCTTTCTTAAATATCCTCCAATGTATTTTTATTAACAAACACATTGTATTTTATCATCATATCCAATGCTTGTAACTATCTTTTTTATTTAATACCCATCCTTTAACCGGACAATATTTTTTAATTCTTTTCCATTCAGATATCGTTCCAGATTTTCCATGCAGATGTTCCAGATCATATCCTGAACTTCAGCGTTTCCGCCGAAGCTCGGGCCTGCAATGTGTGGGGTAATGAGGACGTTTTCCATATTCCAAAGAAGTGATGTCTCCGGCAATGGTTCTGTCTCAAATACATCCAGGATCACTCCTTTTAAGTGGCCTTCATCCAGTACTTTGAGCAGAGCTTCTGTTTGAATGAGACTTCCTCTTCCCACATTAACCAGAATTGCAGCTTTTTTCATGGAATGCAGCCGTTCGTAATTCAGAAGGCCTTTTGTTTCCGGCGTTCCCGGGAGACAGCCGATCACAATGTCTGCTTTCTGAAGCTGCTGATCCAGAGCTGTCAGATCATATACCTCATCAAACTCTTTCATCTGCTGCGAATACCCCGGGACTGCAGTTCTTTTTATTCCAGTCACATGAGTTTCAAATGCTTTCATTCTGTGGGCAATGTTTCTTCCAATATCCCCGGTTCCCAGGATAAGGATATTTTTTCCATATATGGTTTCTGATGATTTATTCTGTACCCAGAGGTGTTTCTGTTTGTTTTTCCAGTAATTAGGAAGTCCACGGTACAGCATAATGATATTCCCGATCACATATTCTGATATGATCTTTCCAAAAGCGCCGGAAGCATTGGTTAATGTAACTCCTGTCGGGAATGCTTTCATTTTTGTATATTTATCCACACCGGCCCAGGTCAGCTGGAGCCAACGAAGATTTTCTGCTTTCTGAAGTTCTGATTCTCCCGGTTCTCCGATCATTACTTCTGCTGCCACGATCGCATCCTCAGTTTCTTTGCCATGAAATGTAAATTCACATTGAGCTCCGAATTTCATTACAAACTGATTTTTGATCTCTGCATCGCATTGTGGTTTTATTAAAACTTGTATTTTCTTCATGTTTTTTCTCCGCAAATCATCTTTATCAGCTATATCCTACCATAATTAATAGCCATCTGCTATTATTTTCTGTTATTTCTGCCGCTGATACCTGGTCACTGCCAGGATCATGCAGACAAAAACTACCGCAAACATAGTTTCCAGTCCAATGCCTTTCCAAACCGATGCAGCTGCCTCACCTGAGAGGCGGCTGTAACTTCCAAGAGTCTCATTTACAGTTTCATACCAGTACACCGGAAGAAACTGAGACACCCTCAGGACGTTTCTGTCCATAACATTCATAGGAACAAACACGCCACACAGGAAGCACATTCCAAGAGACAGGATATTTGCGATCCCGCTTAACATGTTGCTGTTTTTTACAAAAAGACCGATCAAATAGGAAAGTGAAAGTGCCACTGCCATCATCACCAGAGTGTTCAGTACATAATATCCGAAATTTTCTGAACTGAGAAATTTTTTTCCATACATAAGGATAGCTCCTGCCATACCGATTCCCCATAATCCCCCACCCATCACAAACATGGCCAGAAGCCTTCCAGACTCTGTCGTCTTGCAGAAACCGCTGATGCCTGCATTCTCTTTGGTATATCGTCTTTTTTGAAAGCCATCAGCACATATCCCATTACATAGCAGAGTAATGTAAGAAACAGATATGGAATATATCGGAAATAATAGAGCCATCCGGACGTACCATTGTTTTCATCTGTATCCAGCATTGTGACTTCTCCTCTTTTTTCATCCAGGATCGCAGCTGCCGCTTCCTTCCGGGAAAAACCGGCTTCCAGATATGTCCGCATTGTATTCAGGCAGCTCTCAAGCTGCTGATCCACATAATATGCCGAATAAGATCCGGGCACCTTTGTCACGGAAATACTTTCGCCGTTTACCATACAGCTCTCATAAAAATTCTCAGGGATCACCACGATGTACTCTACATTTCTGTAAAAAAGCTCCTCCTGAAGCTTCTCCCTGTCATCCTCCAGCATTGTCACGTGATGCGTGCCTTCAAGCCATTTTACCATTCCTTCTGCAAGTGGCCCGTTATCTTTATCCACCACTCCGATCTTTATTTTTTCGCTTTCATAGCTGGTATAAGTTTCCTTACCGGCCGCTGCCTGAAGTGCCATTGTCACTCCGAAAAAAATCCCCAGATACAGAAGGATCAGCCCTGTATTTTTTTTCATGATTCTCATATAGCCTTTAAATACTGTCATAACGTTCCCTCCTGACCATGAAAAAGGATGCCAGCACCAGCACCACACACATTACCGCCAGTGTGATCAGATTTCTATAATATCTGGTCATATCATCATATACATTGATACAGTAAAATGCATCTGAGATCAGTGATGCAGGATTGATCCGGTTCACAAACGGAAAACTTTTTTCCACGATATCCTTCATATTTCCGTTCATCAATCCTGCGAGGAAACTGCTTACCATGGAAATTCCCAGTATGATCCCGATCTTGGCACCTTCCTGCATTTTTCCAAGACTCCCAACAAACATTCCCATAGATACGCCGATAAGACTTCCGAAGAAAGATATCACCAGCATTTTCCCCATCTGCCCCTGAAAATCCAGTTTGAGAACATATCGGAGATACAGGAGCAGAATGATCACATCCACATAGCCCAGGGCAAAAGATGTCAGCTGATCTGTAAGAATCAGCTTCAGTTTGTGAGTCGGCGTCACGCATCGTCTGGCTGCCAGCGGTGTGATATTGGCCTGGATCCCGATAGCAGAGCCAAAGCCGATAAAGCATCCATACAGACAGGCCATGGCGATCAGTGCGTAAAAGAACTGCACATTTCCGTCAATGGTCCGGCCCCCAAGAGACACCTCCTTTACCAGACTGTCAGCGCTTAACAGGTTTGTTATGGTTTCTATGTCCATCTCCGGATTTTTTTTCATGATGTTGGTGATGGTCGTCCTGGTATTTTCGCAGCTGTCGAGAACTGTCTGGAGGATACTCTCTTCTATTCCGGTTCCTGCTACTGTAAGGGAAGGTTCTTTTCCCACATAATAAATCCCTTCTACTTTTTTATCCTGCAGTGCTTCCAGAGCTTCTTTTTCTGACATCTCTTCCTGCTTTAAAAGATCCGGATTGCTTTCTCCCAACTGTTCCAGATAAGTCAGGAAAAATGTATCCGCTGTATCTTCTTTTACCACTGCCACCGGAACCGTCTGAAAATCTGCCTCATTGATATTTCCGAATGCAAAATAGAAAAAGGTCCCAAGCACGAGTGGAAAAACCAGAGGCCAGAATACAATGTTAAAATTCCGGATTTTGGAAAGAAAACTGTATTTCAGTAAATGCAACATCTCTCATCCCTCCTAATCTCTCAGCTGTTTTCCGGTGATCTCCAGGATACATCATTCAGTGTAGGCAGCTCAGAAAAGACTCTTCCAAAAGAAATATCCTGGCTCTGCAGATAATTAAGCAGCCGGATCAGGTTATGCTTTGCATCTGTACAGCGTACAGTCAGCACCTGTTTTTCGTACCGGACATCAAAAACATGTTCCAGCGTACGGATGTCCTGAAGATTTTTTTCCTCCAGAACAATAGCTTCCACAGTAACAGTCTCGCCTGTTTTGATCATCTGTTTCAATTCTTCTTTTGTTCCCTGAGCGATGACTCTTCCGTGATCCATAATGGCGATCCTGGTACAGATCTGCTCCACTTCTTCCATGTAATGGGATGTGTAGATAATTGTGGAACCCTGCTGGTTCAGTGTCTGGATTCCTTCCAGGATCTTGTTTCTGCTCTGTGGGTCTACTGCTACGGTTGGCTCATCCATGATGATCAGCCTTGGTTTGTGAGCGATTCCGCAGGCAATGTTCAATCTGCGCAAAAGACCTCCTGAAAGCTTCTTCGGGTACATTTTGCGGAAATCTTCAAGACCTGTAAATTCAATGGCGTCCTCCACCAGCTCTTTTCTCCGTTTCTTGTCTCTTATGTAAAGACCACAGAAATAATCGATATTTTCCTGCACTGTCAGCTCATCAAAAACTGCTACATTCTGAAGCACGATTCCGATCTGTTCCTTGATCTTATAGCTGTCCGGTTTCATCTCTTCACCGAAAATCTTTACTTCACCTCTGTCATATTTCAGAAGTGACAAAAGGCAGCTGATGGCCGTTGTCTTTCCTGAACCGTTGGGGCCAAGCAGTCCGAATATCTCACCCTCCCGGATATCCAGCTCCAGATGATTCAGTGCGGTAAGATCGCCATATCGTTTTACCAGATTTTCTATGTGAACCATACTCTTTGACATATATTTCCCTCCCTTTTCCTGTCCGTTAAACAGATCTTTCCTGTTTTACTGCAGAAATTCATATTTCTTCTATGATGTCATTATATCCTTTTCTTCTGTCTGCTCCAAGTGTCGGATGTCATTATCTGCGAATGACAAATGTCATGTCTTTCGTAAGAGCACAGATTTTTCTTTGCAGGGAAGGAACCGGTATATTATAATAAAGGCACGTTGATTTCAGAAATAATTCTGAGAAAGGAGGGTTTATTTTTTATGCGTTATTTCACAGATTCCATCCTATTGCTTTTATACAGTACTTTAACATTTTTTTATGTGCCTGCAGATCAGGCTCTTGTGTTCGCCTTCCTTTTTGCAGTGATCCTCAGCTGCATTACTTATTTGTTCAGGGCATGTAAAACAGAATCCGGTTCACACAATTCTCTATCTTTATTGAAATGCTCCGGAAATATCATTCCTGTTCTTGCAGGAAGTTATGTGATCTTTGGATTATGTTCCCTGTGGTTTTCGGATCTTCTTCTGTTTTTCCCACTGCTTCTGTATCAGACTTTATCTTCCGGACTTTTTCTGCTGGCAACGGCTGAACTTCCATTCTGGGGATTTCTGTTTTTTCAGATCAACGACTTTCCGACAGTTCTTTCTATACTTGGGATTTTAGGTTTCGTCCTTTCATTTTTTCTCTGGCTCTATGCCGGAAAATATCAGGCTCTTTACCAGGATTTTCATCAGATCCGGGATGACAGTGAGGAACATACGCTTCTTCTTTCTAAAAAAAACAAGGCACTTCTGGAAAAACAGGATTACGAGATCTATGCTGCTACATTGCGAGAGCGAAACAGAATTGCCAGAGAGATCCATGATAATGTGGGACATGTGCTTTCCCGTTCTATCCTTATGACTGCTGCCTGCAAAACCATAAATAAAGATGAAGCTCTTGCTCCTCTTCTGGAAAATCTGGAAGCTTCCCTGAATGATGCCATGAACAGCATCCGTTCCAGTGTCCATGATCTTCACGATGATGCGGTGGATCTGGAAGATGCCATAAAAGGACTTGTAAAGGATTTCACCTTCTGTCCGATAGCCCTTACTTATGATATGTCCAGGCAGGTTCCAAGGGAGGTGAAATACAGTCTGATCAGTATTACAAAAGAAGGCCTTTCCAATGTGATGCGGCATAGTAATGCAGATTCCGTGAATATTCTTCTGCGTGAGCATCCTGCACTTTATCAGCTGTGCATTGAGGATAATGGAACATCGGGAAATGAAATTCCGGATATTCAAACTGAATCAGACAGTGATAAGATGAATAATATTTCCGATGGTATGGGACTGTCCAATATCCGGGACCGTGTAAAGTCACTGGGTGGTACGGTCCAGATTACGCAGGAGAAGGGTTTTCGGATCTTTGTAACGATCCCGAAATCTGTTTCTAATTGAAGCAGTCTGTTTTTTCTGCTCTGTAATTTAATTTTTTTTCAACTCATAAACAGGAGATTTTGACATGAAAATTATAATCGTAGACGATGATTGCCTGGTTGCAGGTGCATTAAAAACCATTCTTGAGGCAAACCCGGATATCAAAGTGACTGCCACCGGCTCTGATGGTGAAGAAGCCTGTGCTCTGTACAGAGAGTATCTTCCGGATATTCTTCTGATGGATATCCGTATGAAGGAATGGATGGACTGGAAGCTTCCAGAAAGATCCTGGGTGAATTTCCGGAGGCAAAGATTCTTCTTCTGACTACTTTTTCCGATGATGAATATATTGTAAAAGCCCTCCGCCTTGGCACAAAGGGATATCTTCTGAAGCAGAATTATACCAGCATTTTTCCGGCTTTGCAGGCAGTCTATTCCGGACAGACTGTATTCGGCACGGAGATCATGTCCAAGATCCCGGAGCTTCTGCAGTCTTCCGGTGGATTTGATTATACTTCCCGGGATATCACTGAACGGGAACTGGATATCATCCGGCTGATCGCCAACGGATACAGCAATAAGGAGATTGCCGCAGAACTTTTTCTCAGTGAGGGAACTGTACGGAATTATCTCAGTTCCATTCTGGATAAATTGCAGCTGAGGGATCGGACACAGGTTGCTGTGTTTTATTATCAACATAAATAAGGAGAACTATAATGAACCGCTATCTTACTATCCATATCCCGGAAACAGCTGTTCCGATGCCTGTCTCCCGCTTTCTTCACACTCAGGCCGGTCTTACAAAAAAGCAGATCAGCCAGGCAAAGTTCCGCCCCGGTGGTATCAAAAAAACGGCCAGCAATGCCGGGTAACGGAAACAGCTTATCCCGGAGATCAGATCATGGTATGCCTGGAAACAGATGATGTGGATTCTGCACAGCTGGAATCTGCGACTTTCACTGTCAATTCAGACCATCACAAGTCCTGTTTCCATCATTCTACAGACTCAACCTTTTGTTCCTATTCTACTTCTGATGCCTGCTGTTTATCAGCTTCACCTTCTCATTTTTTTCCTGAACTGGAAATCCTCTACGAAGACCAGGACATTCTTGCCATAAACAAACCGGCCGGAATAGTCACACACCCTTCTGGTTCTCACTACAGTGACAGTCTATCCAACCAGGTAGCTTCCTATTTCCGTTCCAAAGGAGAGCCTACCAAAGTCCGTTCTATCGGGCGATTGGATAAGGAACCTCCGGTATCCTGCTCTTTGCCAAGAACCAGACTGCTGCCGCCAGATTGCAGAACCAGCGTGAAGAGGGGATTTCAGAGAAAACCTATCTGGCTGCGGTTTCCGGTCCCATGCCTGTGGATACAGATGGAACTTTTCACAGGATCACTGTTCCCCTTGCGCCGGACCCGGATAACCGCCTGAAAATGATCATATCTACGGATGGCACGCTTCCCGAAAGTAAACATGCGGAAACTTTTTATTCTGTTCTGAAATCAACCGGCTCCGATACAGCAGCTCCGGTCTCCCTTGTAATGCTCCGTCTGAAAACCGGCCGCACCCATCAGATCCGTGTGCACATGGCATCTCTCGGGCATCCTCTTCTGGGCGATTCCCTGTACTGTTTATCGGATATGTCGAATCATTTTTCCCGGGCTGCACTCCACGCATGGAAGCTTAACTTTCAACTGCCATTTCCAATTGACGAAGCTGCTTCCGACACCCCGTCTTCCATGCTTCATAACAAAAATGCAAAAAAAGAAATCTCCCTGGAAGCACCCCTCCCGGAAGATTTCAAAAAATTCTATGAAACGATATTCTGAAGCCATACGCCTTTTTTTACAAGGATAAATCCAATGACACATTTCATCATATCCGCAGCCTGAACCATTGCATAGATTGCAAGTACAGGCAGACCTGTAAACCGGCTTAAGGTAAATGCGATCGTCACACTTACCACCCAGATAAACACACTGTCAAACAGAAATGTAACGATGGTCTTTCCGCCGGAACGCAAGGTAAAATACGTTGCATGCAGGAATGCATTCTGCGGCATGAAAAATGCTGTGATCATAATAAAATATTTTGCCAGAGTACGTGCCTCAGCATTGGTATTGTAAAGCCTTGGAAACAGTGGTGCCATCACAAACATCACGGCTGCCACGCAGGTACAGCAGAACACAGAGAATGCGATCATCTTGTTGTCCGTATCTCTGGCTTCCTTCATCTTACCTGCCCCCAGAAGCTGTCCTACAACAATGGCTACCGAATCTCCAAGTGCAATAAATACGATATTAAATACATTGTTGATGGTATTGGAAATATTTAATCCCGCAACCACGTTCAGTCCACGGACTGAATAACACTGTGTCAGCATGGCCACTCCTGCTGCCCATAAGGTCTCATTCAGAAGCAGCGGGGTTCCCTTAATAAGTATCTTCTTTGTCAGGTTCGCCGGAACCTTTAATGTTGAATACAGCCCCTGTGCAAAAATATTCTTTTCTGTATGCTTATGTGTCCAGCTCAGGACAATGCAGGCTTCCACATATCTGGAGAGCACTGTGGCAACAGCCGCACCTCTTACTCCCATTTCCGGGAAGCCGAATTTTCCATAGATCAGAAGATAATTAAATATCAGATTGATCAGCACTGCCACGATCCCGGCCTTCATTGGAAGTACAGTCTCACCGCATTCACGTAAGGTACTTGCATAGACCTGCACCATCATAAATGGCGGAAGTCCAGAAGCATGATCCATAAATACTGTTTCCCATAAATAAGAGTATCCCTAATTTCCTGTGCGGTTCCGTCACCTTTTAAATACATGCTGATCAGTGAACCCCCTGCTGTCAGAAACAGTATAATAGTGATCGCTGTCAGAATCACTGCCATCCACAGTTTATAACGAAGTGTCTGGCGGACACCCTCATGATCCTTCTGTCCGAAATACTGTGCTGTAAAAATTCCCGCTCCGGACACCCCGCCGAAAATGCATAGATTATATACAAAGATCAGCTGATTGACGATCGCTGCTCCAGACATTTGTTCTGTACCGATACGACCGATCATAATATTGTCCAGAAGACTGACAAAATTTGTGATTCCGTTCTGTACCATGATCGGTACCGCAATAGACAGGACCATCAGATAAAATCTCTTATCTCCTACGAACTTTCGGAAAAAAGAAGATTTCTCTTTTACCTTCTCCATAAATTCTTCCTCCTTGTTTTTCGTTTTCCTTCATCCAAAATTCTCCACAAAAAGAAGACTGCCCACCCGAAACAGTCTTCCCCTTCGTAAGCGTTGTAGCTACTACCTTACTACAAACTTCTTTTATTTTCAATAGTCTTTATAACGATAAATCCCCGTTTTTTTGTATCTTTTTACTCCACCATACGGCTCTCATCTGCAATATATTCAAAGTAGTCAAAGTCCGCACATTTTTTGTGTAGAACGCGGTCTGCACAGGTGATCCCCACCATGGTTCCTGTAAATTCTCCGTACTTACAGTACTCATCAGAAAATCTTGTGGTGTCAAAGATACGTCCGATCTTTTCATAAGTTTCTCCGTCATAGCTCCACTCGAACCAGGATTTTCTTCCCTCTATATAAAGTCTCAGATAAACCGGTTTATCTTCTACCGGAATTCTGGTATTCAGAAACTCTGTTTTTTCTCCGTTTTCCAGATGGATGATGGACAGGGCGCTCTGTCCCAGAGTTTCACTGTAATATTTCCGGAGATTGATGTAATTCATGTTGTCGTAATACAGGATCAGACCTGCGCTGTGCTGATGTACTTCCGGTGTGAATTCCATCTTTGTGGTGATCCGCGCATAGACGCTTGTGAGCTTTCTGGCCAGGATACTTACCTTGTTGAGAGAGGTTCTGGATTCCTGTCCACGAAGACGCACATAGCCTTTTCTTGCTTTCACATCCGCAAAACGCTGAGGCATGATCCTTGGAGAATAATAAAAGTTTCCAAGTTCATCCCCATCAAAATCATCAAAGTCCGGAGCTTTTTCCATCGGATATTCCGGAAGGGATGTTTCCGGCACCTCAAGCTTCGCCAGATTGCTTCCATCCGCCATGCGAAGCCAGTTATCTTCTGTCCACATCATTTTCTGGATAGCTGTCTCTCTTCCAAGTGTACAGCGAAGCTCCGGTACAAACGGTCTGGAACAGAGATGAACCAGATAAACTTCTCCTGTTGGAAGCTCCACATAGCTTCCGTGACCGGATTTCTGAAGTACAGAGTCCGGATTATAGTACTTTGGTTTCAGATGATCCGGATCCTGACGCTCATAGGATTCTCCTGGAACACTGGTAACGATAGGATTCTTCGGATCTTTTTCATATGGTCCCCAGACATTTCCGGAACGTCCCATGGTAACACAATGATTGTATCCAGTTCCACCCTCTGCACACATGATGTAATAGTACCCGCCTCGTTTTGTAAGGTGCGGTGCTTCGATGCAGCCACGGTCTGTACCGCCTCTCCATATCCGCTTCGGATAACCGATGATCTCTTTTTTTTCAGGGGAATACTCTACCATGCAGATAGCACCTGGCTTTTCATAGCCTTCTCTTGTCTCCCACTCCAGTGATACCACATATTTTTTGCCGTTTGTATCGTGGAAAAGGGACGCATCAAAGCCGGAGGAATGAAGGTAAACAGGCTCACTCCACGGTCCGCGGATATCCTTTGCGCAGATCAGGAAATTGTCCACGTCAAAATATCTTGCATTCATGGAATTCATCACTCCGTAAACAACATAGAACATATCCTCTTCCTCACAGTAGGTCAGGCACGGAGCCCAGATTCCCTTTGCGCTTGGAAGTTTCTTGAGATCTACTTTTTCGTCATCTGTAATAACATGTGTATACAGTTCCCAGTTTTTCAGATCTTTTGAATGATAAACCGGAATTCCCGGAAACCATTCAAAAGTAGAAACTGCCATATAGTAATCATCGCCTTTCCGGCAGATGCACGGATCCGGATTGAAACCCGGAAGTATTGGATTTATAATCATATTATTTTTCTCCTTTCCGGCCGAAACCAGCCAAAATCAACGCACCGTCCCAGATCCCAGCTGTCCCAGCCGATCCAGCCCGGAGTATTCACGGTATCTGTAAGCAGCTTATAGCTCCAGTAAAAATATCCGCTGCATTTATCCCAAAGCTCCAGCTGTGCCTTCGCCAAAGTCGCATAGATTTCTTTTTTCTCTTCTGTGGAAAGACTTTCCCGTTCGCTTCCTTCCACTCCGTTGAGCACACTCTGTCCGCCTTTTGTATCACAGCCGCATGCAAGGGAATTGAAGAGACACCATTCACCGCAGATCACCGGGAAATATTTTTCCATCTCCGTAATCTGTGGTTCCAGCTCCTCACGCACGTATTTCAGATATCCCTCGATCGTCTGACTGCAGCCTCTTGCCTCTGCCACCATCAGATACTGATGAGTATCCAGAATCACATTGGAATATTTTTCTTCCTGCATAAAGTCCTTCCACGCCATCAGCTCAAAGCCGTCGTGGAGCACAACGTATTTTTCCTTTGGCATGTAAGTACTGATCCGATCGTATGCTTCCAGATAAAATTTTCTTAAGAATTCCATGGTGATCGGGGCTGAGCCTTTTGCCAGCTCCGGATCTGCCGGTGCATAACGGTTCTGCACATCCATAGTCTCCCACATATTCTCAGTTACAGGTTCATTCAACGGCTGTATGCCAAACAGACCTTTTCTATGACCGTATCGTTTTGCCAGACGTTCCAGAACTCCAAGAACAAATTCTACCTCATCCGGATTCTGTGCCCATTTACACACGCCGCTGATTCCACCGTTATCAAAACCATTCTGGCTTAACGGTACAGTGTGAAGATCGATCAGAATGGTAAGTCCGTACTTTTCCGCCCAGTTAAATGCTTTATCCAGTTCTTCAATGCAGCCGATAAATGGCTTTCTGTCCCCAAATATAAAATATGGTACCGGAATACGGACAGAATCCATTCCCATTCTTTTTATGGTTACAAAATCTCTTTCTGTGATGTACTCCGAACGATGGATTTTTATCCTTGCTTCATATACCTCCGGTGAAAGCTGCGTTGGAAGATAATACTCATCTTCCGCTGTTGTTCCCTCAAACAGGGCCGGGTTCATCCATTTCTCCAGAACCAGCCAATTTCCAAGATTTACGCCTTTTATATTCATATCCGGTACTCTCCTTTTACTTCTGTGTACGCTTTTTCAGATCTTCGATGATTCCGGCAAATTCCTTGTCCAGATGATAAAATTTCATGATCACAAGTCCGCATACATAAACTACGATCGGAATCCATACGAAGCAGATCTTAATAGAAGTCAGCGCAGATTCTGTCTGTACAGCTGCAGTTCCCACATAGCCGCCGATTTCCAGAATCAGTCCGAGAAGTGCAGATCCTATTCCGTTTCCGATCTTATATCCAAAGCTGCAGGCACTGTTTACAAGTCCCTCTGTACGGTAACCGGTTTTCCACTCACCATAATCGATCGTGTCGGAAACCATTGCCCACATAGTTGCACCGCCACAGGCATTACCAACACCACGGATCACACTAGAAATCACAATGATCGCCATGGAACCACCGGAAAAATTCAGTACCAGCATTCCGATGATATCCAGGATAAGACCAATAGAAAATACATTTCTCTTTCCAAGTTTCTTAACCATCATGGCAATAAAGAACATTCCGCAGATCTGTACAATATTAAAAATACCGTTGATCGTACCTACCAGATTTTTGTCGCCGAGAATATCTTTTGCATAATATACAGTCGCACCACCGTTAACAGAATACATAAGGAAGAAAAGGGCAAGCATACCTGTCATCATGATCCAGTATTTGTTTTTGAAAAGTGCTTTGATACCTGTTACAAAAGGCACATCCTCTGCCTTTGTCTCTCCGCTGTTCTCAGATGCACGTACACGTTCCTTTGTTCCAAAGAAAGTAAATAAAAATGCTACGATTGCCACAAAGCCAAATACTACAAATGTTTTAGTCCATGCTGCTGCATTGTTTCCGAAGTGCTCCACCAGCGGAAGTGTAAATGTATTAATCGTAAGTGTTCCGGCTGTTGCCAGAAGATTTCGAAAAATACTTAAAACAGAACGCTCATACGGATCCTGTGTCATCAGTGCGTTCAGTGCAGAATACGGTACATTGATTGCTGTATAAATCACTGTAGATACCAGATTATATGTGATAAACACATACACCAGCTTCGGGGTTGATGCCCAGGAAGCCGGAACGGAAAACAGAAGGATTCCGGATATTGCAAACGGAATACACATCCGAAGGATCCATGGCCTTGCTTTTCCATACTTGGATTTTGTACGGTCAACGATCACACCCATGATAATATCACTGATTCCATCAAAAATACGCGAAACCATCATAATCGTTCCTACTGCTATCGCACTGACATCGGCATAGTCCGTATAATAGAACAGCAGAAATGCTGACATTGCTGTATAAATAATGTTACATCCGAAATCACCACATCCATAGGAAAAACGTTCCAAAATTTTTCCAAAGGTCAATTTACTCTTTTGATTCATATTTTTTTACCTCTCCCTTTGTTTTATTTCGCATTTCCATGGCCATGGAGCTTTGTTTTATGGTATTATACTATCATAACGATTCTGTATCTATTAGGTCAAAAAAGCTCCAATATATAGGTCAATATTCTCTTTTTGCAGGAGGGTTTTATGGATAAAAAAGAAATTTCCTATGAGATCATAGATTATTCGGGTGTCACCAACGTTAAATTTTACACTTCTACAGACAACGGAAGCTACATTCCGTCGCACTGGCACAGGGCTGTTGAGATCCTTTATATGCAGGAAGGCGCTCTTGATGTCACCATAGAAAATACCAGCTTTACCATCCACCCGGGAGACTGCATCCTGATCAATGCCAATGTAATTCATTCCACCAAATGCACAGTTCCAAATAAAGCGATCGTTCTCCAGGTTCCTGTGGATTTCATGGAAAAATATATTCCGAATGTTCAGCAGTTTATGTTTATCTGGGATCATCATACAAAAGATCCCGTAAAAAGAACAAAACTGGAAATGCTGAAAACGACTCTGGAGCAGCTTCAGATCATTGACGATATCCGGCCAGATGGTTTTATCCTGCGTTTTAACAGTCTGATCTTTGAGCTTCTTTTTCAGCTGTATCACAATTTCCGCGTCCGGATCTTTCACAGTGATCTAAGCCAGCAGAAAAAAGATCTTGACCGGCTGAACTTTGTTCTGAATTACATTGCCGAAAATTATCAGCGTCCCATATCTCTGAACGAGATTGCCGGTGTCGCTTACCTGCAGACCGGCTATTTCTGCCGTTTTTTCAAGAAAAAGATGGGCGTTACCTTTCTGGAATATCAGAACGAATACCGACTGTCTCTTATTTACAAAGATCTGATCAACACAAAAGATCCTGTTCACATAATACTGGAACGGCATGGTTTTACCAACTACAAGCTGTTTCGACGGATGTTTCAGGAACATTTCGGATGTACGCCTACCAAGGTACGGAAAAACACTCAGAACGCCAAGGACTGACAGGCCAGCGTTCTTATTTTCGTTTAACAAAAAATCTTCCGGGAGCGTATCTCACAGACTCCCGGAAGATTTTTTATCTTAAATATTCTAAATTTCTCAGTATCTTATAATTCCCGTCCATTGGTCTCAATAACCTTTTTATACCAATGAAAGCTCTTTTTCTTATAACGCTTCAATGTTCCGCTTCCGTCATCATTACGGTCTACATAAATGAATCCGTAACGCTTGCGAAGCTCTGCTGTCGATGCACTGACAAGGTCGATGCATCCCCATGTAGTATATCCCATCAGATCTACGCCATCCATGACAGCCTCTTCCATTTGGCGGATATGATCGCGGAGATATTCGATACGGTAATCATCCTCTACAGTCATCTCGCCATCAGCACCCTGCACCAGCTTGTCCATAGCACCAAGACCATTTTCCACGATGAAAAGCGGCTTCTGATAACGATCCCACAGAGTGTTCAGTACATAGCGCAGTCCCTTCGGGTCGATCTGCCATCCCCAGTCACTGGCTTTCAGATACGGGTTCGGCACACCACCAAGAAGATTGCCCTCACCGCGGACATTTTTCTTTGGATCTGCTGTGGCACATACACTCACATAATAGCTGAAAGAAACGAAATCTACCGTGTTTTTCAGGATTTCCATATCCTCATCTGTAACAGAAATGCTGATACCGTTCTCTCGCATATAACGTTTTGCATATCCCGGATAATAGCCACGAACATGAATGTCTGCGAACATCATATTTTTATGATCCTGCTCCATTGCTGCAAGCACATCGGACGGCTCTGCAGTCAGAGGATATACCGGCATGCTTAAGATCATACATCCGATCTTGAAATCCGGATTGATCTCATGGCCGATCTTTGTTGCCCAGGCACTGGCCACCAGCTCATGATGCACAGCCTGATACAGATCACTCTGGGAAAGTTCTTCCTTCGGAGTATTGATTCCGCCGCTCATGAACGGAGATTCCAGAATGGAATTGATCTCATTAAATGTCAGCCAGTATTTTACTTTATCTTTATAGCGGTTAAACACTGTCGTAACGTAGCGTTTGTAAAAGCCGATCAGATCACGGTTTACCCAGCCATCGTAATGCTCAGCCAGATACAGCGGAGTTTCATAATGAGACAGAGTTACCAGTGGCTCAATGCCATATTTTCTGCATTCGTCAAACAGATCATCGTAGAATTTAAGTCCTGCTTCGTTAGGAGTCTCCTCATCTCCCTTCGGGAAAATCCTGCTCCATGCGATGGAAGTACGGAAAACCTTAAAGCCCATCTCAGCAAACAGCTTGATGTCTTCTTTATAATGATGGTAAAAATCAATTCCTACCAGCTTCATATTATCTTCTGTCGGCTTTTCTGTTCTCGGACCTTTGACTCCATGAGGAAGAACATCCTGGATGGAAAGTCCTTTTCCATCCTCGTTATATGCACCTTCGCACTGATTGGCAGCTACTGCGCCGCCCCATAAAAAATTCTCAGGAAACATTTTTTCACCCTTTCTTATTAATGCTTAGATGTCAAGTGCTGCGTGGTATCCCCAGTATACCGCATTGGTGATCGTGGAAACCTTGCTTGCATCACCGATCACAGCCACATACGGAGCACAATCGCGAAGCTCATCCACAATGTCTGTTCTGGAACGCTGGCCCAATGCACAGATCACAGTGCTTCCCGGAACAAGAACTTTTTCGCCCTCTTTGTTTTCGCACCATACACCTTCTGCAGTTACCTCAAGGCCTTTATAGCCTGTATATACTTCTGCGTATTTGTCGATCTCTTTCAGAAGAAGTGGTCTGTGTCTTACTTTTGCATCCGGAGCAAGAACCTCTCTCGTCTCCACAAGACGGACTTTCTTTCCTTCCATTCCAAGATGGATCGCACACTCACAGCCTGCAAGACCGCCACCAAAGACAACAACCTCATCTCCGACTTTTTCTTTCTCTTTATAATAATTGTTTACGATGACAACATTTTCCCCGTTCAATCCCGGGATCGGCGGAACAAGCGGTCTGGAACCTGCTGCAATGATCAGCGCATCTGCGTTTTCTTTTTCTGCATACTCTTTTGTTACTGCTGTGGAAGTATGAATCTCCACACCAGCCTGCCTTGCCAGAAGCTCATAGGTTCCTGCAAGCTCATACATCTCATGCTTAAATGGCAGAGCCTGCTCACTTTTCAGGATTCCTCCTAACTCCTCTTCTTTTTCACAGAGGATAACCTGATGTCCTCTTCTTGCAGCTGTATAGGCAGCATACAGTCCGCCAGGGCCGCCACCTGCTACAAGAACTTTTTTCTTAACCGGTGCCGGCTGGATCTCGTCGCCTTCGATCTCACGTCCGATCAGCGGATTTACCGTACATCTTCTTGTTGAAGTTGCTGCTCTCTCTGCCATACAGGTAAAGCATCTTAAGCATTTCACGATCTCCTGATCTCTGTTCTCCATAACTTTTCTCGGAAGGAACGGATCTGCAAGAAGTGCTCTTGCCATGTAAACGATATCTGCTTTTCCCTCTGCAATGATCTGCTCCATCTGTGCCGGATCGTTCAGACCTCCGATGGTTGCAACCGGAATGGACACGTGCTTCTTGATCTCAGCAGCAAGATAAACATTGCATCCATGCTCCTTGAACATAGACGGATGGGTATCTCCAAAGCCTCTCTGATATGTTCCTGCGGAAACATGAAGCAGGTCAATATACGGCTCCAGGAATTTTGCGATCTCCACGCCATCTTCCAGTGTGTAGCCACCTTCAAAGAGCTCAGATCCGCTCATACGGAATTCGATTGGGAATCCAGGCCCTACACCCTCACGTACAGCCTTCAGAACTTCCATTGCAAAACGGCAGCGGTTTTCAAGGCTTCCGCCATACTTATCTGTACGCTTGTTAAAGTACGGGGAAAGGAACTGATTGATCAGCCATCCATGCCCGCCATGAACCATGATCATCTCAAAACCAGCTCTTTTTGCCAGGGATGCTGTCTCTTTATAGGAGGCAACGATCTCGTCAATGAGCTCTTTTGTGAGAGCTTTTACCTCAATACCATCCGGACGGACTGTATCAGACGGTCCCCACTGATGCATGGATTTCTGTCTGGATTTATCCGTCATATAAGTTCCTGCATACATACCAGAATGAGAAAGCTCAATGCTTGCGATTGCTCCGTGACGGCGGATCGCATCGGCTGTATAGGTTGCGGATGCAAGTGAATTCAGGATGGAAGTGTCCAGATGATATGCATGAGAACCATCTGTTTTCGGATGTACCATACACTCGCTGACTGTTACCGCACCTGCACCGCCTTTTCCTCTCAGCTCATAAAAAGCGGTAGATTTCGGGCCGATACATCCGTCATTTGTAATGTCTGTTCCACCCATAGGAGCAGAAAACATACGATTTCTGAATGTTACACGTCCAATCTGTATCGGTTTGCATAAATTAGGATATTTTCTCTTCATATTTACCTCCTGTTACTCTGTGAGAAGAGCTCTTAAGTACTCTCCTTCTCTTCTGTTTTTCAGTAATTCCATCAGCTCGTTGACTTTATCCAGGCTGATCTTTTTCTCTCTTGCTTTCATATGTACATAGACTGCCCCGATCAGGTTCGCATCATTATAAAAACGGCAGCTTGTTACCTCCGGAACCGGAAGTGTCCACGGGAACATATCATTGATCTTCGCAATTTCCTCACGGATCAACTGAAGAAGCAGCGGCTGTTCACTGATCCCGCCGCCCACTGCGATCCTTTCCGGGTCAAACATATACTGACAGTTGTGAATGTGAATGGCCAGCTTCTTCGCATGCTCACGGATTCCGGCAATTGCCTTTTCATTCCCCTGATTGGCAAGTGAAAACGCTTTTTCTCCGTTTAATTTCTCTACCGGAATGCCTGTTTTATCTGACACACTCTGAATAAGTGCTTTTGCACCGGCTGTTTCTGCAAGGCAGTTTGCCATTTTGTACTCGTCCTTGCTGTCCGTGATCACATAACTGAATTCCCCGGCCATGAAATTTTTTCCGCTGACGATCTCACGGTTACAGATCACAGCTCCGCCTACTGCTGTACCGCAGACTACCACGACTGCATTCTGGCATTCCTTCAGAGAACCCTGCCAGATTTCTGCCAGGGCCGCACATTTGGCGTCATTTTCCACAGTGACCGGGATTCCCACTCTCTGCTCCAGAATCTCTACGATATTTACGTTACTGATGCAGAAAAGACTTCCTCCAGTATACATAAAGCCCTTTTTGGAATCAATGATTCCCGGCATACTGAGCGCGATTCCTTCGATCGTGTAGTGCTCTCTGATCTTCCGGCAGATTTCTTCCAGAGACTGGATAAATACTTCCAAAGATTCCTGCCTTGTAGGAGTCTTGTCTTTTTCAAGGATGGAACAGTTCTCTGTGATCACTGCATATTTGATAAAAGTTCCTCCTACATCGATTGCCAGATAATTCATCGTGTCACCTCTTTTTTGTGGATTTTTTCTTTATTGTAGATGATGTTTCCCTCTCCACCGTCCAGACGCACAAAGCATTCACTTGCTTTCTTCGCCACAAAAGCCTGCTGGCCCATGAAATCAAACGGTACATCATCGGTGTTTCCCTTCATGATGTCATCGCAGACATTTATCGCGCTGTTAATCATGTCTTTTGATGCCTTTATCACATGATGGCAGAGACAGGTGCTGTCAAAACGTCCTTCCAGTCTGTTCTGTACCTTGGTAAGATTCTCTCTGTATTCCTCAACAGTAAGGGAATCTCCGTCAAAAAGAAAGGTTGCATTGTTGCAGGCATCTCCAAGGATCAGGATTTTTTCTTCCGGTACCAGCATGACCATGCTTCCTGGTGTATGTCCGGGAAGTGCATACACTCCCACAGTTGTACCGCCCAGGTCAAAGCTGTCTCCATCTTTCAGATCTTTAAAATCCAATTCTGTCGGAGGAAGAAATGTATCCTCAAGTCCTTCCGGCATTTTTCCTCCAAGGCCTGCCATAACATAACCCTTACGGCCTTCTACGTCATTCATTCTCAGATACAGTTCTGCATCTGCATGGTTCATATAAATCTCACAGCCATCTGCAAATTCCGGTGCACCCATGGCATGATCGATATGACCATGTGTAAGCAATACGGTAAGTGGCTTATCGGTAAGTTTTTCCACGAATGCACGAAGATTTCCGGCACCTACACAGGTATCAATGAGAACGGATTTTTTTTCTCCGCTTATAAGATACATGATCTCACCGGTAAGACTGATAACTGCTGTCATTCTGTCATTTAATTTTTCTGCTCTGTAAAAATCTGCCATCTTATTTCTCCTCCATATCCATCAGCTTGGATAATTCCGCGCTTAAGTTATCTACGATCTCTCTGGTGAAGCCATATAGGACAGCTTTTCCAGACTCTGAAGGCTTTCATAAAAATAATCCTGATTTCCGGTGGAAAGGAAGTACATCAGCATCGGGGATACTCTCTCGATCACCTTCATTGCTTCCGGGTCATGCATCATATCCTTGAACATGGTTTTGTGATTATAACGCTGGCGCAGATCCTCTGTAGGACGATACTCATAATGATAGCTTCCTGCTGCCACTTCTGTAACCTCTCCCTCATAGAACGGAAGGCCGATCACTGCGCTGCATCCAAACGGTACCTGAATGTCTACACTTACATTTCCATCTTTGAGAACCTTCCAGGATACCTTGTATTCTCCGTATGCAGAATCGTAGGTCATGTTCATATATTTCAGTTTTCCGTTCATTAACGGTGTGATCAGTGCTTTCTTAAATCCAGGCTCCAGTGCCTTCAGTCCTGCCACGTCTCTGTAAAGATATTCTACGATCGCACCGTAGGAGTAATGATTCAGGGAATTCATCATGGTACCGCTTAAGTGTCCGTCATCCAGAACAGAGTTCCATCTTTCCCAGATGGTTGTTGCACCAAGATTAATGCAGTGCATCCATCCCGGATACTCCTCCTGCATCAGGAAGTAGAACGCATCCTCCTCGAAGCCGTTTTCTGCCAGAACTCTGCAAAGGATCGGCGCACCGGTAAATCCGCCTTTTAATTTATAACAGTCTTTATAAAATCTTGCTTTCAGGCCTGCCACAACAGCCTCTTTATCTCTGTAGATTCCGGAATACAGAGCTACAATATATCCGGTCTGGGAATCAATGGCCAGACGTCCTGTTTCTGTAAAATACTCACGGATGATCGCATCTTTGATCTTCTCATAGAGATCTTTATAGTAAGCTTCATCCTCTTTATATCCCAGGATCTCTGCTGCCGTTGCAGTCTTCTGTACAGACATTGCATAATAGTTGGAGCCGATATAGTAGGCATCTGTTCCGCCTTCCATACTCTGCTCTGTTCTTCCGTCAAGAGCCAGCCAGTCACCAAGCTGGTTTCCGAAATCATAAAGATATTTCTGTCCTCTTGCCTTGTCTTCTTTCGTGATCTTGTCTACCCAGTCTTTCATCATCGGGTAATTTTCTCTCAGAGTTTCCACATTTCCGGAATGCTCATAAACCACCATCGGCAGGATTGTCGCAATGTCTCCCCACACGCTGGAAAAGATCGGCCCGTTTGGATCCAGCACCGGAATTACGCCAGGAAGAATTCCATCATATTTTACCTGCTCGTTTCTTAAATCATGCAGGAATTTATGATAAAAAGCAGTGGTATCCATATTGAAGCTGGCAGTTCCTGAGAACACCTGTGCATCTCCGGTCCATCCCAGTCTTTCATCTCTCTGTGGGCAGTCTGTCGGAAAATCTATAAAGTTTGATTTCTGACCCCACAGTGCATTCAGGAACAGTCTGTTCACGCCCTGATGTCCGGTCTCAATGTATCCGGTTCTGTCCATCTTTGAGTAAAGGGCTTTTCCTGTAAAATCTTCTTCCTTTGCCTCTCCCGGCCATCCTGTTACACGTACATAACGGAATCCGAAGTATGTGAAAGAAGGACGAACCAGCTCGTCTCTGCCATCGGATACATATACAAACTGTGATTTTGCAGAGCGGTAATTTTCATTATAAAAATTGCCATCCTGAAGAATCTCGCCATGATCAAATACAATTCTTGTTCCTTCCAGCAGATGGTTTCGAAATGTTACATATCCAGCAAAATTCTGTCCGAAATCCAGTACTGTTTCGCCAAGCGGTGTATAGATCACTTCTTTTACCGGCATATCCTCCATCTCCATTACAGGAAGGCTGTATCTTGCAACCAGCTTTCCTTCTGCCTCTGTGAGAACTGCCTTTTTCGGTAAGTTTTCTTTCTCCTTCCATAAAAGATGGTTGATGATCTCTCCATCGTAGATTCCGTCATCTTCCACATCAGAGCCAATGTACTCCCATGTCTCATCCGTTCCGATCACCTGAACCTCTCCATCCTCATATACAAGACGAAGTTCTGCGATCAGTTTAAATTCATCTCCGAAATTGTTGCTCTGGTTATTCAGTCCGAATTTCCCCTTGAACCAGCCATTTCCAAGAGATACTCTAAGCTCGTTCTGCTCTTTTACATCCTCTGTGATATCAAAAGTAATGTACTGCTCTTCATCATGATAATTGCTGTAATATGGTGTAAGAACTTCATCTCCGACTTTTTTTCCGTTTAATTCTGCTGTAAAAAGTCCAAGTCCACAGATATAAAGTCTTGCAGAAGCCAGACCCTTCTTCGCTTCAAAGCTCTTCACAAACAGCGGATGGAAAGTATCTTCTTTCTCTGTTGTGATCCATTTTCCAACCCACGGCTCTTCCATTTTTCCGGTCTCAAAATATGCCGGTTCTGAAACAGCAGTTTCGCCCTTATCATCTGTAACGGTAACTTTCACATAATATCTTGTGTGTGCGTTCTGCTGAAACTCCAGTTTTTCTGCTGCACTGTTCAGTTCTTTTCCTTCTTTTACACAAAGAACTTCTTCGAAGCTTTCTGTCAATGACACTTCGATTTTTACATTCTGCTGCTCTTTTCCGGAAGCTTCACGAACCTTCCATGATATACATACAGTTCCAAAATCAAAGCCTGTTGGATTTTCCATGCCGTTTATTCTTACATTTTTAATTCTCATGTATCCCTCTCCTTGCCTTTTTATATGATTACGCTCTGTTTTTTCTGGTATCTTTCTTTTTTACTCTGACGTTATCATAGCATGAGGCTTCTGTATTTTATATTTTTATTTTGATGTATTTATAAATATTTTTACTTTTTTTTATATTTTCCTGTTCTCCACGACATAAAAACGCCCACACAGATCAGCTGTCATAACTTCATAACTGATCTACATGGGCGGAAAACTTTATTTATCTGTTTTTATTTCGAAAGCTTCTTATTCGGCAGCTTCCATTTTCTTTAAATCTCTTTCACAGTGATACATGATAAACATGATAACAAACATAGCAATTACCATGATAAATGGCAGCCAGTTGTACATGAAATTGATTGCTGTAGAAACGCTCTCCGGCTGTGCAATACCTTTGGCATCCAGGGATCCGTCATATCCGGCTCCGTTCAGAACCCATCCGAATACTGCTGTACCAAGACCAAGACCGATCTTCTGCGCTGCAGAAACGCCGGCATTTCCAAGACCTACGGTATCAATACCTGTTTTCTTTGTTCCGTATGTAATGGTATCAGCAACCATACCAAGTGCCATACCACCGGCCATACCAACACCACAGCCTTTCAGTACGTTACATACGATCATTACGATCGTGCTGGAACCGCCAAGTACTGCAAATCCAAGGAAACCAAGTCCCATAACTACCATACCAGCTTCATAAACTGCTGTTTTTCCAAACTTCTTCATAAAGGCCGGTGTTACAAACATGATTGCGAACTGTGCGATGGAAATAGAGTTGGATACCCATCCGTACTGTCCCATATCATAAAGAACATACTGACAGTAATAAACATTTCCCATTGCATACATGATAACTACGAAGAATACTACAAAGCTTGCAATTGTTACGATCACCCAGTATTTGTTCTGAAGAAGCGCCTTTACAGTTTCCCATGTACCGGCTTCTCTTCCTGCATTCTCTGCTTTCTGATCATTTGCATTCTCATCATCTGTTGAATGTACTCTCTCTTTTGTTGAGAAAACACAGAAAAATGTGATAACAACCATTGCGATACAGTAGATCAGCATTGTGATCGTGAATGCTCTCTGTGTGTAGATCGTCTCAGTGCTGTCTGTAAAGATTCCAAGTAAGATAACGAATGTTGAATTGATAACTACATTTCCCAGTGTCTGTAAGATCTGCTGAAGATTTCCAATGAATCCTCTCTCATACGGATTTGCTGTCAACAGTGAGATCATGGAATAATACGGCACCAGCATACCGGTAAGACATATTGCATTTACAATGTTGTACATCAGGAAAATATACACATACTGTGCCATTTCCGGGAAGTTCTGCGGAACAAAGAACAACAGCATTGTTGTAATTGCAAATGGGATACACATTCTAAGCAGCCAGGAACGTCCTTTTCCGAGCTTTGATTTTGTACGGTCAACCATACGTCCTACAATTACATCTGAAATTCCGTCAAATACCTTTGATACTGCAAAGATCGTTGCGATGATACCAGCATTAAGTCCTACTGTACTGGTAAAATAGATGGTCAGGAATGATCCGATGATACCATTGATCATGTTAAAGGCAAATCCTCCTGTACCATAGCCGATACGTTCGCTCCATGCCAGCTTGGCGTTGGGGTCATCATGTTTACTTGCTAAACTGAACATATCTCCTCCTTTTTTCCCTTTCCCTTTCGGTTTTTTCTTTCGATGAACTTACTATAACCCCCGCCGCGCTTTTTATATATCTTTATTTTGTTGTTTTTGTCGTTATCTTATCTATATTTTATCAATATCAGTATAATTTAGAATTCTTTTGGCTTATGTACCTCTCTGTACTTTCTCGGAGACAGCTGCTTCTGCTCGCGGAATACCTTTCCAAAATAGCTCTGTGACGGAAAATTCACATATTCTGCGATCTTGGACAAAGATTCATTGGAATACGTCAGAAGATTGGCTGCACGTTCTATCCGCACACGGGTAATGTAATCCTGCAGCCGCTCACCGGTCTCTTTACTGAACAGCCGTGACAGATAGCTGGCACTTACTCCAAGAGTATCTGCGATATCATCGAGATAAATTTTTTCCCTGTAATGCTTCTGTACATAATCCCTGCACTGCTCCACATAGCTTGAGGTGTGCTTCTGCTCCAGCTTCCGTTTTACCTCGGATGCCAGTTTCTCAACTGCAGAATTCCGGTATCGGATCATCTGTGCAATGTCCTGACAGCTGTCACACTTACTGATATAAAAATCACTCAGCTGATACGCTGCGGCCGGCGAGATTCCGCCCTCGATCGCGGCCCGGGTACAAAGAGTGATTCCTACAATCGCCGTGTTTCTCCACTGGTTCAGTACTTTTCCGGATAATTTTCCGATATCTCCATCCATTGTCCGGGTAAAATGAAGTGCGTCCTCCACACGTCCTTCCCGCACACAGTCCAGAAGCTGACGTTCCTCCTGATACGTATGGTGATAAGCATTTTCTTCGTCTTTTTTTATTTCGTAAATGATCTTTTCCTGCGCTTCTAGCTCTTCTGCGCCTGCAGCCAGATGATTTACCTTGGCAAGCTCCATATCCTCTGTTGTATTTTCATTTAAAACTGCATCCATGATCTGTGCAATGTCCATCACTTCCGAAAACTGAAATCTTTTCAAGATTTTCTCTTTATCTGTGTGAATCCCATAACGCTTATAGTATTTATGCAGCTCCACCTTATTCAGCGCGCCCAGACTGAGCGGACCTGCAAAATAGTACTGTCCCTCTGATCTTACACAGATAAAATAAATACTGTCTTCCTCTTTATGAAGAAGAGGCAGCTTCTGAACGGCCGCCTCTTTCATTAATCGTTCTCTCAGCTGGCTGTTCCTGAAAATCGGATTCAGTTCTGAATTTCTCTGATAGCTTGACAACGTTTCGTCTGCCTGACAAAAAATATCAACGCCTGTCAGTTCAGCCAATCTGTTTAATATGTATTTTTTATGATCACCCATAAGCAATTTCCCCAACTCTCCTATAGCAATTCACAAAATCAGTGATGCTGTAAAATCCATGTATCGTGTCTATCTGCTATTCATCATAACACAGACTCTTTGCAAATTGTATAGGATTTTGCCGGGTACGGAATACTCCGTAATTACAGTTTCATCGCTCCGCGGATGCAGCTCTCGATATAATCTTCACAAAGATCGGTGTTCAAGCTGAGATCAAAATTGCCTGCTGCTCCCCACATTCTTCTTGTGTAATAACGGTAGTTGTCTGCACGGAGCTTTTCATTTTTCTGTACGACTGTCTTTGCCTCTTTTTCAGAGATATTCTGTCTTTTGGAAACTCTTTTGATTCTGCTCTCAAGAGGTGCTGAGAAGAATACCTTCAGACAGTTTTCTGAATTTCGAAGAACATAATCTGCACACCGGCCCACGATCACGCAGTTTCCTTTTTCTGCAAGCTCACGTACTACCTTTGACTCCGCCGCAAAAATCTTATCCTTCGGTGCCTCATCCTGAGAATTACTGTTTAAATACATCTGATTGACAAGATCATAGAGGAGGCTGTTTGTCATGATCTCCTCATTCTTTTTAATAAATTCCGGTGTATAGCCTGTTGTTCCTGCTGCCATCTGAATGATCTCCGCATCATAGAAATCATAGCCAAGCTTTTCTGCAAGTGCCTTGCCGATATTGTGGCCGCCACTTCCAAACTGTCTTCCTATAGCGATGACATTTTTTCCCTGAATGCCATGCTGTGTCTGAGCCGCCTGTTCTCTCTGCTGTTCTTCCTGAACAGTCTCCGGAAACAGCATTGTTTTTACAAAAGCAAGCTTCTTTCCGAAAAGTCTCGCGATAAATCCAACCAGCAGTGCGGCAATTACAGTACCTTCACGCACACCGTCCAGTCTGCCTGCAAAAACAAATGACAGTACTGCGGCGATCACAGCCATAGAAACATCAAAACAGATCTTGGTAGTTCCGAAATTTGTTTTCCAGGTAAGGACGATCGCGCGGACAAAAGATTCTCCCGGAAGCATAACTACATCGGCCAGAACCTCCATGTACACACCAAAACCGAGGATCAGGCATCCGATGAGAAGATAAACGATCTTCATCACATACATCTCCGGGTTTACCCAGTAAAAAAGAAGCATGGTAAGATCGATAAAATATCCGAATACAATGGATACCGGAATCTGTAAAATATGCTCCAGTTTAAAATTCTTTCTCAGGATTATCAGCTGCAGTACGATCAGAAAAATACTGAAAAAGATGGTAAAGTTTCCGAGCGTAAACGGGAAGTTAAGGCTTAATACATACGGGATCGATGAGATTGGCGACGTTCCCAGGTTCGCCTTGGTGATAAGACTGACTCCCAGCGAGTTCACAAACAGTCCTACCAGAAAAATCAGATATCGTTTCAGTTTGTCCATTATTTATTCCCCTCTCTTTTTGTTTCATTTATTTTGCATTAAGATTTTTATAAATCTTTTCAAATGTCTGCATAAATCTTTTCTGTTCTTCTTCAGAAATACCGGAAAATGCTGTTTCTTCTATTTTTTCAAAAGCAGCTTCCACAAGCTTCTGATTTTTCTTACCGGATTCTGTCATAAAAATATGAAAAGTCCGACGGTTTCCGTTGAGCATTTTTCTCTCGATCAGGCCTTTCTCCTCCATGCGGTTCAGTATGGAGGTCAGTGATCCTGCTTCGATCAGGCATCCTGCCGCAATTTCCTTCTGGCTGGCACCGTCATGATCCTTCAGATAATCCAGAACTTTCGGCTGTCCCAGCGTAAGACCTGTGGTTTTCAGCTGCTCCATGAGCTTTTTCTGGATCATCATCTGATTTACCATGGCCAGATAGTGAAATGAATCCTGCATTTGTATGTTCACTTCCTCTCCTTTATCTATCAAACGGATAAAAGCATTCGATTTAAATTATGTTAATAGTTATAATTCAACGTTTAGAATTAATAACTATTTTA
>NZ_QRNF01000100.1 GCF_003474435.1 Ruminococcus sp. AF46-10NS
TGGACCGGTTGGCTTGCCAAAGCCATGGCCGGGTAGCCAAGTCCGGAAGGGATAAACGCTGAAGGCATCTAAGCGTGAAGCCCCCCTCAAGATGAGATATCCCATTCTTTAAGAAGTAAACCCCCTTGAAGACGACGAGGTAGATAGGGCAGGGGTGGAAGTGTGGTAACACATGGAGCTGACTGTTACTAATCGGGTGAGGGCTTGACCAAAAAGCAGGTCAGAATTGATTCAAAGTGATTAACCGTCAACAAAGCATGTATGTAGTTTTGAGAGTATAAGAATTGAGCAATATTTAAGCCGATTGGTTTAGATATTGCTTTTTTGTATGCTTAAAATACTAATGTGGATTATTACCGAGCCTGGCAATTAAAAAAGACGGAAAGTTCTGAGAAATGAACTTTCCGTCTTTTTTTATCACGATATCATTCTTCCACAGCAAGAAGTGCAACGCCTTCTTTTGCTTCGCCAAGATCAAGCCATGTGATTCCGCTGGCGTCAGTCATAAGGGTTTTTCTTGTCATATTCCAGGTATCGATGACATCAATTTTGTATTTGTGGTCTTCTGGGAGGATGAAGAAAGGTTTTCTTGGGCAGTGTTTTCCAAGGTATTTGATGTAAACCTGATCACCGCATCTTCCGGAAAAGATCTTATCTTTCAGTGCACCTGCATCATCTTCTGATTCAGTAAGGCTGGTAACGAGAGAGATGATCGGATGATCCGGGCCGACTTTATATCCGAGAAATTCATCTCCGAATGTTACAGATTCCGGCTCGTACCAAGGTTCAATGGCAGAAGGAAGGCTTTCCATGAGTTCGCGGAGAAAAGCGATTCTTTCCGGGCTTTTACCTTTCAGTTTTCCGCCTTTTGCCCACCAGATACCTGGGAATGCAGATAAACGGCGGACAAGGTAGCGAAGATAAGTTTCATTCTGGTCTGGTGCTAATTTTGAGAAGCCCCATCTGTCGTAAGGATGGAATAAGATAAGATCTGATTCAATATCCATTTCCTGAAGCTGGGAGATCACTTCTTCCAGATGATTCCAGAATTTGTAGTTTGGATGATCTACATCCCAGTTTCCTTCTGCATCTTTGCAAAATGCGAATTCCCGAGATCCATTTTCGTTAAATTCATAGGATTTTGGAAAAACACAGAAACGAATCTTATTAAAAGGAGACGTCTGCAGTGTCTGCAGAGTTTCTTTTTCCAGGGCGTCATCCTGATGAATCAGCGCATATACGGTAGTTCCAAAAGGAATGTAGGAGTCTCAGTTTTCGTAGACAAAATGGCAGCCCTGTGTGTGTACCATTCCGTGCTGCGTGGATGCAGTACATTCTTCCTGTCCTTCTGCTTCTACGGCACCTGTGACTTTCCAGGAGTAGACTCCGGCTTCGCGCGGAAGAAAACGTACTTTATAGGTTCCGTTTCCATCATAAAATCCTTTAACCGACTGAGAGGAATTGCCGTTTGTGAATACAGCTTTGATATCGGCAAATGCTTCTGAGCTGTCTGGTTTTTCTCCCTGGAAAACCAGTTCAAACATTTTGTTCTGAATCATATTTTTATCTCCTTTGATTGTTTTTAGCACATTTTTTATAAAAAATTTCAAATCATGTTAAACGAATTATGACAACTATATTTTAACAACAAATCCGTGTTACATATATATTAATTTTGATATTTATATCTTTATTTTGCACTGTTTGCGAGTTGAGTGATATTTTACTAACTTACAAAACTGTCCCCTAAAAAAGAATAAAAATTGCCACTTGTAATACATCCACTCATAAAGTATCATAACTCCTGTGTTATTACACTGACACGTTAAAACAACTACACACAAAAGTAATAACAGAACGAGAGGGGACATTATTATGAACACACAGAACAACACAGTAGTCAAGCTTGCAGAAACTGCATTGCTTGCAGCATTATGCTATGTATCCTTTACATTTTTGCAGATCAAGATCCCGGTACCAGGTGGAGATGCAACATCGATTCATATCGGAAATGCTTTTTGCGTGCTGGCGGCATTACTTCTTGGCGGCGTATATGGAGGACTTGCAGGTGCGATCGGAATGGGAATCGCGGATGTGATGGATCCGGTTTATATTACAGGTGCGCCGAAAACTTTTATCCTGAAATTCTGTATCGGTCTGATCGTAGGTCTTGTGGCACATAAGATCGCGAAGATCAATGAGAGCACAGATAAGAAATATGTTTTTAAATGGAGTGTGATCGCATCCATCGCAGGACTTGCATTTAATGTAATCGCTGATCCGATCGTGGGATATTTTTACAAGCAGTATATTTTAGGGCAGCCACAGAAGCTTGCAGAGGCACTGGCAAAAATGAGCGCGGCGGCAACCTTTGTCAATGCGGTTGTATCAGTGATCCTGGTAGCAATCATCTATAATGCGGTTCGTCCGGTACTGATCAAGAGTCATCTGCTCACAGTTACTAAGAAAAAAGAACAGACAGCATAATTTATTGAATTGCTATAAGTAAGTTTTCTGCGTGGTTGTGGAGAGCAATAAGCAGAGTGCTTTGTCCAAATCCAAATTCATAAAGAAGTATATAAATAACAGTTTTCAACAGTTATTCTTACGAACATTTTACAGATGTGAAAGTAAGAATAGCTGTTATTTTTTTACACTAATACGCTGTAACACACATATATTGTGTGCTTTTCATAAAAATAAGAAAGATAAATTGTGCAATATTCCAGACGATTCCA
>NZ_QRNF01000101.1 GCF_003474435.1 Ruminococcus sp. AF46-10NS
AAATCTCTTTTTCATGCTAAGGCAATCTGCTTCACTTAAATATTTTTCTGCCCGATGCATTACAATAATATTCTCCCAATTTAAATATTTTTCTGCCCGATGCATTACAATAATATTCTCCCAATAAGCATATAATTCATCAAATGATATTTCTCCTTTATCATTAATCCATACTGAGCATGCTTCTAACCATTTTACAAAATCTGTTCGTTCAAAATTATGCCTTGAAATATAATATGGTATGTTTCTTTCCATACACATTAGTGCAAGCGAATTGCAATCATCATTTTTTCCCAATAATACCGCTATTTCTTCCAAAGGTATTTTCTGTTGCTGACATGCAGGTATTACTTTCTCAATAAAAAACTGAAATTGTTCTTCCAAACCATTTTGGCATGTTATAAAACGATATACTGCTTTTTCCCCCTCTCTTGTCATTGCATGATAATTTCTCGGAATATTTAATACAGTTTCTGATCCATCAATAATGTCTTGATTGCTTCTATAGTTATTTACTAATTTTACTGATATCGTATCTTCCCTATTATATAATTCCATCAAATAATCTGGAATAGCACCTGAAAATCCATAAATTGACTGATCTGGATCGCCAACAGCAAAAATTTTTATTTCTGTTTGAGTAAATAGCGACATTACCATTTCATGGAGAGGACGACCTAAATCTTGATACTCGTCAATTACGAGCCACGGATACTTCGCGCTAATGCATTTACGCACATATCCATGCTCTTGCAACATTTTTGTTGAATATAGAATAATACTCTCATAGTCAATATATCCTGATTCTAAGACTCTTCGCTCATACTCTTTAGCTATTCTATATGCTGTTTCATTCGATTCTACATGTATTCCACTCATACCGGTAATATGTAAAGAGCGCTCTTTATCCACTTCCGTTTTATTAAACTTTCTTATTCCTAAATCTTTTAAGACACTTTCGTATATCTTTTTATCTAATTTACTTGGTAAAACTTTTATTGGTAATTTAATACCATA
Organism: Ruminococcus sp. AF46-10NS; assembly: GCF_003474435.1. Classification (GTDB taxonomy): domain Bacteria; phylum Bacillota; class Clostridia; order Lachnospirales; family Lachnospiraceae; genus Blautia_A. Next base: position 1,018 of record NZ_QRNF01000101.1, read on the forward strand.
ATCATATAAATTTGCGAAATTGCTAAGGATTTCTGATATACAAAATGAATGAACCGTACCAAGGAATACATTTCTTCTTTTTTCATATCCAAGTTGCTTTAACCTATCTTCAAATTCTCGTGCTGCCTCTCTACTGAATGTAAGACACGCTAATCCATGTGGCTCCTTTATTTGACTATTAAGCAATTTCATTATTTTTAAAGTCAATATTGTTGTCTTTCCACTTCCCGGTCCTGCAATTACTACTGTACTATCCGGAGAATCATAGGCTTTTTTCTGTAAAGGATCAGCCAAAACCTGTCCTAATTTTTCAGTATAATAACTCATTTTTTTGACACTTTCGTATAAATATGCTCTATTGCCATGCGAACATAATCGGGTATATGTTCTTCCATACATACCGAAACAAGTCTCTGAGAGAATCTTCCCTTGCCGATGCCATTACCCTCAATTTTGGAAAGACATTTCCAATAATCGCCGTTAGCCATTTCTTTCTTGAAATTTGATTTTTGAGTAGAGCCTCCTGTTGTTAATTCATTAAATAAATCTACCAACACTTTATGAGCTTTTGCAGCCCGTTCTGTATTGGCTGCATTTTCCATCATATCTACCTCAAAAGTATAAGTTCCAACAAAGATACCCAAGGAACGATATAAGTCATCAGCTTTATTTACATCTTTAGGAATTTCATTATCGCCATTCAGCTTTAGTTCATCCACCATTCTTTCCACAATTTCCATCCCTAAATATCCAAATGTTGCTTTATTGCCTTCGTCATACATAGTATGATAAATGCGTTCATCACCTTTTCCGTTATAGTAAAAATCTCCATCCGTTATTACTGCATATGGTATATCCAAGCTCCGCAACATCTTAACATACGGCGTAAAATTCGTACAATTTATATTACATATCACTATACCATTCTTATCTAAAGATTTTCCTAGCAAATCAGCAAACTTTGGGATCAAATATTCTTCAGCAATTCCTTCAACTAGAAGCACACCTTTCCCTAAATATATTTCTCCACGTTTTACATCCAAATATCTTTCAACATCTAAAAACTCACCTTTTTTCATAGGCATATCGGCAGTTGCATGTATCGCTGTACTCCCCGCAGCATCCATATGTAAATGAACAATTGAAGCAATCGGAGCAATAGATGTTATATGCGTTGAATGAGTCGTAAGTAAAACTGAATTATTACTGTTTTGAATCACATCTTTATAAATCAATCTTTGATTAACTGGATGTAAATGGGCCTCTGGTTCTTCAATCGCTAATATTGTAACTCCTTTAGATACGGGCATGTATTTATCCATAAAATGATATAATTCAGTTTGCATATCATTTGACAAATCTCTTTTTAAAAAATAATTTCCCTTCTGAGTCTGTTCATATGCCAGCTTTAAAATTTTACTATCTTCTAGTGACAATAACTCCTCATATTTTTCAGCCTTTAGTAAAGTCGGAACCGTCTTATCTTGTAGCATTTGCAAAACTATTGAAATATATAAAATATTATTTATTCCGAGACTTATATCCGATGTATTTCTCTGAGCCATTATATCCGAATGTATTCTCTGAGCCATAAGTAATTTTAAAGAAGAAAGAACTCTACTGGGATTTATTTCCATTGCCTGTAGTGATACATTAAACTCATCAT
>NZ_QRNF01000102.1 GCF_003474435.1 Ruminococcus sp. AF46-10NS
CAATCGCTTGGATTTTTTTGAACAGCAGGGTATTAATATTTATATTGACAATAATTCTAATACCTCAGTTGTTGCAGAAAAATACAATATGTACCAACCTGACAGCATAAACTATAAATATCGAAATAAAAAAAATATATTGATTCTCTATTTAGGTGCTGGTATTGGTGCTGGTATGATTTTCAATAATAGCTTATACATGGTGCCTCTAACTTTGTCGGAGAATTGGGGCATTTAGAATTACCTGCATACCCGAATACTGACTTCAAAGCTATAGAAGAAAGTTGTTCCTGTGGAAGCTGTGAATGTTTGGACTATAGAATTAGAAATGATGTGTTTGAAATGACCAAGGCTGAATTTTCAGAATTAAATTCTATGGCCATTAAAGATTATTTAATTGCACATCCTGATAAGTTTGAAATATTTATATATTATATAGGAAAAATCACGAATCTTTTGATAAATCTACTCAATTTGGATTTGATCATTTTCACTGGAAAATTCAAAGAAATAGCCGATTATATGTGGCCTTTACTTTACAAACAAATAAATTCAAATAAACTTTCCTATATCGCTAATGCATGCGAATTTAAGTCTTCAAACCTTGGGGCTACTTCCCCCGCTATTGGTGTTGCAATCTGTGCCTATTATGACAAAATAAACGAGGATGTTAATTGGAATTTTTAAGCTTTAGAATCTTGTAATAACGCTCATAAAATATCCGGAGTAAATTATTTCACATGATTTACTCCGAATATTTTTATTCATTTTTGCCTTTGTATTTTCAACACCTTTTCCCTCAATTTAGTAGAAGATATATTTAATCGTCTTGGAATATATATTGTAGAAACTCCATTCTCTTTTAATCTTTTTGTTGCATCTATATATATTAATTCTTTCAAATGGTCATCACCTGCAAACATAACATCAAATTGATATTTTTTCCAAGCCGCCAACTTATCCAAATCTTCTTCTGGAACTACTTCATCAACATATCTAATTGCCTTTACAACTGTACATCTTTGTTCATATGTCAGAACTGAATTCCTCCCTTTTCTTTCTTTCATAAACTCATCCGTTCCAACTCCTACTATAAGATATTCACATTGTTCTTTCGCCTGTCGCAAAATATCAATATGTCCATCATGGATTAAATCAAAAAATCCACATATAAATCCCTTTTTATATTTCATCTTACTCACCCACTATCGTCTTATGGAAACACATATCATAAGCTGTTAAAAGCTCATCTACACACTTCTGCATTCTTCTCTGGTTAAAATTTTTTATATTTATACCATTTTCTGTACATAATCTACATGGACTCAATACTCCATCCGCACGCAGTGTTAAACTCATCATTCCTGTTGCACACGGCGAATTTAATCCTCTTTTCACACTATCTGAATCTGGAAAATATTTACATGGTTCACAAAACTCGCTAAAAGTTCTTCGTGGTGTAATTGAACCAGATGTGGAATGATGATCAACAATCGTTAATGTACATTCTTTATCTTTAGATGAGATTGATACAAATCGTCTCATTTGTATTCCTTTATTATCATTCAAATATACTTTTCTTTCTTCATATTCCCTTTTTTCCATTTCCTCGATGACATTATTTAGCAAGCAACTTATATATTTCTGATCGTCCAGGTTTTGTCCGTATCCAACAGAACCGCCGAAATCATTAACTGTTAAAACTTTCAATCCCACCAGTCATTAATTCGTGCGAATTCGAATACATCAATAACATCTTGCATACTTTCTAAATTGGTCTTTGTCGCAACCATATTTAGCTCAATTTTAAAACCTTTTTTCTTTGCCAAAATAATATTATTTATTACTTTATCATATAAATCAGCTCCATATTTCCCAGTTCCTGTAATAGCTGCAAACCTTTCTTTATTTAATGTATCTAAACTAATCTTTAAAAGCAGAATATTTTTTACATGATCCCACTGTTCTCTATATTCTTCATAAGCTTCACTTAAAAAAACACCATTCGTACATAAAACAATTTTGTTATAGTTCTTTGCCTCTGTCAGAATAGTTGCTACTGTTTTTCTATTTTCAGCTGATAATAATGGTTCTCCACCAGTAATACGCAATACTGCCATTTCTTTATCTTTAGACATATGGTCTTTGAATGAATGAATTAACCTTTTTATGCTTGCATCAGAAATTTGTTCTGATTTATTTATTTCACACAAATTCTCACCGCCCTCTGGGCAATACACGCATCGCATATTACATTCACTCGATAAATTTATTACTAAAGATGGAGCCATAGAAAATCGTTCTTTTAAAAAACTATATTTCGCTGGAATTCTTTTAGGTATACTTCTTTTAGCTTTTTTCCACTGCATGTCAAAAAAATGCTCATATGTTTGATATGTTGCACTATTTTGTTCAAAACGAAATATACATGTGTTAACGCTATCTTTCCCTGGTTCATAATATCCTATATACAAATGTTTTCTTGTAAACAATAGCCTAAATAATAATACAGTATCATGAAATCTGACTTCAGCATTTTCTTTTCTTGCATACTGATTCACCAATTCGAATACTTTTTATATGTATTTCTCCAT
>NZ_QRNF01000103.1 GCF_003474435.1 Ruminococcus sp. AF46-10NS
AAGAATGGGATATCTCATCTTGAGGGGGGCTTCACGCTTAGATGCCTTCAGCGTTTATCCCTTCCGGACTTGGCTACCCGGCCATGGCTTTGGCAAGCCAACCGGTCCACCAGCGGTCCGTCCATCCCGGTCCTCTCGTACTAAGGACAGCTCCTCTCAGATATCCTACGCCCACGCCGGATAGGGACCGAACTGTCTCACGACGTTCTGAACCCAGCTCGCGTACCGCTTTAATGGGCGAACAGCCCAACCCTTGGGACCTACTACAGCCCCAGGATGCGATGAGCCGACATCGAGGTGCCAAACCACTCCGTCGATGTGAACTCTTGGGAGTGATAAGCCTGTTATCCCCAGGGTAGCTTTTATCCGTTGAGCGATGGCATTCCCACTTAATACCACCGGATCACTAAGCCCTACTTTCGTACCTGCTCCACCCGTCGGTGTCGCAGTCAAGCTCCCTTCTGCCTTTGCACTCTTCGAATGGTTTCCGTCCATTCTGAGGGAACCTTTGGGCGCTCCGATACCCTTTCGGAGGCGACCGCCCCAGTCAAACTCCCCGCCTGGCATTGTCCCACCGCCGGATCACGGCGGCTGGTTAGAAGCCCAATATCACAAGGGTGGTATCCCAACAGCGGCTCCGCGGCAACTGACGTTACCGTTTCTCAGCCTCCCACCTATCCTGTACATGCAACACCGGACCCCAGTGCCAAACTGGAGTAAAGCTCCATGGGGTCTTTCCGTCCTGGCGCGGGTAGCCAGCATCTTCACTGGCACTTCAATTTCACCGGATGTATTGCCGAGACAGCGCTCAAATCATTACGCCTTTCGTGCGGGTCGGAACTTACCCGACAAGGAATTTCGCTACCTTAGGACCGTTATAGTTACGGCCGCCGTTTACTGGGGCTTAAATTCAAAGCTTCGACTTACGTCTAACCTCTCCTCTTAACCTTCCAGCACCGGGCAGGCGTCAGCATATACCTCACCTTTCGGTTTCGCATAGACCTGTGTTTTTGCTAAACAGTTGCTTGAGCCTATTCTCTGCGGCCTGCTCTCGCAGGCACCCCTTCTCCCTAAGTTACGGGGCCATTTTGCCGAGTTCCTTGGCAATACTTCTTCCGCCGGCCTTAGGATTCTCTCCTCATCCACCTGTGTCGGTTTACGGTACGGGTACAGTATAAACAATAGCGGCTTTTCTTGACGCATGGCTCACGGGCTTCGCTACTAAATTTCGCTCCACATCACGTCTTCCCATTGCACGGCGGATTTTCCTACCGTACTGGTACCTCGCTTGTACCGGGCTTTCCATTCCCGGCTCCCGCTCTCCTTACGTGTCCCCACAGTTCTGTCATACTGCAGTACAGGAATATCAACCTGTTGTCCATCGGCTACGGCTCTCGCCCTCACCTTAGGTCCCGACTCACCCAGGCAGATCAGCTTTACCCTGGAAACCTTGGATATTCGGCCTAGAGGATTCCCACCTCTATCTCGCTACTCATTCCGGCATTCTCTCTTCTATACAGTCCACAGCTCCTTACGGTACTGCTTCTTCCCATATACAATGCTCCTCTACCAATCCTTTCGGATTCCTTAGTTTCGGTGGCGCGTTTCAGCCCGGACATTTTCGGCGCAGGACCTCTCGACCAGTGAGCTATTACGCACTCTTTGAATGTATGGCTGCTTCTGAGCCAACATCCTGGTTGTCTTCGAAATCCCACATCCTTTTCCACTTAACGCGCACTTTGGGACCTTAACTGTAGGTCTGGGCTCTTTCCCTTTTGACCGCCCAACTTATCTCGTGCAGTCTGACTCCCGGTGATATCTACACGGCATTCGGAGTTTGATATTCTTCGGTAGGCTTTGACGCCCCCTAGGAAATTCAGTGCTCTACCTCCGCAAGACTCACACCGAGGCTAGCCCTAAAGCTATTTCGAGGAGAACCAGCTATCTCCGGGTTCGATTGGAATTTCTCCCCTATCCACACCTCATCCCCACCCTTTTCAACGGATGTGGGTTCGGTCCTCCACTACCTCTTACGGCAGCTTCAACCTGGACATGGATAGATCACCCGGTTTCGGGTCTACTCCTACTGACTCTGGCCCTCTTAAGACTTGGTTTCCCTACGGCTCCACACCTGAAGTGCTTAACCTTGCCAGTAAGCGTAACTCGCCGGACCGTTCTACAAAAAGTACGCGGTTGTGCATATAAAGCACTTCCACAGCTTGTAGACACAGGGTTTCAGGTTCTCTTTCACTCCCCTCCCGGGGTCCTTTTCACCTTTCCTTCACAGTACTATGCGCTATCGGTCACTAAGTAGTATTTAGCCTTAGGGGGTGGTCCCCCTTACTTCCCACAAGGTTCCTCGTGTCTCGTGGTACTCCGGATCCTGCTCAGTCAGCT
>NZ_QRNF01000104.1 GCF_003474435.1 Ruminococcus sp. AF46-10NS
GATGTACAGGAACTGTTAGGACACTCTGATGTCAGTACCACAATGAATATTTACGCTCACTCAACAAGAAAAGCAAAACGGGATTCCGCAAGACTTCTTGATAAAGTAGCGAGCAATGCTTAACTAAAAATTTCCCTTATTTCCCTTGCGGATTCCGCATAAGGGCAAAAATAAGGGAAAATACATATCATTTCACTATTTAATGGGCTGAAAAGCCTGTAAAATAAGGAAAGTTCAGGAAATCTCTCCACAAATTCCGATTTTAAATGCAGCGTTCGGGACGGATTGCTTAAAAACATCGTTTCAGATGCGATACTCTATCATTAATCTGCCAAACATCAATCTGGGGCAGTTGCAGATAATTCTCGCAGCAGCGGGCTTACTTTCTGTATTAGCAACGGTTAGCTGTACGTTGTTCCTGTCTGCAAAATGTAAAGACACATTGACAGTTTTGCTGATCTCTATTGTAGTTCTTCTCATGCCGCTTTTTGCTTATGTGGCGATGGGAGCAACATGGCTCTCTACCATACTTCCATCTGCCGGAATTGGTATGCAGAACAATTTCCTTTCTCAGCTTGCAGATTTCAATTACCTGAATATCGGTGGAATGAGTTTCTGGACACCGCATGTTATTTTGCTTTCGGCAGGAATTGAATTATTTGTGTTTACATTCTTGGCGATTCATTCCTATTGCAGACATCAAGTAGCATAAAAGAAGTTCAAAATAGAATGAATTGATTATCTGCCGGACGACGGCAAAAGAAAAAGCAGACAATTTGGAACGACGGCTTTGATTTTCAGAGCAGCGTTTCTTTGTGGCAACACAGACCTATGATGAATTTTCTGGAAGTATTGTAGCTAATAGCATTGATTATGCGTTGATAATATCTGAAAAATTGATGATAGTAGAAATATAAATATTAAAATAAAAATAATATAAAAAATTGTTTTACTATAGAGAAATATATAGTATAATACAACCATAAGAAGTGATAAAAAAATAACAAGTTGACCTAGCCAAACATAATAAGTTTTACTGTTGTGTTTGGCTTTTTTATTTGATAGCCAGAGCGGGAAGTGAGGTGTCTGCAATGATAATCTGTGTTATCTTTGATTTGGGAATGGCAGTGATTATGTTTTTATTTGGAATCAGCTTTGTAAAATCAAATGGAAAGGCCGCTGCATTTTTGTCTGGCTATAATATGAAATCTAAGGAAGAACGAAAACAGTATGATGAAAAAGAAATGTGCAGAGTATATGGAAACAAGATGATGTGGATGGCACTGCCATTTGTAGCCGGTGCAGCCATAGATTTATTATACAGTGGAATCGGGTGTTTGGCAGCGTGTGTAATATGGACAGTTCAATTTGTTTTATTGATGAAAGAACGTATGAAACGAGAAAAAATAGAAAAGAACATTTAGGCAAGGGATATGAAAAAAGAATATAGAATATTTATTTCTATTTTGGCTTTGATATTCAGCATAGGGGCGACTTGCATAGGTTTTGGATTGATTGGGAGCTCTTCTATGAAATTTGGAATGAAATATGTGTGTGATTTCGTTTTTCTGATGCAAACAATAGCTACATGCTGGGTTGTTAAAGAATTGTTCAAAAAGTAAGCTTATTAGAGGGCTTTGAGTAAGTACCAGTATCTGACATATGAGAGGAAGGCACTGTTATGGATGGTATAAGCAGCAGGAAATTAACATGGGGAATTTGCATCGCTGGCATTGCGATTGCAATAATAAGCTTCTTTTTCTTACCGAAGATTATTCCCGTTCACTTTGCTGGGAATGGAGTCGCAGATGACTTTGGTAATAAGATAGAAATTTTTTTAATGCCGATACTCCTTCTGGCTGTTGCAATCTTGAGTGGTATAAAAAGTGTAAAGTATGTTCTGATGCATTCGAAGACCTGGCTAACGGATGGTCAATATAACCTGATGATTGATTGTGTTTTAGGAATTATTTTGATTGCAGAAATTTTTATGATTTATGCTTCGTTTATCTAAATGACTACTTGAGTATAGCGAAAACAAGGACTAAAAAGGGAACGCGCAAAATGTCGTAAAAAACAGTAGAACCTGTGTAAAAAGATGAAAGAGGAGCATTGTTACTGTAAATATCAGCCTTTGCGGTCAGAATACTTTAAAGGCTGATCTATAAATAAAGAAGCAGATATATGGCAGTTTCTGGTTCATTGGGCAGGCTGTTTTATATCAAAGTGTGAAGAGGAGCTGGTTCATGATGAAAAAAGTAATTCCAATTATTTTATTTACGGTATCAGCAATATTGCTTTCTGCATGTGGCAGAAAAGAAGAACTGTACGAGATTCCTGACCTGTCACAGTACAAGACAGATTATGTAGGAGAT
>NZ_QRNF01000105.1 GCF_003474435.1 Ruminococcus sp. AF46-10NS
TTTCGCCATTTCCTCATTTTCATCAAGCGTAACTTTAGAAAATTCTGAATTTAATTCATCCTTTTTCTGCCTTAACTTTAGAAAATTCTGAATTTAATTCATCCTTTTTCTGCCTTCTACAAAGAATTCTTTCTTTTTCTCCATCATATACCAAAGAGATACTATAATATTTTCCTTTGATTTAGCATTTCTATTCTTCAAAATGCCATCTGTATTCATCCTACGATCAGCTTCATTAGTACTTCTGGTATCAAAAGTAGTTTTTAGTCTTCCAATGTTACCTGTCAAACACCATTCAATTGCATCAATAGTTGTTGTTTTTCCAATTCCATTTGCAGCTGAAAGAAGCACAACCGATTTATTCTCAAAATCAATTGTTTTATTTTGAAAACATCTAAAATTTATCATTTTAATCTTGTGTATTATCATTTTTCAGCCACTCCTTAATCAGCTCATAATCTTGTACTTCAAAAGACTTGTTCCATATTCCTTCTCTTTCTTTTTTTTGTACTTTTATATTCTTTCTTTTCATTAATGTCAAAAGTTTCTCATTCTCCGGAAGTAATTGTTCTAATCGCTCCATCTTTTTTTCATCCGGTGCAAATGAAGCTGACGAAATCATATGAAATGGTAATTCAATCACCTCATCATCACCAATTATAATTTGATTCCTATCTGTCATATCGCCTTTAATAATAATTTTTCTTGATATTGATAAATTTCCTTCTCTGTTTTTATCAGGTGTATCTCCAGAATAAACAATCAACTGTACAATATTATACCTCAGCTTCTGAATTACACTTGCTTTTTTATTAATAATTGCAAACACACGAATTCGATTATCCCAACCATCACATAATGAATTAATTTCCATCGAATCTCCATCCAGAAGAAAAAACAAATCATCTTTCTGTTCACTAATAAAAATACCTAATAACTCTTCCGGTTTCTCATCTAAATCAAAAATATCTTCCAGATTAATTCCATATTCAGAAGCTACATCTCCCTTAAGAATATCTGTATAGCCGTTTTTCCTAAACTCTTCCTGTAAAATCATAACTATCTTTCCTCTTTAATACAGTTTTCCAAAAAAATACATTTACCACACTCTTCCTTTTTACCCCATTCATCTTCATCAATCCCAATGCACTCCATACATTCAATATAAAAGCTATCTTCACCCAAATCAGCTATCGTAGGATTCTCACTTACGTCTGCTGTGCTATAGTCGTAATAATTTTTTCCCTGCATAATATTACTATTTTGAAAAAACCATTTTTCAGGCCTTGGTGATACATTTACCATACGATTTACAATATTTCGCTTTGTACTTTTAAATTCTCCTGCCGCTGGAGGAAGAATCACACACCGATCTACATATTTATCTTCAGGAAAATTCAGACAAATATAGTGTTTCACTGAAGAATCTATGTAACATAATGGGTCAAATAACTCCTTATAAGTAGAAATATCATTTTCGTTGTGTACTTTTTCCTGACAAATATTCAGCATAATCTTCCAGAAATAACTTAAAAATTTTAAAAACGTCAAATTACACTCTGCTATATTCCTTAATCTACTATTTATAGATTTTTTTCTATATCCTGAAATTTTACTTGCTTCACGCGTACTTAATGTATTTAGCAACTGATATTGTCCCTCTATAGTTTTGCCAATTTCACCTATCCATTGCAAGGTATTCTGATATATCAAATCCAACATACGCATCTGCAAAACTGACATTTCATTGTTATTTATGATTTCTCCATATTTTTCGCAAACAAGCCCCTGTAAATAATTTGCAATCGTTTGTTCTGTATTCAGAGTAGCCGACTCTTTCATATACTGATCAAATTCTTTTTTGTCCACTCGTAGCTGTTCAAAATTCGGATTTTCTAACACATAGCGTCGTTGTATGTACGAAATTGCAAGTCCAAGCAAAATTAATTGCCATTTTTCCTCGTCCTCATACTCATCTGGATTTTTATATTCTTCAGCTAATTTTTCCATCAATTTCTGCTTATAACAATTAATATCCTCTTGTTGAACAATATTAAACTTTGAGACAAAACCTTCCAGAGATTTTTCTGAAGCCATCTTTCCAAAAAGCTTTTTCTTTTTTGTTCAGACGCTTATAACAATTAATATCCTCTTGTTGAACAATATTAAACTTTGAGACAAAACCTTCCAGAGATTTTTCTGAAGCCATCTTTCCAAAAAGCTTTTTCTTTTTTGTTCA
>NZ_QRNF01000106.1 GCF_003474435.1 Ruminococcus sp. AF46-10NS
CTCCCATTATACTTGTATTGCTAAAAAAATACATAATCTCCATTAATACACAATATATTCTTTTCGAAAAAAATAACATCAAATTTCGACTGCGACTTTTTGAAACCTTTTTTGTTATGATACTCATCAACTATTTTGTCAAATTCCTCTACTGTAAAATAGTATTCATCCTTTTTGCACATTGCATATGCTAAGTAGCCCAAAAAATGTTGCTTAACATCATAATCATATTCACTTCTCTGAAAACCTTCAATTGAAAATTTATCTAAGACTGTTTCTAAATAAGTTCGCATGACTTTTCCTTCATTAATAGGGACAAAATTCCTATCGTTATCCCATATTGTCATAAAAACTGCAATATTAAAAGGCGTCATTGCAAAATTAATATTATTACAATACGTTACAATTTTTTGCGTCATTTCATTTGCATCAAAACCATCCTTACCTTCTCCCCATTTTGTAACCATTTCTCTAACCTGACGTTTACCAAATACTTCTAAATATACTGGTTTACATTCTACACCTAAATCAGGGAGTTCTTTCAAGGTATAAGTCTGATAAAATTTTTCTTCTGCCGAAAATACAAATCTATTTTGCGGAAATGCCTTTGTAAAACTATGCATCCATCTAATATGATCAGCACTTGAAATATTAACATTATCAAATAAGCATAATGCCTTCCCATTTGATAAAATGTTTCGAACCTGCTCTTTTGTAATTGGCACTTCATCTGACATATTATTAAAAATAAAGTTTTGACATGCAGTCAAAATTCTATCCTGTCCTTTACCCAGCTTTAACATATCAATATATATTGGTATTTTTTCGCTCTCACTCCGTGTATGCCATATACCAAATCTTTGTAATACTGTTGTTTTTCCGCATTCCTTTTTCCCAATCATTAAAATGTTCTCAGGGATTTCCATTAATTCACTCAGTAAAATAGGCTGTTCTTTTTTATCTTCCTTACGTTTAATTTCGCTCCGCTCATATTCTGATTTTTCAAATATTATGGGATCCACAAAAAAATCTCCAACTTTCTCCGGAGAATAGCTATCAATATTCTTCAACATAGCATATTTTTCTGTAGCCTCCTGATAATATTCACGTAATTGCAATTTTAAATCAAACTCCACTGCCTTGGCTTCATCATATGCTGTAAGCTGATATTGTACTTTCCCATTTTCATTTAATCGCAAAGCACGATCAAAGTCTTCTCTCGGAGATTTTAAATACTCCCTTGAATAAATACAACATGTATTTAATTCCATATCAATATCCAAAATAGAATATCCGGAATAATAATCATCAATTGGATACAATTTCCCAGAAGTATTATATATTGTTTTATACCTTTGAGTACATATTTGCTTATCCTGCAAATCATGTACGTGTCCATTTAAAACCAAATCAAAGGAATTTAATTTTCTCTCAACATTAGTCATCTCCAATTCCGATAGCCAATCAAGCGGATGATGCATTAAACATATTTTCAAATCTGCATCTTTAATATTATTATAAAGGACTCCTACTTGATGTTCTCCTACTAGCAAGTGTCCTCGCTCTTTCCAACCTGCCCCAGTGGATCTCCACGCAGAATCTAACCCTGCAATTCCCACATTAATACCATTAATATTTTTTATTAACGAGTATCCCAAATTCCATGTTTCTGCACCTTTTACATAATTTTTATACATATAATCATAAAAATACTGTAATCGCCTTTTATATTCATCTTCCATTTCAAATATAGTTTCATTTATATCTTTTAAAGAAGATAGTGCTACCAAACCATTTTCCGTCATTTTTGCAATTTTCGTTTTATCAACCTCATGATTTCCAGGGATAAGTATGAATTCTTCTGTTGTTAATCCAGTTGCACTTAATAAAGGTTTGATAAAGTGCTCTTCTGCTAACGTGATTTGATTTTCATTTTCTAGGGCCCATTCACCTCTCCCAATCAAATCCCCAGCAAAACATATCAAATCAATTTGTATATCATTTTCTGATTCTACCTTCTTAATATCCTTAAGTAATTTTTCAACAATAATGTCTACTTCCGTTATTGATGAAGCATCTATATGTATATCTGAAACATGTAATATGCCAAGCTTTTTTCATCATAAGCACCCTTTCC
>NZ_QRNF01000107.1 GCF_003474435.1 Ruminococcus sp. AF46-10NS
ACAAAATCACAATATCTTCTTCCCTGGCAAACTTGTTCGAATATCTTTATTTCATCCTGTTCAAGATAATTTTTTTCAAACAGTTGTTTATGTTCAGAATATATTTTAATTCCCTGGCAAACTTGTTCGAATATCTTTATTTCATCCTGTTCAAGATAATTTTTTTCAAACAGTTGTTTATGTTCAGAATATATTTTAATTTCTTGCATTGGATTATATGACACAGATCCGTTTTCCCATGCTCTATGAAAAATTTTCCGTAACATATTAACAATCTGTCGACATATGCTCCATGAATATTCCTGCTGCAATTTATTGATAACAGATTGTACTTTTGCTGGTGTCACTTCGTTTAATGGCATGTTTGTCAAATATTGACTGAGGATTCTATAATGATAATCATAATTTTTCAATGAATCTTCTTGAATATGTCCTGCCCATTCTATTCTCAGCATACTATAAATTTCATCTATTCCACATAAACCAACGTCTTTCTGTTTTTTACTATATTTCTTGTGCAATGTCCTTGCTTCAGCTGCTGTTTTTACATAAAAGCTTTTAGAAACTCCATTTTTATATATTCTTACCTCATAGCGTCCATCTTTGCGTTGATGAATTCCTCTTCCAAGTTCTGTTCCTTTCAAATCTTTTCCCATCTGAATATCTCCTGTTATTTTTGATTAAATTACCCCTTCATAATAAAAGAATAATAAATTCCATAAAATTCTGTAAAAAAATCAATTTTTTAATGAAATTCACGTTGACGCAATATAAATTCATCAGACAGACGTGTATAATGCTGCGTCATTCTTATTTCTGCATGTCCTGTGATTTTTCCAATCATCACAGGATTCATTCCTTTTTCTACGCACTTTGTTACATAAAAATATCTGAATAGGTGAGGATGGATATGTATAAACTCCGGTTCCCGCTTTTCTGACAGAGCCGTCTGCTTTTCCTTTCGATTTATACAATCAGATATTCGTTTACATTCCTGGGTTGCATATCCCGGTAAATAGGTTTTTCCTGGAGATGTTGTAAAAATCAAATTTGGAAAATCTTTCAATAGTTCATTTTTTATTCCCCATCTTCTACCCCATCTTTTTTTATCAGCAAACTGTTTTTTCTTCCAAGCAGCAAATCCTTTCACTGTTTCATCTGAAATAGGTACTATACGATAACTGGCCTGTTTTTTGGGTGAAGTAATCTGTGCTACCATTTTAGGACTCTCCATCTTTCTTCCTTTAGAATCATAATATTTTTTTACTTTATTAACTGTCTTATCAATATAAATACATTTTCTTTCTAGATCGACATCCTTCCACTCCAAAGCACAGGCCTCTCCAATTCTGAGTCCCGTTTGGGACAGGATATAAAACAATTCATAATATCTTGTATGTCTGCACGCATCTAAAAAACGTTGAACATCCTTTTCAAGATTATGATCTTCTTCTCTCTCGATTATGTCCTGATATGTTCTTTCTATCGGTGCTCGCATTCCCTCACATGGATTATACAAAACAGCTCTAACGCGATATGCCATTGAAAACATTGCCTTTAATATTGTAAATGTTTGTTTGATTGTTGTCTGTGCATAACCATTTTCCTTTAGCACATATAGCGCATTCAGAATATTATTTGATTTTATATCTATAACTCTGCGGTCTCCGATTAACGGCTGGATTCTTTTAAAACCATCCCAGTAATTTCTTATAGTTGTTGCCTTTAATACCGGCACATTATATATTTCCATCCATTGCTCAAACCATTCCGTTACAGTCATTCTTATATCCCATTGTGAAGTTCCTGCCAGAGCTCGATAAGTATTTACTTTGTTTTTCAACATTTTCAGATTCCTATCATATAATGTAACTTCTTTTTTGCTTCCTCTTATATGAATCCTCCCCATGTATCTGCCATCTTTTCTCTGTGTGATTCCTCTTCCAAGTTCTTTACCGTTTAAATCTTTTCCCATTTTCAGCCTCCATATATTTTTACATATATGATAACTTGCTTTTCCAGGAACAAAAAAGACAGAGGGTATTCCATTCATCAAACACCTTCTGTCTGTATTATAGTATCAAATTCAAATTTTTAAGTTACTAAATTTTG
>NZ_QRNF01000108.1 GCF_003474435.1 Ruminococcus sp. AF46-10NS
TGATGTAAGCAAGGAGATACTGTTTATATTATAAAAGATTTTTACGTATTAGAACCTGTAAGCAAGGAGATACTGTTTATATTATAAAAGATTTTTACGTATTAGAACCTAAAGTGGATATTCACAAAATCTATAGGTAATTGGATGTTGTTGAAAATGCAGATTTAGAGTATAATAAATATATAGCCGAAGAATAGTTTTAAAAGTGCTGTAGAAAAGGAGAAAGACTTTGAATACAGAAATCAAAAATACGATTCTTACGACAGATAAAGACGCACAATATGATGAAAGTGCGAAACGATTACTTGGCCAGAAAAGTATCCTGGCCCATATATTAGTAAAGACTGTTGATGAATTTGCAGGGATGGATCCGAAAGATGTGGTTCCTTATATTGAAGGCGAACCATTTATTAACACTGTTCCAATAGAAACAGGTTTTACTAATACTGTTATTAAAAATGATGAATCTCGTGTGGTTGGTCTTAATTCTGAAAACCCGGAACTTCATGAGGGAATGATACGATTTGACATTATATTCTATGTCAGGATGAGGGATGGATTGTCGCAGATTATTATTAATGTAGAAGCCCAAAAGGACGAACCGAATGGGTACGATATATTGAATCGGGCAATCTTTTATGTGAGTCGAATGATTTCTTCACAAAAAGAAAGAGATTTTTCAAATTCAAATTATAATGATATCAAGCGAGTCTATTCCATCTGGGTATGTATGAATATGCCGGAAAATAGTCTGGAACACATTCACCTGGTGAAAGATAGTATTGTAAATTCCCATGCATGGAAAGGCAAACTGGACTTGGTTAATATCGTAATGATCGGACTTGCCAAAGAACTTCCGAAGCATGAGGAGAAATATGAATTACATAGATTACTGGGAGCATTGTTATCTCAGGATTTAACAGCAAACGAAAAACTGGATATCATTGGAAATGAATATGCAATTCCAATGGAAAAGGATTTTAGAGAGGATGTGAGTATTATGTGTAATTTGAGCCAGAAAATTAAAGAGACTGGAATTGAAACCGGAATTGAGATGGGTAAACGGGAAATGATTATGAAAATGTACAACAAAGGTTATACAGCTGCTCAGATCGCGGATGTAGCTGAAATGGACGAAAAAAAGATAAAAGATATCATAAAAAATGCTGAATTGTTGACAGTATAAAAGATTGAACAGAATCTGATTATTCAAATGTTGTGTAATTGGATGTTTGGCGGGGTGTTACGATAAGCATCTCGCCATTTTTTATTATACGATGTCATGGTCAGAGTAACCTGGAGCGTTTGAATAAGATTAAAATGACCAGTATTTAAAAACACGATATTAAAGAGGTGATAGATTGAGCGACTTAAGATTTCAAAAATTGACACCGACCAGTAATGTAGATTTAAATGTCTATGAAGAAGGATTCGAATTCATATTTAGTAATGATGATATACGAAACATAGCTGTTTCTGGGCCATATAGTTCTGGGAAAAGCAGCTTATTGGAAAGTTATAAAAAGAAATACCCTCAAAAAACTTTTATTCATATTTCACTTGCTCATTTTACAAATGAAAATAAAGATAACGAAGAAAAAGAAATTGAGGATAGTGAAACAGTTATTGAGGGGAAAATCCTAAATCAGTTAATTCAGCAAATACCGATTGAAAATATACCCCAAAGTAATTTTAGGATAAAAAGAACTACAGGAACCAATTATAATGGATATTGGGCAATGGGAATAGTTGCTTTTATTGGTATGTTGTTGTTTGTTTTGAATTATGGTAAATATTGTACTTGGATTAACGAAATGAATTCAGCGGTATGGAATTATGAGTGGCTAAGAAAATTTATGTTCTTTTTAGCATCTCCTTTTGGATGGGTTTTGAGTGTGTTGTGTATAGTAGTAATTGCATGCTTGGGATTATATAACCTATTGCATGCTTGGGATTATATACCTATTAAATATTCAGACCAATAAGAATATTTTTAAAAAGATAAGTGTACAGGG
>NZ_QRNF01000109.1 GCF_003474435.1 Ruminococcus sp. AF46-10NS
GAGAAATTAAAGACATATAGCTGATGGAAAATCATTAGAAGAAGAGGTTAAGTAAAAAGCTGATGGAAAATCATTAGAAGAAGAGGTTAAGTAAAAATATAGATGAAATAATGCATATATAGGACATTGCAATTAATTATTTGCCCAAAATGTATGTAGAGCAGATATCTTCGCCTTGGTCTATAGTATTGAAAAAACGGAATTCCTGAATCATCTGAAACTATACAAGCACCTGACCTGTTGATAACATAATGAGTAAAAGAGGGAGAGCACATGAAAGAGAAAAATATAACAAGGATAATAGTGGAAATTATTGGGGGAATAGGGATGGGTGCGGCAGCTTATTATGGTGGAATGCATACAGAGGGAAACAGTATGACTAACACTATAATAAATAATACCAATACTATAGAATTGGGAAATGTTGCTGAAAAATCTGACAAAGAGATTTTAAATTGGCTTATTCAACAATATAATGAGAATCAGGAAGAAGTAAAACTGCTAAATTCAGAAAAGAAGAAATTAGAAGAAAAGTTAGAAAGTGCAAATTCTAAAATAGATAGTTTAGAAGAACAACAGAGTAGTGATGCGGAAAATGCGGATCAAGAAAAAAGTAATTTACAGGCAGAGTTAGATGAAAGTCAAGCTAAACTTTCAGAATTGGAAAGCAGTAATCAGGAGCTATTAATGAAATTAAATGATTATGTAGACGTTGCCTTTGAGAATTGGCAAATAGGTGTAGATGGGATGAATTTACCAAGTGAAGATAAGTCTGTGGCATTAATTAATAATCAAACATATTTCAATTTGAATACGGTAGAAAGAATATTAGAATATTATGATAAAATGTGTAAGACGGATGACAAAAAAATGGACATTATTAGTGATATTGATGATTCTAAACTAGCTATTTCAAAGGCTCAAATTTATGATATTGATTCTTGTGCTAGCACAAATAGCGGAATACGTAGTGACTTAAATGGAAATGAATTTTCGGGGGTTTTGATAAATGGAACGGGACAAATTTCGTTTTTGCTGAATGGGAAGTATAAAAAAATGAAAGGTGCTATACATGTTGCCAAAGAGACAGAGAACGATTGTTTTGCAGATATTCAAATTTGGATAGTGGATGAAAATGGAAACGAAAAATCTGTTTATGAAGTAGATGGATTAGATAATTTATCAAAACCTGAAGATGCAGATTTTAGTAATGGTATTAATATTGAAGGGGCTAAGATTGTGAGAATTGAGCAGCACGGAAAATGGGGAAATATAGATGCAATAATATCTGATGCATATTTTTATAATGATTAATTATAATATATGCATCATTTTAGAGTAAATGTCAAATCATCTGCCGGCCTATTATCTATATATAGTATTCATCTATTAGTAAAAATGACGAATATCCGTAAACCATTCTATCGTTTACGAATATCCTATCTGCTGGATTCACTTTTTCTTTATCTCCCAAGTTAAAACCAAGACTTTCTTATCGGAGAGTGGTAGGATAACTGGATTGAAATATGGAAAACGGTATAAGTGTCAGGTTCGAGCACTTTATAAAAAGAGCTCTTATAATCTTTGTAGTCATTATAGCAATACTGTCTTTTTTATGACCAGTAAAGTACCGAAAACATCCATAAAGCTAAATAAGATCAGCTCACAATTCTAAATTTTGGCATTATTGGAAAGGTGATGTCATTAAGTCTATCGCCTGAAGTGACAAGGTACGTATATGAAAGATAAGATGTCGAATTATGTCGATGAAAGAAAAATGCATTTTGACAACAAAAGTAGTACAATATATGTAAAAGTTAAGATGTCGAATTATGTCGATGAAAGAAAAATGCATTTTGACAACAAAAGTAGTACAATATATGTAAAAGTTACT
>NZ_QRNF01000011.1 GCF_003474435.1 Ruminococcus sp. AF46-10NS
GGTGGGACTTACTTGTATCAGGAGGGGTACAAGCCCCTCCTGATAAACTGCGGAGCAGTTATTCGGTTATGAGCAAGTAGCGAAAGCGGATTGCGAATATCCGATTGACTGTAGAGCTGCGTGGCGAAAAGGGATGATTTTATCAGCCTGATTGTCATATTATGAGTTTTGGTGTCAACAAAAAACAGGAGGATTTTGAAGTATCTTATTGACAATCAGCCTGATTTATAATACTATGTAATACAGAAAACACGAACAAAGGTTCGAAAAATAAAACGTAAATTATAAAATAGAGAAGAATAGGAGAGTCGAAGGATGATCAGTGAAGAGAAGCAGAAGGCGCTGGAAGCAGCCCTTGGAAATATTGAGAAGCAGTTCGGTAAGGGCTCCGTTATGAAACTTGGAGATTCCAGTTCCCATATGCAGGTGGAGGCAGTTCCTACAGGATGTCTGAGCCTTGATATCGCCCTTGGTGTGGGCGGTGTTCCCAAGGGACGTATCGTGGAGATCTACGGACCGGAATCCAGTGGTAAGACAACAGTTGCCTTACATATGGTAGCTGAGGTTCAGAAGAGGGGCGGAATCGCAGGATTCATCGATGCAGAGCATGCACTTGACCCGGTTTATGCCAAGAGTATTGGCGTAGATATTGATAATCTTTACATTTCGCAGCCGGATAACGGTGAGCAGGCACTGGAGATCACGGAGACTATGGTTCGTTCCGGTGCAGTAGATATCGTGATCGTAGACTCCGTTGCAGCCCTGGTACCGAAGGCTGAGATCGAGGGAGATATGGGAGACAGCCATGTAGGACTTCAGGCCCGTCTGATGTCTCAGGCACTTCGTAAGCTGACTGCAGTAATCAGCAAGTCAAACTGTGTTGTTATATTTATCAACCAGCTCCGTGAGAAGGTTGGCGTTATGTTCGGCAATCCGGAGACAACAACAGGTGGACGTGCTCTTAAGTTTTATGCGTCTGTCCGTATGGATGTACGCCGTGTTGAGACACTGAAGCAGGGTGGCGAGATGGTTGGTAACCATACCCGTGTGAAAGTAGTGAAGAACAAGGTGGCACCGCCATTTAAGCAGGCTGAGTTTGATATTATGTTCGGAACCGGTATTTCCAGAGAGGGAGATATCCTGGATCTTGCGGCAGAGTGCTCCATTGTGAACAAGAGCGGCGCATGGTACGCATATGAAGGAGATAAGATCGGACAGGGACGAGAGAATGCCAAGATGTTCCTGAGAGAACACCCGGAACTTCGAGATGAGATCGAGAAGAAGGTACGTGTACACTATCACCTGGATCCGGCTGACGAGACTGCAGAGGCAGCTGGTACACAGGCTGCAGATAAAGAGGAAGAAGAGTAATCCATGCTGAATCCGGAAGAAAGAAACAGAGCACGTAAGAAAGCCATGAGACTTCTGGAACATATGGACCGCACAGAGAAAGGCCTGACGGACAAGCTCCGCCAGGCCGAATTTTCACAGGAGGCAGTGGAGGATGCCATTGCCTATGTGAAGTCCTACGGCTACATCAATGATGTCCGTTATGCCAGAACATATATCTCATTTCGCATGGAGTCCAAAAGCCGCCAGAAGATCCTCTCAGAACTTCAGATGAAAGGGGTAGACCGCCAGACTGCGCTGGAGGCCTGGGAAGAGATGGAAGAACTTATGGAGCCAGATGAACGTGCAGTACTTCGTAAGACAATAGAGAAGAAATTTAAGCCGAATGCAGAGCTGGATGAGAAGGAGATGCGGAGGCTTCAGGGATATCTTGCCAGAAGAGCGTTCAAGTATGAAGATATCGCCCATGCTCTGGAAGAAATGAACATACGGGTGAAGCGGGATAAGGGATCGTTATACTGAATTAAGCAGTAAAAAAATCACAGTTCACATATGCTAACCAAAATTGGCTTTTTCAAGAGAAAAACTTGACATAAATGTGAAAAACAGCTAAACTTGTATTGTTGTATTTGTACAATGAAAACTAAATAAGGAGGTGCTCCTGTGGCAGGCACAATTATCGGTGTTATTGTCGCTGTGGTAGTCACGCTACTTATTGCAGTTCCTGTTACTTGCAAGGTTGCTGTTGACAAGAAAGTACGCAAGGATGCGGAAATCGTAGGTACAGCAGAGGATAAGGCAAGGAATATTCTTGATGAAGCATTGAAAGCAGCAGAGACAAAGAAACGAGAAGCTTTACTTGAAGTAAAGGAAGAATCTCTGCGAACTAAAAATGAACTGGAAAGGGAAACCAAGGAACGGAGAAACGAGCTGCAGAGATACGAGAAGCGAGTATTGTCAAAAGAGGAATCTGTTGATAAGAAAGCGAACGCAGTGGAGAAGCGTGAGCTGGAATGTACAGCGAAATTTAACGAGTTACAAGAAAAAGAAAAACGAGTAAACGAACTTGAGGAAAAAGGAGTACGGGAACTGGAACGAGTTTCAGGTCTTACCTCCGAACAGGCAAAAGAAGAATTACTGAAATCTGTGGAAGATGACGTAAAGGTTGATGTTGCGAGACTCTATAAAGAGCTTGAGAACAGAGCCAGGGAAGAAGCCGGAAAGAAAGCCAGGGAATGTGTGGTCAATGCCATCCAGAAATGTGCAGTAGATCATGTTTCCGAGACAACGATTTCTGTGGTACAGCTTCCAAGTGACGAAATGAAGGGAAGGATCATCGGTCGTGAAGGCCGTAATATCCGTACATTGGAGACACTTACAGGTGTGGATCTGATCATTGATGATACACCTGAGGCAGTGGTTCTCTCTGCGTTTGATCCAATCAGAAGAGAGATTGCCAGAGTGGCTCTGGAGAAACTTATTGTGGATGGACGCATTCATCCGGCAAGAATCGAAGAGATGGTGGAGAAAGCCCAGAAAGAAGTGGAAACACAGATCCGTGAAGACGGTGAGACAGCAGCCATGGATGTGGGTGTACATGGAATCCATCCGGAACTTCTGAAACTACTTGGCCGTATGAAATTCCGTTCAAGTTATGGTCAGAATGCGCTGAGACATTCTATTGAAGTTGCACAGCTTTCCGGACTTATTGCAGGAGAGATCGGTGTGGATGTGCGTATGGCCAAACGTGCCGGACTTCTTCATGATATTGGTAAATCCATTGATCATGAAGTGGAAGGATCTCATATTCAAATCGGTGTGGATCTCTGTAAAAAGTATAAGGAATCTCCAATCGTTATTAACACAGTTGCGTCTCATCATGGTGATGTGGAGCCGGAATCTCTGATCGCGTGCATCGTACAGGCAGCAGACGCAATTTCCGCAGCAAGACCTGGTGCAAGACGAGAGACACTGGAGACATATACCAATCGTCTGAAACAGCTTGAGGACATCACAAATGAGTTCAAGGGCGTTGAGAAATCTTTTGCTATTCAGGCAGGAAGAGAAATTCGTGTTATGGTCGTACCGGATCAGGTAAGCGATGCAGATATGGTTCTCCTTGCAAGAGATATTGCAAAGCAGATCGAAGCAGAGCTTGAGTATCCAGGACAGATCAAGGTCAATGTGATCCGTGAGAGCAGAGCGGTTGATTACGCGAAATAATTACAGGTCGCATAAGAGTACTGATAATAAAGAAAGCCGGACAGCTATTATACAGCTGTCCGGCCTTTTTGTGTCCTGAAATATTATCTTACCACAAAAGTTATATTACCTGGATTGTGGACGTAAACTGATACAGGGTGAGTGAATGGATATTAAGACAGAGAATCGAAAATGGAAAGCAGCAGGCAGATTTCCGTCAGAGATCCTGTTTCTCACAGGCTTTCTGACAGGGACGATCCTGCCAAATATGATCTGGAAAATGGAATGGAAACAGAAAACCCTGGCATCTTTTTATCTGATCCGGAATTTTGCAGAGAAAGATATTTCCGGCGGTGCATATTTCGGAGAGATACTGCGACGGAGAGGAGGGTTCTTTTTACTGCTGATTCTGTGCGGTTTTACAGTGTTCGGGGTGCCTTTGTCTGTTGTGTACATGCTGATCCTGGGACTGGAAACAGGGATGGTCCTGGCAATGTCTGTGCTGGAGTTCGGTCTTTACGGAGGACTGGCAGGAGCAGCGCTTCTTCTGCCCCAGTATCTGATCTATGTTCCTGTTTATTTCTGGCTGGCAAGACTTGTGTATCGGCAGTCTTTTGGAATCTGGAAAAATTATGGCCTGTTCCCCGCAAAAAATCTTCCTTACCTGAAGCAGGTGATCACTGCTTTTGGGGTATATACAGGGGGGATAATGGCAGAATGTTTTCTCAATCCCTGGTTGGTTGAAAAGATCATAAAATATTTAAAATTTTTTTGAAAAGAAATTCTACAACATCTAGTGATGGTTTCCATAAAATCTGCGATATTTGGTAGTTAATGGCTGGAAGTGTTGAAAATGCGCGGTTTTGCACTGAAAAACCGTTTGATTTTATGTAAAATACACAGTATAATTCAGTAATAAAAGGGTACAGATTTTACTATTTTGGATAAAACCAGGTAATTTATAAAAATGCTATAGTATTAGAAACGGGATGTAAGGGAATGGACATAGAGATACGGGAATTTATTACATATTTACATAACAGAAAAAGAACGTCGCATAATACAGAGGTATCTTATCAGAGAGATCTGAAGAAAATGGCGGCATATTTTGAAGAGCGCGGAATTTATGATATTAGAGATGTAGGGGAACTGGAGTTGGAAGGGTACTTAAGTTATATGGAACGTGGACAGTTTGCTTCTTCTACTATATCCAGAAATGTTGCTTCTATCCGTGCGCTGTTTCAGTATCTCCATCAGGAGGGCAGAATTGAGAAAGATCCTTCCCTGGAACTGAAGCCGCCCAAGGTTGAGAAACGTCTGCCGGAGATTTTATCTGTAGATGAAGTAGACAGGCTTCTGAAACAGCCTAACAGAACAACTCCCAAGGGAATCAGGGACAGTGCCATGCTGGAGCTTCTTTATGCTACTGGAATGCGTGTCAGTGAGCTGCTGCGCCTGAGCATGGAGGATATTAACCTGCAGCTTGGATATGTGATATGCAGGGATGAAGGCAAGGAGAGAGTTATTCCGATCGGCAATGTATGCAAGATCGCAATGGAGAAATATCTGGACGAGGCCAGAGAGAAGTTTGTAAAAGAGAATGAGACAGAAATCCTTTTTACCAACTGTTCCGGCAAGTCCATGAGCAGACAGGGATTCTGGAAAGTTCTGAAAGGCTATGCGGAGGAAGCTGGAATCCAGCATGATATTACACCACATACGTTAAGACATTCTTTTGCCACGCATATGCTGCAGAACGGAGCAGATGTGAAGAGTGTACAGGAGATGTTGGGACATTCCGACATTTCCACCACACAGGTGTATCTGAACTTTGGTGTGGCAAAGATGAGAGATGTGTACATGAAGGCGCATCCGCGCCACTGAAATTAAATATATAAGTTAAGCCAGAAAACGGATATCTGAGAAGATACGTTTTCTGGCTTAATTTTTAGTCACCGCAGATGAAGCAGCATGCAGGACTCTACTATATGATTGAATGTAAAAATACCGACAGATCCGAATGATCGTAACGAACCTGCCGGGATAAATTTATGTCCGGAATATAAAGATCAGGTCTGCCTAGCAGTTCTCGGCAATTGTATAGAGAAGCTGTTCGGACTGCTCCCATCCAAGGCATGCATCTGTGATAGACTTGCCATAGATATGGTTGCCGCCGATCTTCTGGTTGCCTGGTTCGATGTAGCTCTCGATCATGAGACCCTTTACCATAGTGTGAAGCTCCGGATCTACCTTGCGGCTGTGAAGAACCTCACTCGCAATACGGATCTGCTGCTCATACTGCTTGTTGGAGTTGGAGTGATTAGTATCTACGATAACAGCAGGGTTGGCAAGATTCTTAGCATGGTATTTGTCATAAAGGAGACGAAGATCCTCGTAATGATAGTTCGGGATTGCCTCACCATGTTTGTTTACAGCGCCACGAAGAATAGCATGGGCAAGCGGATTGCCGGTTGTCTCTACTTCCCAGCTTCTGTAAATAAAGCGGTGTGCACCCTGAGCTGCAACGATGGAATTCAGCATAACGCTGTAGTCACCGCTAGTTGGGTTCTTCATACCAGCCGGAACATCCATACCGCTGACAGTCAGTCTGTGCTGCTGGTCCTCTACAGAACGTGCACCTACAGCAACGTAGGAGAGCAGGTCAGAAAGGTAACGGTAGTTCTCAGGGTAAAGCATCTCATCAGCGCATGTAAAACCGCTCTCGCGGATAGCACGCATATGCATTTTACGGATAGCAATCAGACCTGCAAGAAGGTTTGGTTTTTTCTCAGGATCTGGCTGATGGACCATTCCCTTGTATCCTTCACCTGTTGTACGAGGTTTGTTTGTGTAAACACGAGGGATGATGAGAACTTTGTCCTCGATCTTTTCCTGTACTTTGCGAAGCCTTAAAAGATAATCACATACAGCATCTTCGTTATCAGCAGAACATGGTCCGATGATAGCAAGGAATTTGTCTGATTTTCCAGTGAAAACGTCGCGGATCTCTGCATCACGTTTCTCCTTGAGTGCCTGGATCTCAGCATCTACAGGATACTGATTCCGGATTTCCTCAGGAGTTGGCAGCTTCTTTATGAATTCAAAACTCATAGTATTAATTCCTCCATAATTCCGTATTTGACCAAATAAGCTGAGTGGCAGTTATTTGATTATGAACAGGCAGTGAAGCGGATTGGCCGTCTGAATGATAACGGTCATTTCAATCATTACGCTGCATTTCGATTATTAATTATAAACGATTTTTGTCGGATTGTCGATAGGGAAATTTTAACGCTTTCACGTGTAGAAGAGTCAGGAGAATTTCGCCCAGAAAAATCCCGTAAAAATAACCCCGGATCCCAATTTTGGGAATCATAAAAACCACAAAAAAAATCCGTACCAGAATGCCGCAGACACTGTGTGCAAGACACCGCCCGGGCTGTCCCAGTCCATGGAGAATGCTGGCAAGCATGGTATTTGTATAAAGAAACGGGCAGACAAAAGCCATGTACCGTATGTAGATACCAGCAGTTTTGCTGTGAAAAAGCAGTTTTCCCATAAAAGGTCCCAGAAGAAAAAATCCGGCGCAGCAGAAAAAACCAAGCATCATGCACAGAAGAAATGTCAGGTCAGTAACTTTCCGGATCTGTTTTCTATTTTCCAGAGCATCAAGTTCTGCAACAGAAGGCATCAGCATTACAGAAGCGGAAGCTGTAAGCGCAGAAGGAAAAAGGATCAGCGGCAGTGCCATTCCGGTAAAAACTCCGTAGATCCGGAGAGAATCCGCAGCGTTTAAACCGGACCGGAGCAGCATTTGGGGGATCAGAACTACTTCGATACTTCCAAGAAGCGTCATCAGGATACGGTTCAGAGAGACAGGAAGGGCGAGGCCAAAAAGTTCCTGAAGCAGAGAGAACGTTTTGCGTGAGCGTATTTCTTCCCCTGAAAAACGGCAGTTCCCGAAATGAAAAGCAACTGCAAGGAGTGAAACAAGAGAAGCTGCGATCTCACCTGTCATGGAGCCACCAGCAGCGATCAGAGCTGTGACAGGCCGTTTTTCAGCAAGAAATATCAGATACAGTACATACGTTGAACCAATACGGACAGCCTGTTCAGTAAGTTGGACAGCCGCGGGTATGGAAGTTTTTTTTCGGGCATAATAATAGCTGTTTATGCAGGAATGAATGGCACAGATAGGAATCGTGAAACTTACCAGACGGAGGAGATCAGCTGTTTCCGGAGTTTTCAGGATTACTGACGCAAAAAAATCTGCTTTTTGAAAAAGAAGAAATCCTGTTACAGCTGAAAAACCGATAGCAGTCAAAGTTCCCAGAAACAGGGAAAAACGGGCATCTTCTTTTTGATCAAGAGCTATCTGGGATGCGATCAGTCTGGAAAGCGCAGATTGTATTCCGGCATAGGAAAGCGCGGCCATAAGTCCCTGGACAGGCAGAACCAGCTGATACAGTCCCATGCCACTGGCACCAATGGTATGGGATAGGAATATTCTATAAAAGAAGCCTGCAAGACGGCTGACAAGACCAGTACAGGCAAGAATCAGAGTACCTTTGAGAAATACTTTTTTTGACATGACGATCTCGGAGCTTTTTTTCAATATATGAGGAAGTTAGTCTTGACAGAACCATACGTTTCTGATAGAGTAAACATGAAATCCGAGGAAAACACTGGGAATTGAAAAAGAGGTGAGCGGATGAAACTGTCAACAAGAGCAAAATACGGACTTAAGGCTTTGATAGACCTTGGTCTTTACAGTGAAAAAGAAGCGGTCTCGCTTCAGAGCATTGCGGGCCGTCAGAATATATCAGTCAGCTATCTGGAGCAGCTGATGGCACTTTTGAAGAAAGCGGGCCTTGTGAAGAGTGTCCGCGGCGCAGCCGGAGGATACTTCCTTGGAAGACCGGCAGAAGAGATTTCAGTGGGAGATATCCTTCGTGTCCTGGAAGGCGGCCTGGAAGCTGCGTCATGTCCGGGAACAGAAGGCGACGGTGGCTGCCAGGGTTCCGATCTCTGCGTAGCTAAATTAGTGTGGAAGAGGATCAACGACAGTATCACAGATGCAGTGGATACACTGATGCTCAGTGAGCTGATCGAAGAAAGCCGGAGAATACACGAAAAATAATTATCCTGAACAGGAGGAAAAGAAAATGGGAAAAATGATATACCTGGACAATGCGGCTACCACAAAGACCGCACCGGAAGTTGTGGAGGCAATGCTGCCGTATTTTACAGAGTTTTATGGAAATGCTTCAACCGTTTATGATTTTGCAGCAAACAGCAAAGCTGCCATTGCAAAAGGAAGACAGCAGATCGCAGATGTGATCGGAGCCAAAAAAGAAGAGATTTATTTTACAGCAGGTGGTTCCGAGTCTGATAACTGGGCTCTGAAAGCAACCTTTGAGGCATACAAAAATAAAGGGAACCATATCATTACAACAAAAATAGAGCATCATGCCATTCTCCATACCTGCGAGTATCTGGAGAAAGAGCGCGGAGCGAAGATCACATATCTTGATGTTGATGAGAACGGTTTCATCAATCTGGATGAGCTTCAGAAAGCGATCACACCGGAGACCATCCTGATTTCTGTTATGGCAGCCAATAACGAGATCGGTACTCTTGAGCCGCTGAAAGAGATCGGACAGATTGCACGTGAGCATGGAATCCTGTTCCATACAGACGCTGTTCAGGCATTCGGACAGATCCCGATCAATGTAGATGAGTTCAATATCGATATGCTCAGCTCCAGCGGACATAAGATCAACGGACCGAAGGGAATCGGCTTCCTCTATATTCGTAAGGGCGTTAAGATCCGCTCCTTCGTACACGGCGGAGCACAGGAGAGAAAACGTCGTGCGGGTACAGAGAACGTTCCTGGTATCGTAGGCTACGGTCTTGCAGCAGAGCGTGCAAACAAGTCCATGAAAGAGCGTACTGCAAAAGAAATCGAGATCAGAGATCATATGATCAGCAGGATCCTCACAGAGATCCCGTATGTACGTCTTAACGGAGATAAAGTAAAACGTCTTCCAAACAACGTAAACGTAAGTATCCAGTTTATCGAGGGTGAGTCCCTTCTTCTGATGCTTGACAACTTCGGGATCTGTGCATCCAGCGGATCTGCATGTACATCCGGCTCTCTTGATCCGTCACATGTTCTGCTGGCTATCGGACTTCCACATGAGATCGCACACGGATCTCTCCGTATGACATTAAGCGAGGAGACAACAATGGAGGATGTTGATTTTGTAGTAGATAAATTGAAAGACATTACTGCAAACTTAAGAAGTATGTCTCCATTATATGAAGATTTTATTAAAAAGCAGAAAAAATAATAAAAATACTTGCCAGGAGGAAAAAATAATGTATAGTGAAAAAGTAATGGATCATTTTCAGCATCCACGTAATGTAGGTGAGATCGAGAACGCAAGCGGCGTGGGTACTGTAGGAAATGCTAAATGCGGTGATATTATGAGAATATTCCTTGATATTGATGACGAAACTCATATTATCAAAGACTGCAAATTCAAAACATTTGGATGCGGCGCAGCAGTTGCGACAAGCAGCATGGCAACAGAGCTTGTAATGGGAAAGACTATTGAAGAAGCAATGGAAGTAACCAACAAGGCTGTTATGGAGGCACTGGACGGACTTCCACCAGTAAAGATCCACTGCTCCCTTCTTGCTGAGGAAGCAATTCATGCAGCTCTCTGGGACTATGCAGAGAAACATCACATTAAGATCGAGGGTCTTTCCAAACCGAAGTCTGATATCCATGAGGGAGAAGAGGACACAGAAGAGGAGTATTAATTCCCTTATATTTTTAAGATCATAGCCGTGGCATGAGCAAGCTTCGCGCGAATGGAAACCGTAAGCCATTGAAAGGACAGGTAAGTAGACACATGACAGGACTTACGAACGAAGAAGTTCAGGAGAGAATTGCGCAGGGCCAGGTAAATAATAACGAAAACCCCAACACCAGGACTTATAAGCAGATCATTCTGGAGAATACACTTACATTCTTCAATTTTCTGAACCTGGTGCTGCTGGTTTTCGTGCTGCTGGTTGGTTCCTACAAGAATTCCATGTTTGTAGGAATCATTTTTATTAATACGGTAATTGGAATCATTCAGGAGATCCGAGCCAAGAAGACCATCGACAAGCTGGCAATCCTGACAGAATCCAAGACTGTAGTTCTGCGTGAAGGAAAAAAATGGAAGATATCCACAGAGAAGCTGGTTGTGGATGATCTGATCTTCCTCAAGGCCGGGGAACAGGTACCGGCAGATGCGAAGATACTGGAAGGAAATCTGGAAGTAAATGAATCCCTGCTTACCGGAGAGGCTGATAATTTGCCGAAGAATCCGGGGGATGAGCTTTTTTCCGGAAGTTTTGTGACAGCAGGTCAGGCCTGCTGCCAGATCATTCATGTAGGAAGCGACAATTATGCTTCCAGGATCACCAGTGAGGCCAAGGAATTCAAGCGTCATAATTCAGAGCTTCGAAATTCCCTGAATGCCATTCTTAAGGTGATCAGTATTATTATCGTGCCCCTTGGTGCGATGCTTTTTTATAAACAGTATTATTTTGTAGGAGACAGTATTCGGGATTCTGTAGTCAATATGGTGGCGGCAGTTCTTGGTATGATCCCCGAAGGACTTGTTCTTCTGACCAGCGTGGCCCTGACTCTTGGTGCACTGAAACTGGCACAGAAGAAGACGCTCGTGCAGGAGCTTTACTGTATTGAGACTCTGGCACGTGTGGATACACTCTGTCTGGATAAGACAGGAACTATCACAGAGGGAACCATGTGTGTGGAGTCAGTGGAGAGCTATCCGCCGGTATATGATGAGATTTCTGATGAAACATCAGGAAATAAGACCGCGCCTGGAGAATGGAATAATAATGGAACTAAGAGTTCTGATCTGACTGAGGGTTCGGCTGCGGCTGAAGCTTCAGCAGTTTCAGCTGCGGAAGCAATCGCGAAAGAGGATGGGAGTTCGATTCTCTTACCACAGGAAGAGTCTGAAACTGGTGCAAAGAAACATAGACAGGAAGATACTGCGAAGATCCGGGAGATCGAACATATCATGGGAAATCTTCTTTCTGTTCTGAAGGATCAGAATGCTACTGCAGATGCGCTTCGCGCAAGATTTAAGGTGGCTCAGGATATGGAACTGGATCATGTGATCCCGTTCTCTTCTGACAGGAAGTATAGTGGAGCTGCTTTTAAAGATGCAGGTACGTATCTGATGGGTGCTGCGCAGTTTCTTTTCCCGGAGGGAAATCCTGAACTGATGGAGTACTGCGGCAGTTTTGCAGAAGAGGGACTCCGTGTTCTGGTTGTTGCCCACAGTGAGAATGTAAATGAAGGCACTGAAATCCCGGAAGGACTTGAGCCTGTAGGACTTCTGCTTCTTACAGATGTGATCCGTGCAGAGGCACCGGATACACTGGCATATTTTGAAAGTCAGGGTGTTGACCTGAAAGTGATCTCCGGTGATGATCCTGTGACAGTTTCTGCTATTGCGAAGCGTGCGGGACTGAAAAATGCAGAGCAGTATGTGGACGCGACTACCATAACAACTCAGGAAGAGATGGATGAGGCAGTTGCCACGTACAGTGTATTTGGCCGTGTAACGCCACAGCAGAAGCAGGCAATGGTGAAATCACTTCAGGCACAGAAGCATACAGTTGCAATGACCGGTGATGGTGTGAATGATGTTCTGGCTCTCAAAGAAGCGGACTGCAGTATAGCCATGGCTGAGGGAAGTGATGCTGCCAAGAATATTGCAAATGTGGTTCTTCTGGATTCCAATTTTGCGGCAATGCCGGAGATCGTGAACCAGGGACGCCGCGTTGTCAATAATATCCGGACAGCAGCTTCCATGTTCCTGATCAAGACGATCTTTTCTGTGCTGCTGTCATTGATCACAATTTTCTTTGGGGATTCTTATCCTTTTGAGCCGATCCAGATGTCGCTGATCAGTGCCTGTGCAGTTGGTATCCCGACATTCCTTCTGGCTCAGGAGAACAACTACGAAAAGATCGACCATACATTCCTGCGTCACGTGTTTATGAATGCTTTTCCGGCTGCCGTTACCATTACAGGTTGTGTATTCACAGTAATGCTGGTATGTCAGAATGTGTATCACTCTAATCTTATGTTAAATACAGCCTGTGTCCTTGTGACAGGATGGAATTATATGGCGGCATTGAAGACAGTATATGCGCCGCTGAACCGTTACAGAAAGGTAATCATTTATAGTATGCAGGTGATCTTTTTTGCGGCAGCTGTAATATTACAGGACCTGCTGACACTTGGTTCGCTGGAATTCGGAATGATCATCTTGGTGTTCCTTCTGATGACGTTTTCACCGATACTTATCGAGGTGATCACAGCCTGGCTCAGGAATATTTACAGCCGTTCACTGGATAAGGGGGAGCAGGGGAAATTTACGATATTTATTGATAAACTAAGAAAATAGAATAACACCAAAAATGAAAAAGGCACTGCATGAATGGAAAATAGCAGTGCCTTTTGTTGTGGGGAAAAAGCCAAATCAGTTACTTGGTTCGCATGAGCCAGATAAATCCAAACGCCGGGATTTCCACAGCCTGCGCGTCTCGCTGAACTCCTGTGAGGAGATCAGTGTAAGTACCGTCCTGTTCGTTGATCCAGGCTACTTTGTCCTGGTCGCTGAAGTTGTAGATACAGATCAATTTTTCCTGGGAAGTTTCTCTTACAAGAGCAAGGAGGGATTTTTCCCAGGTTTCCAGTGTATGTGCAGGAACTTCAGGGGTAAATACCGGATAGCTGGTACGGATATTTTCAAGCTGTTCCAGGCTATTGAAGATGCGTCCCTGGATCGTCTCGGCATCGGCTCTGTTCTGGGCAAGTGTCCAGTTGAAGCGTCCGTTGTGGAGCCAGCGCGGGTCAGCAGCCTTATCGGGGCTGGTTTTGTAAGTATAATCATTTAGTTGTCCGATCTCATCGCCGCTTCGAAGTACCGGGATTCCAGGCAGTGAGAGAAGCAGCGCGTGGAGTGTTACGTCGTAGCGGATTCCGCGGTTGACGCCATCAGTATTTCCCTCATAATCAAAACGCTCGATTCCTGCAAGGGAGGCAGTTGTTCCACAGAGCTCTGATTCTTCAGTTTCCGTATTTATATAGATTTCACCCCGGGCAAAGGAATCTGGGAAAGTACCTGAGAGAAATTCATTCAGATAATCTCTGTGAGGGCCTTCTGTGATGAAGCTGTCTTTCAGGAAATCATAGTCCAGGTTCCAGCGCACTGTGTTGCGGCTGCGCAGGTAATTCTGGAACACAGGTGCCTGAGGAAGATCCGCTGTTTTATCAATTCCATGACGGAGCAGAGCAGTATCTTTTGTGGCAACAGTGTGCCAGATATCGGACATCAGCTGTGTGCTGCTTACAATATGAAGTTCCGGCATATCGGAAGTTCCTCCGAATGCGGCAGCTTCACCAGGCGTGCGGTCTGTCTCACCAAGGAGAAGAATTCCAGGGCATACGATCTCACAGACCATACGTGTCATGCGGAGAAGGGAATGCAGTTTCCAGAGATTTTCACTGTCCATCATAGGAAGGACACCAAGACTGAATACAGAAGCTCCCTCATTTGCAAGCTCCAGGATCTGGAGAAGCATTGCATTAAAGAATGCCGGAGTCTGGAGCACACATGGCGAACCGGACTGCGGATCATCCACAGAAAGGCTTAACGGGATCTCAAGGGCCAGGCGGATGCCTGCTTTCTGGCAGTTAGATGCAAGGGTGTGCAGATCTTCGGAAGTTCCGATTTTCGGGATAATGCGAAGAGAGCAGTTGGAGGTTGCCTGAAAAAGATCTGTCAGGTACAGAGTGTCTGCCTTGCATTCGCTGACATAGTCCAGTTTATTGGATAGTCCGGAAAGGGTATCTGCGAAATCAGCAGGGTTTACAGCCATTCCTGCGAAAGCGGTTTTGCGGAACCAGTCAGGATTTTGTGCGCAGGCCTGGTCAGCTTCTTTCATGGAAAGAGAACGCTCGCGGTAGATCTCTTTCATTTTTTTGGTAAGGCTTGAGAATGTGCCGGCAACCTCAGGATGATCGCGGAACAGCTCGCAGTAGAGCCATTTCAGATCATTGTAGTAGCGGTTCAAACGCTTCTCGTAGAGAGCATCGTAGGCAGTATCCTCTTTGGAAGTCTCAACTTTCAGAGGTTCCGTCTTGGAAGTGGCAACTTTGACAGGTTCGGTTTTAGAAGTCTCGACTTTAATTGGTTCAGTTTTAGAAGTCTCAACCTTAATCGGCTCAGTTTTAGAAGTCTCAACCTTGATTGGTTCAGTTTTAGAAGTCTCAACCTTGATTGGTTCAGTTTTAGAAGTCTCAACCTTAATCGGCTCAGTTTTGGACGTCTCGACCTTGATCGGTTCGGACTTAGACGTCTCGATCTTAACCGCCTCCGTCCTGGAAGTTTCAATCTTTTTTGGTTCAACCTTTGCAGTCACAATTTTTTTCGTAGCAGTAGCAGCGGATGTATTTTTTTTCAGCTGCTTATCTTTCTTTGCCTGCATGGCAGCTTTCTTTTTCTGGAGTCTTTTTGTTGACATATAGTAGTATTCCTCCTTAATGAATTGATATCAGCATAATAAGTAAAAATCATGGTACTGTTCACTGGTAATATCCTGAGAAGTGTGTTATCGGGCACGGAGTGAACAGCAACAGTTCTAAAGTTTATGGAAAACCGGCTGGCGGTGTTTAAACACCGTATAATAAGAAAAACCACATTCCCGGAGAACATCAGCTGCTTTGTTAAATGTATAACCGATCTTATCCGGAGTATGTGCATCAGCTCCAATCGTGATGATCTCGCCGCCAAGTTCGCGGTAACGGCGTATGATATTGACGCAGGGATTCGGCTCTCCAAGCCCGTAGTGATAACCGCCTGTGTTAAGCTCGATACCCACATTCTTTCGGATCAGCGTACGTAGGATCTCATCCAGGATCTCCTTGTACCGGCCATAAGAATACTGTCGGTTCTGATTCGGACCATAACGTACCACATAATCAATATGTCCGTACACATCCATCTTATCAAAAACAGCAATGTTTTCCAGAATGGATTCAAAATATTCCATATAGCAGGCAGATTCCTTACGGTCTTCGAAATAAGAAGGATAATAAGGATCATAGCCGTGAACCACATGGGAAGAACCGATGACGAAATCAAATGGAACTTCTTCCAGAAGTCCGGAAAAAGATTCTGCAAGATGAGGCTGAAGTCCAAGCTCAATTCCAAAATTAACATTGATCTGGTCTTTAAAAGCATCTGCAAGACTCTCAAGCTTCTGTCGGTATGCAGGGATATCCAGGGAAAAGTCAAGATTCTCCGGAGTATCAGGATAATCTGGGTCAAAATGTTCAGTAAAGCAGATTCCCTCCAGGCCTTTTTCAATGGCTGTCTGGATCATAACTTCCATAGGAGTATCGGAATCTGCGGAAAAAGAGGAGTGCATATGGCAGTCCCATAAAATTTTCAGGTCCATGTTTTACCTCCATATTTTCATATTTGCGGGAAAGAATTTTCTATCACAGAATTATAGCACATTTTCCCAGAATTTTCTCAATATTTATTTTAAGTTGCTTTTTTATAAATAGCTCTTGAATTTTTGTTTGGAATTAGGTACAATATGAAGCAGGTTGATGTTTCTTTAACAATCGGAAGAGAAACACTAAATCACCATTCAATTCATAGGAGGAATTTATCATGGCAGTAAAAGTTGCAATTAATGGTTTTGGACGTATCGGTCGTCTTGCATTCCGTCAGATGTTTGGAGCAGAGGGATTCGAGGTTGTAGCAATCAACGACCTTACATCTCCTAAAATGCTTGCTCACTTATTAAAATATGATTCTACACAGGGAAGATACGCTCTTGCTGATACAGTTAAAGCAGGCGAGGATTCCATCACAGTAGACGGAAAAGAGATCAAAATCTATGCTAAGGCTAACGCTGCAGAGCTTCCATGGGGAGAGATCGGTGTAGACGTAGTTCTTGAGTGCACAGGTTTCTACACATCCAAAGACAAAGCTCAGGCTCATATCGATGCAGGTGCTAAGCATGTAGTTATTTCCGCTCCGGCTGGAAACGACCTTAAGACAATCGTTTACAACGTAAACCATCAGGGTCTTACAAACGAGGACAAGATCATCTCCGCAGCTTCCTGTACAACAAACTGCCTTGCACCAATGGCTAAGGCTCTTAATGATCTTGCACCGATCAAATCCGGTATCATGTGCACAATCCACGCTTACACAGGCGATCAGATGACACTTGACGGACCGCAGAGAAAAGGCGATCTGAGAAGATCCCGTGCAGCAGCAGTTAATATCGTTCCGAACAGCACAGGTGCTGCTAAAGCTATCGGACTTGTTATCCCAGAGCTTAACGGCAAACTTATCGGTTCTGCACAGCGTGTTCCTACCCCAACAGGTTCTACAACAATCCTTACAGCAGTAGTTGAAGGAAATGTTACAAAAGAGCAGATCAACGCAGCTATGAAAGCAGCTTCTAACGAGTCCTTCGGATACAACGAGGATGAGATCGTATCCAGCGATATCGTTGGTATGAGATTTGGTTCCCTCTTCGATGCTACTCAGACAATGGTACTTCCACTTGAGAATGGCACAACAGAGGTTCAGGTAGTTTCCTGGTATGACAACGAGAACTCCTACACAAGCCAGATGGTTCGTACAATCAAGCATTTCGGAAGCCTTCTGAACGCTTAATTTTCAGCGAACGAGTGTAGAAGAATAGACTCAGAAAGGGTCCGGTCTGAAGAGGACCGGGCCTTTTTTTTCCAAAAGATCAAACAAAAGAATATCTGAGGAAATGACTGTTAACAGAGCGGACAACAATACCGCTCGCCCTTATTCATCTGCTTTTGCAGAAATAAAAGTTAAGGAGATATAGAGATGCTGAACAAAAAAAGTGTTGACGATATCAATGTAAAAGGACAGAAAGTACTTGTAAGATGCGACTTCAATGTTCCGCTTCAGGATGGAAAGATCACAGATGAGAACCGTCTTGTAGCTGCTCTTCCTACAATCAAGAAACTGATCGCAGACGGCGGAAAGGTTATCCTCTGCTCCCACCTCGGAAAACCGAAGGGAGAGCCGAAACCGGAGCTTTCTCTTGCACCTGTAGCTGTTCGTCTTTCTGAGCTTCTTGGACAGGAAGTGAAATTTGCAGCAGATCCTGAGGTAGTAGGACCAAACGCAAAAGCTGCTGTAGCTGAGATGAAGGATGGCGATGTAGTTCTTCTTGAGAATACACGTTACCGTGCAGAAGAGACAAAGAATGAAGATAAGTTCAGCGAAGACCTTGCTTCTCTTTGCGATGTATTCGTAAACGATGCATTCGGAACCGCTCACAGAGCTCACTGCTCCAACGTAGGTGTTACCAAATATGTGAAGACAGCAGTTGTAGGATATCTGATGCAGAAAGAGATCGATTTCCTCGGAAACGCTGTAAACAATCCGGAGAGACCATTCGTTGCAATCCTTGGCGGAGCTAAGGTTTCCAGCAAGATCTCCGTTATCAACAACCTTCTTGACAAGGTAGATACACTGATCATCGGTGGTGGTATGTCCTACACATTCTCCAAAGCTATGGGCGGACATATCGGAAAATCCCTCTGCGAGGATGATTACCTTCAGTATGCTCTCGATATGATGAAGAAAGCAGAGGAGAAAGGTGTAAAACTTCTTCTT
Organism: Ruminococcus sp. AF46-10NS; assembly: GCF_003474435.1. Lineage (GTDB taxonomy): Bacteria > Bacillota > Clostridia > Lachnospirales > Lachnospiraceae > Blautia_A. Next base: position 18,342 of record NZ_QRNF01000011.1, read on the forward strand.
CCTGTAGATAACAGAATCGGTGATGACTTCTCCAACGACTGCAACATCCAGATCGTAAAACGTGGTGAGATTCCGGACGGATGGGAAGGAATGGACATCGGAACAGAGACAGAGAAGATCTTTGCAGATGCTGTAAAAGATGCTAAGACAGTTGTATGGAACGGACCGATGGGATGCTTCGAGATGCCGAACTTCGCACATGGTACAGAGGCAGTTGCAAAAGCTCTTGCTGAGACAGACGCAACAACAATCATCGGTGGCGGCGATTCCGCAGCAGCTGTAAATATCCTCGGATATGGCGACAAGATGACACACATCTCCACAGGTGGCGGTGCTTCTCTTGAGTTCCTTGAGGGCAAAGAGCTCCCAGGTGTAGCAGCAGCTAACGATAAAGACTGATAAAAAATAAAGTGTTCCAAGAACACAAAAAAGGAGATAAAACCATGGCAAGAAAGAAAATCATTGCTGGAAACTGGAAAATGAACATGACACCAAGCGAGGCTGTAAAGCTGGTTGAGACTTTAAAACCGCTTGTTGTTAACGACGAAGTTGATGTAGTATTCTGCGTACCGGCTATCGACATCATTCCTGTTGTTGAGGCTGCTAAAGGAACAAACATCCAGGTTGGTGCTGAGAACATGTACTTCGAGGAGAAAGGTGCTTACACAGGCGAGATCGCTCCGGCTATGCTCGTAGATGCAGGCGTTAAGTATGTAGTACTTGGACATTCCGAGAGAAGAGAGTACTTCGGTGAGACAAACGAAGACGTTAACAAAAAAATGCTCAAAGCTTTCGAGCATGGTATCACACCGATCATGTGCTGCGGTGAGACACTTACTCAGAGAGAGCAGGGCGTAACAATGGACTTCATCCGTCAGCAGGTTAAGGTTGGATTCCAGGGTGTTACAGCTGATCAGGCTAAGACAGCAGTTATCGCTTACGAGCCGATCTGGGCTATCGGAACAGGTAAGACAGCTACAACAGAGCAGGCTCAGGAAGTTTGCGCTGATATCCGTAAATGCATCGCTGAGATCTATGATGACGCTACAGCAGCAGAGATCCGTATCCAGTACGGCGGATCTGTAAACGCTGCAACAGCTCCTGACTTATTTGCTCAGGCTGACATCGACGGCGGTCTTGTAGGCGGCGCTTCCCTGAAACCAGATTTCGGAAAGATCGTAAACTACAAATAAATTATAGACTTTGTTTGAATTAAACAAATAAACCTTTAAATAACACCTCTAAACACAATAAAAATTGGTGATATTCACTAATTAAAATGTGTTTGGAGGTGTTTTATAATGTCTTCAATATCACTTTTTCCCACTACACTCGAATAGAATAAAACTCCCTCTGAATCCGGCCAGTGCAGATCATACCATCATACCACTGTTAATCTCAGAGAGAGTTTTTCTTATTTTCAGGAGAGGTTTCGTTCTCCCTGTCCTTATCTGTATTTTTATCAGGGTCAGGAACGTGTTCCACAATATCTTCAATATTACAGTCGAGGATGGAGCACAGCCTGTCTATTGTAAAAATCTCAATATTCTTATTTTTTCGTAGTCTGTCCAGAAGAGAACGTGTAACTTCGTAGTGTTCATAAAGATCATACTGGGAAATTCCGCGTTTCTTCATAGTCACCCAAAATCTGTCATATTTTATCATATGTATATCCTGTCCGATTCATCCTTGAATTAAACTTATTATGAATGTAAAATTGAAATTACAACAGTGTCCTTATAGAGACACTATGGAAAGGAGAAACAATGAGGAAATTTTTGAAAAGTTTTTTTTCCGTGGCAGTTACACTCTATTTTTCAGCTACCATGTTTTACTGTTTTGTGGCCGGAGCACCGGCAGGGGGAAATGGAAAAGTGATCTATCTTGTGTCAGCAGCAGGTCTGGCTGTTCTGATGCCAGGTTTTACCTGCGGATGCCTTTATTACATTCGATATCTCAGAAAAAAACTTGATGAACAGGGCAAATGATCCAGATTTATGGTATGATAATAGAAAGTAAAGCTGTAATTGTAGTGGGGCGATGATAGATGTAAGGAGGTTTTTATGGGGAATATTCTGGATTATCTGGATTGGAGAGGAGATCTTACTTTTGAACAGTCTCCGTTTAATGAAGTGGACAATCTGATACTGGCATGTTTTTCCTATATTGAACTGGATGGTATCCGTGAGATACAGAATGGAAATACTCTTTATCTGGAGGAGCTTTCAGAGAACTTTTTTGCAGAAAAAAAGAATGAAAAAATCAAAGCGCAGACAACATTCTTACAAAATATACCAGAACTCTTAAGAAAAATGGCAAAGTCCAGCAGATACCGGAAATGCAGAGTGGGAGGTTTTGTCAATGAGATACTGCCAAGTGAGACCAAGCAGTTTGCAGCAGTGACAATAGACCTGCCAGATGGAACAGTCTATATTTCTTTCAGGGGTACAGACGATACCATCATTGGATGGAAGGAAGATTTTAATCTCAGCAACGGAATTGTGCCATCCCATAAACGGGCATTGGAATATCTGGAAATAAAAGGCAGATATATCCAGTCCATGCTGCGGATCGGCGGCCACTCCAAAGGTGGAAACCTGGCTATGTATGCAGCCATGCAGTGTGGGGAAGAAGTGCAGGATAAAATCCTGTCTGTGTATGATAACGACGGACCAGGGTTTCCAGAGGGATTTTTCCATGGAAAAGATATAGAGAAGATCCTGAAAAAAGTAACAAGGATAATACCGGAAGCATCTGTGATCGGCATGCTTCTCACACATCAGAAAGAACCGGTGATCGTAGACAGCACGCAGAAAGGAATTATGCAGCATGATGCTTTTTCCTGGGAGATCATGGGGCCTTCTTTTATAAGAAAAGAAAAGTTAACCAGAAAAGCAGAGACAATGGATCAGCAGCTTCATAAATGGATCGATGGCATGAATGAGGAGCAGAGAGCAAATCTGATCACGGAACTTTTCTCTGTACTTGAAGCAACCGGGGCAGAGACGATCCAGCAGATTTTGGATGGAGGAGTAAAAAGCCTGGCTGCCATGGCCAGGCGACTGGATAAACTGGAACCGGAATCCAAAGCTATGGTGCAGGAACTGCTCTCAGGACTTTTGGCAGGCTGGCTGGAGCTGCTTCCTCTGCCTGAGCTTGACAAAAAGCGTTTTCTGCCATAACATATGAGATAACTCTGATAAAAAAATGAAAGGGGACATCAGAAAATGAGCGAAAAAGTCGTAAATGCGGCCCTCCTTGGCCTGGGAACAGTAGGAACAGGCGTATATAAAGTCATCAGTAACCAAGAGCAGGAAATGACAGCGAAACTTGGTTGTCAGGTAAAGATTACTAAGATACTGGTACGTAACCTTGAGAAAGCAGCTAAGAAAGTAGAAGATACTTCTGTTCTTACAACGAACTGGGATGATATCGCAGGAGATCCATCTATTGATATCGTGATCGAGCTGATCGGTGGGATCGAGCCGGCACGTACATACATCCTTTCCGCACTGAAAGCAGGAAAGAATGTAGTAACAGCTAACAAGGATCTGATTGCAGTTCATGGAAAAGAGATTCTGGAGACAGCAGGGGAGTCGCAGAAAGACTTTTTATTCGAGGCAGCAGTTGCCGGTGGAATTCCGATCATCAGCCCGCTGAAGAACAGCCTTGAGGCCAACCATGTGACAGAAGTAATGGGAATCGTAAACGGAACCACCAACTTCATCCTTACCAAGATGTCACAGGAAGGAATGGAATTTTCTGATGCCCTTGCCCTTGCAACAGAACTTGGATATGCAGAGGCAGATCCTACAGCAGATATCGAAGGTATCGATGCAGGAAGAAAGGTTGCGATCCTTGCATCTGTAGCGTTTAATTCAAGAGTCACTCTGGATAATGTTCATATCGAAGGAATCACTAGGATCACAGCCAAGGATATCTGTTATGCTAAGGAGATGGGCTGCGAGATCAAGCTGCTGGGTGTTGCGCGCTGTCAGGATGACGGTGTTGAGGCTTATGTATGCCCGATGCTGATTCCGGCAGAACATCCGCTTGCATCCGTTAATGATTCTTACAACGCTGTATTTGTACACGGTGATGCAGTTGGAGATACCATGTTCTATGGACGTGGAGCAGGTGAGCTTCCTACAGCAAGTGCTGTTGTGGGTGATGTATTTGAGGTAGTCCGTAATATGAAGGCAGACTGCTGTGGACGTGTAGGATGCACCTGTTATAAGACGCTTCCGGTGAAAGAGATGGCAGACACTCATAACCGTTACTTCCTCCGCCTTCAGGTAGAGGACCGCTGCGGTGTACTTGCCGAGATTCTGGAGTATTTTGCCAAATATCAGGCAAGTGTTGCACAGATCATGCAGAAAGAGAGTAAGAGACCAGATACAGCAGAGGTTGTTGTGATCACCAAGCTGGTAAGTGAAGGAGCTTTCTTCAAGGTTAAGGAAGAGCTGGAGAACAGCCCGTCTGTAAGAAAGATATCTTCCATGATCCGTGTATACGAGAAATAAAAAATTTCCCGCGGAAATCAGCGCAGAAATTTGAAGGTCCGCTTTTCGGAAATTTATATCAGGATAAATTTTTATCAAAGAAAACGTTGCAAAATTCCTGGATTTTGGTACTATATAAAATGGAAAACAAAAGAATTCTGTCAGACACAGAAAGCAGGAACGATTCCGGCGAAATGTGGGCGGCAGATTTTCGATCAAAGATAAGAAGGGGAAAATTATGAGCAAAAAACCAACCGTATTAATGATCCTTGATGGTTATGGACTGAATGACAGACATGACGGAAATGCTGTATACGAGGCTAAGACACCGGTTATGGACGGACTGATGAAAGACTATCCGTTTGTAAAAGGTAATGCAAGCGGACTTGCAGTAGGTCTTCCGGATGGCCAGATGGGTAACTCCGAGGTAGGTCATATGAACATGGGTGCAGGCCGCATCGTATACCAGGAGCTTACAAGAATTACAAAAGAAATCCAGGATGGCGATTTCTTCAAGAACGAAGCACTTCTTGCAGCAATGAAGAATGCAAAAGAAAATGATTCAGCGATCCATTTTATGGGACTTCTTTCTGATGGTGGTGTACACAGCCACAATACACATCTCTATGGACTTCTTGAGATGGCTAAGAGAGAGGGACTTAAGAAGGTTTACGTACACTGCTTCCTGGACGGCCGTGACACACCGCCTGCATCAGGTAAGGAATTCGTAGAGCAGCTGGAAGCTAAGATGAAAGAGATCGGTGTTGGTGAGATCGGAGTGATCTCCGGACGTTACTATGCAATGGATCGTGATAACCGCTGGGATCGTGTAGAGCTTGCATACAAGGCTCTCACACAGGGTGAAGGTGTAAAAGGAACAGACGCAGCAGCAGCAGTTCAGGCTTCTTACGATGATGACAAGACAGATGAGTTTGTTCTCCCGACAGTTATCGAGAAAGACGGCAAACCGGTTGCAACAATTTCCGATAAGGATTCCGTTGTATTCTTCAATTTCCGTCCGGACCGTGCAAGAGAGATTACAAGAGCTTTCTGTGATGATGATTTCAAAGGCTTTGAGAGAGCTAAAAGACTGGATACTACCTTCGTATGCTTTACAGAGTATGATGATACGATCCAGAACAAACAGGTAGCATTCCATAAAGTTCTTCTTCACAATACATTCGGCGAGTACCTTGCAGCTCATGATATGACACAGGCACGTATTGCTGAGACAGAGAAATATGCACATGTAACATTCTTCTTCAATGGCGGCGTTGAGGAGCCGAACAAGGGAGAGGACAGAATCCTTGTGAAATCCCCGAAAGTTCCGACATACGATATGCAGCCGGAGATGAGTGCACCGGAAGTCTGTGAGAAACTTGTTGAGGCGATCAAATCTGAAAAATATGATGTGATCATCATCAACTTTGCAAACCCGGATATGGTTGGCCATACAGGCGTTGAGGCAGCTGCGATCAAGGCTGTTGAGACAGTTGACGAGTGCGTTGGAAAAGCTGTAGAGGCGATCAAAGAGGTTGATGGACAGCTCTTCATCTGCGCTGACCACGGTAACGCAGAGCAGCTTGTAAACTATGAGACAGGTGAGCCATGGACAGCTCATACAACCAATCCGGTTCCGTTTATCCTTGTAAACGCAGATCCGAAATACACACTTCGCGAGAACGGATGCCTTGCAGACATCGTTCCGACTCTGATCCAGCTTATGGGAATGGAGCAGCCGAAGGAAATGACAGGAGAATCTCTTCTTGTTGAGAAATAAATAAGTATTTTTTATGAAAAGCCTTGCGGGTCGTTTCAGATCCGCAGGGCTTTTTTTGCAGTTGTTTATATTTGTTGGACATATGAAAAAAATTTTAAAAACCATCTTGTAAAATAATCCCATTTCAACTATAATCCCTCTGATACATAAATGTTGGTAAGTTTTGAGTATTTTTATCAGGGGGAGAAGACATTAAATGAAAATAGACATGACACAGGGAAAGCCGATGAAAGTGCTGCTGGGATTTACTATTCCGGTGTTCATAGGTAATGTGTTCCAGCAGTTCTACAACATGGTAGATGCTGTAGTAGTAGGAAAGTTTGTGGGAACAAAAGCACTGGCAGCGGTTGGTTCCACAGGAACGATCATTTTTCTGATCATCGGATTTCTGCTTGGGCTGACAGCAGGTTTTACTGTACTGACAGCACAGAAATACGGTGCAGGAAAGATGGACGAAATGCGTCAGACAGTAGGAAATGCACTGATCCTGACAGCGGTGATCTCCGCTGTGATGACAGCTGTCAGCATGACAGGGATGCATGCACTTCTGAAATTTATGCATACGCCGGATGATATTTTCAAGGATGCATATGCCTATGTTATGATCATCTGCGGAGGGATTTTTGCCCAGGCCTTATATAATATCCTGGCCAGCATCTTGCGTGCACTGGGAAACAGTAAGGTACCGCTGTATTTCCTGATTCTGTCAGCGATGCTGAACATTGTACTGGATCTGGTGTTTATCATAGTATTTAAACTGGGAGCACCTGGGGCAGCGTGGGCTACCATTATTTCGCAGGGAGTATCCGGAGTTCTCTGTCTGGTATATATATGGAAATATGTGCCGGAGCTGCGAATGAAAAAAGAAGACTGGTATTTCCGCAGAAATCTTGCAGGAAAACAGATTGGTGTGGGAATCCCAATGGGACTTCAGTATTCTATCACAGCAATCGGAACCATGATGGTACAGTCTGCCTTAAATATGCTTGGTTCTTACGCTGTGGCAGCGTTTACGGCAGGAAGTAAGATCGAGCAGATTTTCACCCAGGCATTCGTGGCACAGGGAACAGCAAGTGCAACCTATAATGCACAGAATATCGGAGCAGGTAAGCTGGAACGGGTGAGGCAGGGATTCCGTGCGTCCCATCTCATTGGCTGTGTGTACAGTGTGGTAGTCGGAATGTTCCTGTTTTTTGCGGGGAAATATTTCGCATATCTGTTTATTTCGGATAATATCGCAGAAGTACTTCCTATGGTTGATACTTATGTGAAATGTGTTGCACTGTTCTTTATTCCGCTTTATTTTGTCAATGTACTGAGAAACGGAATCCAGGGAATGGGTTATGGTCTGCTGCCGATGATGGCCGGTGTTGCAGAACTTGCCGGAAGAGGAATCACAGCCACGATCGCAGCAGGAAAAAGCAGCTATATCGGAACCTGCCTTGCCAGTCCTGTAGCATGGATTTTTGCCTCAGTACTTCTCTGGGTGATGTATTTTTATGTTATGAAGGATATGTCCCGGAAATTATATGGTATAAATAAGTTGTAAAAAAACAATGAAATGAGATGCAAATTTCAGAAAGTATGTTATAATGAAAAAGCTGGTAATAAAACCAGAAAATATCAATGGAGAAGTGTCCGGCTTTTGGGACACATAAACATAGAGGTGGAATATAAATATGAATAACGAGGAGAGGAAGGATATCGAAGATAAGATCAACGGTGCCATGGCACAGATCGTCAGCGATACAGTCGGGGAAGCTCAGGCTGAGAGTGGCAGAAGCGGTGGACAGAGATCAGCAAGGCCATCGAAGTCAGCCAGACCGCGTAAGATATCATACGTGCCCATCGATGAATCTGAATTTGACCCCATCGTTCTCCCGGAAAAGAAGAAGCATAAAGGACTTAAGGTAACGGGACTGATCGCTGCCATGGTTCTTGTAGCAGCCGGCTGTGCTTATGCCGGGGTGTCTTATTATTACACCAATCACTTTTTTGAAGGGACAACAATCAACGGAATCGACAGTTCGAATAAAACAGCTTACGAGGTTGAGCAGGAAATCGCCGCTAAGATGGCAGGCTATTCTATTGAGATAAAAGCGAGAGATCAGGATGCGCAGGCCATTGACGGATCCGATATTGATTACAAGTATGTATCAAGCGGTGAGATCCTGAAGCTTTTAAAAACCCAGAAACCATACACATGGGTGAAAGGCTTTTTCGAAAAACAACTTATACAGCCCAGGAACAGACATCGTATGATAAGACGAAGCTGGAAACACAGGTGAAGGCACTGAATTGTGCACAGAAAGAGAACCAGGTAGCACCGGAGAACGCTTATGTAAGCTTCAATGATTCGGAGTTTACCATTGTTCCGGAGACAGAGGGAAGCGAACTTAAGGTAAAGGAAGCCTACCAGATGATCAGCGAGGCCATCAGCAATGATGAAAATGAGGTAGATCTTGCAAGTAATCCGGATGCCTATGTTACAGCGGATATCACCAGTAACAGTGCAGATCTTCAGGCTACTGTGGACGCTTATAACAATTTTGCGAAAGCAAGTATTACCTATATATTTGGTGATGAGACAGTAACGCTGGACGGAACCACCATCAAGGACTGGCTGCAGTTTGATGAAAAGGGTCAGCTGATTCAGGATGATGCGTCGTTTAAACAGCATATTGTGGATTATGTCGCTCAGCTTGCGGCAAGCCATGATACAGTTGGAACTGAGAGACAGTTCCAGACAACAAGCGGAAGAACCGTATCGGTATCCGGTTCTGCATATGGCTGGAAGATCGATCAGGATGGTGAGGCTGCACAGCTTACCCAGGAGATCCAGTCCGGTACCCAGACAACAAGAGAGCCTGTATATTCTATGCGAGCCAATGCTTACGGAGTCAATGATTTCGGTAACACTTATATAGAAGTGGATCTTACAGAACAGTATATGTGGTATTATCAGGACGGAAATGTGATCTTTGAGTCCGACATTGTATCCGGACTTGCAAGTGATCCTAAGAGAAAAACTCCTCCTGGAATCTTCACACTGTATTATAAGAAGAGTCCGGATGTGCTCCGCGGTACCAAGAAAGCAGACGGAACTTATTCCTATGAGCAGCCGGTAACATACTGGATGCCGTTTAATGGAGGAATCGGATTCCATGATGCAGACTGGCAGCCGTATTTTGGTGGAGACAGATATCTTACAGGCGGTTCACACGGATGTATCAATATGCCTCCGGACAAGGCCGGAGAGCTTTATAACATCATTCAGTATGATGTTCCGATCATCTGTTTTTATTAATGATCAGTAGCAAGAAGAAATCAGACAGGAGCCAGCCGGTGATCCGATGCGGGGCTCCTGTTATTTATCAGGAGGAAAATAATCATGATGGATGAAACATTCAGCTACATACTTGCCATTGCAGCACTTGTTATCGGAGTAATGCTTCTTACAGGACATGGTGCTGTGTTTATGAAAGGCGGCAACACCCAGGCCAGAAGCAGGAAATACGATGAGAAAAAGATGGAAAAAGTTTCCGGAATCTGTATGCTCCTTATCGGAATCGCAACAGGAATCGATGCATTCACAACATCTGTGACAGCGAAGATCGTTTATGTTGTTGTGCTGTTTGTGATACTGGCAGTGTTCGTGTTTTTGCTTAAGACGAAATGCCATAAATAATATCTGATGTATAAAGAAAAAACGCTCTGTCTATATTTCGATGCTGTTATATGTTGATCATATATCAGAGGAAATATAGAGGAGCGTTTTTTTATATCATAGGAAACATGTTTAACTGAATCAACTGCGAAACAATTATCCGGTGTAAAACTGCGTAACGAATGCGGATGCCTTTATCCGCCTGACTAAAAGTTTACTGTAATTTAGTCCGGCTGGTGTGCCGGAAAGTCAGCGTAAACACAATACCCTTCACAATAGAAGTAAGGGAAAGTGCCCACCAGATACCGTCAAGTCCCATTCCTGCGTGGCTGAGGAACATAGCCAGCGGAATTCTTGATCCTGTGAGTATGATACTGATAACACTGCAAAGTTTGGTCATTCCAAGTCCTGAGAGTGCGCCGATGGTCATCAGCTCAATAGCCATAAATGCTTCGCTGAAACCAATGATAACCAGGTAGTTCACCGCAATCGACAGGGATTCATTATCATGGAAAAACAGCCCTGCAATAGGCTTCGGAAGGAGCACAAACGAAGCGGTTATGATCAGTCCCCATATAGCGAGAATACCAAAGGAAATGTTGTAGCCATGGCGGATACGATCGTGTTTCTTTGCACCGTAATTCTGTGCAGTAAAAGCATTCAGGGCAGAGGCAAAGCCATCCGCAGTGTTCCAGGATACAGACTCAATCTGTCCGCCCACACGCTGGGTTGCAATGGCAGCTGCGCCGAATGCAGAAACCATTCTTGTGAGGATCATGGAGATCATGCAGTAGATCATGCTCTGAATGGCTGTTGGAAAACCAATGCGGAAGATGTTTTTATAAAATTTTCCGGAATAACGTGAAAAAAGCTTCGCATTCCGGAGAATATTTGGTTCCAGCCTGGATGTAAAGATCTGGAATACAAGCACAGTGAAAACAAGAATCTGCGCAGTTACAGTTGCAACAGCAGCGCCTGCAGTTCAAGTCTTGGGAAAGGTCCTGCACCAAGGATCAGGAGAGGATCCAGGATCATATTTCCCACAAGACCAAGAAAATTAGCTATAAGAGGAGCTCTGGAATCGCCCTGTGCTGTAAAAAGTCCGGTCAGTGTCAGGTTCAGGAAGGAAAAAATGATCAGACCGCAGGTGATCAGCATGTAAGCTCTGGCAGCTGTATAAGTTTCTGCGTCTGTCAGGTTGAAAAATCCGATCAGCGGATCAAGAAATATAAGACAGACAGCCGCAAAAAGAAGTCCGAATAAAATGGTGATCTGCAGTGCACTGGCCGCATAGGAACGGGCTTCTTCATAGTCTTTCCGTCCGCAGGCCTGGGCTGTATTAACCTGTCCGCCCATTCGCGGAAGGGCTACAAGGCCCTGGGAGAGCCAGACGTACATACCGCCAACACCCACACCTGCAACAGCTTTGGAACCAAGGAGGCCGATCCAGGCCATATCTGTGATGTTATAGCAGTTCCCAGGAGGGAAGACGCCATGATCGGCAGGGCCAGCTCAGCCAGAGTCTTAAGGATCGGGCCTGAAGTAAGGTCAATTGATTTATTTTTTTTCATGGCTATCTGCAAACCTCCATAAGGTCAGCCGGAGCAGAGATCCGGTAGTCAGGATATTCCACTGCTCCGAAACCGTATTCTGCGAAAATAAAAGGAACTCTCGCCTTGCGGCAGGCGTTGAAATCTCCCAGTGTATCACCCACATATACAGGATCTTTTAAGTTAAAATCATCACGGATCTTCATGATATTGTCAGCCTTGGCCATTCCTGTATCACCAGGGCAGAGGTGGCCTTTAAAGTAATGGCCGAAACCGGTAGATTTCAGGAATACTTCAATATATCCTGCCTGACAGTTGCTGACAATAAAAAGAGGAAAACGATGCGAAAGTGTATCCAGCGTTTCCTCAAGCTGAGGATACAGTGGCGCGCATTTGCGAAGCAGGGCTTCGTGCTCATCCTGGCAGCAGCCATCAATGATACGAAGCTGCTCAGATTCCGGCAATTCCGGGAAAAGTGCTTTCGCAATATCCGGAAGCAACTGCCCGAAAAGTCCCATCAGACGTCTGGAACTTACGTCTGTATCCATGTGTTCCGTATTTGTAAGATAATTACTCCAGGCTTCAGCCACGATCTCTGTGGAATCCCAGAGTGTACCGTCAACGTCAAAAATGATGCTGTCCATTAAAAAAACCTCCCAATAAAAGTGTATACAAATATAATTTTATAGGAGAAAAGATGAAAAAGCAACTGCCTTTTTGGGGATTTTATGTTATAGTAGGAAATGCGAGGTAAACAATATGAAATATAAAAATACGGTCAGAGGTATTTTTAAGGACAGACCTAACCGCTTTATCGCCCATGTCAGGATCGGCGATAAGCTGGAGACTGTCCACGTTAAGAACACTGGCAGGTGCAGGGAACTTCTTGTTCCGGATGTGGAAGTCATCCTGGAAAAGAATGATAATCCAGCCAGAAAGACGAAATATGATCTGATCTGTGTAAATAAAGAAGGCCGCTGGATCAATATGGATTCCCAGGCACCAAATGCAGCAGCAGCGGAATGGATAGCAGCCGGGAATCTTTTCCGGGAAAAAGTTACTGTACAGAGGGAGAAGACTTACGGGAATTCCAGATTTGATCTTTATGTGGAATCGCTGGAACGGAAGGCTTTTATCGAGGTAAAAGGTGTCACCCTTGAGGAAAAAAATATTGTCCGTTTTCCGGACGCACCTACAATTCGCGGGGTCAAGCATCTGGAAGAACTGATTCGCGCAGGAAGAGATGGTTATGAAGCTTATCTTCTCCTGGTGATCCAGATGAAAGATGTGAAATATTTTGAACCAAACTGGGAGACACATCCGGAATTTGGGGAAACTCTGAGGAAAGCAGCTGCGGCAGGTGTTCATATCCTGGCTTATGACTGTGCCATTACAGAAGATTCCATGGAGATCTGTGATCCCGTGCCGGTGAATCTGGAAGATACATACAGCGCGAATCTATGCGATCAGCATAAATTGCGTGAATCGCAAAGCGTGCTGCCGGACACGGAGCGGACAGCAACTGAGACAGGAACAGAGAGGAATACACATGCTTGAAAATATTGCACAGCCCCTTCTGAAATGGTACGATAAGAACAAGAGAACCCTTCCATGGCGAGATAAAAACAATGCTTACTACACCTGGGTATCGGAGATCATGCTCCAGCAGACAAGAGTAGAAGCTGTGAAACCATATTTCCAGCGTTTTATCCGGGAACTGCCGGATGTGGCAAGTCTTGCAGCAGCACCAGAGGAACGCATCGTGAAACTATGGGAAGGGCTTGGTTATTACAGCAGAGTCCGCAACATGCAGAAAGCAGCTATCCAGGTGATGGAAAAATATAACGGAAAGATACCTGAAGATTTTGAAACACTTCTCTCGTTAAGAGGAATAGGGAGATATACGGCAGGAGCTATTTCTTCCATTGCATATGGACATAAAGTTCCGGCAGTGGACGGCAATGTTCTCCGTGTATATTCAAGGCTTACAGAGAGCCGGGAAGATATCATGAAGCAGTCCGTGCGGAAATCCGTGGAAGACCAGCTGAAAGAGATCATGCCGGGTGACAGACCGGGAGATTTTAACCAGGCTGTGATGGAGATCGGTGCGGTGGTCTGTGTGCCAAACGGAAAGGCGAAATGTGAGGTATGTCCTCTTGGTGAATTCTGTCTGGCAAGGAAACACGGAACTATGGAAGAACTTCCTGTAAAAGCTCCAAAGAAGGCCAGAAAAGTGGAAAACCGTACAGTTCTTGTAATACAGGATGGTACAGCAACTGCAATCCGGAGACGGCCGCCGGAAGGGCTTCTGGCAGGACTTTACGAGATTCCCAATATGGAAGGTCATCTGACACAGAAAGAAGCTCTCACACAGGTAAAGAATATCGGTCTGGAACCTCTCCGCATCGAACCATTGCCTGATGCAAAGCATATTTTTTCCCACATTGAGTGGAGAATGTGTGCTTACCGCATTGCAGTAGCGTCACTGGAAGAGGCCAGACATCAGGAATTTCTTTTTGTAGAAAAAAAAGAATCCGACAGAAAATATGCAATCCCATCTGCGTTTAGCGCATACACGAAATACATGAAGGAGGAAAACCCATGAAACTTTTGAGCGTAGCAATTCCATGCTATAATTCAGAGGCTTATATGTCAAAATGTATCAATTCTCTGCTGATCGGAGGAGAAGAAGTGGAGATCATCATCGTAGATGACGGATCCAGCGACCGTACCGCTGAGATCGCAGACGATTATGCAGCAAAATATCCGACCATCGTCAAGGCAATCCATCAGGAGAACGGAGGACACGGACAGGCGGTAAATACCGGAATCCGTAATGCCACAGGTCTCTATTTCAAGGTTGTTGACAGTGATGACTGGGTAAATCAGGATGCATATTATGAGATCCTTAAGACTCTTTATGAGCTGACACGTGGAGCGGAAACAGTAGATCTTCTGATCAGCAATTTTGTCTATGAGAAACAGGGAGCGACCCGCAAGAAAGTCATGCAGTACAGGCACTGTTTCCCGACGAATCAGATTTTTGGATGGGACGAAGTGCGCCATATGAAAAAAGGTCAGTACCTTCTGATGCACTCCATGATCTACAGAACGAAACTTCTCCACGACTGTGGAATGGAGCTTCCGAAGCATACATTTTATGTAGATAACCTGTTTGCTTTTGAACCTCTTCCGTATGTGAAGAATCTTTATTATCTGGATGTGAACTTCTACAGATATTTTATCGGAAGAGATGATCAGTCTGTCAATGAGAAGGTCATGATCAAGAGAATCGATCAGCAGATACGTGTAAACAAGCTGATGGTAGATGCATATCTGAAAGCCAGCGTAAGCAACCGCAGGCTTCGCATGTACATGTTCAGTTATCTGGATATTATTACAACAGTTTCTTCTATTATGTTGGTAAGAGCCGGCACACAGGAATGTCTGGACAAGAGACAGGAACTTCAGGATTACATTAAAAATCAGAATATGGGACTTTACCGAAAACTGAGGAGAAGTCTTTTTGGAAGAGTATCCAACCTTCCTGGAAGGGGCGGAAGAAAGATGTTCGTGGCAGCATATAAGATCTGCCAGAAGTTCTATGGATTTAACTAAATCGGGAATACAAAAAGATGACTCAGGTTCTGTCTGCTGCGGACAGGACCTGAAGTTATATTATCATAAAAATAGCTCCGGATCTGGAATCCATATCAGATAATGAAATTCCAGCTTCGGAGCTGTTTTTATCAGGGATGAATTATAAATTCTGTTCCAGATTCTGCTTCCTGTTCTTCTTATGGATCTGGCTCATGGCACGCTGCTCATCATATTCTTCTACTCTCTGCGGATAGAAGAGAAGGTGTCCGAACAGTGCCAGTGTTGTTCCAAGACATACATCAATTACAGAATGCTGTTTGATGAACATGGTTGAAAGAACAATGAGAGTGGACAGGATCAGAGATCCTATCTGGATCCACTTCTTATTCTTTAATGCCTGGCAGTGGCGGATGGCAAAATAAACTGCCAGTGAGTTGAACACATGGATGCTTGGCAGGATATTAGTCGGTGTATCGGAACGGTAGATACATGCGACAAGCTGCGTAAGTATGTTATTACGTGGGAATACAGCCGGACGGAGATACTGGATATTCGGGTAGACATAGGAGACTACAAGAAAAACAGTCATTCCCATCATCAGGTTAAAGATCAGCTGAAAATATTCCCTCTTATTCTTATTGAGGAACAGAAAATATGCAACTGTGAGGATCACATATGGAAACCACAGAAGGTACGGTATAATAAAGATCTCACAGAACGGGATCATATCGTCAAAAACAGTATGTACAATGTGGTAGGAATGTACAGGCCGCTGTTCCAGATAATTAAACAGGATAAGATATACGATAAAATAACTGAGGATCACAAAACCGTGCCTGTATTTTTTTATCTTACTCAACATAACGCTTCCTTTCTTGAAGTATGTCCGGGTGCAGCTCATTAGTCGGATTGTTTACGATTCGGTTTGTTAAGTATCCACCTGCTACTATAACACAGGCATTATGATTTTTAAAGGTTTCTTTTCTATGGTCACAGAAAATTCACGCTGGATTCCGCCGGATTCTCCGTCTTTATGCACAGGAAGAGGATGGTCACTTCTAATATGTACGTCCCTGCATTTAAAAATATGTACTCCTTTGATGCCTGTATGCCCGCCCCACAATGCACTGGGCAGACAGAGCAACATTTTAAATTTGGAAATGCCTGCAATAACGATCACATCCAAGAGGCCGTCATCCGGTTTGGCATCCGGGCAGAATTTAAAACCCCCGCCTTCATATTTCTGGTTCATTGCAGTCGCAAACCAGGTCTTTGGGAATGTCTGCTCACCTTCTGTATCTGTCCGTACTGTGACAGTGGAAGGAGTAAGAAACAGAAACTGCTTCAGTGCTACCATAAGATAGGTAAGTTTTCCAAGGTGAAGACGGTTGAGAAATTTTTTGCCAGGGGTGATTAGCACTTCCTGACATATCGCTGCATCGTAACCCATTCCCGCACTGATTCCGAAACGGTAGGCATGTGCTCCAAGCTGGATCTTTGGAACATCCATAGGAACGATACGTTCTTTATTTAATATGGCGAAAAGTGCCTCTTCCGGGTTGCTGGGGAGGCCCATGCTCCGGCAGAAATCATTGCCTGAACCGGTGGGGATGAAGCCGAAGATCACATTGTCCAGATCTTCAATCCCTGTAAGTACTTCGTAAATAGTTCCATCACCGCCAACTGTGATCAGTGTCACCGGATCATCAGGTGTTCCTGATGCACTGATCTTACGTGCAAATTCTGTAGCGTGTCCCACATACTCTGTGAGAAAATACTGATATGAAATCCCACGACTCTCCATGATGCTGCGAAGATGGTTCCAGATCTCACGTCCCTGGCCCGATCTTGAATTGGGATTCACAATAAAAGAATACATATGAAAACCTCCAAACTGCTGTCAGCTTTATCATAACATTGAAGACAGCGTTTTACAAATTAAAAATTCTTAAAGAATTCTATATTTTACATAAATTTAACGATTTTCCACGCATGGATTTTACCAAGAAAAATTATACTGGGAAACAGTGAAAGAAAAAAGATTCGGAGGAAAATTATGATATATCTGGTAGAGGATGACGAGAGCATCCGCGAACTTGTTGTATACACGCTAAACAGTCAGGGCCTTGAGGCTCAGGGGTTTGAGCGGCCTTCACTTTTCTGGAAAGCAATGGAAAAGGAGCTGCCGTCACTGGTACTTCTGGACATTATGCTTCCGGAGGAGGACGGCCTTTCCATTCTTAAAAAGATCCGGATCCGTCCTGATGTGCGGAAGCTTCCGGTGATCATGCTCACTGCGAAAGGCAGCGAATTTGATACAGTGGTGGGGCTGGACAGCGGAGCAGACGATTATATTCCGAAGCCTTTCCGTATGATGGAGCTGATCTCCAGAGTTCGGGCACTGCTTAGAAGATCCGAGGATAACGGAGCTGAAGAATACCGGATGGGCAATCTTTATGTATGCCCGGGAAGACATGAGGTGACAGTTGACAGAGAACCTGTGAACCTGACTTTAAAAGAATATGAAATGCTTTGTCTTCTTTTAAAAAACAGCGGCACAGTGCTATCCAGGACTCAGCTTCTTAATCAGATCTGGGGATATGAGTTCGATGGAGAGAGCAGAACTGTGGATGTGCATATACGAACCCTTCGCCAGAAGCTTGGCACAGCCGGAGATATGGTGGAAACCATCCGGGGAGTAGGATATAAGATCAGCGGAAAAACTGCATAACAGGAAATAAAAAAAGAGCATTTCGACGGAAAAAAGGCCACGGCACTTTTCTGGACGAAGTGCTTTTTTCATGCTATAATAGGTGAACCCTGAAGCATATCTGAAAAATGCTTTAAAGAGCAAGAGGTGAAATATAAAATATGAAATCATTAGTTATCGCGGAGAAGCCATCCGTTGCCAGAGATATCGCCAGAGTTCTCCACTGTAATCAGAAAGGGAACGGAACCCTTGAGGGGAAGGATTATGTAGTAACCTGGGCACTGGGCCATCTGGTAACACTGGCTGATCCGGAAGAATACGATAAAAAATATACGAAATGGGAGCTTGCAACCCTTCCCATGATGCCTGAGAAGATGAAACTGGTGGTGATCCGCCAGACATCCAGGCAGTATAATGCAGTGAAGACACAGCTTTACAGGAAGGATATCGGAGAGATCATCATTGCCACAGATGCAGGCCGTGAGGGAGAACTGGTTGCCAGATGGATTCTTGCCAAGGCAGACTGCCATAAACCTATCAAACGTCTGTGGATCTCATCTGTAACGGATAAGGCGATCAGAGATGGATTCGCACACCTTAAGAATGGTCATGATTATGATAATCTCTACCGTGCTGCACAGGCGAGGGCGGAGGCAGACTGGCTGGTTGGAATGAATGGAACAAGAGCACTGACCTGCAAATATAATGCACAGCTTTCCTGTGGACGGGTGCAGACACCGACACTTGCCATGATCGCAAGGCGAGAGCAGGAGATACGGGAATTCAGGCCGGAAGATTATTACGGGATTACCTTACAGGCAGGGAATGTGTGCTGGACATGGAGAGACAAAAAGAGCGGAAGCCTCCGGACCTTTAAGAAAGAACGTGCACAGGAGATCCAGGCGAAAGCAGGAAAAAGCAGCTTCACAGTAACCAAAGTATCCAGAAAACCGAAGAAAACGTTTTCGCCGGGACTCTATGATCTGACAACACTTCAGAGAGAAGCCAATCAGAAATATGGATTTTCCGCAAAGGAAACCTTAAATATCATGCAGAGACTGTATGAGAACCATAAGGTACTTACCTATCCGCGAACTGATTCCAGATATATAGGAAAAGATGTGGTTCCTACTATTAAGGAGCGTCTCCAGGCATGCGGAACAGGTCCTTACCGGAAACTTGCGGGAGCACTTGCCAATAAGCCGATCCAGGCCAATGCAGGTTTTGTAGACGATAAGAAGGTCAGCGACCATCATGCGATCATTCCTACAGAACAGTTTGTACAGCTGGACCATATGACCAATGAAGAACGAAAGATCTATGATATGGTCGTGCGGAGGTTTTTAAGCGTGCTGTATCCGCCGGCTGTATTCGAGCAGGTAAGTATGGAAGGAACAGCAGCAGGAGAGACTTTTGCAGCAAGCGGACGTATTGTGAAAAGTGCAGGATGGAGAGAAGTATACGAAGGCGGCTGGCAGGACGACGAGGAGGATGATTCCCGGGAAAAGCTGAAAGATCAGAAGCTTCCGGAGCTGAAAGAAGGAGAAAACCTTACAGTGGAATCAGCTTCACTTACTAACGGAAAAACGAAACCGCCGGCAAGATTTACAGAAGCCACCCTTCTTGGCGCTATGGAGAATCCGGTTCATTTTATGGAGAGCCACGACAAAAAGGCTGCCAGAACATTGGGGGAGACAGGCGGACTTGGAACTGTTGCAACAAGAGCTGATATCATTGAGAAGCTTTTTAACAGTTTTATGATGGAAAAAAGAGGAAATGATATATATATCACGTCCAAAGCGAAACAGCTTCTGGAACTTGTGCCTGAAGATCTGAAAAAACCTGAGCTTACAGCTGACTGGGAGATGAAGCTTTCCGATATTGCCTGCGGAAAACTCCGTCAGGATAAATTCCTCACAGGAATCCGTGAGTATGCCTGCGAGATCGTAGATGAGATCAAGAGTGGACAGGGAACTTTCCGCCATGATAATATGACAAACAAGAAATGTCCGAACTGCGGCAAACATCTTCTTGCAGTTAACGGAAAAAATGCCAGTATGCTGGTGTGTGAGGACAGAGAGTGCGGATACAGGGAGACTGTTTCTAGGACAACCAATGCGCGCTGCCCGAAATGCCACAAGCGTATGGAGATGCTTCTGAAAGGAAAAGAAGAGACCTTTGTGTGCAGGTGCGGATATAAAGAGAAACTTTCCTCTTTCCAGGCAAGAAGAGCCAGGGAAGGTGCAGGTGTTAATAAAAAGGATGTGCAGCGCTATCTTAAGAAGCAGCAGAAAGAGGCCAATGAGCCGGTGAATAACGCATTTGCACAGGCATTGTCCGGGATTAAACTGGATTAGATAACAGATAGAGCATGTTCACGAAACAGCAGTCGAAGCCTGAAAAGCGCCGGCAATTCCGGAATAGTGTGATCAGGTGCATGCATGCAGGACAGCAGAAAGAGAGGATTCGGATATGGGATTACAGGATGACAGAATGTCAGGAAACATTCAGGATATAGCAAGATTGATCACAAGACTTCTTCTTCAGGGAGATATGCCGCAGTATACACTTCCGGCAGCAGAAGTAGATTATACGGAAGCAGATCAGCTTTTTTCAAAAATCATAGGACTGGCAGACGAGGGAGATATCAACGGGGCAGAGAACGAGCTTCTTATGAACATGGAGGATGATGATCCGGAATATCTGGAACTTGCCCTTACATTTTATCTTTATCTCAATGATATGGACGGTGATTATCTGGATGACCATGATTATTCCAGAGAAGAGATCCTGGATGGTTTGAAGAGTCTTGCTGAAGACTGGGGAGTAACGGGACTGGAGACCTGGTGTAATGCGGCGGGAAGTTACGCTGGAGGAGATTTCCGACGGCCGTTTATACGAAGCAAATGACATGGTAAAAGCAGACTGCCAGGACTGCAAGGGATGTTTTGACTGCTGTACGGGAATGGGGGATTCTGTTGTGCTGGATCCTCTGGATGTATGGCGTTTAAGCCAGGGACTTCATTTAAGCCCGGATCAGCTACTTGCAGGAAAAATTGAGCTTGGCGTTACAGACGGGAATATTTTGCCGCATCTTAAGATGACAGGAGCAGATGAACGCTGCATATTTCTGGATGGAAACGGACGGTGCTCCATTCACAGCTTCCGTCCGGGCTTCTGCCGATTGTTTCCGCTGGGAAGATACTATGAGGACGGCAGCTTTAAATACATTCTTCAGATCCACGAGTGCAAAAAGACCAGCCGCAGTAAGATCAAGGTCCGGAAATGGTAGATACACCGGATTTCAAAAATTATGAAAAATTTGTCTGCGACTGGCATTATTTTCTTCTGGATGTCCAGGAAGTTCTCTATGAGAGCGAGGACAGTGATCTGATCCGAAATCTGAACATGTATGTGGTGAACCAGTTTTACCGGAAGCCTTATGATGAGAAGCGGGATTTTTATGAGCAGTTTTATGAGCGGCTTGCAGCAGGTAAACAACTGCTCAGTCTGGGAGTATAATGCGTAGTTTGCTTTAATGCGGATATCTGCATATTATCCTGAAGATGTATGCAGAGTTTTTTATGCGGAGGAAAGAAAGGATTTTTTGACATATGAACTTAAATCAGCTCACATATTTTGTGACTCTTGCCCAGATCGAAAATTATACCAGAGCAGCCAAGAGGCTGGATATTACGCAGCCAAGTCTGAGTCATGCGATTTCCAACCTTGAAAAGGAGCTTAAGGTTCCCCTTTTTGAGCGTCACGGAAGAAATGTGACCATGACCAAATACGGGGAAATGTTTCTGAAATATGTGCAGGACTCCTTACATATCCTGAATCTTGGGGTGGAGAGAATACAGGAAGCGGCAAGAATTCCGGGAGGAAGTATTTCCATCGGGTACATCCATACCCAGGGACGCCGGTTTATCCCGGAGCTTGTCCGCGGGTTTCTGAATGAGCAGGAAGGAAAAAAGGTTGATTTCCATTTCCAGAATGCAGCTACAGGAACACTGATCCGGGGGCTGAAGGAGGAAAAGTTTGATGTGATTTTCTGTTCCCGTGCTGAAGGAGAAAAAGAAATCAGCTTTGTGCCGGTAGCGGAAGAAAAGCTGGTGGCTGTAGTGCCGGAGAACCATGCCCTGGCAGGCAGAAATACAGTGACAATAGAAGAATTGGGACAATATCCACAGGTGACTTTTACTCCTACCAGCGGATTGTATTTTGTGGTACGGGAGCTTTTTGAAAAAGAGGGGATCGTACCGGAAACTGTTTTTGAAGTGGAAGAGGATGGTGCACTTGCAGGAATGGTGGCAGAAGGTTTTGGTGTGGGAATCGTGCCGGATGTGCCGGTGATCCATACCTTGCCTGTGGAGATCCTGAATATTGAGAATCTTCATTATCGCCGTTACATATATATGGGAATGCTGAAAAACAGGTATCAGGGATCTCTTGTGGAGCAGTTCAGGGATTATATCTTCAGGCATTACCGGATCTATGAAGTGCTACAGTAGAATCTCTGTGAAAAAATTCTCATGAAAAATCTCTGCTTCTGTAATGAGGTGGAGATTTTTTTGAACACAGATCCAGGAGTGATTACTAAAAACCATAAAAATAATCTATAGATCACATGTATAAATTCAATGAAAGTTTAGGTTGAGATAAAAATGGCCAGTTGGTATAATAAGAACAGACACTTAGTTTAAAGTGATAAAGCGATGACGGAAATCCGTGATAAAATGAACGAAGTAAAGGAGACATTATGAACCAGTTAGAAGTATTAAGAGAGAGCCTTGGACAGTGCGATGAGATCATCCTGGATGCACTGCTTATGAGAAACAGAATCGTTGAGGACATCATGGTATACAAGGAAGCTCATGATCTTCCTGTACTGCAGCCGGAGCAGGAGGCGAAGCAGAAGGGATGGCTGGAAGCCAGAATGGAAGGCAGACGCCACAAGAAAGAAGTAAACGATGTTTTTGCAAGCATCACACAGAACAGTAAGAGAATCCAGTCCAGAAATCTCTTTAATTACAACATTTTCCTTATCGGATTCATGGGCGCAGGTAAATCTACAATTTCTGACTACCTGAAGAATGCACTGGCCATGGATGTAGTTGAGATGGATCAGTGTATCGTGGAGAGACAGGGAATGAGCATTTCCGATATCTTTGAGACTTACGGAGAAGAGTATTTCCGTGAGCTTGAGACCAACCTTCTCATTGAGATGCAGTCCAGATCTAATGTTGTAGTATCCTGTGGCGGTGGTGTCCCGATGCGGGAGCGCAATGTTGCTGAGATGAAAAAAAATGGCCGTGTCGTACTCCTTACTGCAAAGCCGGAAACTATTCTGGAACGTGTAAAGGATAATCATGACCGTCCGTTACTTGAGAACAACAAAAATGTTTCATTTATCGCTGACCTGTTGGAGAAGCGTCGTGCGAAATACGAGGCAGCAGCAGACATCGTGATCCAGACAGACGGAAAGAGTGAACTTGAGATCTGTGAGGAGCTGATCCACAGACTTCGTGAGACAGATGCGAATAAATAATCGCTGATCATAAAGCAGAATATTTTTTACATATAAAAAAGGACAGATGTCCGATAAACCGTACAGAGATAAGGCGGGAATCAGGCAGTTGTCCTTTTATTATCGAATACAAATCGTAAATATCCATTTGATAATGAAACTTTCGGACAGCAGATGACTGATCTGCCGTCCGCTTAATTGGTCTTATAAAAGATTTCTTTTGAGGTAGTCTCGATCACAAACTTCTTAAACGATTCCACAACCGGCGGATGATAAACATCTTTCAGCATGGCCATATAAAAATTTCTCTGCCAGCTTGGTGAAACAAGAGGCAGGATCTT
The DNA here is from genome assembly GCF_003474435.1 of Ruminococcus sp. AF46-10NS. GTDB lineage: Bacteria > Bacillota > Clostridia > Lachnospirales > Lachnospiraceae > Blautia_A. Next base: position 42,022 of record NZ_QRNF01000011.1, read on the forward strand.
AAGATCCAGAGAATGAAGGATAGGGATATCCGGGGCAATGCAGATGCCGAAGTCATTGGCAACAAACCCTGCGGCAACCTGATCCTCATCAATCTCAAAAGCAACATCCGGGTACTGGCCGATGCTCTTAAACAGCTGGTCAATGATCTGGCGCAGGCCGCTTCGCTTCTTGAAGATGATCTGCCTGTATGGAAGCGTTTCCTCCAGATGTATCTCGGATTTCTCAGCAAGAGGATGTTCCGGTGGAACGATGACGACCAGATCCTGCTTGGCAACCGGAATAAATTCGATCAGCGGTTCGTCGTCAAATTTGGAACAGAAGCCGATATCGTATTTTTTCTCTTTCAGTCCGGTGAGGATATCACCGGTAAGCACCTTATCACAGAACAGATTGAAATTGATCTTTTTTTCTTTGTTGGCATTAAGAAAGCTACGGATGATCTTCGGCATAAAGTCAACACCCAGAGTTCTGAGAAAAGCCACATCGATCTGTCCTTCTCCCTTTCCTGCAAGCTGGAGACCGTTTACAGAGGAATCCAGCCGGTTCAGGGTTTGTTCCACATCCTCCAGAAAAGACTTGCCATATTTGGTGAGAGAAACATTCCGTCCGTTTTTTTCAAATAATTTCACTCCAAGCTCTTCCTCCAGAGAAGAGATCGCGTGACTTAGGCTGGGCTGTGTGATGGCCAGAACATCCGCAGCTTTTGTATAATGTTCCAGATGAGCCAGTGTCACGAAATAGCGAAGATGATACAGATTCATTTTTCAATACTCCTTTCGTAAGTTTATCTGAATGTTTTGCTTCGGACAGATCCCCGGTAAGTCGGACAGACATAAGAGATTTGCCGGGCCGTATGCAGTGACGGCGGCAATACGGCTGAATATGTTTTATATAGTATAACATGATATATTGATAAAATCTATGAATTCTCCTGGTACAATCAATTTGTTTTGTATTTAACAAAGTTATATAATGCTTATAGAAAAAAGATACAAAATAATTTAAAAAAAACCAAAAAAATTATTTATATTTTCAGGAGGAATTACCATGTCAAAAGAATTTCCAATTACAATCAGTTCCTGGACACTTGGGGATCAGTGCAAATTTGAGGACCGTGTAAAAGCTGCCAAAGAGGCTGGCTATGAGGGAATCGGCCTGAGAGCGGAAACCTACGTAGATGCCCTGAATGAGGGACTTTTCGATAAGGATATCCTGGCAATCCTGGATAAATATGACATGAAGGTAACAGAGGTTGAGTACATCGTGCAGTGGGCAGAGGAGCATCGTTCCTATGAGCAGAAATATAAAGAACAGCTCTGTTTCCATATGTGTGAATTATTTAACGTGAAACAGATTAACTGCGGACTGATGGAGAACTATTCCGTAGAGTACACAGCACAGAAGCTTCGTGAGCTTTGCCACAGAGCAGGCAAATACATCATCGGTGTTGAGCCAATGCCATACAGCGGAATCCCGGATGTGAAAAAAGGATGGGCTGTTGTAAAAGCTGCTGACTGCGAGAATGCAAAGCTGATCCTTGATACATGGCACTGGGTAAGAGCAAACCAGCCGATCGAGCTTTCCGTACTTGAGGGAATCCCGGCAGACAAGATCGTATCCATCCAGATCAACGATGTATGGGAAAGACCATATGCAACAACGATCTTAAGAGATGAGTCCATGCATGACCGTCTTGCTCCTGGAACAGGAATCGGAACAACTGTGCCGTTCGTAAAAATGATCAAAGAAAAAGGCATTAAGCCAAATGCCATCGGCGTAGAGGTTATCAGCGATGCAAACCTTGAAAAAGGTATCGAGTATGCTGCAAAACATACATATGAGAACACAAGGAAGGTACTGGAAGAGGCTTGGCCGGAAGTACTGTAATTAATATAAGAAATTAATATTTCAGACGAACCCCTGTTTCCGACGTCATACCGGTGACAGGGCGTTCCAGTGAGAGAAACAAAAAGATTGTTTCAGAGGAAAGGAGAACGCATATGAAATTCAATGCGATGTTTCAGCCGATCGAGATCGGTCCTATGACAGTAAAGAACCGTTTTGTTGTTCCTCCAATGGGAAATAACTTTGCAAACACAGACGGAACAATGAGTGAGCAGTCCGCTGCATATTACAGAGAAAGAGCAAAAGGCGGATTTGGTCTGATCACCATCGAGGCTACTGTAGTTCACAAGGGAGCAAAGGGCGGCCCGCGTAAACCATGTCTTTATGACGACTCTACTATCGAGAGCTTCCGCAAGGTCATCGATGGATGTCATGCAGAAGGTGCAAAGGTGTCTATCCAGCTTCAGAATGCAGGTCCTGAAGGAAATGCAAAGAACGCAGGAGCACCGATCACAGCAGCAACCAGTATCCCGTCAGTGTGCGGCCGTGATATTCCGAAGCAGCTTACAACTGAGGAAGTTTACGAGCTGATCAAAGGCTACGGAGAAGCTGCAAGAAGAGCAATGGAAGCAGGAGCAGATGCTGTTGAGATCCATATGGCACACGGCTATCTGGTAAGTACCTTCCTCTCTCCAAGAACAAACAAGAGAGTTGATGAGTTTGGCGGATGCTTTGAGAACCGTATGCGTTTTTCCCGTCTGATCATCGAGGAGGGTTAAAAAAGCAACACAGGGAAAAATTGCAGTTCTTGCAAGAATCAACTGTGCGGACGAGGTCCCAGGTGGACTTGATGTTCACGACAGTGCAGCGATCGCAGCATATCTGGAAAGCTGTGGACTGGACGGGCTCCATGTATCCCGTGCTGTTCATATCAAGGATGAGTTTATGTGGGCACCGACCGTTATCCACGGTGGATTCTCCGCAGCAGAGGTTGAGGAGATCAAACGTGCGGTAAATATCCCGGTGATCACAGTTGGACGTTATACAGAGCCGCAGTTCGCAGAGCTGATGGTAAAAGAAGGAAGAGCAGACCTTGTAGCATTCGGACGTCAGAGCCTTGCAGATCCGGCTATGCCGAAGAAGGCACAGGAAGAGCGTCTTGAGGATATGACTCCTTGTATCGCCTGTCTTCAGGGCTGTGTTGCAAACATGTATGCAGGAAATCCGGTATGCTGTCTGACCAATCCGTTCCTGGGTCATGAGGCAGAGCCGCTTGAGAAAGCTGAAGAGCCGAAGAAGGTTATGGTTATCGGTGGCGGTGTTGCAGGACTTTCCGCCGCATTTATCGCAAAGGAGAGAGGCCATGAGGTAACACTTTATGAGGCAGGAGATGTTCTCGGCGGAAACATGAGACTTGCTGCATATCCGCCAGGAAAAGGTGATATCACAAACATGATCCGCAGCTACATCCATCGCTGCCAGAAGGATGGCGTTAAGATCGTGATGAACTGTGAGGTAACTCCGGAGCTTATCAAAGAAGAGAAGCCGGACAGTGTGATCATCGCAACCGGTTCAAAGACTTTGATCCTTCCAATCGAGGGAATCGATAATCCGGCTATCATCCACGGCTCAGACCTTCTGGATGGCAAGAGAGCAGCAGGCAAAAAGGTTCTCGTTGTCGGCGGTGGAATGGTTGGATGCGAGACAGCTGCATTCTTAGGCGAGCAGGAGCATGATGTAACTGTTATCGAGTTCCGTGATACCGTAGGTGCAGATGTGATCCACGAGCACAGAGTATATCTGATGAAGGATTTCGAGGATTACGGAATCAGGGAGATCACCGGAGCAAAGGTATGCAAGTTCTATGAAGACGGTGTAGAATACGAGACAGCTGACGGAGTACGTCACGAGTCAAGAGGATATGATTCTGTGATCCTTTCCATGGGATTCCGCAACTACAATCCTCTGGAGGAGAAGATCAAGGATCTTGTGCCTGAGACACATGTGATTGGAGATGCTATCCGTGCAAGACGTGCACTGGATGCAACAAAAGAGGCTTATGAGGTAGCTTCCAGGATCTGATCTGCCAATCGCTGATCGTATTGATACAAAAGAAAATAACTATCCGGTAAAATGGACAGTATAAAAATTAAAAAGATGGCCCGACAGACATCGGAGAAAAATAATCCGGTGTCTGTCAGGGGGAAATGCAGGAGGTAAAAAGAAATGGAACAGAGAATTAAAGGAACAACTGGTTTACTTGCACTGATCGGAAGCCCGGTAGGACATTCCGGATCACCGGCTATGTATAACTTCAGTTTCCAGTACCATAATCTGGATTATGCTTACATGGCATTCGATATCAAAGAGGATCAGGTTCCGGCAGCTCTTGATGCAATGCGTCTGTTCAAAATGAGAGGATGCAACGTAACCATGCCTTGCAAAAACAAAGTAGCTCAGTGTGTAGACGAGCTTTCACCGGCAGCAAAGATCATCGGTGCTGTAAACACAATCGTAAATGAGGATGGAAAACTTGTTGGACATATCACAGATGGTATCGGATTTGTCCGCAACTTAAAAGAGCACGGTGTTGATGTAAAGGGTAAAAAGATGGTAGTCCTCGGAGCAGGTGGAGCAGCTACAGCCCTTACTGTACAGTGTGCCCTTGACGGAGCAGCATCTATCGCGATCTTTAATCCCAACGATCCATTCCTTGACAGAGCAAAAGGAACTGCTGAGAAGCTTGCAAAAGAAGTACCGGACTGCAAAGTAAACGTATATTGTCTTGATGATCAGGATAAACTGAGAGAAGAGATCGCAAATGCAGACATCCTTGCAAACGGAACACTTGCAGGAATGAAACCACACGATGACATCACACTGGTTGACAAATCCATGTTCCATAAGGATCTTGTTGTTGCTGATTGTGTATACAATCCGGCAGAGACAAAGATGGTAAAAGAAGCAAAAGAAGCAGGCGTGAAGCTTGCTGTAGGTGGAAAAGGAATGCTTCTGTGGCAGGGAGCTGAGTCCTATAAGCTGTATACAGGACTTGAGATGCCAACAGATGAGTATCAGAAATTCCAGTCTGAGAACGAAGGGAAATAAGAAAAATGAGCCAGACAGGTAAGAAAAATTTAGTGATTACTTCTATCGCGCTGTATTTTACATACTTCATCCACGGAATCGGAGCTTCCATTATGGGCCAGTACAAGCCGGAGCTTGCGGCTCACTGGGGAGCAAAGACTTTAAGTGATGGAACCATGGATGTCAGCATGGTAGTATCTGTAATTGCCGCACTTGGACTTGGAAGACTGATCTCACTTCCGTTTTCCGGTCCCCTGTCCGACAAATTCGGACGCAGATTAAGCGGAATCATCGGCGTGATCTGTTATGCAGCATATTTTATGGGAATCGCATTTGCTCCGTCTATGGGAGTTGCCTACGCCTTTGCCATTGTAGGTGGTATCGCAAACTCCTTCCTGGACACCTGCGTAAGCCCGACATGTATGGAGATTTACGTAAATAATCCTTCTGTAGCGAACCTGTTTACAAAATTCTCCATGTGTATCAGCCAGTTCCTGCTTCCTTTCCTGATCGGATTTGTAGCAGCGGCTAATATGTCCTACAGAACCATCTTTATTGTTGCAGGTGCTGCGATCTTTATCGATGGAATCCTGATCCTGTTCCTGCCATTCCCGGAGAGAAATGCGAAAGGTACAGTAAAGAAAGAAAAAACAAAATTAAAGATCACTCCTGCAGCTCTTGCAGCAATCCTCATCGGATTCACAAGCTCTTCCACATTTATGCTGTGGCTGAACTGCAACCAGGAGCTTGGAAAGCTTTATAACTTAAGTGATCCTTCCAAGATCCAGTCCTTCTATGCAGTAGGAACCTTTGCAGCAATCCTGTGTTCCTCTGTATTTATCAAAAAAGGACTGAAGGAAATCAATATCCTGATCATTTATCCGCTGATCTCTTTCATCATGCTGGGACTGTGCTACTTTATCCAGAATCCGACCATCTGCCTTGTCGGTGGATTTGTGATCGGTTTTGCAGGCGCAGGCGGTGTGCTTCAGCTGGCTGTTTCCACAACTGCTGAGTTCTTCCCGGAGAACAAGGGAACTGCAACATCCATGGTCATGATCGCATCCAGCGTTGCGAACTACACCATTCTGACACTGGCTGGCTACATTACAAAGACTGCCGGAACCAGTGCTCCGAGAATGATCCTGCTTCTCAATATGGCAGTGACATTCGTTGGAATCCTTCTTGCACTGTTCGTTAAGATGAACCGTGGAAAAGAAGCCTGAGAAGAAAAAATGTGAATAACTGTTCCGATTTGGATGAAAATGACTGAATCGGAGCAGGGCAAAGTTCCAATTCGGAAACAATTTCCGGATTGGACTTTGCTGTTACTGAAAATGTTTGTTAATTAACAAACTTCCAAAACAGAAGATACTATATATGTATTTGCAAAAAAATGACAAAGGAGAATCGTTATGGCACGTGCAGCAAGACAGCGAAGAGAAAACGAACTGCCCTACATTCCGTTTGGGCCATTTCAGATTCGTTTTCCGTTTATTCACTATAAAATAGAGTCCGTAGAGTTTATCCAGGGTCTGATCCTTGGAGTTACGGCACTGGCGGCTGTTCCGTATCTTGAACAGTATCTGGGACTGCCTTATGAGCTGGCATGGAGCTGTGTGATCATAGAGACCATGCTGTATATGCTACACAGCTTACTTGGTGATCCGGTTGTACCGGGATGGATCACACCGACCCTTCCGCTGACTATCGTATTCCTGGAAGGTTTCCCTATGGGAAAAGAACGTATCCAGGCAATGATCGCCCTGCAGATGCTGGTTGGTCTTGTGTTCATATTTATGGGCATCACCAAGCTTGCGGATAAATTCGTCCATGCAGTACCAAATTCCGTCAAGGGTGGTATCCTTCTTGCTGCGCCGGTGACGGTTATGGCAGGACAGCTGGGAGAGGGCGGCAACATGCACAAATATCCGCTGGCGATCGTTGCCGGTGTAGGTCTTCTGATCCTCATCAGCTTTTCAGATAAATATCAGGAGAAGAGAAAGAACAACAAATTTCTGGATCTTGTTGCCAGGTATGGAAACCTTTTCCCGTATCTGATCGCCATGGTGGTAGGTCTTCTTGTAGGAGAGCTGGATGCGCCTGGTTTGGAGCTGGGAACCTTTATCAAGATCCCGCAGTTCAAAGAGATCATCTCCCAGGTAAGTATCTTTGGTGTTGGAATCCCGCCGGTTTCCATGTTTGTCAAAGCGCTTCCGCTGGCACTTGTATGCTATGTTATCGCATTTGGTGATTTTGTTACCACAGAGACACTGGTTACAGAGGCACGCCAGTCCAGAAACGATGAATATATTGATTTCAATTCCAGCCGTTCCAATCTGGTCAGTGGTATCAGAAACCTGATTCTCTCCATCATTGCCCCGTTTCCGCCGCTTTCCGGTCCGTTATGGGTTGGAATGACAGTATCTGTTTCCATCCGTTACAAGGAGGGAAAGAAAGCTATGAAGTCTTTGATCGGTGGTATGGCGTCCTTCCGTATCGCAACGTTTTTAAGTGTGCTGATCATTCCGGTTGTAAGTTTCTTCCGTCCGATCTTTGGAGTCGGTTCATCCATTACTCTGATGTTCCAGGCATTTGTCTGCGCAAGGATCGGTATGGATTACTGTAAAACAGACCGTGACAAGATGATCGCAGGTGTTATGGCAGCCGTACTTGCAACCCAGGGAACTGCATGGGCATCCGCATGGGCCCTGGCTGTAGGCTTCGGTCTGAATATCTTCCTTTCAAACTGGAATCCGAGAAAGAAAGAGGAGAATGCGATCGAGGATAAAAATTGATCAGAGAAATAACAAAGATATAAAAAAGAAAAGGAAGAAGTGTGCTGGATGGGTCAGCACACTTCTTCCTTTTGGCATAAGATTTGTTGTTTTTAATTATTATTTTAATAGATTTGCTATTATGGGATTAAAATTGCAAAAATTTGTTACATCAATTGGGGTTAAAAATTGGTTTATAATTTACGTTCTGTTACAAAAAATCTACTGTAGATCCTTTCAATGGGAGGTCACAGGATCACAGGCTTTTATGGATAATGTCAAGAACCCGTTCAAGCTCGTTGACATTGATTTGTCCCGGTGCGGAAGCTTTTGTAGCTGCACCGAAGGTAAGGGCGGAACCAAAAGTCTCGCCTGTAAGACGGCTGACAACACCTGTACCTGCCATGGACATGGTAATGATCGGGCGGTCGGCGAACTGCTCGGACATTTCCAGAGTAGCACTTAAGAGTGTAAGCACGTCCTGTTTGTTTCTTGGCATAACAGCCATTTTGGGGATATCTGCACCATAGTCCTGCATCATGCAGAGACGGCGCACGATCTCATCCTTCTCAGGAGTTGCGTCAAAATCATGGTTGGAAGCGATGACCTTTACGCCATAGCTGTGTGCTTCACGAATCATGCTTTTTACGATCTCCTCACCTGTGAAGGCTTCTACATCAATGAGATCTACATAGCCGCTTTTTGCGACAGCCATGTTGAGGGCTTTGTAATCTTCATTGGAGATTGCTTTTTCTCCGCCTTCCTTTGCTGTACGGAAGGTGAAGAGGATCGGAGTGTCCTTTAAAACGGTCTGGAGATCTTTTGCCACATCCAGAACCTTGTCTGTGTCAAAAACGTCCTCAAACCAGTCAACACGCCATTCCACAACGTCTACGGGGATCCTTGCGAAGGTCCCTGCCTCAAGGAGGATATCATCCTTTGTCTGTCCCACGATCGGGACACAGATCTTCGGTCTTCCCTCTCCGAGTGTGATATTTCTTACCTGAACTGTTTTCATAATGGTCCTTTCTGATACGACAGGAACAGATAGCAGTTTAGTCGTCGTATCTGATGTTAAGAATCTCTTTCATATGTTCGATCGGCATCGGTTCGCCGGTCCACAGTTCAAATGCAGCGGAGCCCTGGAAAAGCATCATGCCAAGGCCGTTCATTGTCTTGCAGCCAACTTCCTTTGCCATAGAACGCATAGCAGTTTCAAGAGGGGAGTAAGGCACGTCAACAACGATAAGCTCCGGGCGGAAGTAAGACTTGTCCGGAACAACGGACTGACCTTCCAGTGGTTTCATTCCAACACCTGTTGCATTTACGAAAATATAGCTGTCAGACATTTCTTTTTTCAGCTGGTCAAGATCTGCCAGATCATAGAGAACAGCATGGCTTGAAGTTCTGGTGTTGATCTTTTCTACTGTAGATACTGCACGATCCCAGAATTCATCTTTGCGGTTGAAGATCACGATCTCGCCTACACCGTCAAGTGCTGCCTGAATCTCGATAGCAGTTGCGGCACCACCTGCACCTACGATGGTCATTTTCTTTCCGATGGCGTCGATGTTATTGTCCTTCAGTGCTGCCATAAATCCGATACCGTCTGTGATATGGCCTGTAAGAAGACCATGATCATTAACGATGGTGTTTACAGCACCGCACATTTCTGCAGCCGGTGAAAGCTCGTCAAGGTACTGGCCTACCAGAGTTTTGTTCGGCATGGAAACGTTGGAACCTCTCATTTTCAGAGTACGGATGGCTTTTACAGCATCCTCGATCTCGTCTGCGCCAACCTCAAATGCAAGGTATGCATAATCATAGCCAAGCTTTGCGAAAGCCTCGTTCTGCATGGCAGGAGAGCTGGAGTGACGGATCGGATATGCCATAAGACCGATCAGTTCGGTATGTCCTGTGATTCTTTCTGACATGGTAATAACTCCTCTCATTGGTAAAATCTGGATGAAGATTTGTCTTTTTTAAACCTCCCGCCACATAGATCTGAAGAAGCTGCGGACATTCTCCGGACGGCTGCGGGGGAGGAAGACGTGGAAAAACTATGTTACGGATCACCGGGTGAACTGTAACAGATTTATATACACTTTCCGGTAGAAGGTTTGAAATGTTCCCGGAAAGGGTATAGCGGAAAAATATTAAAGGTATCCCTTCTGCTCAAGAATGGTAAGGATATTGCGTCCTTCCTGGGTACCGTCAATGATTCGTCTTGCTCTCTGGCTGTCGCCGATGTTCATGATCTCAACATCCTCAGAAGAAAATTCCTCTGTGAGGCTCTGGTAAAGCTGTCCCTGAGCTCTCATTCCGAGACATACGAAGCCGTACTCAAATGGAAGCTCATAAGGCTCACCTTCGCCCCTGACAAGGAAAGAAGAATCCTTAACCTCAAGGAGAGCAGTTTTTGTAAGCTGATGTACATTGTGTTTTTTCATCATGGTCTTTGTGTCATTTTTGCTTACCGGGTCAAGATCACGTCCGATCTGATCCATCATCTCAACGATAGAGATGTCTGCGTTTCTGTCAGCAAAGAATTCCACAACATCAAGACCTACAGCACCGCCGCCTACAACAGCAACCTTTTTGCCTTCCAGATCCTTCGGAAAATCATTAATGTGGCTGATCATACCAAGAATAGAATAAATATTATAGTCTTCATTGTCAATACGATCCTTCAGTCCTGCGATCGGAGGCAGAAGCGGAGCGGAGCCGGTGGAGATTACGATGATATTCGGATGGAATTTGCGGATGTTTTCCGGTGTTCCTTCTGTGTTTTTAAAGATGTAAAGGTTATCAAGCTGTTCTGCACGATGCATGAGATAGTGCGGGAAATCAGCCAGACGGTTCTTTGCAGGGATCTTTGAGATCAGAGATGCAAGTCCGCCAAGCTCATTGCCTTTTTCCAGAAGGAAGGTATTGCAGCCAACCTCTGCGGCTGTACAGGCAGCTTCCAGTCCGGCAGTACCGCCGCCGATAACAACCACGTTACAGTTTTTATTTACATGTTTTTTCTTATATACATCGCCCTCAAGAACAGATGGGTTTACAGTACAGCGGATCGGACGGTTTACACCGATACGGTTTCCGGCACAGCCAACATTACAGGAGATACATTTGCGGAGGTCACACTCATGACCTGTGGCAACCTTGTTTACCCATGCAGGGTCTGCGATCAGACCGCGGCCCATACCGATCAGGTCTGCGTCACCGTCAGCCAGGATACGCTCAGCAACCTCGGGTCACGGACATTACCCATGGAGATACATGGTTTGTTGAATTTTTCTCTTACAGCCTTTGCCATATAGGAACGCCAGCCGTCCGGGAGATAATTTGCATCGATCTGGTACTGGATGGAACCGTTAAGTCCACAGGAAACATCGAAGATATCAACCTCTTCCTGAAGGTAATCCAGGTATTCCAGAGTATCCTCCAGTGTATTTCCGCCCTCCATCAGCTCATCTGCACTGAGACGGAGCATGATCGGGAAGAAAGGTCCTACCTGTTTTCTTACCTCATCAATGACCATGCGGCAGAAACGGGTACGGTTCTCAACAGATCCGCCGAATTCATCTGTACGCTTGTTTGTGATCGGGGACAGGAACTGACTGATCAGATAGGAGTGTCCTGCATGGATCTCTACTGCGTCAAAGCCGGCTGTCTGTGCACGCTTTGCAGCCTCGCCGTATTTCTTTACGATGTGAAGGATCTCTTCTTTGGAAAGAGGACGCGGGATCTCGCCGCCTTCTTTGGATGGAACGTCAGATGCGGAAACCGGCTGCATGTTAATTCTGGAAGAAATTGCAGAAGCACCTGCATGGTTGATCTGGATCGCGATCTTTGTTCCATATCTGTGGATATTCTCACAGAATTTGAAAAGACGTGGCAGATAGTTGTCATGATCGATGCGAAGCTGGGTAGTTCCGTTGGAGCCCTGCGGGGAATCGATGCTTGCGTTCTCTACGATGATGAGACCTGTGCCACCCTTTGCACGCTGCTCATAATAATTGATATGAAGAAAACTCATTTCGCCGTTCTGTTCACCGTAGTTGGTGCCCATCGGCATCATAACAATACGGTTCTTGATAGTCATATTTTTAACGGTTAATGGGGAAAAAATATGCGGATAATCATTCTTCATCTGGAAAAACCTCCCTGGTTATTTTAAATAGAATCGTTTGCTTGTGTTAATTATATAACAGAATAAACTATAAAACTAATTCATAATACAAGCGATACAATAAAAATAATCTATAAATTATCTTTCAGGCTGCAGATACTTGCATACTTATAATGTGAAAAAAACAGATGTAGAAAGCTAACTGGTTACTGAGAACGAAGTGAACAGTAAGTTACTATTCACTGGTAATATTCCGCGAGGTGTTTTTTGTGAGCGAAGGTCACAGAAAACCCGAGACATACCGCGCGAATTTATGCGATTAGCATAAATTCTGTGCATCGCGAAGCGTGTTGCTGAGAACGGAGTGAACAGTAACGCTAACTGGAAAATGGTACCGGATCCAGGGGTTTACATATATGATTTTAACGTGTTATCATAACAAATAAAAAAGATACAGAAAACGGAGAAACGGGCAGGCTGAAACGGATCAAATGTAAGACCGTATTTTCGTGCTCTGTAAAAAGACAGGAGATAGATAAAATGGAATTCTGGGATATTTACGATGCAGATAAGAAACCAACGGGACGTACTATGAAGCGCAATGACTGGTGCTTAAAGGACGGAGAGTATCATCTGACAGTCTTAGGTGTGGTAGCAAGACCGGACAAAACCTTCCTTATTACCAAGCGTGTGATGACGAAAGCCTGGGCTCCGGGCTGGTGGGAGGTTTCCGGCGGTGCAGCCCAGGCAGGAGAGGCTTCCCGTGATGCAGTACTCCGTGAGGTGAAAGAGGAGACTGGACTGGACGCCAGTGAGGCAGAGGGTGGATATCTTTTTACATATAAAAGAGAGAATCCGGGGGAAGGAGATAATTACTTTGTGGATGTGTACCGTTTTGTCATGGATGTGGAGGATAAGGATCTGAAGCTTCAGACAGAGGAGACAGACGGATATATGTTTGCAACCCTGGAGCAGATCAGGACATTTGCCGCAGAGGGGAAATTTCTGCATTATGACAGCATTAAGAAGGCGTTTGAGTTCTGAGCAAAATTCTGACTGGTTTTCGAACTGGATATGAAAATGAATGTTGTTTTTTGTGGATTTTAATTTTGAAAAACGTTGTTTTTTGCCTTGTTTTCGAAGAATTGTATTGACATTAAGATGTGCAGATAGTAAAATTTAATGTAGGGAAATTGTAAGCCGGATATAAAAAAATCCGGCTTATCGAATAGTCAAGCGGATAAAGCAAGTCCCACCTGCTGCCTGTTGTTTTTTACAGGGGCAGGGGGATTCCTTGATTCGCTTAAATTGATCAATGGATCAGGAAGATAAATACGAAATTTTGAAAGCGAGGAATCATCAATGGCGGATGAACATAGAGATCAGATCAGAATCGTACAGGAGACCGTAGCCGGTAAGGAGATCACATTTGCTCATATCATGGGTGGTCCGGCACCTATCATATATCAGAAGCTTGGACTGAATCCGCAGGTGGATTATGGATCATCTGCAATTGGTATCATGAACATGACACCTTCCGAGTCTGCTGTGATCGCATCCGATATTGCTGTGAAGAGCGGTAATGTGTATCTTGGATTTGCAGACCGTTTTACAGGAACACTGATCATAACAGGAGAGATTTCCGATGTGCAGACTGCAATGGAGGAGATCGTGGATTATTTCCGTGATACGCTTGGATATGTAGTCTGCAAGATTACCAAGAGATAAGGAAGTGTATCATGGAAGAACGGATAACAAAGGAAGAACTGCTGGAGCGGTTGTTTCATGATGATTATGAAAATCTTAAGGGGAAAAGACTTCGGCTGACCCGTGTGCGGGTACCTGGAAAAGAGCTTTCCTTTGCGCATGTTTTTACACCAAGTGATAAATCAGTCTATGAGAATCTTGCATTACATATCGGTGTTCATGAAGGCGAGGACCACAGAGGAGATGCCATCGGTATGGTCAGAGTCACACCCTGGGAGGCTATTGTAGTTGCGGCAGATGTTGCAGTGAAGGCAGCTCATGTGGAAGTTGGATTTATGGACCGCTTCTGCGGGACACTGATTCTGACAGGCGGTTTTACGGAAGTGATGACAGCTGTGGAGGAAGTGGTGCGGTTTTCCATGAGACATTGAAATTCAATGTCTGTAAGATCCACAGAAGCTAGAGCAGGACGGGATAAAAAAATGAAAAAAATTTTTCTGATGGGTCGAAGTGAAGCCGGCAAAACATCTCTGACACAGGCTCTTAAAGGGGAAGAGCTTCATTATCATAAGACCCAGTATACCAATACAAATGAAGATACCATTGATTCACCGGGAGAATATGCGGAATCCAAGCATTTCAGCGTAGGACTGGCCTGCTTTTCCTTTGAGGCTGATGTGATCGCTATCGTGCAGGCAGCCAATGAGCCATTTAACCTGTTCAGTGACGGCAGCAGGAACTTTCTCCTGCGGCCGCTGATCGGGATCATCACCAAGGTGGATTCTCCCCATGCCAACATTCCCATGGTCAGACAGTGGATGGAGAACATGGGATGTGAGAGAATCTTTATGGTAAATAACAAGACCAGGGAAGGTATCAGCGAGCTGATGGATTATCTGCAGGATGATCTCCCGAAGCTTACGCTTGAACAGGCGAAATTCAAGCAGAGCATTGGACTTAACGAATGGGATCCCATGCCGGAAGGGGTGGAGTATCCGGAGTCGATACGCTAAAATAGTAATATTCACGAAAATGAATAAAAATACAAAATTCAAACGGAAAAAGTAGCAATTCCTCCGGAACTGTGATATACTGTGATCGTTTGGAAGATTAGTGGACTGAAATGTAAGATCCCCAGAGCATGAAGGATAAAGAGGGCAGAAACGGGGCTCGCAGATATATGGCAGAAGAGCTGTATGTCGAGAACACCGGGTATCCGTATCTGACTTCATGTTCTGGGGATTTTTTATATTCTGTACACAGATTTTCCGAATGTATGCAAAAGAAAAACAATAAAAAGGACAGGAGAGGAAAAGATGTTTGAATTATTTGAAAATCTGACCAACTGGCTCTGGGGACTGCCGCTACTGATCACGATTCTCGCTACAGGCGTATATCTGACAGTACGTTCCGGTTTCTTCCAGTTCCGCCATTTTGGTTACATTGTGAAAAACATGTTCAGTAAAGAACGCCGTCAGGAAGGCGGAGACGACGGAAAGAGCCTGACACCGTTCCAGGCTATTTCCATTGCTATCGGCGGCACCGTTGGAGTATCCAACATGTCCGGTGTTGCAACAGCCATTGCAACAGGAGGACCTGGTGCATTATTCTGGCTCTGGATCGCGGCGCTTCTTGCCATGGTCATCAAGATGGCAGAGGTAACACTTGCTGTGTACTATAGAGAAAAACAGCCAAACGGTGAGTACCAGGGAGGCCCGACTTACTACATGCAGAAAGGCCTTGGCGGAGAGAAAAAGCTTCCCTTCTGGAAACTTTTTGCAGTACTGTTCGGCGGCTGTATTTTTATGACATGGTTCATTACCTTGCAGAATTATACAGTATCAGAGGCTGTCGGAAGTACCTTCCACCTGCCATACATCGTGCCGTCACTTCTTTATGTGGCAGCAATTTACCTGATCATCATCGGCGGCGTAAAGAAAGTAGGTGTGATCTCTTCCTATATGACACCGATCATGTGCATGCTTTACATTGTAGGATCTCTTGCAATACTGGTAGTGAATTTTGACAAGTTGCCGGAAACCTTTGGACTGATCTTCAAGGGTGCATTTACAACACAGGCGGCAGTCGGCGGATTTATGGGAGCCGGTGTTGCAACAGCAATGCGTCTTGGATTTGCCCGCTCTGTATACAGCAATGAGGCAGGCTGGGGAACATCCCCGATGATCCACGCTTCCGCAAAAACAGACCATCCTGTAAAACAGGGACTGATGGGAGCATTTGAGGTATTTGCAGACACCATCGTAGTCTGCTCCATGACAGGTCTTGTTGTTATCACCACAGGCTACTGGAATTCAGGACTTCAGGGATCAGAGCTGACACTGACAGCATTTGAGTCCGGAATGGGCTCTGCTGCGAGAGCACTGATCGCGATCAGTATTTTCCTTTTCGGACTGACAACATCAACCGGATGGTTCACCTACTACAGCGTAATCCTGAAGCACTGGCTGAAAAACAATCAGAAGGTTCTGAAGATCGCAGAGAAGGTTTTTATCCTTGGAACGCCATTATGGGGTCTTCTGGTCACAGTGCTTACTCTTTACGGAAACGGAACACCGGCACAGCTGTGGGTAATTGCAGACTTTACAACCGTATTCCCTACATTTGTAAATGTTGCAACATTATTTATCTTAAGTGGTACCTTCTTTAAACTGCTGAAGGATTACAAGGCGCGTTACATGGGAATAGGAAAAGTAGATAAGGATATGGCACTTTTCTACGAAGATAAAAAAGAAAAAGAGGAAAAATAAACAGTGGATACGATTTTTTTTAACGGATGTATAAGAACACTGGATAACAGTGAAAAAGTGGCAGAGGCTGTGGGAATCGAAAATGGCCGGATCGTTTTTGTGGGAACTGATAAAGAAGCGGAAGCTTTTTCCTGCAAAAAACGGATTGACCTTAAGGGAAGGCTGATGCTGCCCGGTTTTGTGGATACACATATGCATATGCTACATTATGCATTTGTGGAAAGATCTGTGAAACTGTTTGACTGCACAAGTGTTGAGGAAATGCTTGCTGCAGCAAAAAAAAGACTGGAGGAGAGCAAAGGTCAGAAGCTGACCTGGCTCTACTGCAGAGGCTGGAATGAGGAGCATTTTGATAAGCCGCGCTATCCGCATAAGGATGAGCTGGATGCACTTTCAACGGAAATCCCTATCATTATGGTGCGTGTCTGCGGGCATGTGGCTGTGTGCAACAGCTGCGGTCTGGAGCTTCTGAAAAAAATCCCGGAGTTCCCGGAGATTGAGAAGGAGGTTGATCTGGATACCGGACTTCTGAAGGAGAACGCAGTACAGTTTTATTCTTCCGTATTGGATGCACCGTCCCAGGAAGAAGTGGAAGGCTACATCAAATACAGTGCGAAGAAGCTGAATGAATGTGGATTTACAGGGGTACAGTCCGATGATCTTGCCTCCCTTCCGGGAAAAAACTGGCGTCGGATCATGGCCTCCTACAAGGCACTGGATGCCAGAGGAGAGCTGAGTATCCGCCATTATGAGCAGTGCCTTTTTGAGCGGGTGGAGGATGCGAAGGCTTTTATTGAAGAAGGATATCGTACCGGGCAGAGGGGAGAGCACTTTACGATCGGGCCGATGAAACTGATCCAGGATGGTTCTCTTGGTGCAAGAACAGCGGCCATGAATGAGCCTTATGAAGATGCACCGGGCAATATGGGGATCATTACTTTCAGCCAGGAGGAGCTTGACGATCTGTTTGCGTTTTTTGACCAGCATCAGATGCAGGCAGCTGTACACTGTATCGGCGATCGTGCCATGGATATGGTCATTGAGGCAGTTGCGAAATCTCCTTACCGGAAGGATAATAAAAAGGGCAGACATGGTATCGTACATTGCCAGATCACCAATCCACGTATTTTGCAGGGGATGAAAGACCAGGATCTCTTGGCATATATCCAGCCGGTATTTATCGATCTGGATATGAACACAGTGGAACCTGCCATCGGTGCACACCGTATGGATAAGGTGTATGCATGGAAGAGTATGCTGGATATGGGAATCCATGCGTCCGGCGGTTCAGATGCTCCTGTGGTAAGCTTTGATGCCATGGAGAATATTTATTTTGCAGTCACCCGCAAAAATATCAGCGGTCAGCCACAGGAAGGCTGGATTCCATCCGAAAAAATGTCTGTGGATGAAGCGGTGAAGCTTTTTACAAAAAACGCAGCTTACGCTTCCTATACAGAAGAAGAGAACGGAACCATCGAAGTGGGTAAAAATGCGGACTTCGTAGTTATCGAGAAGGATATCTATGAGATCGACCCGGATGAGATCAAGACCACGAAAGTGGATATGACAGTTCTTGGCGGTGAGATCGTTTATGAGAGAGAAGTAGAAGAATAACGGCAGTATAAAAAGAAAAAAGTGAGAGGCAGAGTCTGAGTGGAGCAGGCTCTGCTTTTTTTGATTTCAGTAAAAATATAGAACAAGATGTATACCATAACGGTGAACAAAATTCATCGAAGAAAGCAGGAACATTGTTACATGGAAAATATTGATTGAGAAACGAAGGTAAACTGGTTATAATAAAATCAAGAAGAAAGATTTGTGAATTGAGAAACTTATAGTATTATCAGCAGAAAATGAGGTGATGATGTATGCCAAAGATTATGCAGGATTTAATTAAACAGTATGTGGAAGCGGTCAAGAAGATTTATGGTTCCCATGTACGCCAGATAATCCTTTATGGTTCTTATGCAAGGGGGGACTTCCGCCCGGATTCTGATGTAGACATTATGATCCTGGTGGATATATCAGATCTGGAATTAAAGGCATATGCACAACAGCTCTCGTACATGACCTACGACTTTAATATGGATCATGACACGGATATAAAGCCTATTGCAAAAAGTGAAGCGCATTTTAACAAGTGGATCGTGAACTATCCATTTTATTCCAATATTCATAAAGAAGGGGTAGTTTTGTATGGAGCAGCATAATCAGGAAATCGGTACTAGACGGGATCTGTCGTTGCATCGCCTGAAAACAGCTGAAATGATCTGAAAACAGCAAGAACATTATTTTTATATTGAAGATTATAAAGAGAACCAATAGTTGTATTTTTTGGTATGTGGGTGGTTGAACATCCAATATCGTGGAAGTGGTAGTGGCGAGAGTATGGGTGAAAAGCGGGTGACTGAAGAGATTTTGTGACTTTTCATTGCCTGCTTTTTTTGAATAATGAAAAATATAGTGTATGAACATAAAATACTTGTTATAATCTAAATATAAATATGACGGAAAGGTTGGTGGTGATTATGTGTGAGAAAAAAGAATTGAGCTTTTCAATATTCATGCTGTATAGTCTTGCGGATAAGTGGAAGATGTCTCCAGCCAAAGTGTATAAAATATTAAATTCAACCGGAATTTTGGATAACTATATTATTAAATGTTACGATGTTCTTCATACACAGGGAAAGGAATATTTGGTAGAAGATATTACCGATTATGTGAGAGAAAAAGGAGTTAATGTATGATCGTATATCATGGATCAACAGAAATTATAAAAAGTCCGGACGTAGTACATTCGAAAAAGTATCTGGATTTTGGCCGGGGATTTTATATTACAACTTTCGAAAATCAGGCAAAGAAATGGGCAGTCCGAAAGGGCATGAGACAGGAAAAGGCTGCAATAGTTAATGTTTATGAATTATCTGAAGAATGGGATGATTTTAAGGTATTATCTTTTGAAAAAGAAAATGAGAAATGGCTCGATTTTGTATGTGCATGTAGAAAAGGACAGCCGTTAAATAAGGAATATGACATTATTATAGGAAATGTTGCGGATGATGACGTGTTTAAGACTGTAGATATGTATTTTAGAGGATTATGGGATAAGGAAAAAGTTTTAGATGAATTGCGATACTATAAGATGAATAATCAAATCTGTATTGTAAATCAGGAAACACTGAATCGAGTGATCACTTTTAAAAGAGCATATGAGGTGGAAAACAATGGTAGATAAGAAGCAATTGGAAGAAGTTTATAAGCAAAATTTGGAAAACGATATTATTAATGCAATTTCCGAAATGAAAGGGATAGATTTGCGAAAGGCATTTGATATTTATTATTCCAGTAAACTTGCTGAACAAATTTCAAATGACAGTTATGGAATAGAAAATATGGATGCGAAATATCTGGCAGAAGATTTGATTGAGAATGAGTCAGAACTTTTTAACCGAATCAAGTAAGTCCCCTGCTTCAATTGCGAGGAGCAATAAGCAGTGGGTGGGACTTACTTGTATCAGGAGGGGTACAAGCCCCTCCTGATACAACTGCGGAGCAGTTATTCGGTTATGAGCAAGTAGCGAAAGCGGATTGCGAATATCCGATTGACTATAAGCCTGTTCGGTGCAAGGGATCGTTAATATAATGTGAGATAAAGAATGGTATGCAAAACGTGATCCAAAAACAGACGAACTTATGAAAATCGCAAAGATATATGTGACTGTATATTATGCGGAAAAAGGTGAACAGAAGCTGCATCATTTCAAGAAGTCAATGGATATTGGAAATGGACATGGCGGTATTGTGAGTCAGTTGAAGTATGATAATGAAATGAATCTTACAGATGAGTGTTGGATCAATTACCAGAAAGGCAAAGGAAATGAAGAGTTCCAAAAGTATATGGAAGATCTGACAGACATGCAGAATCATGTACTTCCATATTTGCAGAGCTTTTGTAACCTGGAAGAAAAAGGTGTGAAGGAGAGAAGAGAACTGCAGATAGCAGAAAGAAATGAAGGAAGAGCAGATGAGCGGGGAACAAGCACCGAAGCGAATGCTGTGGTTAAGGATGCGGGAAAAGAAGATAGAAAACTGACACAGCAGAAGCAGGCGGTAGCTGGAAAAGATAAGACGGAGAGAGGGGCTGATCGGGGTGTAAGGACGGTGTAGAATAAGCATAACGAGTCGGAGGTCACAAGCGAAAATGACTTTTGCGGAAACGAAAGTATCTTTATATTTTTTTATCCGTATACTTCCTATAATGGGAATGAATACTTGCAAAGTTAATTACTAATATTTTTCTATTATTACAGGTACAATAAGAACATGTAATAGCGGAAATGAGGTATAGTTACTTGCAGATAGAGAAGTATATCGCGGATAAAATAACATCTTTATGTGAAAAGCGTGATATCAGTAAATACAGATTATCGCAACTGTCGGGAATTTCCCAGTCGTCACTGGGAAGAATCATGGCGCAGGAAAACCTGCCGTCGCTGATCACACTTGAAAAAATATGTACAGCTTTGGGCGTGACATTATCGCAGTTTTTTCAGGAAGGTAATTCAGAGAATCTGACAGAAAAACAGAAAGAAGTTCTAGGGATATGGAACGATCTGAGTACAAATGAGCAGGAAACAGTAATGTCAATGCTGCGTGGACTTCGGAAGTAGAAGAACAGTTCGAGTATATGTATCGGCTGTTCTTTTTTTGTTTTTGAACGTTAAAACGGTAATTTTTTTCTTGTGCATAGTAGAACGTTAAAGTATAATAAAATCAGTTTTTTTGCATAAGTTTAAAAGCTATATCTATAATAAGGAAATTGGCAAACCAGATGAAAGTCTGGGACGCAAAGCTACAGGGCCTGTAAAATGGCAGCCAGTTGCATAAAATGAGGTGCACTGTCTGTCTGACGGTGCTTTTTTACGGTGTTATTTCATAGGCGTAACAATAATGATTTTATCAGGAAAGAATGAGGAAAATAAAAGTATGAAAAAGGCAAAACGTTGTCTGATTGCAGTGGTGTCAGGTGTACTTGTAGCATCTGCTGTCTTGTCTGGATGTGGACAGTCAAAGAAAGAAGTATCTAAAAATGATGATCATCTTACCGTTTATCTGTGGGAAAATCGTTTGATGAAAAATATTGCACCCTATATCCATGAACAGTTTCCTGATCAGGATATTGAATTTATTATTGGTAACAATGATACCGATTTATACAGTTATTTTAAAGAACATGATGAATTACCGGATATCATAACAGTACGTCGATTCTCTGGAACAGATGCACAGGACTTACAGCCTTATCTTATGGATTTTGCTTCTTATGATGTTGTTTCCAAGTATTATTCTTATGCGGTGCAATATTATAAGAATGAGGAGGATGAAATCCAGTGGCTGCCAATCTGTGGTATTCCGCAGACGATCATTGCCAACAAAACACTGTTTGATCAGTATGGCGTAAAGATTCCAGAAAATTATGAGGAATATGTACAGGCCTGTCAGCAGTTTTATGATAATGGCATAAAACCGTATTCCATGGATCTTGGCGAAGACTGGTCTAATAATGAGATCATCCAGGCGGCGGCAATCGGTGAGTTCACAAGCCTGGATGGTATTGAATGGCGAAACGGTGCAGAGACTGCATCGGATGAAGTAAAGTTTGATGATGCATTATGGAAACGTATTTTTTCAGAAACCAGCCAGTTTCTGAAAGACTCGCACTTTGGTAAAGAAGATATCGATATTGACGTCGATACAGGAATCCAGATGTTTGTCGAGGGAAAATCAGCAATGTTTCATGGACATCCGACGGTTATGCAGCAGCTGCAGAAACAGATGGATGCGGAGCTGACCCGTATTCCTTATTTTTCACAGACATCGGATGAATCCTATGTGTACATGACTCCGTCCTTAAACATTGCATTTAACAAAAACCTGGAAAAAGACCGGGAGAAACTGGATACTGCACTGGATGTGCTGGATTGTATGATTTCAGAAGAGGGGCAAAAACTGATTGCGGATGGAAGCGGTGTTATTTCATTGAATACAGATGTTCCAACCATGATGCAGGATGTGCCTGGACTGGAAGAGGAAATTAACAATAATGCTGTTTATATCCGATATTCCGCTCAAAAGTCATTTGATTCAAGCCTTGAGGCTGTTCACGGATTACTGTCAGGGGAGATGGATGAAACACAGGCTTATGATACTTTGCGCAGTGTAATGAATCGTAAAGATCCAGAAGAAAAAGCAACGGTGAATTTTGAAAATGAATATTCCATTTCACTGAACGATAGAAATGGCCGTGATGCAGCATCTTCCATTTTAACTACGATCAGAGAAGAAAATGAGGCACAGCTGGCTCTGGTACCATATTATTATTTCACTTCTTCTATGTACAAAGGAGAATGCACTAATAGCCGGGTTGGCATGATGACAGCGAAGAGTTCAGATACAGCATTATATTTTGCAAAAATTAATGGTAAACAGGTTTATGAACTCGTGGAAAATTATCTCGCTGATGCTGATGAGATTTTTTACGTAACCAATAAATACGAATTACCAATTGCATCCGGTATGAAAATGATCGTCAGTCAAGAGGAAAGTGGATTTTCGTTAAAGGACTTAACAGTTAATGATAAGAAAATAGACAAAGAAAAGGAATACTCGATTCTTCTTACAGACACCACAATGTCTGTTTTGAAAAAAATAAATCCGAAATGTGAGATTGAACAGCTTAAAGATACCACATTATCAAGTGCATGGACCGAAGCAATGTCAAAAGGACAGCAGCCGCCAGCACCGGAAGACTATATAGAGGTTGAACAGTAAAAGTGGAGATAGAACAAAAGGTAAACAAAAGAAAAAAAATAACAAGGCTGTTGCTTATACTACTTATGATTCTTTTAAGCTTAGTTTGTATAAAGTATCTTATAAGTAAGTCTAAGAAGTATATCAGCGAAAATGGAAAAAGCAGTATGGGAGCTGTTATTGACCAGATACAGCAGACCTATGATCTTCAGGTGAGTGGATACTACAGCCAGCTGCAGTTGGTTGAGGAATTTTTACTTCATGAGAGGGAGCTGTCTCTTGAAACGGATATGAACAAAAGTTTCTTTGAAGCATGGGAAAAAGAATCGGAAAGTACACTTATATTCCTTCAGGAAAATGGTCAGGCAATATCAGCAGGTGGAACAAAAATGCGGATTGATATGCCAAGTAAATTTCTGCTGGACTTAAAGAATGGATACAATATTGGAAAACTGGTGCGTCTTGATTATGATCAGAAGAAAAAAGACGGTTATCTGGTTGCGATTCCATGTCAGGAATACACGATCAATGGGGAAACTTATACGGCAATTGGAACTGTGTATGATCATTCGAAACTGGATTCCATGTTAAAACTGAAAGGTTATGATGGGAAAGCATATTTGTTCATGCTGGATGATGACGGAAATATAACGTATACGAACCTGAGTGGTGATAAATACCAGCGTAATTATTCTTTGTTAAAACATTTAAAAGGGGAACAGGCTATTACAGAAGAAGAGGCTGATTTGCTCAAAAAGAAGTTTGATAACGGAGAATCCGGAGTTGCACTTTTGGGAAAACAGAACCCCTATTATCTGGGGTATTGCCCGATAGAAAGCAACAACACCATTTTGGTATGCATTGTGGAAAAGGGAGTTGTTGACAATGTGCTGATGGATTACCAGAAGACGGTGTTGTTTACAACAATACTCATGGCAGGTTTTATACTTTTACTTTTTGCCGGATTATTCTACAGTATTTCCAGACTTAGTCTTGCAGATCAAAAAGCAGAATATGAAAAAAGGAATAATGAACTTCATTTACAAACAATGAAGGAAATGGAAGTAGTCAATCAAAAACTGAAAAAGGCAAAGAACGCTGCAACAGAGGCTTTACAGACAGCGGAAAATGCAAATAAGGCGAAAACGGATTTCCTTTCTAATATGTCACATGATATTCGTACACCTATGAATGCAATCATTGGTATTACATCTTTGATCAGACATGATGCAGGTAATAAAGCAAAAGTTATAGAGTATGCAGATAAAATAGATATTTCATCACAGCATCTGTTGGGAATTATCAATGACGTTCTGGATATGAGTAAGATTGAGGCAGGAAAAACAGTCTTCAAGTATTCTGACTTTTCTATTCTGGATTTTGTACAGGAGCTTGACACTATGTTTCATTCTCAAATATATGAAAAGAAGCAGACGCTTACAATCATAAAAGAAAATATTCAGCATGAGTGGGTGAATGGGGATCAGGTTCATTTGATGCAGATTTTCAGTAATCTGCTGTCTAATGCCATAAAATATACGCAGGAAGGTGGAAAAATTCAGCTTCTGGTAGAAGAATGTGAGACAAATTCATCTGTCTATGCAAAGTACCGTTTCTTAGTTAGCGATAATGGCTTGGGAATATCGGCAGATTTCAAAGAGATAATCTTTGATCCGTTTACCCGCGCTGAAAATTCTGTGACGAATAAGATACAGGGAACCGGACTTGGAATGGCGATTACCAGAAATCTGGTTGAAGCAATGGGAGGCACCATTGATGTGGAGAGTGAACTGGGGCAGGGAAGCTGTTTTGAGGTTCTCATGGATCTGAAAATTGCAGAGGATAGAACGGTTGCTCTGGCGGTACAGGAAGAAACAGATGAGCAGGATGGAAATATTCTGCAGGGAATGAGGTTCCTGTGTGCAGAAGATAATGAGATAAATGCGGAAATCTTGACGGAATTGTTAAAGATTGAAGGTGCGGAATGTACCATCTGTGAAAATGGCGAAGAGATTTTGAAAGCATTTGAACAGTCTGCTCCAGGTGATTATGACATGATCCTGATGGACATACAGATGCCTGTTATGAATGGCTATGAGGCGACGAAGGAAATCCGCAGAAGTTCCCATGAACTGGCAAAGACGATTCCGATCATTGCCATGACTGCGAATGCATTTTCAGAGGACATTCAGCATTCTCTGGCAGCCGGTATGAATGCACATGTTTCAAAACCGGTTGAGATGAAGGTGCTGGAAAAGACGATCAGAAGCATAAAATCCGGCGGGGGGGGCACCGAACCGCAGGTCACTGAACAGTGACAAATGGATTTGATGCGGCAGTGCAATTTTATTAAACCAGGAGGTTGACAAGGAGACGTATAGAGAAATATATTTGACAGACAGGAGATTTAATATGATTTCGAGAGCAAAGAAATATGTGGCAGTGTTACTGGTTTTTGTATGCGTGTGTATGATATTTTCTCCCCAGACTGCATATGCAGCCGAGGACAGTTCGCAGCATGAAACTGTCAAAGTCGGTTTCTTTGCCATGGATGGTTATCATGTGATGGATGAAGAAGGGAACCGCAGTGGGTATGGCTATGATTTTCTTCGGCTGATGGCCCGTTATTGGGATGTAGATTACGAATATGTCGGATATGATAAGAGCTGGGATGATATGCAGAAGATGCTTGAAGATGGCGAGATCGACATGGTAACATCTGCCCGCAAAACACCGGACAGAGAAGAAAAGTTTGGTTTTTCACGTCCGATCGGAACCAATTATGGGATGTTGACCGTCCGCAGTGACAACAGCACGATTGTGGACGGCGATTACAGCACTTACAACGGTATGCGTGTGGCGCTTTTGAACGGAAACACCCGGAATGAAGAGTTTGCGGATTTTGCAGACAACAAAGGATTTACATATGTTCCATCTTATTTTGATACGACCGCAGAGATGGAGGAAGCCCTTCAGAGCGAAAAAGTTGATGCGATTGTTACCAGTTCTCTGAGAAAAACAAACAATGAGCGAATCGTGGAGAAATTTGGCAGCAGCGATTTCTATGTCATTGTTAAAAAGGGCAATACAGAATTGCTGAATGAGATCAATTATGCGATCGATCAGATGAATGCGGTTGAGGGTGACTGGAAAACGACGCTTTACAATAAAAATTATGAAAGCATAGAAACTAAGAATCTGGAATATACGGAGAAAGAAAAAAGTATTATTTCACAGTATTCCAAGGACAACCCGCTTCATGTTCTGTGTGATCCGACCCGTTATCCATATTCTTATAATGAAAATGGTGAGATGAAGGGTATTATCCCGGATTACTTCCGGAAAATTGCAGACTATGCCGGGATTTCCTATGAGTTTCTTACACCTGCCACCAGAGATGAGTATATTGCCTATCAGAAAAATAAGGAAACCACAGATATGAGCATCGATGCGCGCCTGGAAACAGATAACTATGCTGAGACGAATAAATGGGGGATTACTGCACCTTTCATTACGATGCAGCTGGCAAGGGTGACACGGCGTGACTTTGATGGAAAAATTAATGTTGTTACTACTGTTGACCAGACAGCATCAAAGTCAATTGAAGATGCAATGGCACCCGGTGCAGAAAAACTGATGTGCAGTACCCGACAGGAAATGATGGAAGCTGTCCGTAAGGGTAAAGCAGATGCTGCCTTCGTCTACTATTACATGGCACAGGCGTTTGTGAACAGTGACACTACGGGCACCATGACATATACTATGCTGGAACAGCCTACATTCACCTACCGCATGGTAATTTCATCAACTGAGAACCATGCACTGGCTGGTATTCTGACGAAAGCAATGTATGCCATGCCCCAAAATCTTGTTGAAGATCTTGCAGCACAGTATACCACATACAAAGCAACAGAGCTGACATTTGTTGACTGGATCCGTCTGCATCCTGTTGTTACTGTTTGGGTTCTTCTTATTTTTGGATGGCTACTGACTATTATAGCTGGGACAATGGTGCGTCTCAGTGCAAGAAAAAAAGCTCAGAAGGCGGACCAGGAGAAAGCTGAGGAAATGGCGGAACTGGCAGAGCATGCACAGGCTGCAAACAAGGCCAAAACAGCATTTCTGTCACATATGTCCCATGATATGAGGACACCGATGAATGCAATCATAGGATTTACCGGTATTGCAATGAAAAACAATCCGTCAGACGAAGTGAAAAATTGTCTGGAAAAGATTGACGAAAGCTCAGAGCATTTACTGTCGCTGATCAATGATTTATTAGATCTGACCCGCATCGAAAGTGGAAAAGTGAATTACAATCCAGTACCGGCGGATGTGAAAAACATTACAGATTCTGTATTGGATATTACAAAAGGCTTTCTTACGAACAGGGATATCAACTTTAAGATTCAGCGTGAAGAAGCAAAGATTCCAAATGTACTTGCGGATCCTGCACGCCTGCGTGATGTGCTGGTCAATATTCTGAGCAATGCCGTGAAATTCACTCCGGATGGAGGGACGATTACATTTGAAGCCCGGTGTCAGGAAAAAGGCGGGGATGGATATATAAATATGCGTTACCGCATTTCGGATACTGGTATTGGCATGAGTGAGGAATTTACAAAAGAAGTTTTTGAGGAATTTGCACAGGAAGATTCCGATGTGAGAACGCAGTACCATGGAGTTGGACTGGGGATGGCTATCGTAAAGAAGTATGTAGATATGATGGGTGGAACCATTTCCGTGCAGAGTAAAAAGCATGAGGGAACCACATTTACTGTGGATATTCCTTTGGAAATTACAGATAAGGAATGTAATAAATCAGACACAGGTTTTTCTGAAAAGGTAAATCTTACAGGTGTGAATGTCCTTCTTGCAGAGGATAATGAACTGAATGCAGAGATTGCTGCCGTGCAGTTGGAAGAGTTCGGGATGAATGTAGAAAGAGCTGTGGATGGAAAGAATGCTGTTGAGATTTTCAGAAATCATCCGGAAGGCACATTTGATGTAATCCTGATGGATATCATGATGCCTGAAATGAATGGTTATGAAGCGGCAAAAGCAATCAGGGCAATGAATGACAGACCGGATGGAAAAAACATTCCTATTATAGCAATGACAGCTAATTCATTTGCAGAAGATGTTCAGGCATCACTGGATGCAGGAATGAACGCACATTTGTCAAAGCCGATTGTGATTGATGAAGTTATAAAAATGATTTTAAGGTATGTATATAATTGATTAGCAGAGGTTCATGAATTAATGGAATACAATTGACAGGAGGACTAAAATATGACAATGCGAGAGTGCTATGAAGCTATTGGAGGAAACTATGAAGATGTCCTGGGACGCCTTCACAGCGAAGCACTGATTCGGAGATTTACATTAAAGTTCCTTGAAGATCAGAGTTATATACAGTTAAAACAGGCATTGGAAAATAAAAATTTTGAAGATGCTTTTCGCAGTGCACACACACTGAAAGGGGTTTGCCAGAATCTTTCTTTTGACCGTCTGTATGAGGTTAGTAACGATTTAACAGAACTTTTGAGAGATAGGACCGGAGAGCAGTCGGGGATACCAGAGGCTATGAAAAAAGTAACAGAAGTATATGAGATGACGATTGAAGAAATAAAGAAGGGAATGTAGCATTAAGCGATGCGACATGACTTTCTGCCTTGAATCAAGTGCTTGGAACTTCATAAAAACCGTATGTATAAAGGAAAGTAAAAATATGGATAAAAGGCAAAGAGTACTGATTGTTGATGATGCAAAGCTCAATAGGGATATATTGAAGGAGATTCTCGGAGAAACTTATAATTATCTGGAAGCCGAAAATGGAAATCAGGCAGTCCAGATGCTAGGAGAAAATATTGGAATTGATCTGATGTTTTTAGGATAAAAAGCGGGAATCCTCGGCAATTCAATTACCGAGATGAAAGCGTAAACTGTGCATATCTGCACTCATAATAAATAGAAATAACAAAACGGTTTTCGTTCAATTTTCTCCTATAAAAGCTTTCTATAAAAGCCCTTTCTATAAAAAGCTGTATCCAGCATTATAAAAAAGAAAATATGTTCGATATTTCGTTGCGGAATTTTTGATATCATGGTACACTAAAGAAAATCTTATACATTACCGCACTTGTGTGTGCAATATTAATTACCATATGGTATGGTCGGTAAAATACCGGCGGAAGATATTAAATGCGGAGGTCGAGGCATATCTGCAGGAACTGGTGCAGGAGATCGCAGAAGATAAGGGCTTTACGGTCCAGCTGTTTGAATGTGGGGAAGGAGACCATGTACACTGTTTTGTGTCAGCCCCTCCGAAATTATCCATAACTGCGATCGTGAAATACCTGAAGGGGATCTTCGGCAGGAAACTTTTCGAACGTTTTCTGGAAATAAGGAACCAGCTTTGGAAAGGGGAGCTGTGGAACCATTCCTATTATGTGGAAACGGTCGGATCTGTATCGGAAGAAAATATCCGCAGGTATATCGAACATCAGAGCAAGCTACTGATACGATGGAGGAGAGGAAATGCTGCTGTCAAAGAAAACATCCATAAAGGTCAGCCGGGAATATGCGAATCTCATCGGGCATATGTGCTATGCAGCATCCAAGCTCTGGAATGTCTGTAATTACGAGCGTCAGCATTACAAAGAAACCGGGATGGAGCAGTATCCGGACTGGTATTATCAGAAAAAAGCCCATAAAGAGGATCTGTGGTATAAACAGCTCCCGTCCCAGACCGCCCAGGAAGTCTGTAAGCTGCTGGACAAGGCATGGAAATCTTTTTATGCCCTGAAAAGATCCGGAGGGATCGAGACTCCCAGACCGCCGCGGTTTAAGCAGAAAAGTATCCCCATTACCTATATGCAGATGGGGATCGCGCATGAAAGGGATATGGGCAGAGTCCGCCTTTCCATTCCAAAGGCATTAAAAAAATATATGGAAGAAACGTATCAGATCCATGAAAGATTTCTTTACCTTGAAAATAAGATCTTCAGGGACATGGATCAGATCAAACAGATACAGATCTATCCGCCAGAGAAGGGAAATTGTAAAATCATAGTTGTTTATGAGATCCCTGACCAGGAAGAACTTCCACAGAACGGACATGAACTGTCTATTGATCTGGGGCTTCACAACCTTATGACGTGTTATGATTCTGGAAATGGGAAGACGTTTATCCTGGGCAGGAAGTACCTTGCGCTGGAAAGATATTTCCATAAAGAGATCGCAAGGGTGCAGGCCCGGTGGTATGGGCAGCAGTCCGGAAAGGGAGTAAAACATCCGGTCACATCAAAACATATCAGGAAGTTATATAAGAGAAAACAAGACTCAGTAACGGACTATCTGCACAAGGTCACAAGGTATCTTGCAGAATACTGCCGGGAACGAGGGATCACGTGTGTTGTTGCAGGGGATATCCGGAACATCCGGAGAGAAAAAGACCTTGGACACAGGACAAACCAGAAGTTTCACAGTCTGCCGTATAACAGGATCTATATCATGCTGGAATATAAGCTGAAAAGATATGGGATCCGTTTCGTAAAGCAGGAAGAAAGTTATACCAGCCAGTGCAGCCCACTGTCACCGGAAGTGGGGAAAAGATATGCAGAACCGTCCAACCGGAAAGAGAGAGGACTGTACAGGGATGGAAACAGAGTTATAACGCAGATGCCGTAGGGGCATATAATATCCTGAGAAAATATCACTCCGTATGCGGAGTGAAAAAAGAACTGTCCGTAACCGGACTGAAAACACCGGAAATAATAAAAGTAGCTGTATAGCTCTAAAGAGCAGGCAGTAGTGGTGTCATGGATACACCCTGAAAAAAGGCGGTATCCCGCCTTGATTCAGATGCTCTGGTAACTCAGTTGCCGAGTAATTCACCTCATACATTAACTATATTTCATTTTCAGGCAAATTTCAATGTTAAATATTGATTTTGCCTTTTTGTTGTACCTAAAATTCAATAAGACATCCTATCTTGTTCACATCCTACGCTTTTTTATCACATCCAAATCTTTTTATTAATATTTTTCATCAAAGCAATGTTGCCAAATAGCTTAAGTTAATGACATTGGGAGTGAACAGTAACCGAAACATTGTACAACCTTTACAAATTCGTCCATTATCATTGCTATTTTTTAGTAAAAAGAGTATACTTTAAAGCACTAAACACCAGGAGTATAAAATTATGAACACACACTCATCCGGATATTACAGCATAGACAAAGACTATAATATCCTAAGCTATAACGACACTGCCAAACAACTGTACCCCAATCTCCAGCCGGGAGTGAAATGCTATAAGGCACTTATGGGGCTTGATTCCCCATGCCCGCCCTGCCCTGTAGCACTGGGGATACAGGGGCCAAAGACCTACCTGGATCCGATCCGTCATATTTATGAGACAGTTGATGCAGTAGAGACTGTACAGCCCGACGGTAGCAGAGGACATGCACTTGTATTCAGCACAGTAGCCGAAGGAGAAAGCCTGTCAAAGTCTATTCCCACAGGTGAGAACTCTCTCCGTCTGCTGGGTGCCATCAACCTGCTTGCTTCTGACTACATGTCTGTTTATGGCGTAAACCGGGAAACCGGGAAAATCTCCGTATATCGTTCCAGATTTACTGATGCTTTTGCGGATATTAAAGATAATGCAGACTATAAGCTGTCATTTAATTTTCTCATCCAGAAGTATATTCATCCGGATGAGCGTTCCTATGTGTCCAGACACCTGAATTATGAAACCCTGCTGGAAAGACTTTCTCAGGAAGCCTCTTTCAAATTC
The DNA here is from genome assembly GCF_003474435.1 of Ruminococcus sp. AF46-10NS. Lineage (GTDB taxonomy): Bacteria > Bacillota > Clostridia > Lachnospirales > Lachnospiraceae > Blautia_A. The sequence continues at coordinate 73,952 of NZ_QRNF01000011.1, forward strand.
CATTTCAGGATTGTCACAGATACTGTCCATTACTATTATCTGCTCATTGCCAGAAACGGAAACGCCGATGACTATCGGGATTTCGTAATTGCAGTGGCCTGTGAAGACAATGATGTGACAGCACGCAAAATCTATGAAAATCAGCTCCACTCTCTTCTGGCATCCATTACCCATGCTGCCGGCTACTTTCATCTCGACCTTACAGATGATAAGATTCTGAAGATCGGAGGCAATTCTGCCCTGGCCTATAAGATAGATGCTGACGCTTCCATTGACCATTTTATTGCAGAGACTGCTGTTTTTATACCGGTATTAAAGGACAGAAACGATTTCATCAACGCATTTTGCCGCAGTTCCCTGATGAAAAGCTACGAGGACGGTCAGGTAGAGGTCACCAGAGTTTCCCGCTGTCTCTACGATGACAATATAACCAGGCTTTCCAAATATGTGACAAGACTGCTGCTCAATCCTTCCAATAACCATCTGGAAGCAATCCTCTACGGTGAGGATGTCACCAGAACACAGGAAGCCTATGAGACACAGGTAAGTATTGTCCAGACACTGAGTAGCAACTACCTGAACGTATACCTGATCAATCCCAGAGAAAAAACTCTCTCTGTGATCAAGCAGGAAGACCGCGATGTCTCTGCTCCGGACAAAAAACACAACAATACATACCCCTATGATCTTTTCCTCTCAGACTATATCCGGCAGCGTGTATATCCGGATGACCGTACAATGCTGGAAGAATCACTGGAACTGGATAATGTAATGAGTGTTTTGTCCGGTCAGTCCGAATACAAGGGGAATTACCGGATAAATGACAGGGATGGTATCCATTACTATCAGTTCCGCTTTATCAAAAACGAAGACTCCGGTATCATTGTTCTGGGATTTTTGAATGTGGACGATGTGGTGGAATCAGAAATCAGACACCAGAAGCTTCTAAAAGAAGCTCTTGATACTGCCGAACGTGCCAATGCAGAGAAATCCAATTTTCTTTCCCGTATGTCCCACGATATGCGTACGCCGTTGAATGGGATCATTGGTCTGCTGGAAATTGATAAAAAGCACGAAAATGATATCGGATTCCTGAAAAGTAATCGTGAAAAAGCATTCATTTCAGCCAGTCATCTGCTCTCTCTTATCAATGATGTACTGGATATGTCCAAGATCGAGGAGGGCGGACTTGTACTCAACCATGAACCTTTTGATCTGATCAGATATGAAAAAGAGACACAGATGCTGATTGATATGCAGGCACAGAAAAACGGCATTGATTTCACCGTTCATATCGCACCGGAGATATACGAACATCCCTTTGTATACGGCAGCCTCTGCACCTCCGTCGTGCCATGATGAATATTTACAGTAACTGTATCAAATACAACAGAGAAAATGGGGCAATCCATACGGAGATCCATGCTCTCCCTTCGCATGATCATAAGCTGGTCTGCAGATGGACGATCTCTGATACGGGAATCGGCATCAACAAAGAATATCTGGAGAAGATCTTTGAACCCTTTACTCAGGAGAATATGGATGCCCGAAGTGTATATCATGGCACCGGACTGGGTATGAGCATTGCCAAAGCGCTATTTGAACAGATGGGTGGTACCATTGAGATTTCCAGTACTCCGGGTATCGGAAGTACTTTTGTGATCACTTTGCCATTTGAAGAGGCAGAAGAAACGGATATCTCTTCTGAGCCAGAATCTGAGCGAAACTCCATTCAGGGCATAAAGATCCTGCTGGCAGAGGATAATGAAATAAACAGAGAAGTGGCACAGGTACTCCTTGAAGAGGAAGGTGCTGTGGTAACTGCAGTATCCAATGGCAGGGAAGCTGTAAAACTTTTCTCCCGTCACCCCGAGGGGACATTTGATGTGATACTTATGGATATTATGATGCCTCTGATGGACGGATACGAGGCCACACGCCAGATCCGGAAGCTTGACAGGACGGATGCTTCTTCCATTCCCATCATCGCACTGACCGCTAATGCTTTTGCAGAGGATGTACGCCATGCACTGGACTGTGGTATGAACGCACATCTGGCCAAACCACTGGATGTAAAAAAAATGATCCATACGATTGCCTGTTACTGTTCAAGGGTATGCATAAGTCATTGTAAAAAGTGACGAATTTTTATTTTTTTATATTGTGGATAATCATGTTCAGCAGAAAAAACTGTGTTTATAGTTTTTCTGCTGTTCCTTTTGACAGAGTGTCCAGGATATTTGGATAAAGAAAACCGATGGCTTTAACTGTTTCCCAGTTTACACCATCGGTTTTCTTAAGTCCAGTTAGCCCTTGAACAGTAACGATTGCGCGGATGAGAAGGAAGCTGCGGCAGATTTTATGAAGCTGTGCAGTAAGTAAACAATAATGATAAAGGGTGAGAAGTTCAAAAAAGCTTCTCACCCTTTTGGATTATTTAGCAGCCGAATAATTCGGCTGTTTTTTTCATGCGCTCTGCGATCGGAACGCCGAAGGGGCAGCGGGATTCGCAGGCCTGACATCCGATACATTCAGAAGCTTTATGTTTCAGAAGCTCGTAATGAGACTGGATGGTTGCAGGCACGGAAGGCTGCATGGTAGCCAGATCATAGAATTTATTGATCATTGCGATATCCAGGTCAGATACGCAGGGCTTGCAGTGTCCACAGTAGGTACATTCTCCGCGGTAGGAATGCAGTGGTGCATTGGCAAGTATGGATGCATAGTCCTTTTCCTCTTCGGAAGCATTCTCATAAGCAGTGGCAGCATCGATCTGTTCCTTTGTGTCATATCCGCACATAATGGAACAGACAGCAGGACGTGTCAGCGCATAGTGGATACACTGGATCGGTGTCAGAGTTACTCCAAACGGAGAGCGTTTTTCATCAAAAAGCCGGCCTCCGGCAAAGCCCTTCATAACGGTGATTCCCACATCATTCTGTTCGCAGACATTATATAAATGTGCACGGTCCGGATCAATTCCCTTGAGCTGGGAGTCAAATTCCTCTGCAAACATGGTATCGATATTTTCACTGGCAGGAAGCATGTCAAAAGCAGGATTGATGCTGAAAAGAATCATCTCCACATATCCGGATTCGGCTGCTTTGACTGCTACTTTCGGATTATGGGAGCTCATGCCGATGTGACGGATCACACCTTTGTCCTTTAATTCCATGATATAGTCCAGATAATCGGAATGCTGGATCTGTTCCCATTCCTCTTCAGAATCAACATAGTGGATCATTCCAAGATCAATATAATCCGTCTGCAGACGTTTTAACAGATCCTCAAATGCAGGGCGGACATATTTCATATCTCTGGTACGAAAATACTGTTCATCCTTCCAGGTGGAACCAATATGTCCCTGGATAAACCACTGACTGCGGTTATCCTTGATTCCTTTTCCAATGATATCTCTGGATTTCGGGTCCGCCATCCAGCAGTCCAGAATGTTGATTCCTTTTGAGGAGGCATAGTGGATCAGTTCAATGCTTTCCTCCTCCGGATGCCGCTCCAGCCATTCGCCGCCGAAGCCGATCTCGCTTACCTGGAGATCTGTTTTTCCTAATCTGCGGGTTTTCATTATCGAATTCCTCCTTATGTACAAGAATATTTTTATTGTACCATAAAAGTAAGAATTCAGAAAGTATTGTAAGAGTTGACTTAATATGCTTTTGAGGCATAAATGAGCTATGATGATAAGGTATTTGATATAGACAGCAATCGCGATCTATAATATAGATACACAAAACATAAAGACAGAGAAAGGAAAGCAGAAATGGAGCAGAAAACATTACTTTTTACAGATCAGAAAATAAAAGAGATGATCATTCCACTTTTTCTGGAACAGCTGCTGCTGTTTTCAGTTGGCTTTTCTGTTGTGATAATGCTGTTTGTATTGGTGGGAAACCGGTGGATGCTGCAGCTTCTGTTTGGAAAGGTAGAGGCTCCTGTAATGGATGCCTGTGTGACTTATCTTCGAATCTCTGCCTATTCTTATCCGGCTCTGGCGATATACAATGCCGGTGCAGCTGTGTATCGAAGCCTTGGAAAGACAAATGTGACCATTGGTAATCTGGCTGGTACTGATCCACAATGTTTTCAATGCGACAGCATATCCTTTTTCGGGTGCCTTAAGTAACGGACTGCGCTCAGTAGGGGATGTGAAGTTTACCATGTATGTTTCAATCATCTCCACGATCGTAGTGCGGCTCTTTTTATCCTGGCTTCTCGGCATCGTATTTGACATGGGAGTGATTGGTATTGCACTTGCATGGTAAGTGACTGGATCGTCAGAGCCGTGATCTTCCTGTGGAGACAGAAATCCGGAAAGTGGAAAAATTTCCAGGTGATCTGAGGCAGGAAAAGAATAATATGTGTGGAAGATATGAGGCATATATTACCGTAAGGATTGTATTTAGTTGGATAAATCAGGTATAATAACAAAATATAAATGAAAAAATAAGGGGAACAAAAAAATGAGTTTGTTATTAGGAATCATATATCTTTCATTTATCAGCTTGGACTTCCGGACGCGCTTCTTGGAGCGGCATGGCCGGATATGTATCCGGAATTCCAGGTTCCGGTATCTTACGCGGGAATGATATCCATGATCATTGCGTTTGGAACGATCATTTCCAGTCTGCAGAGTGACCGTCTTACGAAGAAATTCGGGACAGGCAAAGTAACTGCAGTAAGTGTAGGAATCACAGCTTTTGCACTGTGGGGATTTTCAATCAGCCACAGTTTCTGGATGCTGTGTTTATGGGCGATACCGTATGGACTTGGCGCAGGAAGTGTAGATGCCTCTCTGAACAACTATGTGGCTTTACATTATGCAAGTAAGCATATGAGCTGGCTGCATTGCATGTGGGGCGTTGGCGTGACACTGGGACCGTACATTATGGGAGCAGTGCTTACCGGAGGTGCGACCTGGAACAGTGGATACCGGATCATATCTCTGCTGCAGATCGTACTCACAGCTGTTCTTGTATTCAGCCTTCCAAAATGGAAGAAACAGAGTGGATCAGAAGAGGAACAGGCAAAAAGCAAGTCTCTTTCACTTCGTGAGATCATTGCCATTCCAGGGGCAAAGGCAATCATGATTTGTTTTTTCTGCTATTGTGCAGTGGAGCAGACAACAATGCTCTGGGCGAGCAGCTATCTGAACCTGGCAAAAGGTGTGGATGCAGAAACAGCCGCTTCTTTTGCGGGAATGTTCTGCATTGGTATTACGATCGGACGTGGTATCAATGGTTTTATTGCCATGAAGCTTAAAGATGCACAGATGATCCGGATGGGACAGGCAATTATTTTTGCGGGAATCCTGATCATGCTGCTTCCTTTTGGAAAAACCGCTTCTCTGATTGGATTTTCCCTGATCGGATTTGGCTGTGCGCCGGTATATCCATGTATCATTCATTCCACACCGGAACATTTTGGAGCGGAACGTTCCCAGGCAATCATTGGGGTGCAGATGGCAAGTGCTTACATAGGAACCTGTCTGATGCCGCCACTGTTTGGTCTGATCGCAAATCACATATCTATCCGGTTATTGCCGGTATATCTGCTGATCCTGCTTGTGTTAATGACATATATGCATGAATTATTGAACAGGAGGAAATAATTTTATGGTAAAAATAATCTCAGACAGTACCTGTGATCTTTCACCGGATCTTTTACAAAAGTATGATATTGATATTCTGCCGCTTCACATTCTGCTTGGAGAAAAGGAATACAGGGACGGCAGGGATATCACTCCGGATGAGATCTTTGCGTGGTCCGATGCGAATAAGACAACTCCGAAGACTTCTGCACCGTCGCTTATGGATGCGGTGGAGATGTTGAAGCCTTATGTCAGTGAACAGAGAGAGGTTATCTGCTTTTCCATTTCCTCTGGTATGTCCACATCCGGGAATGTTATGCGGCTGGCAGCAGAAGAGCTGGAGGCCTCCGATCTTGTGACAGTGATCGATTCGGCAAATCTTTCTACAGGAATCGGTCTTCTCGTTATTGAAGCAGCGATCATGGCGCAGGAAGGAAAAACTGCCGGAGAGATCACAGCAGTAATCGAAGAGCTGAAGCCAAAAGTACGCGCAAGTTTTGTGGTGGATACGCTGGTATATCTTTATCGTGGCGGGCGCTGCAATGCTGTTTCTGCCATGGCGGGAAGTGTTCTGAAGCTGCATCCCAAGATCGTTGTGGAAAATGGTGCAATGGATGCTTCCAAGAAATATCGTGGAAAACTTTCAAAGGTGATTACAGCGTATGTGAAAGATTTGGAAGAAGAACTGAAGGCTGCCCGTCCTGACCGCGTCTTTATTACACATTCCGGCTGTGACAGAGAAGTTGTGGAAGCAGTACGCACATATCTTGAAAATCTTGAAGTTTTTAAAGAAGTCCTTGAAACACGTGCAGGCGGAGTTATTTCCTGCCATTGCGGACCTGGTACTCTGGGCGTGCTGTTTATTTCGCAATAGAGTCAAAGCCTGAAAATAATAAGGAAGGTAGAAGGTGTGGTTCATACAAAGAAGATAATCAAGGAAACATTCTGGGAAATACTGGAAGAAAAGCCGTACAATAAGATCACGGTGCAGGATATTGTAAATCGCTGTCAGGTTAACCGAAATACATTTTATTATCATTTTCAGGATATTCCGACATTGATGATAGATTCTATCGAGGATTGGATGGCGGATGTAATTCAAAAATACGGAACACTTGAATCGCCGGCAGATTGTCTCACCTATATGGCACAGGAGTGCATGAAAAGAAAAAAAGCCTTTTTACATCTGTTCCGTTCTGTGCAGAAAGATATATTTTTATCCAGATTAAACGAAATGGGCTATGATATCATCCGTACATATGTAGACAGAATCGAGGAATATGAGCAGATTTCAAAAGAAGAAAAGGAAGTACTGATCAAGTCCTATAAATGTATATTTGTGGGAAGCCTGTTAGACTGGCTGGTTCTGGTGGTAAGCCATCATCATCGTGGAGCGCAGAGCTTCCAGTAAGGCTTTTTCGCGGATATTGGAATCGACGGATCTTTTTGTAAACACCGGTCCGCTGCTCCGGAGTGGGGAGGAGTTCCGGTGCAGCGTCATTTCCTACCGGCATATAATGAAAATACCATACAAAATATGCTCCCAGATCGATCATGGAATCATAGAATTCTTCTGAAGTAATGGATTCATAGTTTGCACTGGTATAACAACAGGAAATGCCATAGATCAGTTTTTTCTCACGGAGAAGAGACATAGCTTTTGTTACTTTCTGATAGACACCATCACCACGGCGTCCATCCGTTGCCTCTTCAAAGCCTTCAAGAGAAATAGCAGGAACAAAATTTCCTACCCGGAGCATTTCGTCAGCAAAGTCCTCATCAATGAGAGTAGCATTTGTGAAGCATGAAAATACGCAGTCAGAATGCTTTTCGCAGAGACTGATCAGGTCTTTTTTTCGTACAAGCGGTTCGCCACCGGTATAGATGTACATGTAGACACCGAGCTTTTTTCCTTTGACCAGCCAACCAGTGTAGCATTAATAAAGAAATTGACAGCAAGAGTTTTGGCAACATTAGGGTCAACATCTGTAAAAATTTTGCGGATATAGGAATAATAAGGATGTTCCGGGTTTTCGATTGCTTCACGGATCGTTTTTCGCTGGGAAGGAAATCCACCTTTGGAAAATTTATCGGCCCAGTCCATCAGCTTTGACATGTTCTTATCGGGATCTTTGTAGATGTAGTTAAAGGTATGCTCGATTCCAAGCTTTTTTAAGGTGTTTGCTGCATTCATAATGATATTCTCCTTTGTAAAAAATTAGTTATTTTGATAGCTGTTTCTCATTCAGATAATGATAGTCAGGCAGCTGGGCGGTATGTTTTAGCGCCGGACACCAGAATATAGCCGGTACATGCAATTTTTATCTGCTTCAGAAATATCACCTCGTTCGTTCAATGAATATGTGGACATATTAAGGCAGAAGTCCAGGATGGACAATGGATAAATGGGACTGGGATATCTGAAAACCAGACATGAAGAGATGATTTGTCTATATTTACCAGGTTTACAACTAAAGAATGTAAACCATAATTTAAAACTCAGGTTGACAATTCTTTCCGGTTGTGATATAAAAAGAAAGTCATAACACATAATCTTTACGGGAAGAGGAGACATTATTATGAATCAGTCTTATGCAGAAAGCTCTGCTTCAGAGCGAAAGTTTACAACCAGAGAGATGGTGCTGGTTGGTATGTTTGCAGCAGTTCTGGCAGTAATCTCACAGATATCACTGCCAATGCCGACAGGTGTTCCGATCACGATTCAGGTATTCGGTGTGGCACTTGTAGGAGCAGTGCTTGGTTCCAGACTTGGAACAACGGCAACGGTGGTTTACGTTCTCTTAGGTGCGATCGGTCTTCCGATCTTTGCCAATTTTACCGGCGGAATCAGCAGTATTGTAGGCGTTACCGGAGGTTATATCTGGGCATGGCCATTTATGACATGGCTTAGCGGAATCCGTCCGAAAACAGATAATAAGACAAAAAATCTGGCAATTTCCATCGGTTTTTCCCTGATCGGTCTTCTGATCGTTGAGACTATCGGTGGTTTACAGTGGCATTTTGTTGGCGGATCTATGAGTATTCCGGCCATTGCGGTATATTCCTTAACTGCATTCATTCCAAAAGATATCGTGATCACGGTTCTTGCAGTATTACTTGCCATTCCGATCCGAAAAGGAATCAACAATGCAGGAAACAGATAAGAAACAACATATTAAGATTCATGCGTCGGACTTGATAAAGAAGGACGATGTAAGCATTACCACACCAGCCTTGATATAGCCGCATTACTCTGCGCACAATGCAGAAAATATTACGCCTGCTATTCCTGCCATGATGAAATGGAAGATCATCCCTTTGCGGCAACTGCGCCGGAAGAACAATATCCGGTCCTCTGCGGAAGCTGTAAACGAAAACTTACACGCCGGGAATATAAGCAGGGCAGCTGCCCTTACTGCCATGCCGGTTTTAATCCACGGTGCAGTTTACATGAGAATATTTATTTTTCCTGTGGGGAATAGAAGAAATTACGGAGAAAGAATCAGGAGCATACGGAATTTTGAAAAAAAGTTCTGTATGCTCTTTTTGTTTATCTTAAAAAAGAACGGATTTAGGAAGAGACAGGGTAGATTTTATACAGGCGCAGAGAAAAGAAAAATGATAAAATTCTCAGAAGGAGCGGACCGGAAAGGACGCCGAATAATAAAAGACAGGAGAGAAGATCAAGATGAATAAATATGATAGATTTTATCCGGGAAGGGTTTGGCTGGATACAGAAGGAAAAAGAATACAGGCTCACGGTGGATCCGTGATCTTTATTGACGGAGTTTATTACTGGTACGGTGAAAATAAAGAAAAAACAGTACCTGGAAGCGGAATCTGGCACTGGGGTGTAAGATGCTATGCTTCCAGAGATCTGTACAACTGGGAGGATAAAGGACTGATCATTCCTCCGGAGCCGGATGATATCCATTCTTCTCTTCATCCATCCAGATGCATGGACAGGCCTCATATTATCTATAACAGAGGCACCGGAAAATATGTGTGCTGGTTAAAGATCATGAATCCTGATGAGACACAGACTTCAACAGTCCTTACTGCAGATCACTTTCTGGGACCTTATACCAAGGTAAGAGAAGGACTGAAGCCTTTGAACATGAGCGCAGGAGACTTTGATCTGGCAGTGGCGCCGGACGGAAAAGCATATTATTATTTTGAGCGTGTACACAGTGAAACCATTTGCGCAGACCTGACAGAGGACTATACAGATGTGACAGGATATTATTCCACACATTTCCCAAGACCTTATCCACCTTATGTCAGGGAGGCAACTGCTCATTTCAGTAGAAAAGGAAAACACTATCTCCTGACATCGGGAACCACTTCTTATTATCCGAATCCTTCAGAAATTGCCATTGCCGATACCTGGCATGGTCCGTACAGGGTACTTGGAAATCCGCATCCGGAGGACAAAAGCAACACATCTTATCATTCCCAGATTTCTTCTGTATTTAAGGTACAGGGAAAAAAGGATCTTTATATTGCATGTGCGGATCGATGGCTGCCCCGGCAGATGGATGCCAGATATGAGGAGTATTCCAGAATGTTTGAGGCAATCTTTAATCCGGATATTTCCGTTGAAGAACGTCAGAAGCTGTTAGCCAGGGAACCCCTTCCGGAGGATAACACATCTATTGCGGATTATGTATGGCTTCCGCTGCGTTTTGACGGAGAGATGGTGTATATCGACTGGAAAGAGGAATGGAGTCTGGACGATTATGAATAAATAAGACTGCTGGCGAATGGCTGCAAAAAATATTACCAGGGAAAATTCTCTGCTCTCTTTTTCAGGAACTCCTTCCTGTATTGCTGAGGAGAAATTCCCTGGTATTCTTTGAATACACGATAAAAGTGATCAGCACTGTTGTAGCCTGTTTTTTCGGAGATCTCTTCTATGGACAGATCGGTTTTTTCCAGATATTCCAGAGCTTCTTTCATTTTCAGTGTTTTAATAAGCTGTGTGAAATTTTTGCTCGTGTTTTCTTTGATGATCTTGGAGAGATAAGGGACAGAATAGTGAAAACGCTCTGCAAGTATGGGAAGAGTAACCGTTTTGTAATGACTCTGAATGTAGCGGACAATGGGAATATGATCCGGGCCGGACTTGTAATAGGAAAACTGCTGGTAGATGTGGTAGGAGCGGAGGACATAGACAAACAGCAGATTGATCCAGTAAATATTGCATCGTTCCACATAATTGTCATACCGGAAATTCTCCAGAAACAGTTTCTTTACAAGATCTTTGATCTCACAGGAAGCATCAGTTTTGATCAGCAGATAATTGGCCTCCTCGGAGGAGGACAGGATCTTGCGGAAAAAATCTGACAGGATGTCATCAGAGGAAAGCAGAGGAAAAAACAGTTTGCTGAAAGTGCTTTCCTTAATATAGATCGGAAATATGTAGGAATCTTTGTTAAGAAGAGTTACATTGTGCCGGGTAAATGGAGATAGAATGCAGAAATCACCTTCCGTCAGAATCTGCTGTTCATCCAGAAAGGTAAGTTCACACTGACCACGGTAAACGTAGTCGATCTCAAAGCAGTCGTGGAGATGAATAAAATCCTTGCATCCCCAGAACTGGTAAACGACAGTGAGCCCTGCGTTCGGAGGAACAATATCAAAACGCTCCGGAATATGCAGGATCTTATCCGAAAAATAGAAATATAGTTTCCGGATCTCTTTCAAAAAGTCATCGTCTTCCAGACGGATCAGACTGGATGTATCTATGGTACCCGGAAATTCCTTAAGGTAATGCTTCTGGGTGTAGATCTGGTGAAGAATAAAAGGAAAATCAGGGGCTTTTCCTGTGACACGATGGTATTCCTCTATATGGTCCTGAATCTCTCCGATGGAAATATAAAAATTCATAGGATTCCTTTCTTTATAGTATGGTTATCGTTATCATATTCTATGGAAAATTCTATCACAGGCCGCTTGTAAAGAAAATAATAAAATGTATAAAATATTAAAAAAGGTCGGATTTCAAAAGAAAGATAATAGATCATATAGGGGCAGATAACTGTTTCAGCTGATAGAATAGAACTATCAAAAGAGAAAGATGAGGAGGTCCGAAATGGAACAAAAAATGAAAGCAACCGATAAATTAAGCTGGCTGGAAAAGATATCCTTCTCCGGCGGTGAGATGGGAACAAACCTGCTGTTTACAGTTATGAGTGCATATCTGCTGGTTTACTATACCAATTATGCTCATGTAAATGCGGCAATAGTAGGAACCATTATGTTTGTGTCAAAGATCTTTGATGCGATTTCAGATGTGGCAATGGGATATGTGGAAGAAAGATTTGCAAAGCCAGGAGCAAAGGCAAGACCATGGCTGAAAAGAATGGCACTGCCATATGCGATCTCCGCGATCATTCTTTTTACTGTGCCGGATTTTACAAGCACGGTAGCTCAGGGAATTTATGTATTTATTACTTATAATCTGTTCTGTACGATCTACACAATGATCGTTATTCCGTATAACTCTCTTCAGGCGCTGATCACACAGGATAAGGATGATCGAAAGACAACAGGAGTTCTCCGGTCAATCTTTTCTACTATAGCATCTACGATCGTGAATTCCTTTACAATGATCTTTATAGGATGGGCCGGAAATACAAAGCTAAGCTGGACCATTGTTATCGGTGTATATGCTGTCATTGCGCTGATCGTATACAGTCTTTGCTATGTCAACACAACAGAAAGAGTTAATGCTGAGGAAGACCAGCATGGACAGGATGACAAAAAGCTTGGTTTTGTGGAAAGTCTTTTCAATGTAATGAAAAATAAATACTGGCGTATCCTTACAGTAAACGGTATTTTTTCAAGTGCTGTAATTTCCCTGAACATGGGCTCTATGTTCTTTTATCTGGCCTATGTCTGCGGAAAGCCACAGTCTGTTGCAATCGTAGGAATGTTACTGTCCATGCCGATGCTGGTACTGATCCCGCTGTCAGCACCGATCGTTGCAAAATGTGGAATGAAAAACAGTCTGGTAGCAGGTGTCCTGATCATGACAGTGGGAAGAATTATCGTTGGAGTAAGCGGAGAAAGCTCTTTGATGATGATCTATGTGGGAACCTTTATTTTTGCTCTGGGCTGCAGCACACAGTGGTGTTCTTATCCGCTTCTCTGCTATACCGTAGAATATGGACAGTGGAAAACAGGCGTCCGTCAGGAAGGTATGATCATGTCTGCAAACAGTTTTGGTTCCAAATGTGGTACCGCGCTTGGTACTGCACTGTGCGGCTGGGTACTTGCCTGGGCAGGATATAACGGAGCTGCGGAGATTCAGACTGCATCAGCACTGACAGGAATTAAGATCGTCTATGTTTATCTGCCTGTTATCTTAAATATTCTTTCTGCAGTGATCTTAAGCTTTTATAAACTGGAAAAAGAATACTCAACAATTGTTAAAGAACTGGAAGAGAGAAAGGCTGTTGGAAAGTAACTATGTTTGAAAAATTATTTGATACTGTTATAGAAAATATGCTTGGCAGGATGACGTTGGAGGAGAAGGCCTACGCCCTGACCCCACTGGATAATCAGTACTGTTCCATTCCATCTCAGGACTTCTATGGCCCTACGCCTCAGGATGTTCCCGGAGGGGGACAAGATAACTGGCCTGCCGGAAAGCCGGTTCCGGGAGAGGATGGCAGACCTGCGGATGGAAAGTATCATCCTGTTGCTTTTCCGTCCAATTCTGCTGTGGCAATGAGCTGGGATAAAAAGCTGGCTTATGATGTGGGAGTGAAATGGGCACAGGAAGCCAAGGCCAGTCCGGAAAAGATAAATATCCTTAATCGTCCGGGAATGAATCTGAAGCGTTCACCACTGTGTGGACGGAATTACGATTATCTCAGCGAAGATCCGGTACAGACAGGAATTCTGGCGGCAGAATATGTAAAAGGAATACAGAGTCAGGGAATCGGTGCCTGCCCCAAGCATTTTCTTGCCAATAATCAGGAATTTGACAGAATGAATACAGACTCTGTAATTTCGGAGAGAGTGCTCCATGAGGTATATCTCCGTCCCTGGAAAAAAATGATCCAGGAAGCACAGCCCTGGATGATCATGACTTCCTATAATAAAGTTAATGGAGAGTGGGTCAATTCCAGTAAAGAGTGTATGAAGCTTCTGAGAGAAGAGATTGGTTATGAAGGCGTAGTGGTTTCGGATTTCCTTGCTATTCATCATAATAAGGTTGCAGCTCACAGAAACCAGATGGATATTGAGCTTGCCGCCCAGGAAATTCATACGAAAGAAATCGTGGAAGCGGTAAAAAATGGTGAGATAAAAGAAGAAGAGCTTGACCAGATCATCCGCCGTCAGCTTCGGATGGCACTGTATGCCCTGAAACAGGAAAATACGCAGGAAGCAGATCTGGAAGCTTTTCACAGGGAATCCATAGAAATTGCAGAGCAATGTATGACGCTGCTGAAAAATGAGGATATTCTGCCGGTTACCGCATCCTGTACAGACAGACTTATTGTTGCAGGAGAACTGGCAGAAAAGCCTAATATAACAGGCAGCGGAAGTGGATATATGAATGGTTATATGGTGGAAAATCCCTTAAAAAATATATGCACACTTGCAGAAAAAGCAGGTATTCAGACCGAATATATTCCAGGATACAGAATGGCTGATAAGATCCTGCCACTGGGGAAAAAAGAGGCAGGACAGAGCTGTGACCTGCAGATACCCCAAATATGCCAGAGTGATCTGGTGCTTGCTTTTGTGGGGGCACCGTATGGCCATGAATCAGAAAGCTATGACCGGCCGGATATCTGTCTGCCGGAAGAACAGAGGGACATGCTGGACAGCCTGACAAAACAGACGGATAATATAGTTATTGTTCTTTCCGGCGGAAGTGTCTATGATATGACTCCCTGGAAGGACAAGGTAAAGGGAATCCTTTTTGCTGGATTTGCAGGAGAAGGTGCCGGCGCTGCTGTTGCCAATATTCTGTTTGGAAAAAGTGAGCCGGGAGGAAGATTGACAGAAACATTTCCAATAGATTTCGCACATACACCTGCGTATTTTGACTTTACAGGGAAAATGATGGAAATGCCACATGTAAATTACTCGGAAGGTCTTCTTACCGGATACCGCTGGTATGATACAAGACATCTTCCGGTACTGTATCCTTTTGGATACGGACTTAGCTATACGACGTTTTCCTACACGGAACCGGTTGTAGATAAAGCAGTTATGACGCCGGAGGATACACTGACTGTGAGCCTGGATGTCACCAATACAGGAAAACGGGCAGGAAGCCAGGTGATACAGCTTTATATCCATGAACAGGGCGGACTGTTTGCCAGACCGGAAAAGGAGCTGAGAGATTTTGCAAAAGTATTTCTGCAGCCGGGAGAAACGAAAACAGTGAAATTTACTTTATCAGGAGAGGATTTTGCTGTATACAGTGATGTACTGCATAAATGGGGAGTACAGTCAGACCGATATGAGATTCTTCTGAACACTTCTGCACAGGATTCCATAGCCAGGGTATCTGTAGATATTATCCGAGGAGATCAGATGTATTATTTTACTGAAATGTCACCACTGGTACAGTTCATAAATTGCCCGGCTTTCCACGAGTATCTGAAACAGAATGAACCGCAGTGGAAACAGGATTTCTTTGATCTGGAGAAAACAGAATTTCTCGTTCTGATGCTGCCATTACCATTCTACAGAGTTTCAGAGCCTCTTCAGGGAGAACCATTTTTCACTGCAGAGAAGATTTCAGAGATCATTGAGCTGTGTAATCAATATGTGAGGAGAGAGAATAACACACAGCAGAGGTAGGAGATTATGAATAAAATAGAAGAGACTCTCAGGAATTTTACGAATAGAAAAGAGATAGCAGGTGCGGCGGTTCTGGTTCGAAAGGAAGGAAGAATCGTAGAAGACTTTTCTTATGGATATGGAGATATAGAAAAAAAAGTGCCGGTGGATAGAAAGACAATGTTTCGTCTGGCATCCATGACGAAACCGGTAACTGCAATTGCAGTGATGCAGCTGGTTGAAACAGGCAAGCTGGGACTTTATGATCAGATAAAAGATTACATTCCAGCGTTTGCCGGACAGAAGGTATGCAGAGAGAAGGTTGGAGATCTGATCTACACTCCGGATCCCAACAGTCCGACAGGACAGAGTATCAATGAAGAAAAGCTCAGAAATATACAATATGTAAGAGCTGACCGGGATATTACCGTATTTGATCTTCTTAATCACAGCAGTGGACTAGGGATGGGACCTGTGGGGGATACTCTTGTAAAGCGTGTGATAAAACCGGAAGATAATGTCTGGGAACGTGCTGTAAAATATGCAGAGCTTCCACTGGATTTTCAGCCAGGGACGGCCAGTGGCTACAGTGCTATGGCCGGGTTTGAAGTTTTGGCAGCTATTGTAGAAAAAGTATCAGGGGAAGCTTATGACCGGTATCTGGATAAACACATTTTTGAACCTCTTGGAATAAGAGATATTACATATAGACCATCCATGGAACAGAGGAAAAGAATGCCAAGGCTTTATGAGTACTCACAGGGAACATTGACTGATGTATCAGATACAGATGAGGGCTGGAGTCAGATGAGCCCGATAAAAAATACGTGTGTTTCCGGAGCAGCAGGACTGATTGGAAGTATGGAGGAATATGAGAAATTAGCACATATGCTCTTACAGAAAGGAACACTGGACGGTATACAGATTCTGAAATCTGAAACAGTGGAAATGATGGCCGGAAAAGGAATAAGCCATAAGAGCGAAATGATTCCTGGTGTATACTGGGGGCTTGGAATGGCGGTTGTGGATAAACCACAAACAGTACATCTTTCAAGGAGCAGAGGTAGTTTTGGATGGAGCGGTGCCTTTGGAACCCATTTTTTTGTGGATCCGGTTAATGATCTGGAGATGGTACTTGGAATTAATCGTTCAAATATTGGCGGAGCCGCTCGGTGGTTTCGTTTGCTATAGAGGATGCAGTTCGAGAGACATTCTTGTAAAAGTGATGGAGTATACAGAATTTTGAAAAAAGTTCTGTATGCTCTTTTTATTTGCATAAAATCTGATATACTTTATTTAAAGTTAGGGATAACTAACTAGCGGAACAGGAAAGACTAAGTTGCTGCTTTAAACGATATGTTTTTACTTTATATGAAATAAAACGGAGGGATAAATAAATGGATGTAAATGTTTTCTATGGGATCCTGATTCCGTTTCTGGGAACTTCGGCAGGAGCAGCCTGCGTATTCTTTATGAAGAAAAATCTGAATGAACAGGTACAGCGGGCCCTTACCGGTTTTGCGGCGGGAGTCATGGTTGCGGCGTCGGTGTGGAGTCTTCTGATTCCGGCGATCGAACAGTCTGCCGACATGGGGAAGCTTTCTTTTGTACCGGCAGTGTTGGGACTGTGGGCAGGGGTTCTGTTTCTGCTTTTGCTGGATCATGTGATTCTGCATCTTCATCAGAACAGTGATCAGCCGAAGGCCCTAAGAGTAAGCAGCAGAAAACCACCATGCTGGTTCTGGCAGTAACCTTACACAATATTCCGGAAGGAATGGCAGTCGGAGTTGTCTACGCCGGATATCTTACCGGAAACACCAAGATCACCATGATGGGAGCGATGGCACTGTCTCTTGGAATCGCCATCCAGAATTTTCCGGAAGGAGCGATCATTTCCATGCCGCTGCGGTCTGAGGGAATGGGAAAGGGAAAAGCTTTTGTGGGTGGAATGTTGTCCGGAATTGTAGAGCCGATCGGAGCGATTCTCACGATTCTGGCAGCTGGACTTATTGTTCCTGCACTGCCCTATCTTTTGAGTTTTGCGGCAGGAGCCATGTTGTATGTGGTAGTAGAAGAGCTGATTCCGGAAATGTCCACAGGAGAACACTCCAATGTAGGAACGATCTTTTTTGCGGTTGGATTTTCCCTGATGATGGTGCTGGATGTGGCACTGGGATAATGAAATTTTTCGAAATTTTTCGATCGTGTGAAAAAATTCTTGACTTGGAGTTGACTCCAGGTTGTATCCTGATATCAGGAGGTGTGCTATGACGATCAAAGAAGTATCAGAGAAATATGGGATTTCACAGGATACTCTTCGATACTATGAACGTGTGCAGGTAATACCGGCAGTTACCAGGACATCTGGTGGAATCCGGGACTATCAGGAAGAGGATCTTAAATGGGTGGAGCTTGCGGTCTGCATGAGAAATGCAGGACTGCCGATTGAGAGCCTAATCGAATATCAGAAGCTTTTTCAGGCAGGGAATGGGACAATTCCTGCAAGGGATATCATCAAAAATATTATAAAGAGTTGCTGAAATCTTTGGATTTTCCTGATATTCATTTCCACCAGTTGCGAAATACCTATACCACGATTTTGCTGAAAAATAGCTTTAATGCGAAGGGAGTTTCACATTTATTGGGACATTCCAAGGAAATCATTTCTGTAGATGTTTATGGAGATACAGCACAGATTATAGAAGACTGTTTGTATGCATTGGAGCCATATATTGAAGAAGTGATTCCAAAAGAGCGGGAAAATCAGTATTTTGATTATTCGGAAATGAAAGAAATAGATTCGATTATAGAAGAATATTTCCATGCAGCCTGATGAAAAATAGAATAGTAGTGAAAGAAAAAGTACAAATAACAATCGAACATTTGTACTTTTTTCTTACCCTCCTCTATATACTTTTGAAATTATCTTTGATATAATAGGGACTGTTACAAGAACAAACAGTAAAAATAAGACAGGATCGGAGCCAAGTGATATCAGGTATTTCCGAGAGCTGTTTAATCCGGAAAAATCAGTTTTGTGACTTTTTGCAGTTACGAGCTAAAAGAAGTGATGATTAATAGTAAAAATAAGCTTTTCGTTACGAATCCGGATACGAATTTTTGGCTGATATTAGTCGTACTGAAAAAGTTCACAGAACTTTTTCAATCGCATAAATGCGATTAAAAGTCACATCTTATTGAACATTAGTAGTTCAATAAGCGTGAATGGAGGAATTTACTATGAATGAGTTCAAACTAAAAGCCCCATACAAGCCCACCGGCGACCAGCCTCAGGCGATCGAGCGTCTGGTCAAAGGCTTCAAAGAAGGCAACCAGTTCGAGACATTACTGGGTGTTACAGGATCCGGTAAGACCTTTACCATGGCAAACGTTATTGCTCAGCTTAACAAACCAACCTTGGTACTTGCGCACAATAAAACACTTGCAGCCCAGCTGTACGGTGAGTTTAAGGAATTCTTCCCTGAGAATGCAGTGGAATACTTTGTCTCCTAGCATGAGAAAGTCACAAAACAGGTGTTATTTTGTGGTATGTGGGTGGTTGAACATCCAGATGTTGTGGAAGTGGTAGTGGTGAGAGTATAGATGAAAAGCGGGTGGATGAAGAGGTTTTGTGACTTTTCATTGCTTGCTTTTTGTATGTTGAATTGTGTAGATGTACGATAGTTCTCTGATTTTTACAAACTATTATGAGAAAATGTTGATTGAAGAAAAGAAGAACGGAGATTATAATAAAAAAAGAAATACCTAATCGAAATGAGATAGAAAGGAGTATGAAAAGATGGTGAAAAGATGGATATATTGATAGATAAAAAGTTGAA
>NZ_QRNF01000110.1 GCF_003474435.1 Ruminococcus sp. AF46-10NS
TGTAAATGTGGTGCAGTTGGCAGACTGTCAGTGCGCCTTCCGGGCGCAAGCAGGGAATAGTCCCTTATAGGGACAGAGCAAGCCACCCGCTAAGCGGGTGGTCTTGACTGGTAGATCGCTATATAGTTTATAACGAAAATAAAGATTGAATAGAAATAAAAAGAAATGGAGCGTGAGAAAAATGAACTTATCTAAAATACACCACATCGCAATTATCGTATCTGACTACGAAGCCGCAAAGGATTTCTATGTGAACAAGTTAGGCTTCTCTGTTATCAGAGAGAACTATCGCCCGGAGCGTAAGGACTGGAAGCTGGATCTGCGTGTCAATGAGCACACAGAGCTGGAGATTTTCGCTGAGGAAAATCCACCGAAGCGTGTTAATCGCCCAGAGGCCTGCGGCCTACGTCACCTTGCGTTCTGCGTTGATAGCGTGGAACAGACAGTGAATGAGCTGGCGGAGGTTGGGATTGAATGTGAGCCGATTCGGGTTGACGATTATACCGGAAAGAAGATGACTTTCTTCCACGACCCAGACGGACTGCCGCTGGAATTGCATGAGTAAGGGATGGAGAGACAATGTGAACTATGGGAGAGAAAAGAGCGTATAAGCCCCGGAAACCCGGCGGCGGTCGGAAGAAGCTGAAGCCGGAGTACGATGCCAGGAAGAATCTGAAGGAGCAGATGGAAAGTGCTGTGGCACTTTATGAGGAGGAATGCTCCCTCCAAGACATCGCAGATGCTCTAGCTCTAAACCCCATCAAAGTAAGAAAGCTACTTATCACAGCCGGTGTGTATGAATCGGAAGTGGCAAAGAAGGTACAGGATACCTTTGAAGAATACCGAGAAACACAAGACTACAAAACCTCCATACTCTCAACTGCAAACACTCTTCAGCTTTCCAAAGCTTCCGTCACCTCATACCTGCCTTATAAAAAAGGCGTGTACTTTCCGAGTACAGCTGATAAAGAGAAGATCAGTGTTGGAGCAGAGCGGCAGAGGAGATACAGAGCAATGAAACGGTGGAGAACTGATCCGACAGAAGAGAACTTCTGGGGAGTGGTTCTGGCCCATGCCGGGGTAAAATTAAAAACCTACTCCGGATTGCCATTTTCTTACGAAATTAAAAAGGGCAGGAACGGCGAGTATACAAAGAAACTCTGGATCGACCGCCGGGAAAACAGCAAAAGTCTGGCGTGGAGCTCGGTGCTGCTGACGCTGAAGAATATTAAAGGAGAAGTGGTAGACCGCCCAAAAGCGCTGGGCGATATTCGAGGCGTGACCTACATCTACGGGATGTTCTATCGGTTCGGTCTGATCGATGTGCCAGATGAGGTAAAGGAGAAGATGGGCCGTCCAAAAGCCCGGACCATTGGGGACGGGGAAAATGTCTCGGAGAGTGTACCGTGTGGTTGTAAACGGTAGAACCCAGAGGTCCTCCTGGGGTCAGATACCAAGGAATCCTCCAGGGGTCAGGTAGCAGATAACTTAGAAAATTCTGAAAATTAAACAAGAGATCTATGAATTTAAACAGGCAGTACAATAGTGGGGACAGGCACTTGAAACTCTTGAAACTAGTACATCGTTTCGTAAATAACTATACCAATCGCGTAGGATGCGGATTCGAGTGTGCTGGTATAAAAACGCAGGCGTAGCGGGCTACGCTGAGGCTTTTAGACCTGTGCAATCGGATTCGCAGACAAGTGAGTGGTATAGTTATTTCGAAAACGATGTACTAGGGATAAAAATTCTGTGAAAAGATTATAAACTGGCATCTTCATTGGTGTCAGTAAAAAAAATAATGAAATACTTTAGAAAGTTAATTTAAAAAAAGAAAATTGCTGGCCTGAGATAAGGAGAAAAGAGCAGGAGATTGATA
>NZ_QRNF01000111.1 GCF_003474435.1 Ruminococcus sp. AF46-10NS
CCGTTACTGAAAACTTATAAAAAGTTATAAACTTCTATGTTTCATTCCTACTTCAACGAGTATGCTTTTGATGATATAAATATCTATCTACTCACAAGTTCTTGTACTCTCCATAGGCGTAAATTCCGGATTAACGTACCCGTACATATTTGCACTAACGTTTTAGTGTTAGCTTGCAAATCTTTCTCCATAAGCCTTGAGATTTATAGATGCCTGTAAATCTCTATCAATGACATTTCCACAATCACATTTATAAATTCTGTCAGATAATTTCAAGTCTTTTTTAATATTTCCACAACAACCGCAAAGCTTTGATGATGGATAAAACCGATCAGCCACAATAAGCTGAATCCCTTTATCGCTGCACTTGTGTTCAAGCTGCTTTCTAAACTCAAAAAAGCCCTGATTCTGAACTGCTTTTGATAAATGTCTATTTTTCATCATTCCACTAACATTCAAATCTTCAATACAAATAAATCTTGGTTTTCGATTTACAATTTCAGATGTAGTCTGATTCAAATAGTTCTTACGGATATTTGTTAATCTGTGATTTCGTTTTAATAAAAGTTTTTCCTTTTTGATTACATTATTTGTTTTGCAGTAACTTTCTCCTTTCTTATTTTTCTCGTAAGAGCGAGAGATACTACGCTGTAATCTGCGTTTCTGTTTTTCTAGTTTCTTTACTTTCTGACTTTTATTGATGTTCTTATACTTAGCTCCATCAGAGCAAATAGCCAGATCTTTGATTCCTAGATCTATACCAATTCCATCATCATTAAGTTTTTCTATGCAATCAGGCAATTCCACACATACGCTGATCCACCAGTTCAATCCGTCAAAGGATATTCGCGGATTCATATATTTAGCATCTGTAGGAATACGACCATGCTCTGCAAGTCTTACCCAATTTAGTTTTTGTTTATTTCTTTTCCTGCTCGAAGAAAATCCTTCAAACTTAACATGAGTATTGCTGAATTGTATCTTAATATTATCCTGATAGAACTTCGGCATTGATCTCTTTTTTGACTTGAATCTTGGGAATTTCTGCAAACCTTTGAAAAAGTTCTTATAAGCAGTGCAGGCATCTTTGATTGCCTGTTTGGTTACATTATTTGAAATACTCAATAACCATGCGTATTCATCAGAATGTCTAAGCTTTGTAAATTCTTTTCTGAGTTCTGCATCTGAAATGAATTTTCCGCCTTTTTCATAGTTTTCTATTTCCCTTGCCAAAGCCCAGTTATAAGCAAATCTTGAAGCACCTGCGTACTGAAACATCTTAGTTTTCTGTACATTGTTTGGTATCAACATTGCTTTTATGGCTTTTACCATCTGCTTCCTCCTGTATCAGTTCCCGGATAAGTTTCTTGGCTTTATTCGCTCGTTTTCCTTGTAATTTGCAACTGAATACTGTGATTATCTGAACCAGATCTTCAACAAGTTCCTGCTGTTCGGATTTTTCAGTATTATCAATAATCTCAATCTCACAATTATAAAGCGAAGCGATATATTCTATCAATTCAAAACCAAATCGCAATAGCCGATCTTTATATAAAACAACAACCTTTTCAACCTGATTTTGAAATATTCGCCTGATCAATTCCTGGAATCCTTTTTTCTTATAATTAATTCCGGAACCGATATCACTTATTATCTCAAATGGCTGTCCTTTTGCCACAAGATATGTCTTAACATTATCAATCTGTCGTTCCAGATCATCTTTCTGTTTATGGCTGGAAACGCGACAATATCCAATTGTAATGCGATTTTTAGGCTTTACATTTATTACCTGGTTGAGTTGCTCGTCA
>NZ_QRNF01000112.1 GCF_003474435.1 Ruminococcus sp. AF46-10NS
GTTGTGCTTTATATATAAATAATTCTGTATCACATATTATTTTTCGTAGAAAAGAGGGAAAATATTCCAATATTGTAAAGAATCATTCCGTTCATTCCAAAGGGGTCGTTTATTTGATTAAAGTGGTATATGATTGCTTATGTGAAAATCAATGACAAATTTTAGTGGAAAGGAGAGATGTTATTATGAAGAAAGAGGTAACTAAATCGGTTGCAAAAGGAATGAAAGTAGCATTAGACGTTGTGATACGTACAGAAGCTAACACAGCTTCTTGTCTTATTATGTATCAGCCTAAGGCACCGAAAGAATTAATGAACTACAGGAGAAACAAGTAATGGAAAAATGTACAGATACAGTAGTAAATTGGATGATTCGATGTAATGCGATAAAAGAGACGGATAAGGAACTTTATAAGTATGCATTATATAGCTTTTTCCTATTGATATCACCGCTTATTCTTGCAGGAGGTATTGGTTTTGGCTTGGGACGTGTAAAACACGGAGTTGCTCTTATTTTTCCGTTTATGGTTCTGAGAAAATTTAGCGGTGGTTATCATGCAAAAAAATTGCACACTTGTATTATGGGATCTGGTTTTCTACTGTTTTTGTGCATAATGTTATCAATGCATATGCAATGCGATTGGAAATTGGCAATAGCTACAGTTATTGCATCTGTGAGCCTGATTGCATTTAGTCCAATAGACAGTGAAAATAGAAGACTTGATACTGACGAGAAAAGGACATATAAAAAAATAATAGTATTCTGTGTGATATTTTTCGGGCTGTTAGATATAGCCTTATTCTTGTTAGGAAAGTACGTCTATACAATCTGTTTTTCTGTTGGAATATTACTGACAACAGGTTTACAAGTACCTTGTATCATAAAGAAAATGTGTAAATCGACCAAAAACAAACGGTAAATGTCGTTTGGCGCAAAAGGGGTTGAAATCATGGCAAAAATAAAGATAATGAGAATTGTCATTGATTTCATAACTGAAAAGTAAATTTTACGAGTGTAAACATGAGAAAGGAGATCAGTATTATGATTAGAAAGAAAATGATAGTAATGGCGTGTACACTGGCAACTTGTGCCATGATGAGTAGTATGCCGGTATTGGCTGATACGGCCTCATATAACTGGAAGTTCAATAGTACTGTAGGAACACTTCCGACAGGTTCAGGGTACAAAAATGATAGTGAACAGAACTATTACATTACAATAAGCTCGGGAAATGTTTCTTCGAGTAATATTTTCGGAACAAGAATCAGGAGGGCTGCTGATGATGCACTTATGAGTAAATATGTATTACATCGAGGTCTTAAAATGTCAGTGCCGTATGCTTATTCAGCAAAAGCTAATACAACTTCACGCTATTATATGAAAGGAAAAAAAGATTCAGCTAGTTCAACAACAAGCCCTTTGAATGTGGCTGGAAAGGTAACATATTAGGTATAAAGCAACAAATCAGCAAATACCGAATTCTGCACAATAGGATACGCAATATATGGACATAAAAGAAATATTAAGATCCATATGTACAGCTTGCAAAATAAATCCGCTAGTTTTCGTGCACTTTTTCAAATTTGCTCATTTATAGTTTTAAATTTATAACTTTTAACTTATACCCTGTAAGAAAAGTTTTTTGCAATAGGAAAACAGTTTTCTTACAGGGTGTTTA
>NZ_QRNF01000113.1 GCF_003474435.1 Ruminococcus sp. AF46-10NS
ATGACTAACAGAAGAAAATACAATTCAGAAAGATCTTGTGAAAAATGCTGTATATGAAATGAAAAGGCATGTTACAGCAAATGACCTTCTTTTTTTACAGAATAAAAAAATGCACAAATTGTAGGGAGATGAATACTATGAGAGGTCTTAGCCGAAAATTATATCTTGATCTTTCTGTTCCAACCGAAGAGGATCAGCGTTCAGACCAGCAGCGCATTCTGGAAGCTTTATCCGCGGAGGGCGTGAAAGAGGAGGTTCATATTCCGGTTCGCATGTTGAGACAACTATATCCATTACTTGATCGTGCAGGTTGGAAAATAACCGTTTCGCTTTCCTGGAATGGAGAAAAATGGGAGCTGGTTGATATAGAAAGCGGAGATACAGCCAGACAGCATTATGGGCTGGCTGTGGATCTTGGAAGTACAACGGTAGTGGTGAGACTTTTAGATTGTAATAGTGGTGAGATATTGGGAGAAGAGAGCTGCTTTAATAAACAGATTCAGTGGGGAACCGATATTTTATCACGTATTTTTTTCTGCAAAGATGACAGGAAAAAACTGGAAGAGATACGGCTTGCTACAGTTGAGTCTATTATAGAGTGCATGGATAAGCTGGATGTAAAGCATCCGGTGTCACGAAAATGTCTGTCTATGGTAGTAGCAGGCAATACCACCATGATCCACTTTCTTTTGGGATAGATGCTTTCTGTGTCTTTTATACGCCACATGCTGTTCATGCAGACCGTCCGGGATTCCAGCCGGCAAAAGATCTGGACATTCCGCTGAATGGTTATGTATATTGTTATCCGGCGAAGTCTAATTATCTGGGTGGTGACATCATCAGTGGAATGATTGAAACGGAATTATATAAAAAGGATGGAATCAGTGTTTTCTTTGACATTGGAACCAACGGTGAACTTGTGATAGGAAATAAAGATTTTCTTCTTTGCGGCGCCGGTGCGGCGGGGCCTGCATTGGAAGGCGGTGTAGTACACACCGGGATGAGGCAGATGCCGGAGCAGTGGACAGCGTGAGGATAAGAGGTGGAAAAATCCATGTTCATGTAATTGGTAACTCTTCAGGAAAAATTAGCCCTAAGGGTATCTGCGGTTCCGGTATTGTCGATCTGATTGCGGAACTTTTTTTAGAAGGCTGGATAGATATTCGTGGTAAGTTTTCTCCTGAAAAAACGAATCTTATTCAGAAACGAGAAGGTCAGCTTTGCATAGAATATGCTCCGGGTCTGTATTTTTATCAGAAAGATATCGACGAATTTATTCTTACCAAAGCCGCAGCACATATAATGGTTGAGATCATGCTCCGGGAATCTGGACTTGAACTGAATCAGGCAGATCGATTTTATGTAGCCGGCTCTTTTGGAAAATATGTATCTGTGGAATCAGCCATTACCATTGGGATGTATCCTGACATGGAACGGGAGAAGATGATCAATGCTGGAAATTCTTCGCTGGAAGGAGCACAAAAGCTTTTGCTGAACAAAGAACTTCTTGCAGATATTGATCAGATACTGGAAGAAATGACTTACTAAGACTTCCCATACCCAAAATGGGATTCGTACCTTGAAAATTCAATATTTCAGCTAACAAAATAGTGATTTATGCCGCTACAGCCTCGGGATGGAGCGCTTTCCGC
>NZ_QRNF01000114.1 GCF_003474435.1 Ruminococcus sp. AF46-10NS
AATCTGTCGTTCCAGATCATCTTTCTGTTTATGGCTGGAAACGCGACAATATCCAATTGTAATGCGATTTTTAGGCTTTACATTTATTACCTGGTTGAGTTGCTCGTCAGAATAATATCTATAGCCGCTTACTGTAGTATGATGCGGATGAAGTTTTCCATTGGCATCCCAATTTCGTAATGTCTGGGCGGATACGCCTATAATTTTTGAAAATTCATGTATAGAATAATATTTACTCAAAGCATCAACTCCTTTCAATAATATTCTTCTCTAATATCTTATAAAACCCAACATGTACTTATATGATTTTATAATTTATATTTAACTGTTAATAACCTCCATTTTCCGCAGGTTAAGCTATATGATATCATAAAACAGTTGGTTTGGAAATAGATATTTTTTGGAGATATTTCGCTACTCCGTCGTTTTCATTGGATTCTATGATTCCGGTTGCCATATCTTTCAATTCTTTTACTGCATTTTCTACTGCATATGCTTCATCCGCTATTTCAAACATATCAATATCATTTTTTCCATCACCAAAAACAACTAATCTGTCACATTCCAGTTTTTGTTTTAACTGCAAAGCAGCCTGCGCTTTGGATGCTTTTTGCGGCATGATCTCCAGCCACTGCTCGCCTGTATAAATGTCTTTCTGATAAACAACATGGTATTTATTTTTATATTTGTGATAAAACGGTTCCAGCTTTTCCGGCTTATCAATGCAGGTGATATAAAAAAGATTACCATACATCAGTTCAGACTCTGTGGTTACAATATTCGTGCGTTTGTCGCCTTTTCGGCTGTTTAAAAATGCCAGCATTCCACTTGTCGCCTTTGCCAGTATATAAGAAAATTTTTCAATATCATTCTGATATGAATATATGATCGGATATATTTCGTGCGCAAAAAGATCTTTCAATACCTCATATATATCATCTTCAAAATAATTGGCAATGAGGATTTCTTCTGTTACATTATCTTTCACAAATGCCCCGTTGTATATAATTAGCGGAAAATGTGTGTTAAGACCTTCTGTTACTTTTTTCGATGTATTTAATGATCGGGCTGTTGCATAGGAAAATAACAGGCCTGAAGAAGTTAAGGTGTTGATCGTTTTTATTGTATATGAAGATATAGTTTCATTTTTTCGTAAAAGAGTTCCGTCAAGATCTGATACGTATAATGTTTTCATAAATAAATCCTTTCGTTTTACTGTAGACAAAGAAACTTTTTTCAGTTGACAGGGAAATTGATGATAAATCATTTTTTTATTATAGCACAAAAAAGTGGCTATTTAAGCCACTTTCACGATTGTATATTCAAAACTACATACATGGTTTGGTGATGATTGTTAATCATATTTTGAATCAATTTTAACCTGCGTTTTTGGTCAAGCCCTCACCCGATTAGTAACAGTCAGCTCCATGTGTTACCACACTTCCACCTCTGCCCTATCTACCTCGTCGTCTTCAAGGGGGTTTACTTCATAAGAATGGGATATCTCATCTTGAGGGGGGCTTCACGCTTAGATGCCTTCAGCGTTTATCCCTTCCGGACTTGGCTACCCGGCCATGGCTTTGGCAAGCCAACCGGTCCA
>NZ_QRNF01000115.1 GCF_003474435.1 Ruminococcus sp. AF46-10NS
ACTAAGACTTCCCATACCCAAAATGGGATTCGTACCTTGAAAATTCAATATTTCAGCTAACAAAATAGTGATTTATGCCGCTACAGCCTCGGGATGGAGCGCTTTCCGCAGATATTCCGGCAGTCTTGCTTTAAAATCAGCAGTAAAAGTTGCCAGTTGTTCATCACTGAGCTTTAAGATTTTCTGAAGGCTTGCCATTAAAGCATCCATCAGGATGCCAAGTGATCTGCTGAAAGTAATGTCTGCCATTTCATCAACAAGGAAGAAGAACAATTCACCAAGAGTTCGCTGATCTTCATTTTGACGTTGTTCTGTTGCAAGCAACATATATCGGGTAAACACGATTGCTACATGGGCTGTCAGTGCATCATAAGATAAACTATGGCATTCCCCAATCAGGTTCAGCATAGATTTGCAGGCTTTGAAGAAAACCTCAATCTGCCAGCGTTTTCCATAAATGCGGATAATTTCTTCCTCAGAAAGAGTCGTATCTGTACAGATAAAAGCAAGCCAGTCTTTGCGATTCGCTTTATTTCTTACGCATACGATTTTTGCCGGAATTGGATTTTCCTTTCCTACCATGACATCAACAGAAAGCAGATATTTTGATCTGCCACGACGCTTTTTATTCCGACAGTAAATCTCTTTGATATTCAGCTGTTCACCACGGTACGAATATTTAATCCGGCTGCTTTTCTTAATCATGGCAATCACATCCATACCTTTTGAATGAATGGCTGTGATCTGTGCCGGGTTGGAAAACCAGGAATCAAACAGGACATAGTCTGCGTTCAGTCCTGCACTGAGGGCAGTATCCAGTAAAGTTATCATTGCCTCTGGTGCTTTTGTCTGAGCAAGCTTACGTCTTTTTCCTGCAATGGTTCTGTGGTCAAAGTTCTTTACCGGACCGATGATATTTGTATCCTTTGCAGATGCTAACAGACAACTGTTTACAGGGATTAGTGTATTTCCATCACTCCAGCTTAAAGTAAGCATCCGGAAGCCCTTTTTGAAATGCATATCCGTATGGTCAAAAACTTTTGATCCCAGTTCTGTTTTCTTACAGCTGGTGCGGTTGAAAAGGCTGTCATCAATGATAAAGACATTTTTCCTTTCGTGATCTGTCAGGTCACGAATATCATGATTGACGATATCAGCTGCAAAAAGAGAAGTAAAACGAAGCCAGTTTGTTTTGGCAGAATTAAGGAAACGGTAGAAAGTGTTCTTTGAAAAATCTTCCTTAAAAGAGCCGGTCCGTTGTTGCATATACATACTTCTTCCGACAAAAATGTTGCTGAGTTTGTAACGAAGCAGAGAAACAGGCGAAATACCTTTCTCTTTCATTCCATTACATCTGGCAAGAAGCTTACCAACATGATATTTGGAAAAAAATCTCTGAACACAGTCAACTAAGGCTTTTTCATCGGAATGGTTTTGTGGTATACTGGACATGGCATAAATCTCCTTTGTTAAAATGGTTTCTTGTCAACTCCATTATATCAAGAGGAACAGGTTTATGCCTTTTTTATTGGCTGAAATATTGAACTTTCAAGGTTCAACACCTCTTATTGGTGTGGGAAGTTTTAG
>NZ_QRNF01000116.1 GCF_003474435.1 Ruminococcus sp. AF46-10NS
AAAAATAAAGATATCTCCAAATCAAAATCTGACGATTTCAAAAATGAACTTAAACGATTTGGCAAGTACAATTTATGGAAATTTGGATAATAAAGAATATGAAGATTATTATTTAATAGGAACCGACGATAAAGAAAATCAGGGGCTTTATAGAATGACAAATTATGGAGGCACAGAGACTGTGTTTGAAGAAAGCAGAAATAATACAAAATACAAAGGAATTTCGCCAGATGCTAAAACGGTGACATTAGAATTATATGTAAATAAAGAAGAAAAAAACAGCACAACATATAAAAAATATGAAACTGGAATAGAAGATACTTACGGAGAAGGCGAAGGACGTGTTTATGAAAGTGATGAAGATCCTCTGGATTTATATAGCCCAGTGGAAGGAAAAATAGAAATTAAAATCAGATGACAAAAGAATAATTTAATCGAAGAGAGGAACAGCCAATATCATCTGCCTTCAGATATTGGCTGTAATATATATGATACATAAAAAATACAAGCAGCAGATAACGATAAGATTCTTATATCAGTCAAGGAAGCCTGTGAACGCACAGGTCTTTCAGAGAAAACCATGAGAACTCTTATGAAGAATAATACCTTCATGGTACGAATTGGGCGAAGAACCCTGATTGATAAGAAAAAATTTCAGAAATGGATAGATCGGCAGTCTTGAAAGGTTTTTGGGGTTGTGTTAAAATTAAGTCCAGTGCCATGCATGATCATCTATTGTTATTAGAAAAAGGATGGTAATGTTATGGAAAAAATCTAAGAGGAAAAGAAATAGGTAAGGGAATCCGACAAAGAAAAGATGGGCGGTAAGAAGCCAGAATCACAATTAAGGGATCTGGCAACCGCCTTTTTCTATCTATGGAACAAATCTTCAGCAGGTGAAAAAGCAAAGAAACATGTATTTGGCGGAAGTTCTCCCAGGTATTCCAGGCTTTGATTCGAGTATGTCCGTTTCAAAATGGTATGAGAAATGGATGGAACTTTATAAGGTTCGGAATCTTAAAGCAACCACGATAAGAAATTATGATGAAAAGTATGGAAAAGAAAGCTGATTTTGCTGATGAAATGAGATTTTAGGAAGAGGTTTAAATATTTGGAAAAAACAAGAAACACTGAAGAAGAAAAAAAATGGGGCAAAAGTGGGTCAAAAAAGAATATGAGGCATATGAAACCCACATAAACACTGGGTTTCCGGCTGATACCAGTACATTATCACCAAAAATGTGACGGTGAAATTTCGGTATATCCGGAAAACCGCATAAATACAGGAAATATGCGGCTTAACGATTCTTAATCTTTTATCGGTAAATGGTACTTAATGGTAAGCAAAATGCCTGGATAGAAACAAAAACTGGGTAAAAATGTGGTCAGAAAACAACCTAGACATTTTTTTCTGATGATTGCATGGCACTGAGAAACGAATTTGCAATTATCTATTTTTTAGTAGTAAATGATTAAAATTAATATAGACTAT
>NZ_QRNF01000117.1 GCF_003474435.1 Ruminococcus sp. AF46-10NS
AATTATTTTATTTACGGTATCAGCAATATTGCTTTCTGCATGTGGCAGAAAAGAAGAACTGTACGAGATTCCTGACCTGTCACAGTACAAGACAGATTATGTAGGAGATTCTTCGAATGTTATAAATATTGTAAGTGGGCAAGAGTATCCGGAAGGATATTCTTATGATAGCATACAGATACAGTCTGAAACGAAGCCTTATGGATTAACAGTATTTCTAAAAGTTGAGCCGTCTGCAGTTAAGATTGAAGATGAATTGCAAGTTAATGCGGATATGACATTTGATTTGATTGGTAATTTGGAAACACTTGATTATAAAATAGCGGATAGTAAGGAAATCATTGCATCGTATGAACGGTAGATCATTCGGTGATTAATAATTTGTCTGCTATTATATAATAAGAAGAATAGAAAAGCGCATCATATATGTGGCGGGACAAGTTTGAAACAAAGAAGTAGAGGTTACCTGAGAAAATAGAGTATAACAAATAAACCATTCCGGGACGGGCGGCTTTGCCGCACAAAAATATTCATCAGCCTTATAAAGAATAATACCAGAGGGAAAATGTATTAGATAGCGAAAGGCAATGCATATGTTTCATGACGCATTGGTGTCTTTCGCAGAAAGACGGGGAATAAATATGAAAAAACTTAACTATACAGAAGATTTATTGAGAGTTATCTTCTTTTGGATAGGAATATTCTTTCTTGTTTCCGGTGTCTTAAGTTTTCTTGGAATATCAAAACCAGCAGTAAACTCAGGCATTCAGAATCCAGACATGTTGGGAACTGTGTTTTCTATAACGGGAGTGCTTTTGTATATAATAAGTGCTGCTCTGGGAATTTATACTGCAAAGCTTGATAAATTACATTTACAATTAATCGAAAATGGTACAAAAGTGAAGGGCTTGGTAGAAAAAGTATATTTGCAAAAATACACAAGATATAGAAGACAGATTCCATACAGGATTTTATATAGTTTTACATATCATGATAAAGTGTATTATCACAAAAGCCGTTTGGTATGGGAAAAGCCGGATCTTAAAAAAGGTGACTTGATTACCGTATATGTAAATAATCTTGGTAAATCAACAGTTTATAATTGCAATGAAGCGGTCTGATATCTAGCCTCTATATTTCGGAAAAATACTGCACGATCTGTGGTTTACAGAAAAGCAGCTTCAAAGAATGCTGAGGATGAAAAATGCAAATCCATCAGATGTATGGAAATTCAGAGATTATTAATTGGACAAATTGAAAGCTGAAAGGAAAACGGCCTATCCGTTTCAGCATTGGCGGATCCGTCTGCTAATAAATGGTTTACAAATCAAAAAACTTGGTAAGAGTATTTTCATAATTCTGTTCAATTTTGTCTATGTTTTCGAGAATCCTGTTCATGTACAAATGCAACTAAATTAGAGTATAATAAGGGAAACCATTGAAACTGGGTTTCCGTATTGGACATTCCTGTGATGG
>NZ_QRNF01000118.1 GCF_003474435.1 Ruminococcus sp. AF46-10NS
TACGAACTTACTGCCGTTTCCGGCTATAATACCCCCTGCAAGGGCGAAATACGCAGAGCATAAACGAAGTTTGTGCGATGGGTGTATTTCGCTCTCAAACGCCGAGGGCTTTGTGAGATGCTTCTTACATCTACCACAACTTGGCTTTCGCTTTTCATTTTGGGCGTATCCGCTCTCTTTTTCTGCCCGTATCCGGGCTTATTTTTCACTAACAACAAACCGACTATTACTCTTCCTGTCTGCTTTATTCCCGTATCCTTGCCCGTACATACTCCAGATCTCCACAATACGGTGTTCCAACCAAATACCATTCTCTCGCCAGATTCATTTCCATTCGTGTCTTTACCCACTGATCATCAACTAGAACTTCCAGACATTCTCCACAGTGAAATCCTGGATCAATCCATAAGTCTGATGACAATAATCCATATCTTTTGTTATAACTGTTGTAATCTAATCTTCCTTCTCTCATGGTGTCATTCTCCCTTCATTTATCATTTCCGCAGGGACGCCCTGAATCAGGGCCCCCTTTTGAAAAGTTTTTTCTTCGCCAATCAACTACCGGCTACACCTTACAGACCTTCTCTCTGTCTGCTATCTACAGGTGCGTGGCACGCTCCTGTCATAAGGTCATCAAGCAGAATCTTTACCAACGAAAGTTCTCATGCATTCCACACTTATCCAAATACTCTTGTCTTGCCTTTTCCCGTTCTTCCTCGGTTGGTGCTGTTTTGAATGTTGTATATAACTGACGTTTTACCATACTGTCTAATTTTTCCATCAATGCTTTTTCTATCTCCGGCAGATATTTCTCATTCCCGGCAAGATGGTACTGGAACAATGCCAGTAATAAATCTTTTGGTATCTGCACCTGTGATTTTCTTTCCATGTTTCTCCTTTCCGTGACGGTCGTGACGATAGTGACGATATTTTCACTACCGACACGCTATATAGAATACCGTCACAACCGTCACATATCGTCACGTTTGTTTTCCAACAAAGGCTAATCTGATCTTTCTTCCATCATGTCCTCGTTCCGCTTTATACTGGATTCCATATTCCAGAATCAATCGTTCCAGGCTGACATTTAATTTTCGTGATAATGCGTTCGGCTGCATTTCCACCTGCAATACTTCCACTAGCTCTGTTGCTGTTCCTGCCCACTCTGGCGTAGTTTCTGTTACAAGTTCTTTGATTTTTTCCAACACTGGATCTTCTGGTTCTTTCCAAAGTTCTGTCTCTGTCTTGGTAAGTTCCCAGACACATCTCTCCCGGTTAAAGTTCAACCATAGCTTCTGATCCTGCTGGTCACGCCCTGCCACTTCCAGAACTGCTTTATTATCTGTCCGTTTTTCTTTCTGCATGACGAATGCTCCATCCGCAGCTCCAAGCAATCCATTCGTGCCAGAAATCATATCAAAACTATCTGAAGATTCCATTTTCC
>NZ_QRNF01000119.1 GCF_003474435.1 Ruminococcus sp. AF46-10NS
TGCTGTTAATGTTAAAGCAATATGAACTGTTTCTGGATTCGTTTCAGTTCGCCTGTAAAAATTACAAAGGCAGTACCAAAGATGCGGACATTGCCAAAGTAATGGGATTTGAATCGAAAGATGAATATAATGAGATTATGTTTCTCAGGGAGATCACACATACTGTCAACGCATTTAATGATATGGCAGATGTTGTAAGGCTCTATTCAAAGAAACCGGAAGCGGCAGAACAAAGGCTTGCAAATCTTTTATCCGAAGTTATGTATGACGATTCTGAATCGGTATAGTAAGATAATCGGAGTTATGATACAATGAGCGCAAGCGAGTCAAGCTGTTTACAGATTTGACGAGCGGCGAATTGGCTTATGGACTTGTCCATAAGATGCCTACACGCAAGAAGCATTTCAGCAGTTCCGATTGTCTGATATCGAAAGGAGACATACGATTATGGCAAAAGGATCTGTTAGAAAAAAAGGAAAAAAATGGTACTATCGTTTCTATGTAGAAGATGCAAGCGGTAAAATGGTTCAGAAAGAATACGCCGGAACCGAAAGTAAAAGTGAGACGGAAAAGCTTCTCCGCAAGGCACTGGAAGACTACGAAGATAAGAAGTTTGTTGCAAAGGCAGATAATCTTACCGTAGGGAAACTTCTGGATATGTGGGCAGAAGAAGAACTGAAAACTGGGACACTCAGCAACGGTACAGTGGAAAATTATCTTGGTGCAATCCGATGTATCAAAAAACACCCGATTGCAGACCGCAAACTGAAAACAGTTACTGCCGAACATTTACAGGCATTTCTTGATCTGCTTACATTCGGTGGTGAGTTTCCAGACGGGAAAGTAAAAAAGGGATACAGCAAAGATTATATCCATTCTTTTTCCGCAGTGTTACAGCAGTCATTCCGTTTTGCAGTATTTCCAAAACAGTTAATCAGTTTCAATCCGATGCAGTATATTAAGCTGAAAAAGCAGGCAGAGGAAGTTGACCTCTTTTCCGATGATGAAGTGGAAGAAGGTACACAGCCGATTTCACATGAGGATTATGAACGGCTTATCCAATATCTGGAAAAGAAAAATCCACCTGCTATTCTTCCGATTCAAATTGCGTATTATGCCGGGCTCCGTATCGGGGAAACCTGTGGTCTTACATGGCAGGACATTAACCTTGAGGAACAATGCCTGACCATAAAACGCAGTATCCGCTACGACGGCATGAAACACAAAAATATTATCGGACCAACGAAACGGAAAAAAGTAAGGATTGTTGATTTTGGAGATACGCTGACTGAAATACTGAAAGCTGCCAGAAAAGAACAGCTCAAAAACCGGATGCAGTATGGCGAATTATATCACCGCAATTACTACAAAGAAGTGCATGTGAAAAACAGGGTATATTATGAATACTATCATCTTGACGGAACACAGG
>NZ_QRNF01000012.1 GCF_003474435.1 Ruminococcus sp. AF46-10NS
CAACTGTACCCTTTTCTATATTATCTATAAGTTCATTAATATTGTCTTTTGTAGTTTCTAAAATTCTCTTCTCCGTTGATGTCCTTTCTCTATTTAATCTTCGTGCTTTCTTTAATTCTTCATCTGTAGGAATTCTAAAATGCAAATCATAATCATTAGTTACACATTGATTATATTCCTTCTGAATCTGTTGCATTTTCTCTCCAACGCCACAAACTCGTACCCATGCTCTTGATCTAGTTATAGACGTAAAAAGAATATTTCTAAGTTTTATTAATTCCATTCCATCTGCACAATATTCTGCATTAGCAATATATACCATTGGTGCTTCATTGCCCTTTGCTCTATATACATGTGCACAAGTAACGCAACCATTTACTCTAAATGTATCTCTATCCGTATCCACCCCTGCCAATATTGAATTAATTCCATTTGCCTTTAAAAATTTTTCTTAGTTCCTTATATTCACTTTTAGCTTGAATAATGTGTTAGGCAATACAATTAATATATCATCTGGATCTAATTCATCATGCTCAATATTTTTTCGAATTTCTTGAGCAATCCATGAATATTGTTGTTCTATCGTAGAAAAGCTTTCTACTTTAACGCTGTCATCTTTATTTAATAACGCTGTCATCTTTATTTAATAACTCTTCAAAATATTTAGGTGTTGAAACATTTTTTCTTGACAATGTAACCGTATTATTTTTTTGCAATTTTCCACTTTTAACAGTGTATCCTATATCTTCCCACATTAAAGGCTCTTCAAACATTTGAATAATCGGACTATGGTATATTCCAAATCCCAATGCATGTGCTAATGCAAGTGTCCATGGTGGATTTCTATAGCATACTGGCAATGTAATATCTCTTTTCGGTTCATTCTCTTTATTTTCTATATTAATTCTTAAATTTCCATCGCCATCGACACCAAACATTTCTTCTAACGATGGCATCTCAACTGTTGATAAATTTTGCAATTCATCATATGCCCATATTATTCTTTTAGGAGATTTTACATTTGCATACACCAATCTAAAGAAACTACTTGGTAAGTCCTGAGCCTCATCAATTAACATTACGTCATATTCTGGTTCATAATCTTCCCCTATAACAGTCAATAATTCATCACAACATCCTTTAAAAGCAGAAGTCCTTCCAAATTTTGAAATCGCTGAAGTTAAATTATAAGCCTTAAAATTAGCTTTTTGTGCCATATCCGAATATACTCCATGTTCAGAATTGCTTCCCCATGCATGAATTATATCCAGATTATCCCAGTCTACTTTTTCTCCTGACATATCTTGTACAAAATCCGTTATTAAATTAACATATTGTTGATATAGTGCTCTAGTATAATACGTTACCCCTATCTTAAGTTCTGGATATTGTGTATGCAAATATGCAGCCTTTAAAGCTAATACTATTGTTTTACCAGACCCTGCTAATCCCTTAATTCTCTGGGGACCATCCGGAACTTCAAACGCAGCCTTTTTTTGCCATTCATCCAAATTGGCAATTTCCTTTTCAATCTTCTTTATAATATCTCCATACGATCCTTCTTTTTTTACATTTGCCCTTTTTTTCTTGGCTTTATTTCCGACACTTTTTGAAGCACTTCACATAATTGTTTGTATATCTTCTTATCAAAAGTAGCATATTCATCAACTAATGAAGCAATTTCCCCACACGTACAAAATAAATATTCATGGTTCTCATCTTCATAGTCTATCTTATCTGGAAGCACTGTTATTACTAAGGGTTCAAATGCAAGATTTCTTCCTTTTCTTAGTGTTGAATACTTCTTCAAATAGAAATCCAAATTATAATATAAAGAATCCTGTTGCTCTTTTAACTGCTCTATAGAATCCTGTGAATTTCCAAGAATAAATGCAACCATTCCTTTGCTTTCTGTTACCCATAATGCTTCTACTGTAATTGCCTCGTCTGCATTAGCTGTCAAAGGATATCCTAAATATAAGGTACCATCTGTAGTATTTTTTTCCATATACTCTTTAACTGCCGCAATCAATTGATTGCTTTGTTCTGGTTTAGTTATTTTTCCTCTTACAATATCAAATGGCATTTACTTCCTCCTTTTGTCTGTCCGTCTTTCAAATGTTCCATATATGGTACATATTATCATAATATTTTAGCTTGTCAAGTAATTTAAGTTCTACCTCTCTTTCCATTCCACCTTCACTCTCCCATCATCATACACATATATTCCCTGCACATATTCTTCCAGCATTTCTCGTGTCAACTTCTCATAGCCTAAATACTTCAACATCTGCTCCACCGGAACATTTTTTTTCATCAGAATTTCTTTCTCTCCGTTTATCAGTTCATCCAGTTCCTGTACACGTTTCTGCAGTCGTTCTCTTTCTTCTTCCAACTGCTTCTTTGCTTCCATGAACTGTTTCTGATTCATCTGTCCCTCATGATACTTCTCATAGTTCTGGCGGTTCTGAATCTTTATCTGCTCCTGACGTTTTTCACAGTCTGCACTTTCCGTCTTATAGGCTTCTATACTGTCCTCATGCTGTTTTCTCATAGATTGCTGCATCTGTTCCTGGCTGATATTCTGGCGTAAATATGCCTTTATTTCTGCCAGTACGATATGCTCTAGCATTTTGTTATCCGCTTTCCCGGCAAAACACCCTGTATCTTCTTTTCCTTTACTGTAAGCACAGCT
This sequence comes from Ruminococcus sp. AF46-10NS, assembly GCF_003474435.1. Lineage (GTDB taxonomy): Bacteria > Bacillota > Clostridia > Lachnospirales > Lachnospiraceae > Blautia_A. The sequence continues at coordinate 2,696 of NZ_QRNF01000012.1, forward strand.
ATAAAGAATATGACCATGAACCGGACTGCTTGAAGTCAGACTTCTATGACAATTTCCACACTTCACATAGCCACCTAATAGTGTTATCTCCCTGTCAAATTTGCTTTTTTTAGTGTATCTGATCTGCAGGGACTGTGCTTTCTCAAAGATGTCTTTTGATACAATCGGCTCATGGTGATTTTCCATCACTTTCCACTGATTTCTCGGCACTGGTACTTCTTTCCCTGTCCCTGGTTCTGGAATCTTTGTCTTTCCATAGACCATACAGCCTATATAAGTCTTATCATCCACAATCTTCCGTATCATATCACTCGTCCACTGCAATCCTCTTGATGTAGCTTTCTTGCTGTCTGATTTCTGTCGTCTGCTCATAGACTGCAAGGGAGTCAATACCCCCTCTTCATTGAATAACTTACAAATCTCCATCTTTGAATATCGCTGATTGGTCAGTTCAAATACTCTGCGAATCACTTCCGCTTCGTCCTCTACAATCACCAGTTCTTTCTTATTTTCTGGATTGATTCGATACCCATAAGGTGCAGAACCACAACAATACTCACCTTTTCCCCGTCTGGTGTTGACTGCTGCCTTTACCTTTACAGACTGATCTTTCACATAGAAGTCTGCGATCAATCCTTTAAACTGTACTTCGATGTCTGAACTCTTTCCTTTATAATCTTTAGAATCATATCGGTCTGAGATAGAAATGAATCGTACTCCCAGGAATGGAAAAATCTGCTCCAGATAAGTTCCCATCTCAATATAGTTTCTGGCAAAACGTGAAAAATCTTTTACCACAATGCACTGCACTTTATTCTCTCTGGCAAGCTCCAAAACCTGTTTAATTGCCGGACGCTCCATACTAGAACCAGAATATCCATCGTCGTAGAACTCCTGAAATGGCATAGAAGCCAGTTCCGGAATATTGGAAATATAATCTTTTACCAGTTTTCTCTGATTGATAATGCTGTTGCTTTCTCCCTCTGAATCATCTTCCATGGAAAGACGGTAATATCCAATAATCAGTTTCTGATTACTCATATTCTACCGCCCCCTTAAACCCGAAGTTGATTTCCAGTCTGTTATCACCATATAGATACATACTTTCAATCAGGCTCTCCGCAAGTTCCGCATTGATTCTGGTTGTCCCATCCAGTTCCAACAGACTTCGTAAAAATCTGGCTTCTTTTTTCTGCTGTTTTTCCAGTTTACGTATAGTCTGCTCCAGAGACTTCTTCCTCTCTTCACAGAACACTTTCCAGTTATTACGGTCATCTTTCATTTCTATATAGGCTTCTTTGGAAAGTTCGCCCTCTTTATATTGCATAAATGCCTGTGCCAGTTTTTCTGAACGTCTTTCCATATCTGCATCCAGTTTCCTGATCTCTGCTTGAATTTCTTTGATTTTGGTAAGAAATACTGCACTGCTTATAGCAGACATATCCTTTTTCCGTAAGTCAGATAACTGAAACTGTCTGGTCAGCTCTGAACGGACAATTTTCTGCAGCTTCTCTTCGGAAATAGATTTGTGACTACATTTTCTTTCATCCCGATACCAGGCAGCATTGCAAAAGTAATACACATTGCCTCTGTATCTACGTGTACACATTTTTCGCTTACAATCTCCACAATACAATACATTGTAAAATGCTCTTTCATCCTCTTCCCATCCTACTGTAGTTTTTGTTGCTTTCTGTTGTGCTACTTTTAACCTGACCTGTGCTTTGTCAAACAGTTCTCTGCTGATAATCGGCTCATGAGCATTTGGCGTAATAATCCACTGACTCTGGTCCAGTATGTCACACCATTTTTCACCTCTTTGAAATCTGGATTCGTATTTTCTCTGAACCAGATCACCATAATAATTATTTCGATTTAAAACCGCACGTATCGAAGAATTTCCCCACTGATGAAGATTCTCTCCATCCTGACAGTACACATGATGATATTGGTTATAGTCCGAAATCCGATGTACCCTATCCTCAAACAGCCTGTCAATAATGCTCTGTATGCCATCTCCCGAAGCATATTCTTCAAAAATCCTGCGGACAATCTTTGCAGCTTCCGGTTCCACAATCAACTTACAAATTCCATTTATCTTTTCCACACAATATCCGTATGGAGCTGTAGATCCCACATATTCACCGTTTTTTTGTGCAATACGTTTCGCCGCCCGTTCTTTTGCGGAAATGTCTTTTGCATAAGCATCATTCACCAAATTCTTGATATTCATGGATAATTCCTGATTCTTAGCACCCGGTGCAAATGAATCATAGTTGTCACATACAGAAATAAATCGCACTTTCATAAAAGGAAGAATCTTTTCCAGATAGTTACCAGTTTCAATGTAATTTCTTCCAAATCGTGAGAAATCCTTTACCAGAATACAGTTTATTTTACCTGCCCTGACATTATTCATCATCCGTTCAAATCCCGGTCTGTCAAAATTTGTTCCGGTTTTTCCCAAATCAGAATAAATATCATATACAGCAATCTCATACTCTTTGTCCGGATTTTCATTATGCTTCTGAATGAATTCTTTTATCAGCGTAACCTGTGTTTCAATAGATTCTGACTTTTTTTCATCATTGTCTACGGATAATCTGGCATAAATTGCAGCCATACATACCGGAATACCAGGAATCTTCTTCTCTGTGTTTTTCTTATATCTTTTTGCTGTTCTTGCCATTTATCCCACCTCTTTCCTGCACTCTGTCCTGTGTTCCGCATAAAACCGTCTTATGACTTTCATCTTCTCAATCATATCCTGATAGCGGATGTGAATTTTAATTTGCTTGTTTTCATAAATATAGATTTTATCTACGGTCAGTGCCAGCAATGTGCGATCCAATTCTTTGATTTCCAGTGATTTCTTCCAGTCCTCCAACTGAACAGTTGCAGACACTCCACCCTCAAACATTTGCTTTACCAGTTTTTTCTGGTTTTCAATCATCTGCTCCAGTTCTTCACATTTTCTTCCGTAACTTTCCCGAAAATCATCGAACTCCTCTTTGCTGATCAATCCCTCTTTCAAGTCATCACCCAAAGATGCTTTCAGGCTGTAATAACGGTTATATTCTTCCTGCAACTTACTAATCTGCGTATCATAACCGATTACCTGATCGTAACTGACTTTCATTTCACAAAGTTCTTCCATAATCATCTGATAGTCTACGAAAAGTGCCGTATATGCCTGAATCTCTTTCAATACAATCCTTTTCAGCACCTCTTCCGGAATACTGTGTCTGGTGCAATCTCCACCTTTATTTTTTGTCTGGCAAATATAAAAGGCTTTTTTCTTTCCCTTATACTGATTTACCCTGCGTATCATCGGTGTATGGCAATCTCCGCAAAATACAAAACCTGAAAAAAAGTTTGCACTGTCCGATGTTTTCGATGCCCTGCCATCATACTGAAGTAGCTTCTGCACCACATCAAAATCATTCTGCCTGATTATTGCCGGATGCGTATTTTCTACTTTCACCCACTCTGATTCTGGCTTATCCAGACGTTGCTTTACCTTATAGCTGATTCGTTCCTGCTTGCCTTGCACCATGTTTCCAATGTAAACCTCGTTGGTCAGAATCCTTTTAATCTGCACTGCCGACCATTTCGGTGTGTCTGAGCTGTGAAATCCAGAATTGTAATTCTCGCCATTTGCCTTTTTATATTCTTTTGGCGACTGCACATGACGTACATTCAGTTTTTCTGCGATTGCTCCAAGACTGAATCCATCAATTTTCCACGAAAATATTTTTCTTACAATATCTGATGCATAAGAATCAATCACCAGACAATTCTTATTCTCTGGATCTTTGCAGTAACCATACGGGGCAAACGCTCCAATAAATTCACCTTTTTCACGTTTGATTTTCTGGTGGCTTCGCACTTTACCGGAAATGTCCCGACAATAGCTTTCATTTACGAAATTTTTGATTGGAACTACAAATGACTTCTCTGAAAAATCTGCTGTTTTACTGTCAAACTGGTCTGTAACTGAAATAAAACGCACATTTAAAGCCGGGTAGGTCTTTTCGATCCATCGCCCGGCTTCTATATATTCTCTTCCGAATCTGGATAAGTCTTTTACAATCACGCAATTTACTTTTCCAGCTTCTATATCAGTTGTCATTCGTTTAAACTCAGGTCGATCAAAATTTCCTCCTGAGTATCCGTCATCCACATATATATCAAAGATCTGAATATCCGGCTGGCTTTTTACAAAGCTCCGAAGTAACTCTCTCTGATTTGCAATGCTGTTGCTCTCTGACTTCGCACCGCCCTCTTCCATATCATCTTTCGATAACCGAAGATACAATGCAGCATCGTACATATCTGGCATATTCATTTGCATCTGTTCCATTTTACATCGCTCCCAACTTACTTATTCCATTGAATTTGAAGTCAGAAACCATGTATCACGTTCATTTTCCCTGACTTCACATTAACATAACATCTGTAGCTTCGCAAGATATTTTTTCAAGACTTGCATCTAATACATCAACTCCGTTCTTTTTCTTAGATAATCACTGATCGCATCTGTAGCATCCATTTCTCCTGTCATTTCCACGACTACCACATACCCTTCATTCATGTGAGCATACGGCTGATCGCCAGATTTATCCAGAAAAGTTTCCACTTTTTCAGAAATAGCTTTATCCATATCAGGAATTAAATCTTCAATGTCCTTTAACTGCTCCAGATCAACACTGGAGTCTATTACTGACTGATTCACCATGATGCTCACCTCTTTTCCAACATATTCTTTGTATCAGTTGTCCTATACCTGCAATTTTCTCAATTGCATCACCTTACCTTTTCGTATTTTGTTCTCACAGTTTATCTATTGTTATAGCATTGCATATTCCGTTCGGCGTGTTGGCTTCCATTCGTATAATCTGCTGTCAGCGTTACTGCCAACCTCTATCAGAATATTTCTGAATGCTGGTAGCTTCTTCGCAAACTTACCAGCCGTTTCCGGAGTATCTTCGACGCTCGCCTGTAAAATCATTTACAGGGTTATGGCATCTGTGGAATCAGATTATACAGCTCATGCAGTTTTCAAGGTACAAAAGAGATTTTTTTGAATGCCCTTTCACTTATTACAGCCTGGAAACACCAAAATGTTGTTCTCTTCAAAAAATCCTCTCACTAATAAAGCCTGACAGAAGGATTTTACCAACCTCATTTTGCAATAATTTGCAAAAAGTATTTATCCGCATCTGTACATTCGCTTTCATGCGAATCTTTATTGTACTGTCATTTTAATTCGCTTTCATGCGAATGTCAAGTATTTTATTCGCTTCAATGCGAATCTTTCTGTTTACATTCCTTGTTTTTGGTAGTAAAATGGATTTATCAAAAAGAAAGTTGGAAATCTGATATGACAATCGGTGATAAAATAAAAAAAATCCGGACATTCCGGAATATGACGCAGGCAGAACTTGGAGCTGCCCTCGGCTGGGGCGATAAAGGTGCAAACCGCCTTGCCCAATACGAAACGAATTACAGGGTTCCCCGTAAAGATCTGGTAACTGAAATGGCTAAGATTCTGGACGTAAATCCACTGGCACTGCATGAACCTACTATTATGGATGCTTCTGAACTTATGGAAATCCTGTTCTGGATTGATGAATTTAACCCGGCTGCGATCAATCTCTTTCAGTTAGAAACCTATCCAGATGAAAAATGCAATTCCAGCGAGGATACCGCTGTCCGTTACCATGATTCTGATCACTGGCCTGCTCATCCACCTGTTGGTATGTGGTTCAATTATGGAGTTCTCAATGATTTTATGAAAGAATGGGTTCTCAGAAAGAAAGAATTAAAATCTGGCGAAATTACCAGAAATGAATATTTTGAATGGAAAATCAACTGGCCGCAGACCTGTGATGGGTGTGAGAAATTTGAGCCGAAAAGGCAGTGGCGATCTGTTAATGCTGAACTTAGTGAAACTTAGCAAAACTTAAATTTATTATGTTTTTTCTCGTTAGTCAAAGAGAAGGCACTGTAAAACCAATAATTCAGTGGTTTTCAGTGCCTTTTTTCATATTGCTCTATTGAATTTTCCTCATCCCGCCTATATAAGTGAAACTTAGCGAAACTTAAATTATGCCCAATATGGAATATACTTTTTATACCTTGGCGCAGTATCCGGATCCATTACTTTAATATAGCCTCCGTCAACAGCACTGGTAAGAAGTCGAGAGGCTTTCGCTTTCTCTTTTTCTCCCAATCCAAATATTTTTCGAATATCTGAGTTAGAAATCCCCTCAAAATTGACATATGCCAGACATGCCTGCATATAACAAGTACGCATCCGATCTTCTTTCGTGGTTAATTCAAACGGTACTTTCGCAAACAATATTGCTTTTGTAAATTGATTGTTTTGATTTTCAATCCTCGGTGCAAGTAATTCATTTTTGCCGGTTGCTTCAACAATCTTATCATATCCACTGCCACGTTCCTCACAGATACCACATTTATGCATAAATCCGGCAATATTTTCATTTCTGGACACCGGCACCGAATCTACAATTCTTTCAATTGCTACCAGTGGTGCACCAGCATTTGAAAATTCAATTCGATTTTTAAACACTTCTACCATCGGATTTGTACCTCTTTGCTGCAGATCCTGATGTATCATAGCATTTGCCAACAACTCACGGATAGCAATTTCCGGGAAACTGACAACAGATTTCCTTGTTGCTTCTACAATAACCTCTTCCTGCGGAATAATTGTCATAATATACTGCACGATTTCTTCATGCGAAAATGCATAGCCCGCACAGAACTCTTTTTCTCTGATAGCATCCAGTCTGGAATTCTCCTTATACCATATCACCCTCACAGTTCTTCTATGCAAAGATTCAAATTTCTTCAAATCCTTTGCGATCATCAATGCTCCCATATTCGTGATATCCCATGTACCGGCATCATTTCTCTTTATGAACTTTTCATGCTGTAAATCTTCCAATACTTTATCCCGATTTCTCGGAATTGGCATTTCCAGTTTATCATAATACTTTGAGTAATCCAATAATAACACCATTTCATCTTCATCTAAATTTCCCATCGCAATTCGAAGTTCATATGGTGTAGAATCGAATGTTCTCCATAATTCTCTTTCTTTGTCAGGATACTCTTTTAAATTCTTTTTGTTCGTTCCAATTCTTATAAATTCCCCACCAGCGAACTGTACCGGCTGTTTTTCTGCACAAGGAATCTCCATCAGCACAACCATTCCTTCATCCATCGGGACCTCAAAAAATCGGAAATTAATTCTTGGTGAAAGCATTCTGGAAAGCCATGCTTCCAATTCCTCATTTCCCTTTTTCATTTTACGATATTGAAATTCAGTTCCAACAATTTTATGCGTTGCATCATCTACACCCCAAACCAAATATGCTTTAGGTCGTTCGCATAGTGCTGCTGAATTACTTAATGCCGAAATATATTCACCAATCATTTGAGGTTGCTTATTGTTACATTTAAATTCTACCCACTCAGTCTCGTTCGGAAGCTTTACAAGCTCCCGAACAAGACTCTGCAGATACTCTACTGATCGTATTGCCATAATGGCAAGTTACAAGGTGATTTTCCACGTGTAAAACACAAGCCCTCCACCTACAATTTGTAAGCGAAGGGCTTGTATTATTTCATGATTGATCTAACTTTCAAATCAGATATTCAGCAGATCGCTGAATACTTTCAGTGCTCCATCTGTCTCATGTGCAAGAACACGTTTTGCAAGAACTTTACCAAGCTGAACACCTTCCTGGTCAAAGCTGTTCAGGTTCCACAGGAATCCCTGGAACATTACTTTGTTTTCAAAGTGTGCAAGGAGTGCACCAAGGCTTGCAGGATTTACCTGATCACCAATGATGATGCTTGACGGACGTCCACCTTCAAAGTTCTTATTGCTGTTTTCATCAGATTTACCACATGCAAATGCAACGATCTGAGCTGCAACGTTAGCGCAGAGTTTCTGCTGGCTTGTGCTGTCCTGGATCACTACATCTGTGCCCATCTGGTTATTTCTGTATCCGATGAACTGAAGCGGTACGATATCAGTTCCCTGATGAAGAAGCTGATAGAAGGAATGCTGTCCGTTTGTTCCTGGTTCTCCAAAGATTACCGGTCCTGTTACATAATTTACAGGATCACCGAAACGGTTTACAGATTTTCCGTTAGATTCCATATCAAGCTGCTGCAGATGTGCAGGGAAGCGGCTGAGTGCCTGTGAATATGGAAGAACTGCTGTGCTTGGATATCCAAGGATGTTTCTTTCATATACGCCGATCAGCGCATCCAGCATAGCCGGGTTCTGCATAACATCTTCGTTTTTAGCAAGTTTATCTTCTTCTGCTGCACCTTCAAGGAATTCTGCAAATACTTCCGGTCCGAATGCCAGAGATAATACAGCACCGCCAACTGCAGATGTGGAAGAATAACGTCCACCGATATAATCATCCATGAAAAATGCTGCAAGATAATCATCACTCTTAGCAAGTGGAGAAGTCTCACTTGTAACAGCGATCATATGCTTGGAAGCATCCAGTCCTGCATTTTTAAGAGCATCTTTTACGAAGGATTCATTTGTCAGTGTTTCAAGAGTTGTACCTGATTTAGATACCAGTACGAAAATGGAATGTGCAACATCAATAGAATTCAGGACTGCTGCTGCATCATCAGGATCTACATTGCTGATGAATCTGGCTTCCATTTTAAATTTGTCATTTTTCTTTGCCCAGTTCTCAAGTGCAAGGTACATTGCACGCGGACCAAGGTCACTTCCGCCGATACCGATCTGAACAACAGTTGTGAATTTTTCTCCTGCTGCGTTTGTAATCTCACCTGCATGTACTTTATTGGCAAAGTAAGCAATCTTCTGCTGCTGTTCTACATAGAAAGCACGTTTGTCAACGCCGTCAGCTGTAACAGTATCACCAAGCTGGCCACGTGTCAGCTGATAAAGAACGAGACGTTTCTCACCTGTATTGATCATTTCGCCATTGTAGAGAGCTGCGTATTTTTCAGTAAGCTGTGCTTCTTTTGCAAGCTTTTTGAGACCTTCAAGTACGTCGTCATCTACCTGTTTTGCAGCATAGTTATATGCAAGACCAGCCGCCATCGGTACGCTGTATTTTTTAACACGTTCTGCACCATTTTCTCCGGTCATAGCTTCTACAAGGTTTACTTTCTTTACATTTGAAAGTTCTTTGAAAGATTCAAGAGTATCCAGGTTGTTCCAGGTACTCATAATAAGATTCCTCCTTAAAATTAGATGTTCCCGCTGTTTTCAGGATTCGTTTCAATCTCTTTGATTATAATATCAAATGAAGGTAAATTCAAGTCTGCAAACGGAGGTGTGGATATTCTCTCTATAAAATCAACGCCCTTTTTCCCTCATCTGGATCGTACACCTTAAAAAAATTACAGAGAAAGCTCCTACAATGCCATTCAACACTATAGGAACTTTCTCTGTAATTTTTTTTATTCTATTCTGTCGTTTGCCCTTTCACCAGACAAACATCCTTCAAAATAATATCTTCATGTAATTTTGCACCATTTATTTTCTTTAATAATACATCTACCAATGTATCTGCCAATTCTTTTATTGGCTGTGAAACATAAGTCATTGACGGATAACTTATCTTTGCAATCAGCGTTCCATCATATCCTACTGCTTTAAATTCATCAGGAATACACATTCCCCTCTCACCTGCACATTTTAACGCATTCATAATGATCAAATCTTCCGAAAACATTGCATCCATTTCCGGATATTCATCAAAAAGTTTATTCATTTGCTGATGATATTCTTCTGTTCTTTGTTTTGTATTCCAGATATAATCGATACATTTTACACCATTTTTCTTCAATGTTTCTGAAAAAACCCTATGACGATTAATAGAAGGAGATTTATCTGTTACAACAGCCGTTACATTTAAAACGCATTTGCAGTCATTCTTTATAATTTCATTTGCAGCCAGCAAACCACCCTTATTATGGTCAGAATAGATGGTTGGAATCTCTTCCGCAACTCGATAATCAAATGCCACAATAGGAAGATCCAGATTCTGATATTCGGACTCTGCTAACATATGCGTTCCAAGAATAATACCATCTACCATATTTTCTCTCATCATTTTTATATAATCTCTTTCTTTATCTTCCGTATCTCCGGTATTACATAAAAAAAGTTTATAATGATGTTTATAAAGTTTTTTTTCGATGTATTTCGTTATTTCCGCCCAAAAAGGATGCGAGCTGTCAGGCACGATCAGACTAATATAATAAGATTTTTGTCTAAAAAGGTTTCTAGCAATCTGATTTGGGACATAATCAAGCTGATCAATTGCTTTATATACACTTTCGTATGTATCCTGTGATATATACCCTTTATTATTCAATACTCTTGAAACAGTTGTTACAGAAACTCCAGCCAGTTTGGCCACATCTTTAATATTTGCCATTCAATCCTCCGCGATTTTACAGATTCGCTTGTTTCTTTATATTATAACTATTTATTCATGTATTTCGCAAGCCAAACTCTACTTTTGCACACAAAATCTTCAAAATGCTCTAGTCAACCTCTTATTCTGTTTCTGCTCGGATCAATAATACCCTATTTTCCAACAATTTCTTTGAGAACACCCTGAACAACAGCTTTTACAAGTTCATCCTGGGATGGCTGGTCTAATACACCTTTTCCATTGCTTGAGAAAAGTATCATCTTCTTCATGGTTTCCTGTTTAACAGCCTCAACTGCCGCCGGAATCAAATCAATGATACCTTTATTCATACTTTCAAATTTGCGGAATTCAGCCTCTACTGCTGCCACATTGATATCCGTAAAAATATTGATCTTGCTTATACCTTCCTGAATCGCACGTTTGAAGTCGTTGTCTGTAAGTCCGGAACCGCCATGCAGAACAAGCGGTACATCTACTGTATGAGCAATGGTATTAATTCTCTCAAAATCAAGCTTTGGAGGCAACTTATATGCCCCGTGGGCAGTTCCTACTGCAATTGCAAGAGCATCCACACCTGTTTTGTCAACAAAGTCTTTTGCCATCCTCGGATCTGTATAGAAATCAGCCGGATTGATATGGGCGCTTCCCTCTGCAGAATCCGGGTTGTCACCTACATGTCCGAGTTCGCCCTCGATGGTTGCTCCATAAGAATGCGCGATGTCTGCCATTTCTTTAACTTTTCTTACATTATCTTCATAAGAATCTGTAGAGCAGTCATACATAATGGATGAGAATCCAAGTTCCAGAGCTTTCAGGCATGTTTCTTTCTTAAGGCCATGATCCAGATGAATAACTACCGGAACATTTGCTTTCTTAGCCATAGGAATAAGATAATAGGAAACCTCTTCCAGTGGTCCGTATGGAAGAAGTACTTCCGCAGTTCCCATGATAACCGGTGACTGAGAATTTTCTGCTGCTGCAATGATTCCTCGCGCCAGTTCCAGGTTTACCGCATTAAATAGTCCTACTGCATATTTTCCCTTTTTTGCCGGATAAAGCACATCATTCATATTAACTAACATTTTTTCTACCTCTTACTTTCTTTTTTCCCAACCTGCGGCAATCTTCTCCTGTACTTCATCAAGTGGAATGATTCCACTGAGCGCATCATAGGTCTGTACACAGAGCGCTCCGGTCGCTGTTGCAAGATGAAGAGCATCCTCCCAGCTTTTGCCTTCCAGGATAGCACTTAAGAATGCAGCAATCGTCGTATCTCCGGCGCCTGTTCCAGATGCGACTTTGTCTTTTTCTACGAAATAACTCTTCTCAAAAGCTTCTTTGACTGCCCATGTCTCCGCAATCTCTTCTCCGATTCCACCACCAATCTTCAGAAGCTGTTCCTTGGCTGCTGTGCGAAAATAGATGCCCGGTGTACCACATTTGATCAGGATAACTTTTGCACCATAGGAGAGAAGCTTATCTGCCAGTGGCCTGATATCTTTTTCAACATCAAGGAAGTTCGTTACATCTGAACCATTTGCCCTTTCGTTCCATTCATGATAACGGTCACGGTCCAGCATAATGCAGAGTTCTTCAACACTCGGCACAAAGAAATCAATGTACGGAATCACAGATTTCAGAACTTCGTTCCAATCCTGGGTACCTGCTTCTGTACTTTCTTCAAACATTGCCATATCAACAGAGATTGCAACTCCCTGTTCATGAACAGCCTTTAAAAGACGAACCAGTTCTTTGCCGCCATCAATATACATCTTCCGCATCAGCGATGGATAGCCAAAATGGAACAGATTTGCTCCTTTTACCTTTTCCAGATCGATATCATCCAGAGTAAATGTATCATTAGCACCTGAGCAGTGAAGGAAGATCCTGTCAATGCCTGCCGGTGCAAGGATTACAGAATAAGAAGTTCCGACTCCTTTTCTTACAATCATGCTCTCCGGAGATGCACCATATTTTTCCAGTTCGTTGAGAACCATCTGACCAAATGCATCATCTCCGACCATTCCCATTAGTTCTACATCTGCGCCAAGACGTTTCATGCCAACACCTGTGTTGGATACCGATCCGCCAAGACTTACTTTGGCCGCATCCATTGCGATTAGTTGCCCCGGTCTGAAAAGGTCTTTGATGTTTTTTTCTTCCTTGCTCTTAAAAGCCGGTGTAATATCCAAACAGATATGTCCGGCTGCAATTGCTTTCTTTATGCTCATGTTCTATCCTCACAGTTATTTCTTACCATACCGATTTTATTCAGTTTCATAAGCATATATATCCACCTTATGCTCTCCTGTCATTTCCTTGCCAAAGGAACCTTCCACCAGATTTCCATCCATTTTTACTGTATAGCTGTCACCATGCCCATGTATCTCAAATACAAATTTTGCATTCTGATATGGAACAGAATCAAGTACTGCTCCCTCAAATTCATCCAAAATACATGGATGTATCTGAATTCCCTGTTCACTATAACGTATTCCAAAAATTCCATTAACAATAAATCCAATAAAACCTGCCGCATGCCATGGCAGGTGCGGCCATCTCCACGCTCTTCCTGTATCAACATCCATTACTTCATGAAAAGATTTATTCAGGAGCACATTTCTCACCTGTGCATAAATAAGCTTTTTCAGAAACTCTTTATTTCCACTTTCACCAGCTGCCTCTGATAACCCAAGCGTCCATGATACCCAGCATGCTCTCCAGAAATGGTTTTTTTCTTTGCGGAACGGATACCAGTTAATTCCAAACTCAGAAAATGCCTCTGGATTACTTTCGATTGTCTTCAAAAACAGATTTCTCTGTCTCTCAGTTGCAATACCAAATCGTGGCCACAAAACCATTTCTGCCCCAGTCGTCTCCCACCAGCCTTTTTCGTATGCTTCACTTCCTATTGGTCCACTTGTAAAGCATTCTTTTTCTTCATTCCAGTATTTTTCCTTTATGGATGCAAGCATTTCCTTCGAACGACTTTCCCAGAACTTAATTCTCTCCGGATAGCATCCTGTCACCTCACATATTCTGGCGACATCCTGATACATCAGGGCAAATGCAATTTCTGTTCCAAGACAGTATCCGCCATTCTCCGGTTCTTCAAAAGCATCCTGCGCAAGACACATGGTTGCATGAACCAGCTGCATTTCTTCATCATAACGTGCATCCGCTTCTTCTGCATATTTTATAATTCCAGGTAACATTTCATACAAAAGCTGGATATCTCCAGTTGTTATATAATGATCCCATGCTGCAATCGCCGGCATGGCAGCACAGTCAACACCATTATTAAATCCATGTTCAGAAATATAGGATAACGACTCCCTGGCTTCATCCGGTGCAAGTAGATTCTGACATCGAAATGCTGCATGGCAGGTATCTCTTACCCAACTTCCAAAACCTTCTCCTTCTCTTTGAAAAACAGCCGCATTCATCAGACCTTCTTGTCCTGGCAAGGCATACTTTTTATTTCTGTTCTGACACATAATATCTGTTGCAAGCGAAAATGCTGCATTTATGACGTTATGCTCTGTATGTAATTTCGGGTAGGCTGAATCTTCCGGTGCGTCCCAACGCTCGGTTCGGTTCTGGATTCTTGTCATGTCTCCCCACGGAGTATCTCTCCAGCAGAATTCTTCCACCGCGCGTACAGGTGATAAAACTATTTTTCCACCACGCAGTGCCCATGCTGCAGGTTCTCCATAAATACGATCTTCTACACATTTCTCATATATTGTGTAAGATTCAGATTTAAACAACGGCTGTCCTTTTTCTTCCTGTTCGATCAGCCTTCTGTTTTCTTCTTCATATCTCGTAGATCTTAAACCCCATATATTCAGACAAATGACAGAGGCTGTTTTTCCATTCGTATGGATTTCAAAATACGGGTCCGCATTATATTGCAGATAAAATGATGGATTATTGATATTTTCCACCTGCTCACTTCGAATCTTATAATCTTCTTTTTTCGGTCCATTATCCTGTACTATGAGCATTGCATTCTTTCTGTCTGCATATAATTCCTGAATTGCCATGTCCCTGTAGAAATGCAGATACAGTCTTCCTTTTTCCGTTGGAATTTTCATTTTATATCCCTGACAGTTCAGTGTCTGATCTAATGCCTTCCAGACCCACTTCACTCCACACAGCTCAAACTCAATTTCCGGTTCCTGTCCGACAAACATCTCCAGTTCTACCTCACAGGCCTTTGTCTGAATATCAGATAAAATATTTTCAGGTGCCAGAAGTCGGACTTCCGGCCATACGTCTGGTCCCTGACGAAATCTCATGAGAAATTCAAACTTTTTATCAATATGCTCATTATGCCACTGTCTAACCCACACTCGCAGATTATCCATCTGTGCAGCTGGCTTTATCTGTTCTCCTGAAAAAACGGATGGAATACTGATTGCATTAGATGATGCAACACCTTCACACGTTTTTTTCGCAGTCTGACCTAGAATCCAGATTTTTCCATCTTCTTCAAATTCTATTTGTTTTTCGACATCTCCAATCCATTTATCTGATTTCCGGCAGTTGATTTCAATTTCTTCTAACTCATTCTCCTCGGATTTCCAGTGCAGCAGATCCTTGCTTACAAGTCTCATAGCTGTTTGATTTTCTTCATTTCCTGTCAGTGAACATGGATCGGTTACACAATCTAAAACCCACTGTTCTCCTGCTTTTTTTACACTGTTCAGTTCCCGGATACATCCGGTTGGCGGCATATAATGAATGACAGACTTAGACAGTTCTCTTCTTCTCTGTTTTTCCGGATCATCAGAAAGTTCTATTGCATTGATCCATCTGCTCGCCGGACCTTCTGCCTGAATATCGTCCCCGAAAAAATCTTTCAGGGGATATGCCATCCAATAGTCCACTCTTGTCTTAGATACTTTCATCTGAATAGTTTCTTTTTTTCCAGTACTGTCTGAAATAGTTATAATACATGGATCTGCATTCTCTTCATAAGGAATGCGCAACCAGTTTTCTTCGTGCTTTTTCAGAAAATGCTTTTTCATTTCTGTCTCTGTTCCTTTCTGTTAGCAATCTTCTTTATTCCACTACGTCAATCTTTTTACTTCTGTAAACTTCTTTCAACAGCTCCAGCTGTTTTTCATCAGGTGCTTCAAACATCTGCTGATTCACTCCGACATGTTTTGCTTTTTCAACTCCAAAATCATGATACGGCAAAAATTCCACACTCTTGATGTTTCTTCCAAGAGCTGCAAAAAAATCTGCTGTTGCAACAGCATTTTCTATCTCATCATTGATTCCTTTTATAATTGGAAGCCTGATCATGATCGGTCTGTAATTCACCAGTTTTTTCAGATTCTCTTTGATCAGGGTATTTTCTGTTCCTGTATATTCTTTATGTTTTTCATTGTCAAACATCTTAAAATCTACAAGAAACAGATCTGCACATTCTGTCATTCTGTGTATCACTTTCCAAGGAAAAGCAAGTGCTGTTTCAAAAGCAACTGAAATATGCTCTTTCTGAAGTCTGTTGCACAAATCATATAGAATCTCTGCCTGCATCATTGGTTCTCCACCGGAAAAAGTAACACCACCTTCTGAAATTTCATAGAGTCTTCTGTCTCTGAGCAAAAGTTCCGATAATTCTTCAGCAGAATAATAACTTCCTACGATTTCCAATGCTTCTGTGCAGCAAATTTCCACACACTTTCCACACACAGTACAAAGAGTTCTTTCATAAATATGCTGCCCGTTTTGTATCTGTTGTGCTCCTGAGGGACAGATTTCAATACACTGACCACAGCCAATACATTTATTTTCCGTATAACTCAGTATACTTTCCTTTTTCCATGTCTCCGGGTTGTGACACCATTTGCATCGCAAATTACATCCCTGTAAAAATACAGTTGTCCGTATTCCCGGTCCGTCATGCAGAGAAAAGTTCTGTATCTGACTTACCAGTAATTTTTGCTTCATTTTACCGCTTACCTCTGTGTACGCTGAATTACCTCATTCTGCATTTCCGCAGTCAATGTATGGAAATATGCACTGTATCCACACACTCTTACTACAATATTTTTATGTGTTTCCGGATTTTTCTGTGCCTCTAAAAGTGCATTCCTGCTGATAACATTAAAATCCATAATGCTTCCGCCATTTTCACAGAAGGCCCGCATCACACTTGCAAACAATGACGGCTGCGGAGTTTTATACATCAGTGGAATGTCCATATAAATAACTGCCCCACCCGGATATTTCGTGTAATCCATTGTTTTTATTGCATCAAGTAATGCTGCAATATTGATGTTTTCTGTACTTTCACTTGGGTTAACGCCTCGTGAGAGAGCACTTTCACTTTTTCGTCCATCGGCCGTTGCAATCGTTACATTTTTAAACCAGTTATAAGAATAAAAAGCAAATAATGACGGCTCAAATTTTCCGCCTCTGTAATTTGCCTGTCCTCCAAGACATTCAGCCAGATCATCCATAACCTTTTTTCCAAATTCTGTAGCATCTTTATCCTTGCAGAATTTTGGGACTTTATGAAGCAAATATTGTCGAAGGATCTCATCATCTCTGAAGTCTTCTTTCATCGCTTTAAGCAGGTGACCAAATGTCGTAATCTTATCTTCATATACTGCCTTCTTTATCGCATATAACGAATCAATTACTGTCCCTGCACCCGCAGCAGCAAAATTATCTGTATTATAGACAGCACCGCCTTCTGAGACATCTTTTGCCGTCTCAGTACATGATGGCATAGTTGCAGAAAAGAACAACGACGGATTTATTATTTTCCACCATGAACCATATTCGTTATATTTTTTCACAAAGAAATTCAGTTCATTTCTATAATTTTCAATTACAATATGATAGAATTCTTCAAAATCGCTCGCATTCGCAGCTGGAATAAATTTAAATCCATCCCTTTTAAATACGTCATTCCAGTACTCTGGATATAAGGATCCATTTAACATCTGCACAAGATTAAGATAGGTATATGCTCTGCTGTTGACTTCATTAGAAAGACAGATTTCCTGGCAGCCACCTGCGACATAAAGTCGACAGTCTTCCAGACTTTTTCCCTGCTTCTGATTTGCTGGAATTATCACATCATCATTAAAGACAGACAGCACATTCAGACCCATTCCTGCCAATTCACCAACCTGCATCAGAAATTCATCCGGATGCTTTGCCGATATTCTCACCTGTAGTTTCGGATTTGCAAAATGATATTTTTTATAACTGTTTATGATCATCCTGCTTATGTCATTATAAACAATATTGCCATTTTTATCACATCCGCCTATAATAATATCTGCATTTGTGCCCCCTGGCAGGTCTGCTTCAAGATCCCATCTTGCATCTGTCATTGATACAAAACAGTCAACCAGTTCCTGCGCCTCATCCGGCGTTATTCGATTATTTTTCAAATCTCTTTCATAATAACTAATCAGGATTCTGTCCAAATGGCCAATCACAGCAAATCCAAGACCATCTAACGCATTGCACATCTCACGCGTAAACCAGATTGCACACATTGCTTCATAAAATGTTTCTGCCGGTTCAGATGGAATTCGGCGTGCCGTAACAGCAATCATTTTAAGTGCCTTTACATGTTCCTCATCGTGTTCTGTTTTCAGCATTTCCTCCGCTTTTTCTGCAAATCTTTCAGAAATTTTTTGCAGACTTCGGCATACATCGACCATACATTTTAAAAAATCCTGCTGATGATCTGTAAGATTTTTCTCTTCCAGACGCATCATTGCATGTCTGATTATTCCTGATAGACCATATTTCAACACAGTTTCACAATTTGCATAGTGATGCGCCGCATCCATAAACTGTGGTCCGTTCATGACACCATATTTTCCGTAGTATCCACTCCATTCTCCATATTCATCTACAAAATCTGGGTATTGCTTCATTAGCCAACATCCAATGCCTGGCTGTGGCGGGAACGATGCCGTAACACTGTTCTGTTCTCTTCCTGTATCAATTTCTGCATAAAACGGACTGGATGGAAAAAGAATCACTTCAGCATCCCTGGCTGCAATTCTGTAGATCCATGTTTTTTTCTGAAAAGAGCTTGCCTTTGGATTTTCTTTCTGGAGGCGGTCCAGTTCTTCTTCCATTCTGGAAACATCGGTTGGATAATTAGAATATACCTCTTTGGTCTCTTTAAAATATTCTTCTTTATTGAATCGATAACCTGCCATCATGCGTTCCTCCTGAGTTGCCTTAAAAATTTAAAACTACCTTCAATGCAGTTCTGTCTTTTACTGCCTGAAATCCTTTTTCATAATCATCTATTGAAAATCTATGTGTCACAAATAAATCGATGTCTATTTTCCCATCCATAATCGCATCACAAACCGGCTTATGTACTTCTGCTTCTACCTCAGGCACCGGCCACTGCACATACTGAATATTGAAATTCCTGAGTTCCGGTAATGGTACATTCAGATTTTCTCCGCTTTTTAAGCCATATACAGCAATTGTCCCTGTCTCTTTAATATAGTCCAGACACTGCGTGATTGTCTGATTTGATCCAATCGTATCTATACAGATATCGGACTTTCTGTCAAACAGATCAGAAGCTTTTTTCTTTTCTTCTTCGTCTTTGTTAAGAAATGTACCTGCTGCTCCCAGTTTTTCTGCTGTTTCCAGCTTGTCTCTGTGATTTCCCAGGACATAAATCTCCTGAATTCCCATCAGTTTTGCACAGCTTAGAAAAGCAAGTGCAACCGGTCCGTCTCCGAGTATGACCATCTTCTTTTTATCTTCAACGCCGATTCTTTTTAATGCACTGTATGTTTCCTTTAAAGTTATCAGCATAGAAGCAGCTTCTGCCTGCATTCCTTCCGGGCACACCTGCTGTGTAATTCCAAGATTAATATCTTTTACATCGGCCTGGTCTGCCATGGCTGCTTTATAATCTTTTACAATTCCATATTCAGCAAATCCGCCCCAAGCGCTGGAAAATTTCTCATTATCCGGTTGTCCTGCCCTGACTACAAGATCTCCCACTTTAAAAGAAGTAACTTTTTTGCCGATTTTAACAACTCTTCCTGCATCTTCGTGTCCTAAAACCGCCGGATATCTCGTTACTTCTCTGACTTTTCCTCCAATAACTCCCAGATCCGTTCCGTTACAGATCATACAGCATTCATTTTTTACCAGTGCTTCATACTCTCCGATCTCCGGAATCGGAAGCTTTTCTTCCAGGTACAGTTTATTGTCTTCTGTTACCACTAAACCTTTCATAACTGATCTCCTTTTTACTATTTAATGCCGGTTGCAGCTACAGACTGCATAAAATATTTCTGGAATGCAAAAAACAGAATCAGAACAGGAATCATTCCAATCACGATAACACCCATGATCAGATTCCATGTCGGCTGTTTGATTACAGATGCGCCACAGATTGAACTTATTCCCAATGTTACTGTCCATTTGCCTTCACTTCTGACGGATAACAACATCCAGATCAGATTATTCCACGCAGAAATAAATGTATAAATTCCTAATGTTGTCATACTTGATTTCGTATTTGGCAGTAAGATCTTCCAGAATATCTGGAAATGATTTGCTCCATCAATTTTTGCTGCTTCATCCAGTTGCTTCGGTATTCCCATATAAAACTGGCGCATAAGAAATGTTCCAAACGGAATGGACCATGCTACCTGCGGAAGTATCATCCCCATATATGTATCCAGCATATTGAGATTTCTACACAGATTATAAGACGGAATCAGTCTTACAGTAATCGGAATCATCATCGTTGACAAATAAAGAATAAAAACAATATTTCTGCCTTTGAACTCAAGTCTGGTAAATACATATGCAGCTAAACTACAGAGGAAAATAGTAAGTGCGGTCACTGCTATCGCAACAATAAATGAATTAAAAAAGCACTTGGGAAAATCCAGCAGCTGCCATGCTTTTGTAAAATTCTCCCATTGCGCTGCTTTCGGCAAAATTCTTCCAACACTTGTTGCAAGATCTGTATCCGATTTCAATGCAGTAGATAATATATAAACAAATGGAAACAGCATGATTACTACAAATGCAGCTATAATTACCCAGATTAAGCTGTCTCCCAGAATTTTATTTCTTAATTTTCTGGTCATAATCTCTTCTCCCTTCTCAATCTTTGTCACTTGTCAACTTTAACTGTACAACCGAAATAATAATCGAAAGAATAAAGATAAATACTGCCATTGTACAGGAATATCCCATTTTCAAAGATGAGAAAGCAGTCTTATATAATGTCAGCCCAGTTAAATACGTACTTGTTCCAGGTCCACCATTTGTCATCGTATAAACAAGATCAAATTCCTGGAAAGTACCGATTACACACATGAGAATAATATATGTAAGAACTGGTTTCAGCTGCGGCAATGTAATATAAACAAATTTATGCCATGCATTTGCACCGTCCAGATCTGCCGCTTCAAAAAATTCCTGCGAAATTTCCAGACGTCCTGCAACAACCATAACCATGTAATATCCTGCCCATCTCCAGATTGTTACGATTGCCATAGAACCCAGTGCAATCTTGCCATCTGTCAGCCAGCCAATTTTTTCGAATCCCAATACACTCAGGAAGTTATTGATAACACCATAATTCGTTCCCATCAGATATCTCCATGCAACACCGGTTGCAACCAGAGAAAGTGCACATGGTAAAAAGAAACTGCCTCTGATAAATTTCGAAATAACTTCACTTTTATTATTTGCAAACAACACAAGTTCACACATAATGATAGAAAAAATGACAATTGGCGGAACATTCATCAGGATATACTTGATCGTGTTGCCCAGACTTGTCCACCAGAGTTTATCTTTCAGCAGATTTTGATAATTCTCTAATCCTGTAAATATCTTACCTTTTAATGGATTCCAGTCATAAAATGACATGTGGATGGAATCTACCATTGGCCAAAATACAAACAATCCCAGCAAAATCAGGGACGGCAACAGAAACAAAACAGCAATCCGCCAGTCTCCTTTTTTACGTTTTACTACTGTTTTTGCGTTACTCACATGAATCCCTCCTAGTTAAATCCAAGGGATGATACAGAGTATTTTCCATATCATCCTTTTATTCTTAGTTACTGAGCAAGTAAACCATTTAACTGATCTGCCATGCTATCCAGCGTACTCTTGATATCAGCATCATTATGCCAGATTTCATCAAAATACTGTCCAATGATCGTCTGCTGGTCTGCAAATGTTTCTGTAAGGTCAATATATCCTGCATATTTCAGTCCTGTATTAAACAATTTCATATCATGGTTTTCGTCAAACATAGATACGGAAAGATCTGCCTGAGACTTTCTTACTGCAATCTGTGGAGATGTATTATCTTCAAGATATAATGCAAGCCCCTCTTCGCTGGTCAGATATTTAATAAACTTTTCTGCTGCTTCCGGGTTTTCACAGCTGCTTGAAATGCCAATACCATTCAGGAAAAGTACTTCTGCCTGTGTACCATCATTTGCACGTGGCGCATTCATTGCTTTCCAGTTTACATCGTCCTGAAGATATGTTGAATTCCAGAGAGCCACACGACACATAGCAATCTGACCCGCATTAAATTTTGTAATCAGTGCATCATAACCGTCTCCCAGTTTTTCTATTGCCGGCACATAACCTTCATCTACAAGACTCTTGACATATTCGAAAGCCGCAACGGTTTCATCTGAATTCCATCCACAGGTTTCATCATCATTCAAGTAGCTTCCACCAGCTTCTGTAATCCATGGATACATAGTATCGATTGCGGAAGACAGATCATTGATAATTGTCGGATATTCGATTCCAAGTTCATCTTTGTGTTCCATTAATGTTTTACATGCATCTGTAAACTCATCCCATGTAAATCCATCTTCCGGAACTTCAATTCCACACTTGTCAAACATATCGACGTTGTAAACCCATCCATAATTTCCTCCGTCCAATGGAAGTGAATACCAGTCACCATCATATGTACAATAGTTTTCTGCAGCATCCCAGAAATCATCAAATTTATATTCTGTATCTGCTTTCAGTGCATCTACATCGAATTTCTGTAATGCCCCGGCATTTGCAAGAATCTGTGTAGTTCCTGTATTACAGTTGATAAGATCCGGAAGGTCACCCGCTGTAGCTTCTGTCAAAATTTTAGTTGCATAATCTGATACTTCTTCAAAATTAATTTCAATATCCGGATTTTCCTTTTCAAAAGCTTCGACAACTTTCTGATATTTATCATAGCTGTCATAGCTCTGCCAGTTTAATGTAATTTTATCCCCGGAATCTCCCTTGGCAGCCATTACATCCACCCCACTACCAACTGGTACCATACATGCTGTTAATGCAAGTGCAATTACCTTTTTCTTCATTTTGTTCTCCCTTCGTATTGTGACTTTTTCCATATGTCAACCGGTTTCATATTGTTTGTTTTTTTTAATATATCATTTAATTTTTATTTTGTAAATATGCTTTTTTCATTTCATGCATTATGTATTTAATTTTTATTTTGTAAATATGCTTTTTTCATTTCATGCATTATGTATGGTTTTATCAAATTATTTTTGTATATTATTCACAATTTCGCGGTTTTTAAAGAATATAAAAAGCCCCTACAATGCCTTTCGACACCATAGGAGCTTTCTCAGCAATTTCTCTTTATTCTATTTTTTACATTGATTGCCATTATGATTTTCCTTTTTATTTCGTAAGCTAAAATCAGTTCAGAATACTATCCATCTCATGCCAGGCTTCTCCGCCCCACACAGAATCGCCGATCCCATGGTCTTTAAAGCCAAATTTCTTATACATCTCAACCTTATCCGGGAGGCAGGTCAGGATCAGCTTCTTTCTTCCCCTGGCGCGCTCTCTTTCCTTATATTGTTCCATCAGTTTTCTTGCCAGCCCCTGGTGTTGGTACTCTGGGAGCACATCCAGCCCAAGAAGCATAATGTTTACGCCCTCCGGATCATGTAGATTCGCATCTGTAAAAAAGTCATCTGTCAGATGTTCTCTGTCTGTTGCAAGTCCGTTAAGAAAACCTGCAATCTTGCCTGTCTCCCGATCCACAACAACCAGAAAAAGATCCGATGCTTTTTTTATTCGTGACTCCATATGTTCATAAGTACACGCTTCATTTGGCGGAAAACAGATGCTTTCAATCTCTGCAGCCTGTTCAATTTCATCCTTATGAATGTTTCTGAATTCATATTTTTCATGTATTACTTTGCTGTTCTGTTTCATCAATCCCTCTCCTGCTCATGACAGGTCAATACTGTTATGCTGATCACCTGCTACTATTTTAATATCTGTTTTACATTGTAACATATTTTGTCCCTCACCACATGTAAATAATACCAGCCGACTGGATTACTTCCTGATTTACTTCTCTCAAAAGATCCACTATCTGTTTATCTGATAGTCCATTTAGTTCTATGTCTGAAGATTCTTCTTTCATAGTTTCTTCATCTAGTCAAGCATGTCCTTCATCTTATCATATGATCTCTGACGGTCTGCCAGCGCCTCCTCCAATGAAACATTCTGGTATACATCTTTGACCTGCTCTTTCGTCCAGATATCACCCATTTTACCTGTTTCTCTGATAAAGTTGTTTATTTCCTTATCTTTCATGCTTTCCTTCTCCTTTACTTATTCTTTTTTATAAGTATAGTTCTTTTTAATTCTCTTTGTATTCACGATTCGTGAAGTCTTCTTCCATCAATTTTTCCATTTCGACATGATAACGCTGTGCTATCGCATATGCCGTTATAAGATCCGGGAGACGTTCTCCGCTTTCATAATTAGCAATAGTTGTAGAACCATAACCAATGCTCTCCCCCAGTTCTGCCTGAGTCTCATTATGACTGATTCGCAGTCTTCGTATGTTTTCTCCTATTATTTTGTTCCATGTTTTTTTCTGTTTTTCCATAATATAAGCCCTTTCTGCACTTTGTTTTTTCTTACGTGCATAAAAGGACTTGTATTTTTCGCGTACCACCTGTAGAGGAAAGGGGCTGTCTTTCCGACAGCCCCAGTTCAATACTCACAATATTTTCTTAGATAAGATATCGAGGGACAAACGTCCGTGAACCATTATACCTGCAAATTGCTCATTCATCACACTTTCAGATTCCATAAGCACTGAGTATCTCTGCAATATCCGGCATCGGATCATCCGGCATAGAGCAGGTACCTCTCTTCACCTGCGAAATATCTGTAATTATATAAGCTTCAAGAAACTTCTGTCCGATAGCCTGCAGCTGTTCGTCTGAAGTATCTTCCGGTACAAGAATTGTAAGATTACTGTTCTCTAGATTCACCCAGTCAGATTCAATCACA
The DNA here is from genome assembly GCF_003474435.1 of Ruminococcus sp. AF46-10NS. Classification (GTDB taxonomy): domain Bacteria; phylum Bacillota; class Clostridia; order Lachnospirales; family Lachnospiraceae; genus Blautia_A. The sequence continues at coordinate 27,517 of NZ_QRNF01000012.1, forward strand.
TTCGGATCAATTCCTTCCAGACAGATTGTTTCGATCACCGGCAGCATCGTAAATGCTGTCAGATTCAAACGCTCAACACCACTACGAATATGGATTTCTTTCATAGCTTCATTTCCGTTAAAAAGATTGAATTTTTAATTACATCTGTGATGTTTTCTCAAACCCATATACCCATTTTCCTCGCAGGAACATAAACAGAAAAATCACGGAGCTGATACTCCAGGTCAATGGGTATGCCCAAAAGATCACACGGATATCCGGGATGATGCGAACTGCAACGGTGATATAGCTTACACGGAACAGGCACCAGTCACAGAGCATAACGATCATCGGAACAGATGCGTGACCGGAACCACGGAGTACTGCTGCAATACAATGAGAAAACGCCAGCAGACAATAGAATAATGCAATTGTTCTTGACTGCATCACGCCATAATGTACAACATCGGGATCTCTGTTAAATGCTGCGATCAGCACCGGTGCGGCAGCATATATGATCACGCCGATCAATTCTGCAATAATGATCGAACAGAGAACCCCAAATCTTGCTCCCTTTTTCGCCCGGTCATACTGTTTTGCGCCAAGATTCTGACTGACAAATGTTGTCAGTGCCATCGTAAAACAGGTCACCGGCAAAAAGGCGAATCCCTCAATCTTAGAATAAGATCCACATCCTGCCATCGCCATTTTTCCAAATGCATTAATATTTGACTGCACAAAAACATTCGCGATCGCGATGACTGAATTCTGAAAACCAGACGGCATACCATTCTGGATAATCTGCTTCAACATAATGCTGTCAAAACGAATTTCCCGCAGTTCCAGGCGGTATTCTTCTTCCACGCGCATCAGATGCACCATACAGAGAATTGCACTGACAAACTGCGAAATAGCAGTTGCGAGCGCTGCTGAACCAACTCCCATGCCAAGACCTGCGATAAAGAAAATATCCAGCACTACATTAACACAGGAAGAAATGATCAGATAAATCAATGGATGTCGTCCATCACCAACCGACTGCAGAACTCCGACAAAAATGTTGTACATTACAACCCCCATAGAACCCGCAAAATACGTACGAAAATACACAATGGATTCCGGAAGAACATCCGCAGGAGTTCCCATCAGCACCAAGATCTTTGGCGCCAGAAACATTCCCAAAACAGTCAGGACCGCACCGGCCGCAAGACCAAATGCAACGGTTGTATGGATTGCCTTTTGCAGGCTGTCTCTTTTTTTGGCACCGTAATATCTGGCAATAACTACACCCGCCCCCATGGCAATACCGTTAATAAAACCTACCATCAAAAAGATCAGATTTCCAGATGAACTGACCGCCGCCAGTGCATTGCTTCCTAAAAAATTTCCCACGATCAGGGAATCCGCAGTATTGTACAACTGCTGAAACAGGTTCCCCAGAAACAATGGAATGGCAAAAAAAATGATCTTTTTAGAGATACTTCCCTCTGTCATTCTCAAACTCTTTTTCATATCTACAATTACTCTTTCCTTTCCGCTCCTCCCTGAAGAATCAATTCCGGCTGGATAATAATATTTTTCTCAACCTTATTTCCCTCAAGAAGTTTTCTTGCAATTTCATAAGAAAGTCCACCAAAGTCCGGTGTCTGTATCGTTGCATCCAGTACACCTTTGTCTACCAGACTCAGCCCTGCACTTTCTCCTTCAAACCCATCCACACCTATCAGATGCACCTTGCCCTCAATCCTGTACTGCTGACAGGCCTGATATGCACCATATGCCATATCGTCATTAAAAGCGAAAACTATATCAGCAGAATCATGCGAGATCAGATAGTCTTTCATCCTGAGCTCTGCCCGATCCCGGAGCCAGTCGCCACAGTAATAAGTGATATCTTCTTCCGGTATTGTACCCTGAACAGAATCCTGAAAACCCTTTAGTCTCTGTTTGGATACCGGGGATTCTTCAACCCCCTGAAAGACCACGATCTTTTTATTCTTTTCATAAAGATTATTCAGAATATATTCTCCTGCAAGCCTGCCAATCTTCTGATCATCTGACTTGATAAGACATGTATAATCCTCTGTCCCTGCACCAACACCTGTCAGAATGACCGGTATCTTCTGAAAAGCCTCCGAAAGAACAGAAGAAAGGCTGTCACTTCCATCAGGAGAGACAATCAGAATATCTATCCCGTACTCCATCAACGTCTCAATATCCTGAATCTGTTTTTCCGGATTTCCAGCTGCATCTCGAAAAATTACATTTATTTTTTTATCCTGGGATACTTTTTCTGTAAATACGTCAACAAAATTATTTAGCCACGGTTCTATTACATTTGGAAGACTAACACCGATCAGATACTGATAACTATCTGTAGATATCTCTTCTTTTTTGCTATACTGTGTACTGATCGTAAGTAAGACTGTTGCTGCCACAACCAGTATCACTGTCCATACTTTCCATATTTTCTTCATAGTTATAATCCGTTTCTGTCAATCTGCAGCATATTTTTACGGAATTCTGAGGGCGACATACCCTGACAGTTTTTAAATGCAGCAGAAAAATAGTGCTGGTTGCTGTACCCTACCTTTTCTGCAATCTGATTAATCGACAATTCCCGATCTTCCATAAGCCGCACTGCCTGACTGATACGAAGCCTTGTAAGAAAATCTTTAAAAGATATCCCCAATTCCTGTTTCATAATCCTGCTATAGCACTCCAAAAAAATACTGCTTTATGTGTCGGTAATAAACAATCATGAAACCTTTTTACTACTGTCATTGGCAAAATTACCAATCCATATTCATGCGGTTTAAATGGACCACGGATCATATCTGCTACATTCCAGATCATTGTCGCTTTCTCTGCTATATTAGTTCCAACTACATCAAATTTATTATTTTCGTCCATTTATTTTTCCTCCATATAAATATGTTCTAATTCTGCTGTTGCCTTTTCTAATTTGTATTTCAATTCTTTTATTTCATTTATCTTGGCGTAATATTTATCTGCAATTATCTTCTGACTTTTTAAGTCAGGCAATGGAATTGTTATTTTTTTCAATCCTTCAACCGGCAGATTTAATAATGTAGCCCCTACTGCTACTCTAGATAAGGCAGCTTTTCCATTTTCACTTTCCAAATATGCTTTCAAAAAGTAAGGATTTATCTTATCTTCATCTAACTCAATAACATAAAGATTACCATTCGCTAAAATCTTATTTCCTTCTTTTACGGATGCAATTGCCATTTTTACCGGAGATACATTTTTGGAAATTACGAGACTTCCATTTTTAATACAATATTTCTCGTATTTAGGATTCATTTCTTTCAAATAAGGAAGATCATCACTAATGATACCATCCTGTATATTTGCCAGCATCAAATACTGCATGTTCGTTGGTTCATCAGATACAATTTCATCTAAAATCGTTGCTTTAATCTGTGCTCCTCTTGTTATGTTCTTTATCACAGATTCAAATACTACACCGTTTTTTATGAGCATCTCTTTTTGAAGATATCTTGACGGATTAAGAGTGTATTCATTTTTTGCTACCTCTTCACCCAAAACTAGCTTTGAGTTATCGTCATCTGTATTCAATAGTTCAAGAATTTTAGAAATATTTTCATCACTAAGAACATTCTGTCTTCGTCCAACAGAGACCATCTCCGTTGCATCTATCATTCTTATATTTTTATTGTTTCTGCTTAATACCAGTAATGAACAGGCAATTCCTGTATTCGAATACAAATTGGATGGAAGTGCTATCACCGCCTCGACAAATCCTTTTTTTACAAATTTTTCGCGGATTACTGTATTGATTCCTCCGTTCCAAGTCACTCCATTACTCACCGAAACAACCGCTTTTCCATGTTTGTTGAGATGATTCATGACATTTATAATAAATACCCAGTCTCCCGCAGCTGCTTTCTGTACTTCTGGTATAACATTATATATCGCCTCTAATTTCTCGTTGTTTCCAATACTCTCTTTCGCCCTTATCCCCCAAGGATAATCACAGAATATTTTATCAAACATCAGATTGTCATCAATGTTCAGAACTGATTTTTGCTCAATTTTCACCCGATCAGAAATTAATTCCGTTCTGATTTCTGCCACTTCTTTGACCTCAGTTACAAGCTCCACACCATAAAACTGTGATTCTGGATTTCTTTCTATAGCATTCACTAGAAATGTTCCAATTCCACTACAGAAATCTGCTGCCTTATCATTTGAAATTTGAAGTATCTCATTTGCCAACTTTACAACACTCTGTGGGGTTTCGCATTCTCCCATAAATTTATTTCCTTGCGATGGCCACCACAATACTACTGCTAAAAGTGTTTCTTCTGAATATGCTTCTCCGATTTCTATTGCCACATTCCATAAATTTTCAATATTTCCTTTTATGAAACTGACTCTCTCCGGTGAAAAAGTCAGTTCCACATATTCTACTAACTGATATACATCGTTTATCTTATTTTTTAAAGATAAATACGCCACATACGATAAGCAAAAGCCTCCATATACGGATGTATTTCCAAGTTCTCTCATCCTATTTGAAATATTCCAACTAATCTCTTCAACTTTCGAGCCTTCTTTTTCTTTTAACTCTTTAACTGAAATATTCAACCCTGTTTCCTCCTTTGGTTATTCACAATCAATTCTCTTGTATTCACTATAACCATTTGTTTATTTGATTGTCAATAATCAAATTTGGTTTTTCATAACCATAAATATTTTTCTAATATAATTCCCTTTTATTATGACAGTAGATTTTTATTTCCATAGCAGCAATATTTATAAGTCCCAAGAGCAATATAAGATTTATCGGAAAATATTTTCTCACTACATCACCTGTTACAGCAATTGATGACACGCTGATAAGCAGAATCCATATAGAATATTTATCCCATGCTTTTCGATACTGCTCTATCTTCCTCAACACAAATATCTCACTACTTATTCCTAGTCCAAGAAAAATAAGAATAGTCATAATTCTCAAAAAACACGACCATCCTGCTGAAAAATACTCTCGCTCACCTAAAATATTTAATTCTGATGGATGGATTAACCACTCTATATATCTATACCAAAACCTCAATGGAACAGTTATGCAAGCAAATAGATCTTTTTGAAATACTGTATTTTTTATTACTGCCAACAAAACCAAGATCATATAAGCTATCATCCAGAATGTTTCCTTTTCTTTCGCTTCATTTTTCAACTTTTTTATTTCACAATCTGTTTTTTTCTTCACAGTCTTTACTTCTTCTTGTGCCTTATTAAACTGGTATTCTATTGTTCTAGCCTTTTTCTTTGCTTCTTTCTGTTTCTTCTGTGCTTCATCTACTGCCTCAACAGATGATTTATTCACCTGTATCTGCAATTTAGAGTTCTGGTCCCGAACGTCTTTTATTTCTTCTTCGAGCTGCTCTTGTTCGCTCCTGCTCTTCAAGCCGTTTCTGTTCCTCAAATCGTCGTTGCTCTGCTGAAGCGATCGATTCAACTTCTGCGTTTCGGACAGTTCGGTTGTCAAACGATGAATTTCGTCGTTTAATTTCCGAATTTCGTCTTGCATTTCGTGATTCTCGAAGAATAAATTCTGTTTTTCCATTTTCAGCTTGTGTGTCCTTTCCTGAAATTTCTGGATAAACTCGTTCATCTTCTGATTTCTCACCTGTAACTCGTCTCTCTCTTCCGTCACTAGCTCCAGTGAAGCCGCCTGCTCCTTCGCAAGCTGCTTCCACTTGTCGGTAGTATCCGGCAAGCTCTTCATCTGCTCCGTTTGTTCGTTCTGCTTCGGCTCGTACCCTTTCGTAATTTCTATTAAATTCATTCTCCAAACCCTCCTTGCTGATATCAAGATGGAATGTTTTTGACAGATTACTGTCACGTACTTTTTTTCCATCCTGCTTCTGAAATATGATGTGTTTTCGCTTCTCAGTCCAGTTTACGTTCCACCCAAACTGCTTCATTTTTTCTATAAACTTTTCCTTACTGATACAATTTTCCAGTGCTTTTAACACCGCCATTGCACAGTCCGCTACAAAGCTGTCCTTTACCTGCTGTCGGAACAGGTTATATTTATCTTTACTCCATGCAACAACTTCCCCTTTTTCAATCTGGCTTCCATCAAAGTGCTTTCCTTTCTCGGTAACTGTAAGTCCACGTTCCCGGCACATCTGGTTGCTAAGCTGTTTCATACGTTCCAGATCTTTTCTGGTATTATGCAGCTTTCTCCCATCTTCATAACTCACTGAATTGGTAACCAGATGGCAGTGGATATGGTCTTTATCCTTATGCACAGCCACTAAGGTCTGGAATCCACTGAACCATTTTTCTGCAAACTCTTTTCCAAATTCTAATGCCTGATCCGGAGTAATCTGCTCGTCCTTATGCCAGGAAATAATGTTGTGGGCATACATTCTCCCAGTGTCTTTATCCCACATCTTCTTTTCTTCTAGAAAGGTTCTGTACACTAGATCATAATTGATTTCATCGTGGCGGTACGGGCCTGTTACATAAGTAAGCAGCTCACTGGTCTTATCTGGTCGCAGAACATATTCGATACAGTTTCTCATTGCTCCGTGTGAATTTGTCCGCTTATTAATCGTCTTATTAATAGCCATATCTTTTCACTCTCCTTCCGGTACTTAAGAATATTTTTATTGAGGAAATACAGCGTACTGTCATTTGGAACTTCTCCATCTGTATGCAGCTTTCTTGCAATCTGATTGATATTTGTAGTAGCTCCACAAAGCTGACTGAGAATATCTGCAAACATCTGGTTCAATCTTTTCAGTTCTTCCACTTCCTCTGTAGAAGCTATCTTCAATCTGCGATTGCTTTTATTACAACTTCCTGCTGTGTTCTTCCGGATTCTTTCACTTTGTTTTGAAGCAGATTATATTCCTCGTTATTCATCCGTATGGTTACTGTATGATTTCGTTTTCTCATAGGCTTTTGTCTCCTTCCTTGCTTCATTTTCATTCTTTATCAACAGACACAGCGTTTCGGCTAAAATTTACAGGGATTCCATAAGGGGCAACGCCCCTTTGGTGGGTGCAGGGTGAAACCCTAGTCAATCAGTAAGTGTTCCGTAGGAATGTCCGGTGGACATTTCGCAGGAATACTTACGCCATTAACGTGCCGGGGTTCCAAGGGGCAGAGCCCTCTGGCAAGTTTAGGAGCAGCCCAAAGGCTGGCTCCGGTGCAGAGTGGCTTGCCACTTTGCGAAACTTGCCTGTCATCTCCCCACCACTGAACCAGCACCAAGTAAGCAACATTCTCCTCTGCGTTATTAAGCCAAAATTGAGATGACAGTGGTTTTGTGGTGCAGGAACTGACTGTAAAAGAAAGAGAAAATCTCCACATTCCATAGATTTTTCCTTTCTGAAACAGGCTAGTCATGCACCACTCCGATGCGAAGTATCGGACAATCATGTGCCGTATCCGGCACTCTATATTTCTTCTTTGCCTTGCTTATACAACGTTTTCCATCTGCAAATGCCTCTCTGCCATATTTCGCTGTTATTTCTGCTTTTCTTTTTCTGAATCACTTTCCATTTCTGCTGAAAAGCATAAAAATAGCAGTCATGAACATTTCACTGATTTTTACCAATAGAAATGCCATCACTGCCATTACCTTTTTCTGCTATTCTGTTTCCGTAAAGCTTTCCTTACTGTCAGTCTATTTTTCTATTACTGCTATTTTATTTTGTCGCAAATTTCAAACAGGTCATGCAATAAATTCTCCAGTTTCATAAGTCTGCGATGCTGATACCAGATCAATCCGGGAAGTCCCACTGCAAGGAAGAACGAAGCACATAAAATCTTTATTGCCTGTCCTCTGCTACTTATCCCTCCATATCCAAATCCACATACCAGATTCACGAATAAAACATAGAAATATCCACAAAATAAAACAAATTCAAAAATCCACACCAGCACCTTTTTCACTTTCTCTTTCACTCTGTACTTCTCCCTCCTGCATTTTTAAATTCAGTGTAGCGAATTTCTCGCTATATTTCAATAGTGAATATCTCGCTAAGTTATTATTATGCTAGAGGTGAAACGCATGTATCAGAGAATACGGAATCTGCGTGAAGATCGTGACCTTACGCAGAAGAATATGGGTGAAATTCTGAATTGCAGTCAGCGTATTTACAGTAATTATGAATGTGGTGATGTCGATATCCCTACTCACATTCTGATTAAACTGGCTGAATTTCATAACACCAGCGTTGATTATCTGCTAAACCTGACAGATGATAAACGTCCTTACCCAAGAAAAAAGAATAGCTCCACTTAAGGCAGTCCGATTTATTTTATGCAAACCGGACTGCTTTTCCTTTTTACAGACAGCTAAAAACTATCCGCAAAATCCAGTGCTGCATCCATATCAGCTTCTTTCTCCCAGTCCAGATTATCTTCTGCGATCTCTCCATCCGTTTTCTCCATTGTTAGTATTCTGTCCGGCAGATTAATTTCTCCTACCGATTCTTTTACAAACGGTACAAGCATTTCCATCAGATTCTTCGCTATAGCCATCGGGGCAGATTCTTTCACTCCATCTCGGACAGCTGTTTCCACTCTTTCCAGAAAAGCATCTTCCTTTTCTCTGGTTTCCAGATACGGATCTGCTTCATTCCTGTACTCTCTGGAAAAATAATCGTTTAAAGCAACTACAACTGCTCTGGTGTACGATTTATATTTTTCCCTGTCCATCGTCTGCAAATATTCCCATGCCTGCCTGTCCTGTTCATCACAAAGATTCAAACGGATATTTGTGTTGATGATTTTCCGTTCTTTTCTCATACAAGCATCCCTCCGTTTCTCTGGATTTTTCTTACGGTCATTGCTTCATAGCCTTTCGCTGTGGCACAGATGTCCCGTACAATTGTCACCCGGCTCTTGTCATATTCTCCAAAATTCTGGATCATACAACCGCCACCGCCGACCACATACAGACGCATCAGTTCTGGATATATTCCCGTTCTCTCAGCTTATGGAAGATTTCTTTCGTATAATCTCCGGCAGCTTTACGAATGACTGTCAGATATTTCTCGCCAATATCTGCTGTCCCGGTACGGATTACCTGCTCAATCACCAAATCGTCCACCACTGTTCCCAGTTCTTTCAGCAGGGATTCCCTTACAGCAAGCACACACTGATGTGTTCCATATTTCTCTGTAAAGCATTTCTTCTCTAATGGACGGGAATTGTTGATATACATGATGTTCATAGTTCCGTTTCCAATATCCACCAGCATATTGATGCCTTTAAAATCCTGTAAGCGGTAAAAGGCTGCTGCAAATCCCTGTGGGTAAATATCAGCGCCTGCAAACTCTACATGATACTCTTTATTGCGGAATATAAAATCTACGCTTTCATTCTGAAGAAGATATTTCTGGAAATCTTCTTTCTGTGTAGCCACCCAGGTAAGCGGAAGTCCGGCTGCGATATGTACCGTTGCCCGATTCATTCCTTTCCCATCAAGTTCTCTTGCGATAGCCGCCAGTGTCAGCACATAATAGTCCTCGTCCTGCGTTTTCTCTGCACAGAACTCCTTGTGTTCCTCTCCGATCTGGTAATACATGCCATTGTAAACAAGAAGATTATTCTGGAAGATTGGCTCCTTGTCATATCTGGCTACACCGGATGGAAAGCATCTGGTGGCTGTTTTCATGTTTCCATACCCATGATCAATCCCGATCACCATAACTGTCTCATTATTGTTGTTTTTCATCATTCTCATAATCATACCTCATACTTTCTTAATATTTATTTTTGACTTTCTCCCAAATTCGAGAAAAACCTATATTTGTATCAGCTAAAATGTTGATACATAAAAAGGGCAGTCAGTGTAAAAAAAGCAAAATTTTATGTACTTTGGCAGCTATCTTTGTTATTTCTCCTGCTCCGGTAACATTTCTTTTTGCTTATTTTGCCCTAAATGCCCTTAATTCCCTGATTCATATTTAACTGTAACTGTTTATAATCTGTATCTGTTTCTTCAAAAGGTATTCTTTCTTCTGGATCTACAGGACAAAAATCTTCTTCCTTAACTGCAATATCCTGATAATAAAACTCACCATTGTACTGCTTCAGAAGGAAACCTTTATCTGTCATATTCCTGAAAAAGTTAGATTTACCATGCCCCTGTCTGCCATTCTCTTTGCAGTATTCCTCATACATATGGAACACTTCACTTCGTTTCAGACGTTTTCCTTTGGCACGCACCAATGACTCATCAATAAAAGCACAGATACTATCTGACGTCCGTTGCACTTCTCTTACACATTCTTTGCTGTGTTCGCTCTCCGTGAACTTTCCCTGTTCGTACAGATTTTTCAATGCAATCATCGCCATATGAATTGCATAATCAGATTCTGCCTGTACCTTTTCCTTTAAGTGCAGATCTTTTTCACCACTTTTTACTACCCGGTTCATATCGAGAATCAGTAGTCTACGGTAAAAAGCATCTGACTTATCCTCAAGATTCTGCGGCATTTCATTGGTAGAAAAAAGCAGCTTCGCATAAGAGTGGAAATGAATTGCATCCTGTCCTTTTTTCTCATAAATCAGTGTGTCCTCACCGACTGCTTTCTTTAATACATCTGTATTCTCCATTGCCTTGCATGGAATATCCGCACAGGCATTTAACAGCTTTCCGTACATTCCAGTTGCATAGAATCGTTTGTTCAAATCCTGTAAAGAAATGCTGGACATATTGGTGATTCCAACTACATGCTGGATCAGTGATACTGCCACAGACTTTCCGGTTCCACCATTTCCTTTCAATGTAAGGAATTTCTGAAACTGCGTATCCTGTGTCATGCAGTATCCAAAATACTCCCAGAATGTCTGCTGTTCTTCTTTGTTAGGAAGAGACGATGCCAGATACTTTTTGATATTTTCTCCACCTTGTAACACCTGCTCACAATCCTCTGGATAATAGGGAAATGGAATCTGATTGATTGTCAGATAATCCGGATTGTGTTCCAGCATTTCACCCGTAACCGGATCATAATATCCATTTTTGAAGTTGATCCACCGCACAGGCTGTTTATTTAGTTCATATGCCTCTCGGTGAACTTTTGGCTGTGTGATCAGCAGATTATAGATTCTTTTGATCACTCCACTCTGTACCTGATCTCGATAAATCAGCTTCTGAATACGATATTTCATTCTTACCCCATCATGGTCTTCCATGAAAACGCCATGCTCATAATAATACGGTGTGATTCCTACCACAAAAAACTGAACATTCTCCACCAGATAATCTACAATCTCCATATCCCGGACGCCTTTCACATTTCCTTTTGCATCAAATAAGTGAAAACGACTCAGTTCCGGTTCTTCTCTCGGATCTCGTTCAAAACGCAGAATATACTGTTCCAGTAATTTCTCAACTTCTTTCTGATTATCCAGTTTGCCAAGATACTCTTTCTCTTTGAACAACTGCCAGCCTGCTTTTCCGTCGAGACCAGCGTCTTTGAAAAATGTCTGTAACTTATCATTCATCCACTTCACTGTACAGGCAGCCACATAATGATAGGCACTCTGACAGCTTCCAGTAAACTGAATAGACCTCATTTCCTCTATAAAAGAATCTGCACTGAAATAATATCCGTCATCTTCCTGCACCAGACAGATTGCCTGATATCCTGACATTACAATATTCAACGCTATATCCTGATTGTCCACCAGAAAGATATAGGTTTGTGCTGTCCCTTCTGGATTGGTTTCCATATAATGCTTCAAAAACTTCTTGTTCAAACTTATCACTTCCTTTCAGGCAAAGAAAAAGACGCAAGCCATATTTTATGACTCACGCCTTACTTCGCTCACAATATTCTATTTTTATCAGTTACCTGCCAGATTGGTTACTGGCAATCCTTATACATAAATCAATTCTTTCAGGATAATCTCTTCTGCAATCGCTCTGTGCTGATTGGCAGCTCTTACCCATGCCATCTGATCTTTTTCCTTATCCGGCAGTGGTTCTTTTTCTTCCAACTGTTTCAGAATCACTTCCTCCCGTTCCCTAGCTGCCTTGTCCACTTCCAAAAGATACTCTCCAATGGTATCCTGTAAAAGCATCACCTGATACGTTGAATTTCGATGGTCCTTCAGATAATCTCTGCGTAAAAATCCATATTTGCCAAGCTGCTCCATCTGCTCACCAGATTTATAGGTGAGATTGGGAATCAGGTATCCATTTACATTTGTATAAGTCAGTTTCATATTACTGTGACCTCTCTTTCGTTTAAGCTTTTATCTGTAACAAAACCAGATGTTCATGTTACGTCATTGCTACAAATCTTTCTTTCCATATCATTTTGAATCCAACCCGGGCAGATTTTCTTCAAAATCATGGTGAAAGTGCTTCGTTTCTGTGTTGGGAAAATGAACGGAAACACTTGATTTTACTGACTTTCTTCAATGTAACCTTATTATAACGTCCTCCCCCCACCCCACCTCCACATTCGGATACTCCTCATACCCGCCCACTCTCTGTGCGCCTCTTCTCAGGTATGCCTTGACCTTCTCCCCATAAAGAAACGGATCATTTCCTTTCACAATGCCCCACTCCATAAGCAGTGCGGCGCTGCCGCTGACGAAGGGGGCGGCAAAGGAGGTTCCGGTGACGGTGGTATAGCTTCCGCCGGGGGTTGGGGCGGTAATGGATACGCCGGGGGCTACGAGGTCGGGTTTCTGGATGGGGAGGTACTGGCTTCCCCTTCCGGAGAAATCTGCGTAGGCGTTCAGTCTGGAATCGTAGGCTCCTACGGAAATAACTTTTTCAGCAGTGGAAGGAATGGTCAGGGTTCCCACAGCTCGCGGGAAATAAAAACCGGTTCCACGATTCAGCACATTTCCGCCTGGCAGCCAGAGGAAATACTGTCCGGAGCGCACATGTTTTCCACTTAAAAGGATCTTCCAGACACCGCTGTCCACATAATTTCCCACAGGAATGAAATCTATGTAGATTTCCTGGGACAGCTGATAAGGGCCTGGCTTTCCGTAATAGATCAGAAGCTCTGTATTTTCCAGGCGATGCCGCTGGGGGCCCAGCAGTTCATACAAAGGACCGATCCGCTCGCCTGACGGACTTTCCAGATAAATTTCCATTTCATCTTCATAATCTTTCCACAGCTGCACATTCAATGTTGACTCAAAAGCTCCCACTGCCAGCTGGCTCTCTTCTGTTTTTCCCTGCTGCAAAATTCCGCCTGCATGCCAGGGCTGGCTTCCATTATTCCCGGTTCCTGTGACGATCACCGTCCGCCCCATGACAGCAACCGTATCCATATAATTTTCCAGAAGAGAATCCCCTCTGTGAGAACCATAATTATTCCCAAAACTCAAATTGATCACCAGCGGCCTATTCAGTTCCAGCGCCTTTCTCACAAGATAATCGATTCCCTTGATCAGCTCTGTTGTCCTGGGAAAAGCGTTCTCCCTGGGAATTCCCAACTTTACCACCAAAAGATCACTTTCATAGGCAACACCACGGTTGAGACCTTCCGAAGCTCTGCCATTTCCTGCCGCGATCCCCAGCACCGCCGTCCCGTGGCCACTGGTATCCACAGACGGAACAAGACGCCTGCCCTGGTTTTCTCCAAGTGCAAGCGCCTCGTCAATTTCTTCTTTCGTATATTCAGTTCCTGTGGTGTATCCCTGAAGTGGACGTCCCGGAACGTTTTGATCCCACAGTGCAAGGATCCGACTGCTTCCATCTTCATTTCGAAAATCTGGGTGAAAATAATCAACACCTGAATCCACGATTCCCATAAGAATGCCTTTACCTGTCAGGGCGCCGACACCGGTCTGAAGCGAATGGATACAGCTGGCAGTTTTTCCCTGAAACACTTCAAAATAAAGCTGCTTCGGTTTTTCCATAAAGATCACATTTTCCCGGTTGGAATATCGATCAATCTCCGATTCCGGTAATGTGACAACTGCATAATTTCCAAGAAGTGGCACCGCCTGGATTCCGCTGCCCGAAAGGCCCGATTCAGGCCCTGTATATTTCACGATCACATCCCAGGTTCGCTCAATCGGATCATATCCAACATTCAGATTCCCGGATTTCTGACGTTCTTCTGAGGTAGCGTCTATGGCAAGGTTTAACAGATTGTCGATTTTCTGATCTGGCATATTTTTCCCGGTCATTATTAACTTTATTATAAATATAAAAATCTTTTCCCAAAATATAACCTGTTTCTCTGTTCCCCTCTACCTTCCTGCATCCGGACTTTCAACATGAATCGTTCTAAATTCCTTAGGCGTGTATCCCATGATCTCGCGGAATACTTTTCCAAAATATCCACCTGAGCTGAAACCGCATCTCTCACTGACCGTCAGTATGGTTTCCGATGTCTGAAGCAGCATCTGCGCTGCCATCTGAACTCTGTATTCGTTTAAGTATTTCACTGGTGATGTCCGGATATTTCTGTTAAAACAACGTGTACATTCTCTGCTGCTGATGTTCGCCGCAACCGCTATTTTTTTCAGTGTAAGCGGCTCCATATAGTGCTTTTGTATAAAAGCGATCATCGTTTTGATCCGCTCCAGATCTGTGATATTTTTGCCTGCAGATGTTTCCGGCATTCCCTGAAATATCTTAAGCAGGGTAAGCCACATCCTGGATATCTCTGTACGGATTTCAAATTCATACCCAAAACCTTCTTTTCGATTCAGCTCCACTGCATTCAGAAAATTCTCCGCAACCGGCGCATATGCTGCATCCTGTTTCTGCAACACAAATAAATCCAGCGCACGGTTTTTTATTACCGGGATCATATATTTTTCTGTAAGGATACTGTCATAACTTCCTCCCAGAAAGGCGGGATCAAACAAATGTGCATAGACTTTGCACCCTGGCTGCCTGTCTTTTGCGACCACCGCATGCATGACATTTGAATTTACAAAAATCATCTCTCCTGTATGTACCAAGATACTTTTTTCCGCTGTCTGATATTCAATCTCCCCTTCTAAGACATAATCAATCTCCAGTGCCGGGTGCCAGTGCCATGAAACACATTTGTCAATACATTCATCCAGTTCCCGGTAAAAACAGACATAGGATCTTCTTTCGGATTCTGCTGCTATCAGTTCCTGTTTCTGTTCATTTGTCTGAAATGGCTGTCTGGATATCATATTTCACATTCCCTTTTCGTTTAATATTTTTCATCTGATTACCACTTATATCACTTGCAGATCTTAATTATACTATTTTTTTTCTATTTTTAACCTATTTATTTTTAATCTTGTCTTTATTTTGCCATTTTAAGTCCTGAATCGTATTTTTTTCAAGACCTGATTCCTGTAAGATACAATTAAACAGAAACCAGATATCATCCTAAAGGAGGGAAGCATATGATCACATACAATATTCAGTTAAAAAACATTGAAGATTTCAGAAAATACGCAAACATGAATGCACGGTTTCACATTATGGGATATCTCAGAATCCAGGAACACCTGGTCAATATGTATGACATTCTGGATATTATAGACGCCGGTGTTGTTGACGAAGCAACTTTGCTTCTCACACAATACCGAAAAGAAGAACTGCCGGCACTCAGAGAATATCTGATGACTTCCGGTCTGCTCAGAAATGAACCTTTATCCACTGATAAAATTGCATAAGAAAAGCGTGGAATCCCGGGAAAGCATTTCTTCCCCAGGATTTCACGCTTATTTTTTTATTTATGCAGTTGCTTTGTTATCTTTCTCAAGCAGCTTCTTCACGCCCTGTATCGCTACCAGCACACCAAGGATCAGCAGTAATACTGCAAATACAAGCTGTAAGGTGTTTCCAAGATCCAGGCCTGTTGTTACCAGTGCCTTTGAAAGCTTTGTAATAGTCATACCAAGTGCCGTAAAAGTAACTGCCATCATAAATACCATCGGGATCCAGAGCATGCAGCCCTGACGTTTTGTTTTCTTTAAGAATACTGCACAGGCTACAAGCGCGAGTACAGATAACAGCTGGTTTGCGGAACCGAACAGCGGCCAGATCTCAGCATAGCCGACCTTTGTAAGCATGTAGGCAAGTACCAGTGTAATGACTGTTGCAAAGTATTTATTTGTTACTACCTTCAGGAACGGGCTCATGTTTTCCTCATCTGTATCAGAATCAAGGAAAAATTCCTGGAATGACAGACGTCCGACTCTGGCTACAGAATCAAGAGAGGTCAGTGCAAATGCGGATACAGCAAGGTTGATCAGGGTAAATACCAGTGAATGCGGAAGGCCAACTACAGAAAGGAAGTTTGCGATAGCACCTGCAAAAATCTGCGGCTGTGTTGTAAGTCCCTGTGCTGCTGCTTCACCGTCTGCAAAGGATGCAACTGCGATCAGTGCGATGATGGCAAGCATACTTTCCATCAGCATTGCTCCAAAGGAAACAGGAAGCATGTTTTTCTCATTTTTAATCTGCTTGGATGCAGTACCGGAAGATACCAGTGAATGAAAACCGGAAACAGCACCGCAGGCGATAGTTACAAACAGGATCGGGAACATATACTGTCCGTCTACATTAAAGCTTGTAAATGCCTTCAGGTTGCAGGAAGGATTGGCTACAAATACACCGATAACCGCACCGACGATCATAAAAATGAGCAGATAGCTGTTCAGATAATCACGTGGCTGAAGCAGTGCCCATACAGGAGCGACACTGGCGATCAGGATGTATACAAAAATGATGATATGCCAGGTTCCAAGGCTTACATACATAGGGAAATTAAGTCCCAGCACAATTGCTGCTACCAGCAGTAAAATTGCGACTGCAGTGTTGACCCATTTGTTGAATTTTGTATATTTAAGGAAAAATCCAAGTGCAACAGCCTCAAATATAAATAACATGGAAGTAGTTGCAACAGCTCCGTTTGCCGCTACCTTTGTAACTGTTCCTGCATCATTTGCGACAAATCCGTTAAAGGTTCCTGCTACAACATCTGCAAATGCGGCAACGACCAGAATACAGAACAGCCAGCAGAATAAAAGAAATAATTTTTTTCCAAGCTTTCCGATATACGCTTCGATGATATATCCGATGGTACGTCCTTTATTCTTTACAGATGCGTACATGGATGCAAAATCCTGAACAGCTCCGAAGAACACGCCGCCGATGAGGATCCAGAGCAGGACCGGAAGCCAGCCAAAAATTGCGGCCTGAATCGGTCCGTTGATGGGACCTGCACCTGCTATGGATGCAAACTGATGGCCAAATACTACATTTGTATCCGCCGGTACATAATCAACTCCATCCTCCATTTCGTATGCCGGAGTTTTTGCTTTCGGATCAATGCCCCATTTGTTCTGGAGATAACGGCCATACAGAAGATATGCACCTCCGAGAACTACGATGGCTATGATCATCATTGTTATTCCGTTCATAATATCAACTCTCTTTCCTTTGTGTTTTTTACTTTTATATATTAAAAAAGCCCTTGCTATCCTTTTGGATAACAAAGGCGGAATGTTCCGTGGTACCACTTTGTATTATCATATTTATCACTAAATACAACCACTTAGTGCTGTCTCTTCAAACAGCCTCTTCTGTAACGTGAAGACTACGTCCCGGCTTACTTGACCTTTCTATTCAGCGGGATGCTCCCAGGTGATATCACAAAATACCTTCTGCCGCTTCTCACCAGCTGCGGCTCTCTGTGATCCGGTCTGCTTCTTGTGATCTGTCCTGTTCCATGCATTTCTCTTTTTTATTTATCTAATGTTTTACTCCTTTTTTTATAAAAATTCAATAAATAATTTATATATATTTTACAAATTTACATATGTTTTTTTGTGTATTTTTTAGGTCGAAAATAAAATATGGCGTATGCAACGAATCCAGATCCCAGCTTTGCTTTACGCTCCGTTTTCCGTCACATACGCCACATTACCCATTATTCAGAAAATGTATATCTTACCATGTATCCTTTTCCGTCACCGGTTACGATCACGACTCCGCCATCGGGATTCTCAATCTTATCAATGATCGGAAATCTTCCTTTTTCTTTTACAAAAGCTTCCGGCTCTCGATCTTTGCTTCAACGATCTCCTGCTGAGAATGACGATCGCCGCCACAGGGATTAATGGTTTCAATAATGATCTCATATTCCTTCATACCCTTCACCTCTTTCATTTAGTTCAGTTTTCTGGTTCTTATACTTACATTTTATCGTAAAAATACCGGTTATGCAAAATGCGTTCTGCACAAATTTCCAGAGGATTTATTGGTATTTTTTACTATGTTCAGAATTTTTTCATTCTACAAAGTGGATCCTGCTCTCATCAAAACGGTCCTGCTGCTTTCTGCTCTCTGCCGGGTATCCCAGGGCAAAAAGAGAAAATACCTCCACATTCTCCGGAAACTTCAGAATATCATGGACCAGCGCCATGCGATCCTCAAACGGTGCAATTCCGATCCACACGCCGCCAAGTCCCAGTGCATCCGTTTCCAGCCAGATATTCTCCTGTGCGATAGACATATCGATCTGTGCCATATCCTGAACAGGCAGTCCCTCTTTCCGATATACCGGAACGATCACAACCGGAGCCCCTGCCGCACATCCTGAATAGGGAGTGGCTTTGGAAAGCTCCAGGATCTTCTCCTTATCTGTTACAACATAAAATTCCCATGGCTGCTGATTACATGCGCTTGGCGCCTGCATACCTGCTTTCAGGATCTGAAGGATCTTTTCCTTCTCTACGGGTTTATCTTCATATTTACGGATACTTACTCTGTGAAAAATATTCTCCATGCTATTTTCTCCTCGTCTATATAATCTGCATTACGTTTCCGGTTTAATTTTGTCAGTCGGACTCCGCATCTTTCTCTGACAAATTCCTCCGATTATTTTAACACAGTTTTTTACAGACGGACAGACTTCATTTCTGTAAACGTTTATATGACATCATATTCATTCTTTTTCCTGCACATTGATGATAACCTTCATAGTTGTCTCGCGGTTTTCATCAATATACTGATAAGCCTTCAGATAATCTTTGAACTTAAATGTCTTTGAGATCAGTGGCTTTAAATGAACCTTTCCGGCATTTACAAGATCAATGGCATCTACATAATCATCATGGCGGTACATCATGGTGCTCTTGATATCCAGCTCATGGTCATTGGCAACAGCAAGGTCGACGGTTGCCATATCCGCAAATACTGCTACCAGTACGATCACGCTGCCCTTTCGCGCATACTGGATGGCCTGTCCCATAGTGATGTTGTTTCCGGCACAGTCGTAGATCACATCTGCCTTATCCGGACCAAACGCATCTACCAGTGCCTCTCCGAAATTTTTCTCCTTTGTGTTTACACAGATATCAATGCCGCACTCTTTTGCTTTTGCAAGACGGAGGTCACTGACATCTGTGATCATAACTTTGGCCGCACCCATTCCCTTGGCTGTCTGTGCAACAAGGTTTCCGATCGGACCTGCACCGATCACTGTGATATTCATTCCCTTTACATCGCCCATTTGCTTCACTGCATGAACTGCAACTGCCAGCGGTTCGATCATGGCCCCTTCCTCGTAGGACATCTCTTCCGGGATCGGTGTTACCTTGGAAGCATCCACTGCAAAAAATTCAGATGCTGTTCCAGTTGTCTGGAAGCCCATAACCTTCAGTTCTTCGCAGAGATTGTATTTGCCATGACGGCACGGATAACAGTGTCCGCAGTATACCTGAGGCTCGATGGTTACTTTCTGGCCAACTTTAAAACCTGTCACATTCTTTCCAAGTTCTGTGATCTCACCGGAAACCTCATGTCCCTGTGTCACCGGATATTTGGTAAACGGGTGCTTACCGTGGTATACATGGATATCTGATCCGCAGATACCAATGTTCATGATCTTAACAAGAACCTGGTCATCTCCCACTTTCGGAACATCTACCTCTCTGAAAATAATCTCTCCTGGATTTGTCATTACCTGCTGAATCATATCTTATTTCCTCCTCGTCTATTTTTTGTGATTTATTTCGCTTTTATCTTTTATTAATTATTTTATTAAAGTGACTATATTATCATTCCTGTAAACTCATTTGTCAATAGTGTTTCCTGTGTTTCTACTTATTGTACAAATTATCGTTTTTATTTTTATGCACATTGTAAAGCGGACATTCGCAATCCGCTTCGCTACTTGCTCATGAACGCAGTCGCTTCGCGATCTGTCAGTGGAAGCTTTCAACTCCCACTGACATAAGCATCCCCCCTCACCCGCCGCTTAATGCTCCGCGCACTTGAAGCGGGGGAATGCTTATCTGCGTTCAAGCAAACAATACAGTAAAACAGCGATAGAAAAAGCTCTCAGATCCGACACGACCATTTCTGATACATGACAGATATGCGAGCTCAATTCTCATAAATCCATATAACTCTGTATTCTTATATATTCCTGATCAGTTCATAAAAAAAGTGCTTCGCCGCACCGACTGCTGACGCTTCCTTTCTGTAAGTACAGTTCTTCAGATATCGGATATCACAGTCAAAGCCGTTGTATTCCATAACCTTTTCCCCGAGAGGAATCATATGATCGGCAAGATATCCACCAACTTCTCCACCAAGGATGATATCCATATCATAAGCCATTCTGAGATTGGAGATCAGCACAGCCAAATGATCCAGATATTCTGCCCACTTCTTCTCTGCTTCACTGTTTCCGTGGGAAAGTGCCTCCATAAACTGCTCCAGAGTTTCATACCTTCCAGCTGTCAGTGCACTGGCAGCACAGTAGGCATCTGCACAGCCTTTCTTGCCGCAGTAGCACTTCCGTCCACCCGGAACCAGGATCATATGGCCGAACTCTCCTGCTTTCCGGTTCTGTCCTGCAAACAATTTCCTGTCAATACAGAAAGCTCCTCCCAGAGTATTATTCAGTGAAAGATATATGGCATCCTGATACTGGTTAATGTCCTCTGCCAGCATAGCTGCATTGGCATCATTTTCAAAACAGACAGGGCAGGAAAAAGCCTGTTCCAGAAAATTCAAGCTGTAATTTTCGATCTGCAAAGCATGAGACTTCACAACAAGATGCTGCTCCTGATTGATGATTCCCGGAATGGATATCCCGATTCCCAGCAGTTTGTCCGGTTCATCCATATCCCCGAGAAATTTTTTTGCCAGAGAAGCAAGCTCCACACAGTAGGATATCTCCTGTGAAAATTTCATTCTCACACGTTCTGTCTTCTCGATCTCAGACCGCATATTCACCAGCGTCATCCCTACATGATTGGCAGTGATACGAATACCCATTGCATAGCGGTAACCGGGATTGATCCCGATACTCTTGGCTTTTCTGCTCCTGTAGAAGCATATTCTCCGGTCTCCATAAGCACTCCGCCTGCCATAAGCTCGTTTACATTGGAAAGCACAGTAGGCATACTCATATTCAGATTTTTGGAAATCTCCACCTTTGAAGTGTCCGCATTATTCATCACATAGCTGACGATCCTGGATCTTGTATTATTTTTTTTCTCTGTTTTTGATGCCATATCAAACCTCTTTTATAAACTGTTTTACAAAAGATATGATAGCCTTTCCCTTTGAATTTGTAAAGTATTTTCTGTTGTTGTTCAGCTACATATTCTCCAGAATCTGTTTCACCAGCTGCCGTGATTCCATAGGCTTTGCGATATGACCGTTCATACCTGATCTGCTGCATTCATCCACACATTCCTGTGCAGTCTGGGCAGTCATTGCCAGAATGATGACCTTCTGCGCATCCGGACGGTTCATGGCACGGATAGTCTTTGCCGCCTGAATTCCATCCATCACCGGCATCATCACATCCATAAGGATCACAGCGAACTCACCTTTGGCAGATGCCTGGAATTTTTCCACGGCTTCCTTTCCGTTCCATGCTTTCTCAACAGCTGCTCCATGCTCTGTAAGATAAAATTCTGCAATCTCCATATTGATCTCGTTATCCTCGACCAGGAGAATCTTTTTCCCGGAAAGTGCTTTTCCATCGGGAAGAATATCTTTTTTCATGATCTGGTTTTTCTCTTTATCGATCAGGAAAGGAAGGCGGAATGTAAAAGTTGTTCCGACACCAAGAGTACTCTCCACTTCAATAGTTCCCTGCATCTGTTCAATAAGCTTCTTCACAATAGACATTCCAAGACCGGTTCCGCGATACTGTGTCCTTGCACCGTTCTCTTCCTGATTAAACGGCATGAACAGCTTATTTTTTACAAATTCTTCACTCATACCGATTCCGGTGTCTGTAATCCTGAATTCATATACAGCATTTATCCCGTCACTGGAGATCTCTTCGATATAAGTTTCTACTGTACCGCCCGGCTTATTATACTTAACAGAATTGCTCAGAAAATTCAGCATGATCCTCTGAAGCTGAAGAGCATCTCCCACAAGCGCAGTATGTTTCACATATCCTCTGCGTCTGCGGTGGATCATTCCTGTTTCCACCATCTGTGCATCGATCAGTAATGCCACTTCATTAGCCAGTGTTTCCAGATCAAACGGCTCCTGTTTCAGCTTACAGTTGCCTGATTCCAGCTTGCTCATATCCAGCACATCATTGACAAGTGCCAGAAGATGACTGGCAGAAAGCTCCAGCTTTCGGAGACTGTCATCCATTTTTTCTGCATCATTCCTGTTCTTCTGTATGATATTCAGCATTCCCATAATACCGTTGATCGGTGTACGGATATCATGGCTCATACGGTTCATGAATTCTGTTTTCGCCTTACTTGCAGAATCTGCTTTTTCAAAAGCCTCCTGCAGACGTTCATTCTCCTGCTGTTCCTGTTCATGAAAAGCCGATGTGTTCTTGAACAGTATAATGCCATGTACAACGATCTGTTCTCTGCCCGTACAACTGTCATAAAGCGTATCCCTTGACATGAGCACAGTCTTCTGCAGCCATACAAAGCTTCCATCCTCGCTTTTCTTCCGAAATTCCACTATAATCTGCTTTGCGCCTGTCTCGAAACGTTCCAGAAGTTTCTCCGCAGAATCCACAATACGGTAATTCTCCAGTGTTTCATCGGTAATCTGACTGCGTTTTTCTTCACAGTATTCATTATAGGAGCACGGAAGCTCCAGCTCATCCAGAAATTTCAGTATCCCTTTCTGATAAAAAACCTGCTCCATCCTGTCCTCAGTGAGATTTACCATGTAACCCGCCTCTGCAGTTTCCAGGAGAGCGTCCGCATAATTGCTATTCTCCACAATAGACTGACGAAGTTGCTCATAATATCGGGTAAGCCTCACCTTCTCACTGACTGCTTTCTCCTCACAATTCTGGAAATCTTCAAATCCCAGTGCAAAATGGTGGAGCCGTCCATCCTCTGCGCCATTAATAAAAAGTATGGTCATTTTTCCATATTGTACTTTATCCTGTTTATGGTACTGATACGGAATCTCGATCTTTCCGGCTGACTCTGTAAGATTCTCATCCAGATAAGATATCTGCAGCTTTTCCCTGAGTGATCTTCTTGTTTCCCCTGAAGAAAATTCCTCCACGATCTGCTCTACAGCGCCGGAATAGCTGCCGTCCTCTGCAAGGATAAAATCTGCTCCCGCCCGGAGGGTTCTGTATTCATCCAGTCTGGCATTGCAGTACAGGCATGCGGAAAAATCATAGCCCTGAAATTTCAGGCGGTCACGGATCTCCTGATCAACCTTCTGCCGGTCTGCTGCCTCCTGCAGCTTCGCCCGGTTCTTGTCAATGTACATATTTTTGTCCGCATAGCGGAAAAGATCTCTCAGCGTACTTCCCTCAAAATCCACCATACTGGCGTATCCGGCTGCATAGCTGATAGGCATCTCCGGATGTCTTCTGGAATATTCATCTGTATGCTTCCGGATCCCCTGCAGACAATCCCGGATTCCCTGATCATCCAGGCCTTTCAGCACGGCAATAAACTCATCGCCTCCGTCGCGTCCCACAAAATGTTCTCTCGGGACAGCTTCACGAAGAAGGATGGCAAAAGACCGGATGTACTCATCACCTTTCTCATGTCCCAGGTTATTGTTAATGGTTCTGAGATTATTAAGGTCAAAAACGCAGACCGCAATGTTTTGTTGTCCTTCGGCATCTGATGTTTCCGTACCATCCAGGATCTCTTCACATTTATTCTTGTTTGGAAGTCCCGTTGCTTCATCCAGATAGACTTTCTTCTGAAGAATCCTGTTCTGAGCTGCAAAACGGAGAGCCCGGATCAGTTCCCCTGCGATCAGGATGATCAGTCCCACGATATCCACGATAACGATCTTCTCCAGCCGATCCAGCGAGGTGGCTTTTTTCTGGGAATAGTCTTCTGCCAGGCCGGTAGCCTCGTCACAGATATGGAAAAACTTCTCGCTCATAGATATGATATCTGTATTCTCATATCCCTTCTCACGGACAAGATCTATCTCCTGTGTCAGTTTCTGGAAATACTCATTCAGTTCAACCATCTTGTTCTGGAATGCATTGTCATCCAGACGCACAAAATTCAGTTCATCACTACCGTTTTGAAGTCCGTTTATATAAGAAGCAATGATACCGCGCATCTTATCCTGCGGCTGTCCTGCATTCTCCAGCTTTACCATTCTCTGAGTTCCGCCACGCACAAATCCTGTATAATTGACAATACGTGCAGTTCCCTGGATCTGTCCAACCATGATCATAATACTGAAAAACAGCACAATCAATATCATCGTCAGCACTATCATACCGAAACGCATGATATATGACAGATTTTTGTTTGAACCTTTCTTTGCGTGTTTCATTGAAATTTTCGCTCCGTTATATAATTTTCTTCTTTTTCTGATGTTCCCATTTTAGCTGTAACCCGAACTGTTTTCAACCATTTTGTCTATTTTGTTTTGGATGTTTTTTTAAACATTCATGACTTTCCGCCCGGTCAGTTTCCGGAATTCTCCATTACCAGAAATGATACTGTCAGATATTCTCTTTCATAAGCATTGTCCAGATTAAGGTCAAATATCTCCACTATCCTTTTCAGGCGGTACACAAGAGTATTTTTGTGCACAAAAAGCCTCTTCGCCGTAAGAACCCTGTCACGCTCGCACTGAAGATATACACGCAGGATATGATAAAAATCCGTGGATTTCAGGCTGTCATACTCTCTGAGTCTGTCAAGTGCCGGATGGATGGCAAGTCTTCTTAAAAGAGGATCCCGATACAGGGCGGTCATATCTTCCAGTGCACAGTTATAGTAATCCTTCACTCCTTTTTCCAGTGCTTTCCTGGCCTGCTTGTACTGAATACTCATGTTCCTGATTCCTGCAAAAGGATAACTGCAGTGCATTCGGAAGCCCAGTCTTTTCAGCATATCTGAAAAACGTTCCGGGAACTCTGTGCCATATCGATTACCGGATTCTTCAAACCTCCGTTGCTTTACCGGAACTCCACAGACAATATTCCCATTCCCGCTCTCCCCATCCTGACAAAATACGATCTCAGGAAAATAACTGCACAGGGCCCACATCTGATATCCGTAATTCCGGCCACCTGCATCATCTTTTTCCAGGATTGCCACAACACCTGGCTGTGACGGCTCCCAGCCCTGCATCTGATAAAATGTCCGGAAACCGTTCTCATCCAGATGTCTTCCCTGAAGAAAATCCCGAAAAAGGCTCTGTACCACCGTTCCCTGCTGTTTCCCTGAATCATGGCCTGCCACAAGGCAGAGAGCCTTCTTCAAAATCTGTGCCAGATGTTTCTGATACTTTCGGAATTTTTCCTGACTGACGATCGTCAGCTGACCTGTCAGCTGATGTTCACTGTTCTCCTGACTGATCATCATAGACCATGGATAGCTGTCTGTATATTCTTCATAAAAAATCTCACAGTCCCATTTCTGAGGAAGCATTTCCATATACTTTCCCTTCTGCATCTGCACAAGTGAATCTACAGATAATGTACCGATATCCCAGAAATCATCCCAGTTCCGGTTGACACTGCCCTTAGGATACTGTCTGGAAAACGCAGTTACCTGAAGACTGGTATCAGTAAAAAATACAGGCCCGAAAATATCCCTGCACGCATCTATGATCACCTGCTCCGGATTCTCCTGCTGAAAGGCCGCAAGCATGGTCTGCTCCCATTTCTGATAATAAACAAAAGCATCCATCACCATATCAAAAACATCCTCAAGTTCTTCTGTCCGAAGGCTGATAACATCCTTCCTGTGCACCAGCAGAACCTCTTTATCCTGCGAACGCTGAAAAAAATCTCCGGTGCGACCAATATAAAGATAATCCGGATCCGGTGTCTTCTCATAGGAAAAAAGCCGGATTCCTGCAATGGTAAGTTCATCGGAAACAATGGTGGATACAGGATCATATTTTTGTATCCACTGCTCGATAATATCCATGCTCAGCTTCATACTCTATATTTTCGTCTGTGCAGACGAATTTCCTCCTTTTTTTCTTCGTATCTGTGTTTCCCCTGGATATATACGAAAAATAATTGTCTGATATAATCAAAGTATAGTTGAAATATACAAAAAAATCAAGAAAGAGGTGTTTATTGTTATGGAAGATAGAAAAAATTTCGATGCAAGTTCCTCATGGTTTGCAACCAATGTCCGTGCAGCCGAAAAGGATGCCTCTGCTGCCGAAAAATTTGCCAAACGTATCCAGCTGGTAGAGGATGCCACCGCTCTGAAAGAGCCGGAACGTATTCCGATGTGTCCGATGCTTGGTGCTCTTCCCTACAATCTGGAAGGCTCCTCTTATAAGGCTGCCATGTATGATTTTCCTGCCGCATCGGAAGCTCTGGTGAAATTCTATCAGGAATTCCAGCCGGACGCAGCCACACATACAGGTTTCACCAGCGGAAAGGCCAATGAGCTTGCCGGATCGACCATGATCGACTGGCCGGGACGCCCCGGCACCAGTGTTCCTGATTTTTCCACCCATCAGGTTATTGAGAATGAATATATGGATGACAGCGAATATCCGGAACTGCTGAAGGATTTTACAGGCTTTATGCTCCGCAAGTATATCCCGAGAGCTTTTCCTGCACTAAAGGGACTGTCTGATATCCGCTTCGTTCCGTCTATTGTGCTGAATACCACTCCGCTGGCTTCCCTTTATTCCAGACAGGCACAGGAGGCTTTTTCTCTGCTTGCAAAGATCGGTGAGGAGGATGCGAAAGCAGCTGACGCTTCCAACGCAGTTTCCAACCGTCTTGCTGACCTTGGATTCCCGCCTATGTTTACAGGTGCAGGTGAAGCTCCTTTTGATATCATCGGTGATTACTACCGTGGAACTCTGGCTACCCTTACCGATCAGCTGGAATATCCGGATGAACTGGAAGCGGCCTGTGATCTGATGGCTGATATCCAGATTGAATCCTGGCAATATTTCCGCAGTGTCCCGCTTCCTGTGAAACGTGTTTTCTTCCCGCTTCATAAAGGTATGGATGGTTTCATGAGTCCGGAACAGTATGAGCGTATCTACTGGAAACCTCTCAAAAAATGTATGCTTGCCCTGATCGATATGGGTGTTACTCCGTATATTTACACAGAAGGCCGCTACAATACCCGTCTGGAGCAGCTGGCTGATATACCTAAAGGCAAGGTCATCTACCATTTTGAGACTGCAGATATGGAGCGTGCAAAAAAAATCCTCGGCGGTACTGCTGCAATTTCAGGTAATCTTCCGATCTATATTCTGGAGCATGGCACAAAACAGCAGGTTATTGATGAAACAAAGAAGCTGATCGATATCTGTGCACCTGGCGGTGGATATATTTTTGACACAAATGGCTGTATTGATAATGCCAAACGTGAAAACCTGGAAGCAATGTTTGAAACCTTGTATACATATGGACATAAATAAAGGAGGCGTTTCTTATGCTTACAATTCGTGAAAACTTTATGGAAACTATCAGGGGCGGTCATCCGGATCGTTTTGTAAAACAGTATGAATACCAGGAATGGATCAATGACCCTCTGTTTCCGATCTATTTCGGAAATATCATTCCCGGCGGTGAATGGGTGAATGGCTGGGGTGTGAAGAATAAATTCCCGGCTGGTGTTCCCGGACCCTTCCCATGCTGTGAGGGTGATGATAAGGTCTGCAAGGATGTTGCCAACTGGCGTGAGTATGTGAAGGCTCCCAATCTTGTTCTCCCACCGGAAGCATGGAAGGACTGTATTGAACAGGTTTCCCATATTGACCGGAAAGAGAAATTCGTCACTGCCAAAGTCTTCTGCGGTATTTTTGAGAAGCTCCATTATCTGATGGGTATGGAAGATGCCATGATCAATTTCTATGATGAGCCGGAGGCTATGCATGAGCTGATTGATTATCTTACTGACTGGGAGATCACTCTTGCAGAAGAGACTATTAAGTATGTTCATCCGGATGCTCTTTTCCACCATGATGACTGGGGCAGCCAGAGAAGTCTGTTTATCTCCAGGGAAATGTTCGATGAATTTCTTCTTCCTGCATACAAGAAAATCTACGGTTACTGGAAGGCTCATGGTGTTGAGGTCATCATCCATCATTCAGATTCTTATGCTGCGGATCTTGTTCCTGAGATGATCGAGATGGGTATTGATGTTTTCCAGGGTGCTGTTGGAACTAACAACATTCCGGAGCTTATCAGGAAATACGGCGGACAGATTACTATCATGGGCGGTCTTGACAATGGCATTTATGATCGAGCAGACTGGACTCGCGAGAAAGTGCGTGCAGGCCTGAAAGAGCTTCTGGAAGCTTCCGGCCCGCGCTACATCATCCCCGGCCTGACCATGGGCGGCCCCGAGACAACATATCCAGGACTTTATGAGGCTGTTTCCGAGGTTGTTGGGGAGTTTGATGAGGTTTATTTTCCGTTGAAATGAAAATCTTAAAACAACTAAACAAAGTGTTTGTCTATTTCCAAACATATTTGTTAATTTTGTGTTATTTTCGTGAATAATATTGTCATTTTATATGTTTTTTATTGCTTTATATATAATCCAGATTTATAATAAAAGATACAAAAAAGTACGAAAAATCCTACATGGAAATAAAATTCTGGAGGGAATATTATGAACGAAGAACTTTTTAATGAAGCGTCAAGATCCAATGTCCTTTCTAAGAAGCTGATAGATCAGCTGCAGGAGAGCATGAGCTACAGCAGCATTTCCTTTATCAACTGGACGATCGAAGTTCTGAAACTGTTGAAAGCCCGTATTGAACGCGGAGATAAGCTCACAGATGAAACCACAGGTGTTACCTATGATCTTCAGTCTTTCCGTAAATTTGTGGAGGATAATTTCTCTGATTACATTACAGGCCAGGTATTTGCAGTATCCTTCAGAGCGCAGAAGATCTACTTCTCCCTGGAGTCCTGTCCGGGCGGCTACAACCTTATCATGGCAGATGATGGCAACCAGAAGACCTACCGCTGGATCTCCAGCCTCAGTAAACGTTTCTCACTGGTAGAAATGATCGCTACAGGAATCGTATATGTCAAAGATAACCGCACAGATACCTATCAGCCTTTCATCTCTGAGAATGGTAAATACTGTAAATATAATAAAGACACAGGAATGATCGTGGAACTGTAATTAACAGACAGGGGAATCTGCACATGGCAGATTCCCCTGAAATTTTTCTCAGATCTCCTTCAGAAAATCAAACGGCTCTTCATCTTTCAAAAAGTGCATAAGCATATATGCACACATAATAGCCACTCTTTCTTCCTTCAGGATTCTTCGTACTTCATCTCTGTCGGCGATGATAACTTCGATTTCTTCGCTGTCTTCCTGGGCTGCTGCGCTAATCTCACCACTAGCGTAGCCATAGACGGTTGCGCAGGATTCATCTGTCATTCCGATGGTTGTGAAATACGGCTTCTCAAAAGCTTCTGCAACCTTGATCGGCTCAAGCTTCAGGCCTGTCTCCTCGTAAAGCTCTCTGGCTGCGCCCTCATGAAAATCTTCCCCTGGTTCCACCAGACCTGCCGGAAACTCATAAATATACCCACCGATAGTATAACGATACTGGCGGATCAGAACTACCTTGTCATGCTTCTCTCCATAAACACTGTAAATAATCACACCATCCGGATTATTTTCCCCTGTGGAAAGCTTCATATCTTCCACATCCTTCGCTCTGGAAGCCACAAAATACGAAACCGGTGTATTGTGAACACTGGTTGCATCCACTCCGTAAAGATTCACGAATTTATTATCTGTAAGTTTTTTTACACTGTTGATCTCACCCATCTCAGAAAAACTCCTTCCAAAATATTCTCTTTTACAACATAGCCTCATAAACACATTGTAGTCCATCCCACACAAAAGGTCAATTTTTATGCTTTCACCAAATCGCAAAAAATGCTATAATCAATCATTATTCAGAAAGAAGGAAAAACATTGAACAATCAAACAACTGTCTCCCAGGATGAAAATCCTCTGGGAGCTGCACCAGTAGGCAGCCTGATCGCCAAATTCGCCATTCCTGCAGTGATCAGTATGCTGGTCAGTGCATTTTACAACATAGTTGACCAGATCTTTATCGGGCAGGGAGTTGGAATGCTTGGAAATGCAGCCACCAACATTGCATTTCCGGTAACCATCATTTCCACTGCAGCCGCTCTTCTCCTGGGAATCGGAAGTGCGTCCAACTATAACCTGGAAATGGGTGCAGGCCGGGAAAAAAAGGCCAGCTCCATCGCAGGAACCGGACTTTCTTCCCTTGCAATCTTCGGCACTGTGATCGCAGTGATCGTGCTTTTGTTCCTGAAACCGCTGCTTCACCTCTTCGGCGGAACACCGGACGTTATGCCATACGCCATTGACTACATGGGGATCACTGCCATCGGACTTCCTTTTTATGTGCTTTCCATTGGCGGTAATCACCTGATCCGCGCAGACAGAAGCCCGACTTATTCCATGACCTGCACATTGATCGGAGCCATTATCAACACCATCCTGGATCCGCTTTTTATCTTCGGATTCGGCTGGGGGATCAAAGGCGCAGCCTGGGCAACAGTCACAGGGCAGGTCGTTTCCGGAATTCTGGTGATCTTTTATTTCGCCAGACTCCGAAAAATGTATCTTGACCGTTCCATGCTGATCCCGCGGTTTCCCAACCTGTGTGCGATCTTTTCCCTCGGAATGGCATCCTGCATCAACCAGATTGCCATTGCTGTGGTACAGATCGTTATGAACAATATTCTCCGCCACTACGGAGCAGAATCTGTTTACGGAAGTGATATCCCTATTGCCTGCGCAGGCATCATCTCAAAAGTTAACCAGGTATTTATGGCTATCTGCATCGGAATCTCCCAGGGTTCCCAGCCCATCTGGGGCTTTAATTACGGAGCCGAAAAATACAGCCGTGTACGTCAGACTTACCGCTGTTCCGTAACACTTTGCACCATTATCGCTATGATATTTTTTATCTGCTTCCAGTTCTTCCCACATCAGATCGTGGGCATCTTCGGAAACGGAAACGATCTGTATTTTCAGTTTGCGGAAAAATATCTCCGCATCTTTATGCTGATGACTTTTGCCAATGGGATACAGCCTATGTCTGCCGGATTTTTCACCTCTATCGGCAAGGCAAAGCTTGGTATCATTATGTCCCTTACAAGACAGGTACTTTTCCTGCTGCCGCTGATCGTGATCTTCCCGCTCTTTCTTGGAATTGACGGTGTCATGTATGCAGGACCGATCGCAGATACTTCTGCTTTCGTGCTTGCAGTTGTTTTTGCAAGAAAGGAACTTGGAATTATGAAATCCATGGAATCCGACCAGGAAATTTAGAAATTCAAACAAAAAATACCTGCTGACCAAAACAGAAATGCCATGTACCGGCCGCTGCCTCAAACAGCTGCACGTTACATGGCATTTCTATGTTAAAATCCGTAATATGTCTTTTGCGCTTAAATCAGTCACCTTTCAGCACAACACGGATTTTCTTATAAATTACAAACACGATTAGGGATGTCACTGCATATTTAAAAATATTAAACGGTGCAATGATCAGCAGTGCAAATGTAAGCAGTCCGTTTACTGAGCTGTGTACTGCGCTTCCCATCTGGATAAAAGTCTCAATCGGCATTCCAAAAGCTTTACCGTAAGCCGGGAGCAATACGAACGCATTGATGAAGCATGCAAGGATCGCTGTCAGAACAGTTCCAACTGCCATACCTGCAACTGCATGTACTCTGCTCTTCTTATGATGAAAACGGTAAATCAGTCCTGCCGGTACCACATAGGCACATCCAAACAGGAAGTTTGCAACATCACCGACACCGGCTGTCATAGTTCCCTTGGTCACAAGATGCACGAGGATCTTCACAAGCTCGATCAGAATACCTGCTACAGGACCCATGGCAAAAGTTCCTACCATAACCGGAACCTCGGAAAAGTCAAGCTGATAAAAAGACGGTGCAAGAAACGGGATCGGAAATTCCAGATTCATCAGCACACCTGCAACAGCACCAAGCATGGCTACCTGCGCGATTGTCCTTGTCCTGCTCCTTTCCATGGCGTTTCCTCTCTGCAATACCTGTTCACTCATAATTCTCTCTCCTTCTTTCGAAATATTCCAAAGAAAATTTCTGCCAAAATCATGTCGCGAGAATTTCCTGAATAATTCTCCCAAACATAGAAAACCCCGGGAACTTCTTCCCGGGGCACTGAGCACGTTTATAAAATACTGCGCGTTCTTCTCTCATCCAGACTTTACTGTCGGTTCCGGAATCTCACCAGATCAGCCGCCGAAGCGGGTCGCGGACTATACCGCCGGTAGGGAATTACACCCTGCCCCGAAGAAATTTTCTTTTGTGAATTTATTATAACTCACACTTTCTGTAATTACAACCTTTAATTTTGCTGTCTTCGCGTCTTACCGCTCCATAAGTACCGGTGCTTTCAGAAGTCCGGTTGGCCTTATCTGATATTCATATGCCCACAGATCACCTGTTGTTCTCCAGGCATTCGGTCCGTACCAGTCTTCTTTCCGGTCACAGTTATGCAGAGTGCCGAAGGTGTTTACCCTGTTTCCGAATACAGTCAGTTCAAGCATATGTTCTCCCGCCGGCAGTTTACCAAGAGATATCTCATATGGGGAAAATGCGATATAACCTGCCTCTTTTCCGTCAACAGATGCTTTTATTACAGGTGCACGGAATAAATTTTCACGGACACTTACTTCGCCGCCGTTGCTTACAAACGGAATCTGATAGGTCACATTTCCACCGTAGAACGGATAGCCCTGGCTGGTAAGATCACTGAAAGCTGCTTTGTGGCTCGCTGCGCCAAGTATCTGGTCTCTTCCCACAACTTTTACTGAGAATTCTCCAAGAAGGAACATGGCCTCGATATTTACTTTGGAATTATACGGAATCTCCACGATCAGCTCATGCTCTCCTGCTTCCATATCCGGCATCAGTATCTTGCGGATGCAGTGATCCACATACCATCCGTCAGCCTTGTTTTCCACTGGCTTTGCATCCAGGAATATCTTTGTCTTCTCATCATTTTCCATTGCAAGGAATGTTCCCTTTAATGCTGTTTCGGTATTGATATGGAACCGTAAAGCCAAAGTGTGTTCAAAACCTTCCACCTTATCGTTGGTCCATGGCTGCGCAAAAGCCTCCATACGGAGCGGATATCCCAGTTTTTCACGGAAACGGTTATCAATACGGAGGATTTCATCCTCATCCTGCCACTCACCGCCGTCAAACGCATACTCAGCAAGATCCAGGATGCTTACATTCGGCTCACTGCGGACGATCTCCACCTGGTCGGAAATATCCAGTGCACAGCTGCACTTCTTTGCCTCACACGCCGAACCAAACTCACTATTCTCTTCTCCTGTACCAGCAGGCTCCAGCCAGAGAAGAAGACTGTCATGGTCAAACATACTCCGTTTCAGAACAGTGTCCCCTTTATGGTACTCTGCATTTACCGGATAGATCTCACCGGTCATGGCATCGTACACCGTTACCTTCCATGCTCCGCGGATACGGATACGAAGCTTTTCTTCTCTTGGAAGATCCTGGTTTTTCTTGCGCTCCTGCAGTTCATTGATCACGATACAGGCATCGGAAATCTTCTCTGTGCGGTTTACATGGCACAGGAACAGCCAGCGGTTTTCTCCCTCTTCTCGCATCTGGTAGATCAGGTTTGTGGAAGGTTTACCATCATCCTCAAGTACCTCGATATCTCTTGCACCTTTCACAGCTTCCAGCAGACGGTACTTGCTGAATGCCACAGTCTCACACTTATCTGCCAGCTTCGCACCTCTGTCTGACGGATAGGCATCTGCATATTTCGGAATCTGGCCTGCGAAGATCACACGACCGCCTCGTTCTTTGAATTTCTCAAGAATCTCCAAAGTAGAGTTTCGAAGTGTCAGGCAGTTTGGTACAAGAACAGTATCGTATTTCATTGCTCCGACTTTCAGAAGTTTTTCCTCTTCCTGACCCATATTCAGGTCCGGAAGCAATGATTCAGAAATAAAATCAAAATCAACGGTACCGTAAAGCAGCCACTCGATCATATGGATAAAGTTCTCATCCATCTCCTCACGGATCG
The DNA here is from genome assembly GCF_003474435.1 of Ruminococcus sp. AF46-10NS. GTDB lineage: Bacteria > Bacillota > Clostridia > Lachnospirales > Lachnospiraceae > Blautia_A. The sequence goes on from NZ_QRNF01000012.1 coordinate 62,056, forward strand.
GTGCTGTCTGCTCCTTCGGACCCCAGAAAAGCCAGTAGGACTCTACCGGATGGATCACAGCCAGCTTCACATGAGGAACACCTCTTGTCAGTGCTGTATTTACTCTTGCAAAATAATTCTCTACAAGAGGATATTCTTTATACCACGGTGACTGATAGCTGATAGAAGCCGGATAATCACGTTTCGCTTCGCCGGCCATAGAAGTCCAGGTCAGATGAGGTACACGGACAGTTACACCAAGAGCTGCCTGCCAGTCGCCCTGGAGCTTATGTCCCCGGAAATCAAAATCCCAGTTTGTAACGCCGTAAAGCTCACTTGTCATACCTTCTCTTCCGAACTGATGCACTGCGCTCTCTGCCTGCTTCGCAGTAGAAAGCTCTCTTCTGTCACAGAGCATATCAATTCCCGGAATTTCGAAAGAACGATAAGAACGCATTGCCTCACCAAGTGCTGCTGTCTGTGTTTCCAGAGTAGGCTCTTCCATCATATGGCCTGTCAGTGCGATCCCATGCTCCCTGCACCAGCCTCCAATAGTATCTGCAAAAGCATCTGCAAAACGCTCTGCGATATGGTCATGATACTCATAACGGATTCTGGAAACAGCCTCTCCCGGAAGCTCCCAGAACAGCTCCGGAAGGTGTTCAAGAAGGCTGTGTCCATATGCAGCCTTGAAAGTATCCTCCAGATCATCGGTGTAAGGAATGGTCACATCCATCCTCTCATCTGCAAAATCCAGGCACTGTTTATGGGAAAACTGTGGCTCATCTGTGAAGATCGCGGGAATCGTTTTTCCAAATTCCCGTCCCAGATTTTCATAATATTTCTCGTGTGTTACCTCAACGAAACGCTTTACGGCCTCTTTATCAAGGGTATTCAGATAGGCTTCGTTATTGAACCATGGATTATCGCCGGATACCTCAAGATAAGCAAACCATTCCTGAAATCCCTCTTTCAGCTCCTGGTCCTCACTGATCTTCTCATACTCTGCCAGATAACCATTCTCCAGGCGCACCTGATATCTTCCAAGAAAAGTCCTCTCATTGCTTCGGACAGCCTGCCCGGATGACCTGAGATCACTGTTCCCGATTTCTTTTCCATCCTGACATTCCGGTGTGAAAAGCAGAAATCTGATTCTGTATTTATGGTCTCTTGTAACCAGTCCACCGCCTGCACCTGACGGCCAGCGATCTTCATCATAAAGCCATGTGAGCATGTCTTTTTCCAGGCTTTTTTTCCAGGAATATTTTACCAACTCCAGGAATTCCTCACCCAAGTACGGATTGTCCATTCCTGTACGACAGTGTATATGTCCTCCTCCCATTCCCATGGCCTTCAGCGCATCCAGAGTGTTGTCGATCTCTGCTTTTGTCATGCGGCAGTTCCAGGCCCAGAACGGTGCTGCCCTGTACTCGCTGCCCGGATTCTGAAATTTCTCTTTTGTAAGTTTTTCCCCATTATGATACAGCATACCTTAACCCTCCATTTTGGTTTTATATTATTTTTGTTATATCATCCCAACTTTTTTATTTTTCAACATATTCTGACGGCCGCACTCCTGTATAGGAATAAAAAATACGGCTGAAATAAAACTGATCCTTATACCCAACTTTCTCCGCAACATCCTTCACATACATCTTATCTTCCCGAAGAAGAAGCTTCTTGGCTTTTTCCATTCGAAGTGCAGTCAGATACGTATTAAATGACGCATCCTCATATTTACGGAAAAGTCTGCTTAAATAAGTCTGTGAAACGCCTACCGCTTTGCTTACACTATGAAGTGACAGCTGTTCTGCCATATGCTTACGTATGTATTCTTTTACACTGTCAAAATATTCTTCTGTGTCTGCTTTCTGTGCGGGAGCACTTTCCTCACGGACATCCTTGAAGAAAATATCTGAAATTCCGCAGCAAAGCTGATCCACATTCTCTGCACCGGAAAAAATGTCATCCATAAGAAATTCTGCTTCCCGGTAATCCCTGTTTCCTGCATTGTAACGCTGAAGCAGATAACCAATCTGCCGCACACGCCCTTCGATCCAGAGCTGAGTATGTTCTTCTTTTACCCACTTACGGATCAGCGTTTCCGTATCCTTCTGAAGCCGGTCATACTTCTGTTTTTCTGCCAGATATTCTAACTCCTCCAGATATTCATAATCCCGCCCGGATGATCCGGGTGTCTGAAAATTTCCGACATCCTCTATAATAATAGTCTGGCTCTTTCCCAGAATAATGGAAGCATCCAGTGCCCGGTAAAGTTCACGAACCATCTCTCCGATCTGCCCTGCCGGAACTGATTTTCTTCGGATAATAGTAGTCACATAAGCCGCTTCCGGCTGTTCTTTTTCAATACGGCGGCGGATCATCTGTTCATAATCTTCATCACTGACAAGCACGCCCGGGCAGAGATAAAGCGTCTCCTGTGTATCACGGCCATATGCCAGCATCATCTCATTGATATCCGAAAAAATCTCCTTTTTTCCCCGCTCCCCATAGCGGCTTGGAAGTCCGTTCAGCCTGACGATCGCCCCGTAATAATTTTCCGACTGAAAGTATCTTCTGAGAGCTTTTTCATCTACAGGAAGCTCATTTACCATCCTGTGCATAAGAACGTTTCGTTCTTTATAATATTTCTGTCTCAGCTTGTCTTCAATCTTTACGATCAGCTTGGCAAACTCTGACGGTACGATCGGTTTCAAAATATAATCACACACACCAAATGCGATAGCCTGCTTCGCATATTCAAATTCCTGATATCCGCTGACTATCACACTGAGCACTTCCGGATAACGTTTCTTTGTTTCTTCTACAAGCTTCAGTCCATTCATCACCGGCATCTGGATATCTGTGATCAGAACATCTGGTTCTCTTTTTTTCTCCATCAGTTCCAGTGCTTCCTCACCGTCATAGGCAGTTCCCATAATCTCAAACTTGTTGTACTTCTGTTTTATAATATTGACGATCAGACTGGCTGCCATCGGCTCATCATCAACAATCATCACTTGATACATCGGCTTCATCCTCCTTTTCCGATACCCCTATGATGACACTTAATCCTTCTTCAAGATTTCTTATCCGGAATACTGCTCTTCCATTGTACAGAAGGAACATTCTGGCATAGGTATTCGCCAGCCCCATACCTCCGATTTCCATCTCTATACTGCTTCCCTTGGACATGATCTTTTTCCGGATTTTTCTCATTTTTTCGTTTAACTCTTCACGCACTTCTTCCGTGGTCCCCTGTCCGTTATCCCGGACTTCAAAGTACCAGCCCGTTTCATCTCTCCAGCCATGTACGTGAATTTTCATGATATTTTTGCTGTTATTATATCCGTGCTGTATGCTGTTCTCCACCAGCTGCTGCAGTACAATCTTGGGAAGCTGCTCATGTTTTACGGATTCCTCACACTCCACTTCCACCTCCAGCCGATGTTCATATCTGGATTTCAGCAGAAAAATATAACGTTCAAGATACTCCAGCTCCTTTTCTACTGTTGCGTATCTCTCCTTTGTGTTCGTGGAATATCGGAGCATGGCTGCCAGACAGCCGCATATTTCACAGATTTCCTCATCACCGTCCATAATGCCTCTGCTTGATATCACATTCAGTATATTGTAGAGAAAATGCGGATTAACCTGCGCCTGCAGGGTATCGAACTGTGCCTGAAGTTGCAGAAGAGACATTCGTTTTTCCTTTACAATGGATTCGTTCAGTCTGTGCATCAGATTCTGGTATGCGATTCCTACAGCCTGCACTTCATCATCTGTATCCGGAACTGCAAGCTCTGCATCCAGATTCTCGAGCCCTGTATTTTCCATCTGATCTTTTAACACAGTCAACGGCCTGGAAAGCTTGCTGGCAATAAAGATTACCACACCCATGGAGATCACAAAACAGCCGACAGCCATTCCCAGAGCGATCATCACGGCCTCTTTCATACCCGCAACGATCTCCGTTTTTTCCTCCAGGACAACCACACGAATCCCATAATTATCGGATATCTCTGATGCTGATGCCCACATGCTTGTATCTGAGGAAACGGTAATAGAATCCATTTTTGTTACTTCCGGATGTTTTTTTATGTAGCTTACCAGATCGCCGGTCAGGCCCTCGGACTGATACAGTATTTCTCCTCCCGGAAGAAACGCCACAACTTTAATATCGGAATCCGGAATCTCAAATATATCCTTCAGTTCATCCGTAGCATACTGAACTTCAATATATCCGAAATCTCCGCCCTGTACTTTTCTGGCCAGGGAAAAAACTTCCTCGCTTTCCCGGATTCCCCAGCCATCCATATGTGGTGCTATCAGGATCGGTTTACCGTGCATTCTGTCTGCTGAATCCAGCCATTTAATGTTGGATGTATTTCTTGCCTTATTGGTAAGCTTGGAACCGGTATTGGTACTGGATGCCACATCTCCGAACTCATTAAAAATGATCACCCTGTAAAAATTACTGTTGATATAGTACATGGCAAGTCCTGTATTTAAGGTATCCAGAAGATCATTGTGTTTTATCGTTTTACCAAGTCCGTCATTGCCTTTTTCATAATATTTCGGCAATGTTTTCATTGCATTGAGCATATCCTGTTCTGACAGGATATAATCTGTCACATGCTTCATGGAATCTACTTTAAAGTCAACATTAGCAGCTGTCTGCCTGGAATAGAATTTCAGGCTTTGAGCTGCTTTTTCAGATAGCCTTTTTGAATTATAGTTATAGCATACTATACCCAGGATTGCCGATATAAAAAATATTACAATGGAAAAACCCAAAATCAGTTTTGTGCGGAATTTCATAAACACACCTCATATATTTTTATTTGCCAAAACAGATACCCCGCCGTCACAGCAGAGTATCTGTTTTCTTTTTATCTGCATGGCATGTCAGGCGGATAAAACCATCCTTATTCACTGCTTGCTTATCATAACCGAATAACTGCTTCGCAGTTGATTCAGTCATGATAATACCACACAAATCCGATTTTGCATATTTGGCATCAGCCTTTGACAGCTCCTGCTACCATACCGTCTACGATCTTCTTGTTGAAAAACAGGAAGAGAATCAGCATCGGGATAGTGATTATCAGTACATCTGCAAACAGCAGGTTATAAGAACTGGAGTATCTGCCCATAAAGTTATAAAGAGTAAGCTGAACTGTTACATTATCATTTCCCGGAAGGAAGTACAGCGGGTTAGTAAAATCGTTGAAAATTGTTACCGCATTCAGGATGATAATTGTGGATGTAACCGGTTTCAGAAGAGGGAAAATAATCCTTATAAACAGATTGCTTCTTGTACATCCATCGATGTAGCCTGCCTCCTCAAGCTCTACAGGGATCGTATTCATAAAACCTTTGTAAAGCATGATGGTAAACGGAATCTGAAGTGCTGTCTCAACCATGATCATACCAAACATGGTTTTGTAAATATGAAGTCCCTGCATAACCCAGATTGTAGGAAGGATTGCAGGAGGAATCATAAGACCTGTCATAACAAGTGTATCCACGATCTTTACAGGTCTGTCAGATCTTCTCTGAAGAACATAGCCGGCCATGGATCCTACAATGATAAGCACGATCAGGGATCCTACAGTAAGGATAATACTGTTCTTGAATGCTGTGATGATCTGATAATTATTTGCGGAAAATACTTCTTTGAAGTTGCTCCACATCCACTCAGTCGGAAGGGAAAGTCTCAGAAGGTTTGCTTCTTTTCTGTCCTTCAGTGCATTGATCAGCATGAAGAGAAACGGTACTGCAAAAATGAGAATACCGAAAACACATCCAAGGATGTCTCCTAATAAGGTAAGTCTTTTCTGTTTTTTCATTTTAGTTGTACACCTCCCTGCTGTTAAGGAACTTCTGAAGCGGGAATGCGATGATCGCAATTACCGCAAACATGATAACGTTTCCTGCTGTAGACAGACCGAAGAAGCCTGCTGCGTACTGTTTGTAAACAACGGATGCAAGTACGTCTGTTGCAAATCCAGGACCACCCTTTGTCATAGCCCAGATCAGGTCAAAGCAGCGAAGTCCGCCGATCAGGGAAAGTGTGATAATGGTATTTGTTGAAGAACGAACCAGTGGCATTACGATGTTTCGAATAGTCTGCCAACGGGTTGCACCATCGATAGAAGCAGCTTCATAATAGCTGGAATCAATAGATGTGATACCGGCAATAAAGATTACTGTGGAAATACTGACACCTTTCCATACATCAACCGCAATTACGGAAAACAGGGCAAGATGTGTATCACCCAGCCAGTTAGGTCCGGAAATTCCAATAGCTGCAAGAACTGTGTTGAAAAGACCCTTGCTCGGATGCATCAGTGCCTTAAAAATAATACCGATTGCTACTGCACTGACAAGGTTTGGGAAAAACACAAGAGATCTTAAGAAATCTTTTGTCTTGATCTTACTTGTCAGGAACAATGCGATAAAGAATGCAATGATTACCTTCAGTCCACTTGTAAGGACTGCATAGATCAACGTATTTTTTACAGATATACTTAAGGAGTTTTCACTGAAGAATGTTTTATAGTTATCAAGGCCGCAGAATGTAAATGATTTCAGATCCCATACAGTTAAGCTGAAAAACAGTGATGTCACCATCGGGATGATGAAGAAGATCACAAAAATCAGTACTGCCGGAAGAAGAAACCATAAACTGTATATTTTCTTTTTGTTCATGCTTCATTTCCTTTCCGATTTCCAGATGTCTGGCTGACATTAAAGCCGGCCGCCTGAAACACAGGCGGCGACATACATTTACTTATTTCCAGTCAAGTCCAAGCTGTGTTGCCTGTTTCTTGCAGTCCTCATCGTAAGCCTTTGCAGCTTCCTCTGCTGTAGACTGTCCTGTTGCAACCTCAGAGCAGATATACTCGCAGTTTGTTCCTTTTACAGATGTCTGGAACTCCATTGCAACATTTGTTTTTCCTGTGTCAAAGTATTTCTCCTGAGCCTCTTTAACTCCGTCATATGCGTCATCCGGAAGCTCATATCCCTTGATACAATATGGGCCGTCTGGTTTCTGTGCTTCTGTGAATGCGTCAAGTGCCTCATCAGATGTATAGAACTCCATAAATCTTAAGATATCATCTTTTTTGTCACTGTTAGCGTTTCCGTAAATAGCTGTTGGCTCCCAAACTGTAAGACCATGGTTGTCAGCGTCATCTCCCGGAACACCCATAACACCGATTTTGTTTACATCGTCTCCGTAGAGCTCATAGATGCTGGAAAGTGCCTGAGAAAGAATGAACCAGTGAGCACCCTCGCCGTTTACAAGCTTATCGCATGCATCTGCGTATGTAGTTGCTGTGTAATCCTCGTTAAAGTATGGCTGAAGGTCAGCGATTTTCTGGAAGCTCTTAAGACCAGCCTCTGATGTAGCGTATTTAGCTTCACCGGCTTCGAATTTCTCTGAGAAATCCGGCTCTGCTGCAAGTACGTTGTAGTGATCTCCAAGGTATGGAACCTGAATTGTCCAGGAATCTCCAAGAGATCCGATCACTGCTGTCTCACCAGCATCTTTCAGTGTATCACAGTTTTTAAGGAAATCTTCCCATGTGTCCGGAACCTCGAGATCATATTTCTCATAGAGGTCTTTGTTATAAAGGATACATCCGAGGTTTGTAGCTGTAAGCGGAACACCATATACTGCGGAATCAGAACCTGCACTTACTGCAGATGCGAATGTATCGTCCAGACGGCTGGCCCACTCTTCGCCGGAAATATCGATAAAGTTGCTCTCCGGATCAAGCTCGTTAAGTTTCGCTCCTGAGTTGTATCCACAAAGATCTGTCATATCGCCGGATGCAAGTCTTGTTTTTACCTGGTTGTCTCCGTCACCGCCTGATGCACGAAGCTCTGTCTCAATGTGGATACCTGTCTCTTTCTCGCAGAGATCAAATACTGCCTGATATCCGGATGATGCTGTGTCCGAATCGATCAGAAATGTAAGAGTGGCCTCTTTGTACTCCCATTTGCTGTCGGAATCTTTGTCGTCAGCTGCAAGTACGCTTGTTGCACCTGCCAGTGTTGTTCCCATCATCGCTGCACAGAGCAGAACGCTGAGCATCTTTCTTTTCATGTTTCGTCCTCCTTTATTTTGACGTTCTCCGTTATTTGATGATGCTATTTTAACAATTTGGACATAAAAAATACATGGATTATCCAATCCTTCTACATGGATTATTGAGCACTTTGTATATGGAACATGTATTTTTTCGTCATATAGACGACATTTTACATGTATGTTTTTATTTTATACACAGAAAAAGAGCCGCCCTGTTGTGATATTTTACCACAGACATGGACGGCTCTGATATTCCGGTTTCTTCTATATTATATTATATTGCAGCTAAACAATATATCCCGTCAGTACTCCGGCTGGCTGCTGCATAGCCCGAAAACAGGTATGCTGTGCTGCCGGCTGCCTATGTACTACAGAATATCGATATGCTCTCCTGCAAGTGCCTTGTTCATGCTTCGTACTGCACAGAATTTACCGCACATGGAGCAGGTATCATCATGCTCCGGTTTGCGCTCGTTCCAGATACGTTTCGCTGTTTCCGGATCCATTGCACACTCCCACTGTGCTTCCCAGTCAAGCTTTCTTCTGGCATCTGCCATCTTGTCATCGATCTCACGGGCACCGCGGACACCCTTGGCAATGTCTGCTGCATGTGCTGCGATCTTGGATGCCATGATTCCCTGTTTTACGTCCTCAAGGTTCGGAAGTGCAAGGTGCTCGGCCGGTGTTACATAGCAGAGGAATGCTGCTCCGGACATAGCTGCTACTGCTCCGCCGATCGCAGATGTGATGTGGTCATATCCCGGTGCAACATCAGTTACGATAGGTCCTAATACATAGAACGGTGCGCCCTGACAGATGGACTGCTGTACTTTCATGTTTGCCTCAACCTGATCAAGCGGAACGTGTCCCGGTCCCTCAACCATAACCTGGACATCTTTTTCCCATGCACGTTTGGTCAGCTCGCCAAGACGTACAAGCTCCTCAATCTGGCATACATCGGTTGCATCTGCAAGACATCCCGGACGGCAGGCATCTCCAAGAGAGATGGTCACATCATACTCGCGGCAGATATCCAGGATCTCATCGTAGTATTCATAGAACGGATTCTCCTCACCGGTCATGCACATCCATGCAAATACAAGAGAACCTCCTCTGGAAACGATATTCATTTTTCTCTTGTGGTTACGGATCTGATCGATGGTCTTTCTTGTGATTCCACAGTGAAGAGTTACAAAGTCAACACCATCCTGTGCATGGAGTCTTACTACATCGATAAAATCTTTGGCTGTCAGTGTGTCAAGGTCTCTCTGATAGTGGATAACTGAATCATAAACAGGGACTGTTCCGATCATAGCCGGACACTCACTTGTCAGCTTACGGCGAAACGGAATGGTATTTCCATGAGAAGAAAGATCCATGATAGCGTGTGCTCCCATGTTGACAGCTTCCATTACTTTCTGCATCTCTACATCATAGTCCTTGCAGTCTCTGGATACACCAAGGTTTACGTTGATCTTAGTGCGGAGCATGGAGCCTACACCCTCCGGATCGATACATTTATGATTTTTATTTGCACAGATTGCCACCTTACCGGAGGCTACCAGCGGAAGCAGCTCCTCTGTTGTCATGCGTTCTTTCTTAGCTACGATCTCAAGCTCAGGTGTGATGATGCCTTTACGGGCAGCCTCCATCTGTGTACTGTAATTTCTCATGTAAAAAAATCTCCTTTCATTTTGTATCCAAATCTGGAAAATCTGTCACTGCTGTCGGAATTCCGGTCTGCTGTACAAGCTCTGTTCCCGTCAGATATAGGGTATCCTTCTGTAAATTCTTTATGTTTATACAACAAAAAGCCGGTCGCTGCAACGCATACGCATCACGGCAACCGGCTCTTAATCTTACGTACTTAATAAAAATCTTCTGTACTCTCTGATCTTCTGTGTCTTTAAGAATCCTTCGTGCATATGTCCCTACGTTGGCATTATCCAAATCAGGTTATGGGTCAAGACATTTACAGTCTACTCTCAGCTCGCTTCAGCGGGCCCCCCTGTTTTCATATGTTGGGGACTTTTGTCGTCCATGGTCTTATTATAGTATAAGAAAAAATATTTGTAAACCGCATTTCTGCATTTTATGACTTTTTCTTTCGACATAATGTGACTTGTATCGATTTGTTGTAACAGATTATCACACTCTGTCTCCACAATCGACAGCACATGCACATATCGTATGCGCATCACATCTGCATTTACCGGCACTGTCGGACATATTCTCTGTAATATTTCCCGAACTCTTCTTTAACCGGGATATCATGACAATCAATTTCCGTAAAAATCTGCGACGTTTTTCTTTTTTCTCCCGTTCTTTCTTAAACTCAACTTCAAATCCCAGGTTAATCATAGCTCCGATCATGGAATAAGTATCATTATATTTCATACTGGCTTCCTCCTTTTTATTCTGCATTGATGTTTTTTATTTGCTTACATCATAGCGGAATGTCGGAACTGCTTCCATGGTTTGAAATAATCAATTTAATTGACTTTATTTATTCTTTCTTCTGTATTGGCTTGGTGTATCATTGTATAAGCGGCGAAATGCACGGATAAAACTTTCCGGATTTTTATACCCTACCCTGTCACTGATATCTTCTACACTGAGCTGGCTGCAGAGAAGAAGCTGTTCGCCATGCTGCAGGCGAATCTCTGTGAGAAGATTGGAGAAAGTTTTTCCTGAGATAGATTTGATCAGTTTCGAACAGTATGGTACAGAGAAATGAAATTCCTCTGCAAGTTCATTTAATGTTACTGTACTGCAGTTTCCCATCATATAAGCAAGCATTTCGGATTCCTGCTCCGTCCGTTTTCTTCTGTTATCCGGTATGCTTACATTTTTTCCGTGGCGTCTGGTCAGCTCCACAAAAAACAATGTAAGGATGCTGCAGATGATCCTGTCTGAAAAACTGTCGCTAGTTTTCTGTTCCCTGTACATGTCCAGAATATAATTGCGGATAACTGCATCATTCTTCGTACGGAAAAGAAGGTAGCGTATTTTTTCTCTGGAATATAGGTTTCCAACAAAGAAACCGGAAATCTGAGTCTTATCACGGACTGTATTATAAAAAATATCCATAAATGTGCTGCGACGGATCAGGGTATTCAGAATTACGCTGTCGTCCTCCACTGCCAGGATTCCATGTCTGACATCAGGTGCGATCAGGCACAGGTCTCCTGCTGTCAGTTTCTCTGTGGAATCCCGGAAGGAATTAGTACAGGTTCCTGACAGAACATATATGATTTCAAAAAAATCATGTTCATGATAAAACAATGGAAAATATCTCGGGTGTTTTACCAGACTCACATTATATCCCTGCGGGATAAACGCATCCTCTCTGGAATGCGCATTTACTTTTTTCGGATTCTGTACCCACTCAACTTCTTTTTTATGGTCCAAATGTCTTGCTGCAAATCCCGAAATATTCTCCGGAGTTTTTTTCATAAAATAATATTCCCGGAAAATCTTCTCATCATACTCCCATGTATTCAGTTCCTGGATCAGATCATCATATTTCATTGCAATGTCCTCTTTTACAATGTTTAATGTTCACAGGCTTCTTTCCTGAACCTGTCTTATATCTGTGTTTTATGTTTCCAGTTTAACATGCGATTTCCAAATCCACAACGCAAAACCCGACCGCATACAGATCATTCCATACGCTGTCGGGTTTCTTTATAAAAACGATATTCCGAACTCCCCTCAGTGTTCTTCTGTCTTTTTAGCTTTCTTCCGCCAACTTACCGCTCCCTGATTCTGTCTGGCGTTCTGCTCCTGCACGGCGGATTCCGGCGAATATGGAGCCTGCGATATTGTGCCATACGCTGAAGATTGCTCCTGGCAGTGTTGCCAGAGGGTTGGCTGCAAAATTAGCTGCTGCCAGCGAAACTGCAAGACCGCTGTTCTGCATGCCTACTTCTATAGCTATAGCTGTTGTTCTGGAATAGTCCACGTGGAAGATTTTTGCTGCAAGGAGACCTAACATCATACCGCAGAAGTTATGGATAGCCACCACTCCAAGCACCAGAACTCCACAGTTTAAGATCTTGTCTGCATTTACTGCCACGATTCCTCCGATGATCATAGCGATAGCGATCACTGAGATCAGCGGCATCACGTCGGATACTTTGTCTACGTGTTCTCCTGCAAGACTCCGCAAAATGATTCCCAGAAGTACCGGAACCAGGATCACTTTTATCACAGAGAGCACCATAGCCCAGAATGATACTTCCACCCAGCTCCTGCCAGAACATATACAAGAAACGGTGTGGCAAGAGGTGCTGCCAATGTGGATACGATAGTCATTCCCACAGATAATGCCACATCACCGCCTGCAATATAGGTGATCACATTGCTGGCTGTTCCTCCCGGGCAGCAGCCTACCAGGATCACTCCCAGGGCCAGGTCAGCCGGAAGATTCATCACCTTGCACAGTATCCAGGCCACTACAGGCATGATAGTATACTGTGCCACTGCTCCAATCACCACTTCTTTAGGTCTGGAAAAAACAATCCGGAAGTCTTCCATCTTTATGGTCAGTCCCATTCCGAACATGATAACCCCAAGGAATACAGAAGTATAATTGGTCATCCAGGCAAAACCATCCCGCCAGAAAAAAGCCACGCAGGAAAAAGCGATGATAATGATCCCGATATATCTGGATGCAAGACTGCTGATCTTTGCGATTTTATTTAAGATTTTTTCCATATATTATACCTCGTAGCTGAAGTTGTCGATCAGTCTTGTTTTTCCGATGTAAACAGCCATTGCTACGAGAACGCTGCGGTCAGCTTTTTCCACCGGCTGCATGGTAAGTGCATCTACCATGGATACATAATCGATCTTTGCCAGAGGTTCTGCTTCGATCACTGCGCGCATTTTTCCAAGGAGCTCTTCTGCCGGAATTCCTGTGCGGATAGCTTCCTGTCCGGCTTTTACTGCTTTTGACAGGCAGAGAGCTGCTTTTCTTTCTTCAGGGCTTAAATATGTATTTCTGGAGGATTTTGCAAGTCCGTCCTCCTCACGGACGATGGGGCAGCCAATGATCTCAATATCAAAATTCAGATCCTGCACCATCTTGCGGATGATAGCCAGCTGCTGTGCGTCTTTCTGTCCGAAATATGCTCTGTCCGGTGCTACGATGTGGAACAGTTTGGACACTACTGTGCATACACCCTTAAAATGAATAGGGCGTGTTTTTCCGCAGAGTGTTTCGGATAAGGTATCTATGCTTACAAATGCGTGGGGATCATGATACATCTCGGAAGGCTCCGGGCAGAAGATCAGGTCTGCTCCCAGGCTTTCGCAGAGTTTGCTGTCACGTTCAAAATCTCTTGGGTATGCTTCCAGGTCTTCGGTCGGTCCGAACTGTGTCGGATTGACGAAATCAGATACTACTACGATGTCGTTCTGCTCTCTGCATTTTTTTATCAGGCTTGCGTGTCCTTCATGGAGAAATCCCATGGTCGGGACAAGTCCTACTGTTTTGCCTTCTTTTTTCCACGCTTTGATCTGTTTTCTTGTTTCTTTTACTGTTTTTGTTACCTGCATTGTTCTCTCCTCTTTCTCAGTCACGGGAACTGGGATTTTTTATAGATTTCGAGATAGCCTCTTTTCTGAATTCACTTTCCTCTTATTTTATAAGGCGTTATGTCCACATTGGACACATACCTAATCTGTAATCTGAGTTTCCTCTATTACGGATTTTTTCAGGCCATATCTTTCAGCAGTCCATGTTTCTCATAATTGGTCACTCTGCTGATCTTGTTTTCTTCATCTACAAATACTACTGCAGGCTTATGTGTACGGGCTTCTTCCTGCTCGTACTGTGCGTAAGCCATGATGATGATCTTGTCACCTGTGCTCACGCATCTTGCTGCTGCTCCGTTCAGGCAGATCATACCGCTTCCGCGTTCTCCGCAAATGGTGTATGTCTCGAAACGGCTGCCGTTGTTCACATCTACGATCTGAACTTTTTCATATTCCAGTATTCCGGCAGCTTCCAGCAGTTCCTCATCCACAGTGATACTTCCCACATAATCCAGTTCTGCCTGGACAACAGTTGCTCTGTGGATCTTTCCTTTTAACATTTCTATTGTCATCTTATATAAGTCCTTTCCTGCAGGGAAGTGCATAAAAAAGCGCCTCAGGGTATACTTCGACCCTGAAACGCTTCTGATTGATTCCCTGTATGCTGAGTCCTGTTTTTTGTACATGAAAAGGTATTCACAGAATTTTCTGCTATAATACTTTCCCTGCCATCAATACAAGCTCTTATCTTTTATAATTTCATATATCCGTCCGTTCCCATTTCCCGGGTTACGGCTGGTTATTTATATAAGATTCCAGTGATTTCAGCCAGAGTATAGTTTTGAGTCCAAATACTATCTCTGTGGGGTATTATGACATTGTGATAGTTATTTGTCAATAACTGAAACCTAATCCGGGTTTTTATTTATGCAAATGCACATCCAGCTGATTATAAGGAATCTCAATTCCATAATAATCAAAGTCTTCTTTGATCCGCTGGTTCAGTCTCCATCTGGTGTCCCAGTAGCGGTCTGTATCTACCCAGACACGGAAGCCCATGATCACAGCACTTTCTGCCAGCTCGTCTACAAATACTACCATCTCTTCGTCTTCTCTTGTGTCCGGATCGTCTGTCAGGATGTCTTCCAGAATCTCCTTGGCTCTCTGGATGTCTGCGTTGTAGGAAATTCCTACTTTGATCTCCAGTCTTCGCTGATCCCTTGCCGTTACGTTGGTGATAGTTGAGTTGGAAAGCGTACCGTTGGGGATCACAATATGCTTGTTGTCAATGGAAAGAAGTGTTGTATAACAGATTTCTACCTTGGATACTGTTCCTTCGCTTCCGTTCTGTCCGTTGACAACAATGTAATCTCCTACCTGGAATGGCTTGAACAGAAGAAGCATCATTCCTCCTGCCAGGTTTGAAAGTCCGCCCTGCAGGGCAAGACCCAAGGTAACGCCGGCAGTTCCAAGAAGTGCTGCCAATGATGATTCCTTCACTCCGAAGCTTGTGGATATGTTAAAAATCAGAAGTATATAAAGCACGATCTTGACCAGGGATGACATAAACTGAGCAACACCTGTGTCCAGTCTGGATTTTGTCAGTGATTTTCTGACAAACTTTACGATCCCTTTAATGACGGTGCTTCCTACCCAGAAAGCCACGATGGCCAGAACAACCTTGATTCCGAATTTGGTAATATCCGGAATATAATTTTCAAACATCTGCTTGTACTGGTTTACCTGATTTCCTACCTCCTGAACGGTTTGTACTGTACTGTCCAAATTAATTTTCCTCCCGTCTGATATAGTCAACCTCTATTGTCCGTATCCTGTAATATAATAATACAGCAGCGATTTTTTCCTGTAAAACCTATTTCTCCGGCTTTATAAGGAATAAGTTATAATCGCTGCTGTAACTGTATCATAATTCTGTTGTATTTCTATCCGGTAATGTAATGCAAAACATTCCCGTCTGCTTCACTCTACTGAATATTTCTTTTTATTTACTGATTCCTTTCATGGAAAGGCTGATCCGCTTCTTCTTCATATCCACACCAAGAACACGCACATCCACAATATCACCAACGCTGACTGCTTCCAGCGGATGTTTGATGAATTTCTCGCTCATCTCTGAAATATGAACCAGTCCGTCCTGATGTACACCGATATCTACAAAAGCTCCGAAATCAATTACATTGCGGACAGTTCCTTTAAGAACCATGCCTTCTTTCAGATCCTTCATATCAAGGACATCTGTGCGGAGGATCGGCTTCGGCATCTCATCACGTGGATCTCTTGCCGGTTTCTCCAGCTCTTTTACGATATCCCGAAGTGTCGGCTCACCGATTTCCAGTTCTTTGGCCAGTTTTCCGTAATCGCGGATCTGTCTGGAAATGCCGGTAAGTTTACGCTCTGCCACGTCTTGTGGTGTATAGCCAAGTTTTTCCAGGAGTTTTTTTGCCGCGTCGTAGCTCTCAGGATGAACACTTGTTGCATCCAAAGGATTTTTGCCCCCCGTGATCCGTGTGAAACCTGCACACTGCTCAAAGGCTTTCGGACCAAGTTTCGCAACTTTGAGAAGTTCCCGTCTTGTCTGGAAGCGGCCGTTCTCCTCACGGTAAGCTACGATATTCTTTGCGATAGCTTTGCTGATTCCGGAAATATATTCCAGAAGGGAAGCAGATGCTGTATTGAGATCTACGCCGACTTTGTTCACGCAGTCCTCAACAACTCCGTTCAGTGCCTCGCCCAGTTTCTTCTGGTTCATGTCATGCTGGTACTGACCGACACCAATGGATTTCGGGTCGATCTTTACAAGCTCTGCCAGCGGGTCCTGGACACGTCTTGCGATAGATGTGGCACTACGCTGTCCCACATCAAAATTCGGGAATTCTTCCGTTGCAAGCTTGCTTGCGGAATATACGGAAGCACCTGCCTCGTTGGTGATCACGTACTGAACTTTTTCCGGGATTTCCTTAAGGAGTTCCACAATGATCTGCTCTGACTCTCTGGATGCGGTTCCGTTCCTACGGAGATCAGAGTTACGTGATATTTGCTGATGAGTTTTTTGAGGGTTTCCTTGGCTGCACGGATCTTGGTCTCATTGGTAGGCGCTGTCGGATAGATCACAGTGGTATCCAGAACTTTTCCGGTCGGGTCTATCACTGCCAGCTTACATCCTGTACGAAATGCCGGATCCCAGCCAAGAACTACCTGTCCTGCAATTGGAGGCTGCATAAGAAGCTGCTCCAGATTTTTGCCAAATACGTGAATGGCTCCGTCCTCTGCTCTTTCCGTTAATGCACTTCTGATCTCACGCTCAATGGCCGGGCCGATCAGACGCTTGTAGCTGTCCTCCACCACTTCCTTCAGAACCGGGGTTGTATTCGGATTGTCACGGACGATCACCTGTTTCTCAAGATAGCGGATGATATCTTCCTCCGGTGCCACGATCTTCACTGTGAGGAATTTCTCCTTCTCACCACGGTTCAGTGCAAGGACACGATGGCCTGCCAGTTTCTTCACAGGCTCCTCGAAATCATAGTACATTTCGTAAACAGACTGCTCTTTCTCATCTCTTGCAGCAGAACAGATAGTTCCTTTATCCATTGTTTTCTTACGGATATAGATACGGTAGTCTGCCTCATCGGAAATATGCTCTGCGATAATATCTTTGGCTCCATTGATAGCATCTGCCGTTGTTTTAACTTCTTTTTCCTCTGAAAGAAAAGCCTTCGCCTCTTCTTCCAGCGGTTTCTTTGTCATCTGAAGAAGAATGATATCTGCCAGCGGCCCAAGCCCCTTCTCCTTTGCAATAATAGCACGCGTACGGCGTTTCGGACGATATGGGCGGTAAAGATCCTCCACTACTACAAGAGTCTGTGCCGCTTCGATCTGCTTTTTCAGTTCCGGTGTCAGCTTGCCCTGCTCCTCAATACTGCCAAGGACCTGAGCTTTTTTGTCCTCAAGGTTTCTTAAATAGGTAAGTCTCTCATTAAGATTACGAAGCTGTTCATCGTTTAATGTACCGGTTGCTTCTTTACGGTATCTGGAAATAAAAGGAATGGTGCAGCCTTCGTCGATCAGCCTGACTGCTGCTTCTACCTGCCATTTCTCAACGTTCAATTCTCTGGTAATTACCTGAATAATATCCATTTTTATCTTTCTCCCGTTGTTACAGATTTGTCTTGGGCTGCATTCCCCTTTTTACACAGCTTCAGACATTTATTAAAGGTCAATCTGTGCGATCACGTTTTTCAGTGCATTGGCACTTGCATGAAGTTTCTCAGTCTCCTCTTCAGTAAGAGGAACGCGTACGATACTCTTCACACCTTCCGGTCCGATAGATGCCATTGTACTAAGACATACATCCTCAATGCCGTACTCTCCGTGAAGCATAGTTGACACACTGACAATTGTATCAGATGCTGCAAGAAGAAGCGAGCAAAGTCTGCACACAGATACTGCTACTGCATAAAAAGTTGCACCTTTTTTGGCAATAACAGTTGACCCTGAAGTATGAACATACTCCAGAACCTCTTCCTTGTCAAGTGGCGGCATATCTTTCTGATCCTCATGAGCGATCTTATCAAATTCATCCAGAGTTGCACCTGCCACAAATGCTCTTGACCATGGTACAAAAGAAGTATCTCCATGCTCGCCAAATACATAAGCGTGGATATTTTTCTCAGAAACTCCATAATGTCTGGAAAGTCTGCAGCGGAGACGTGCAGTATCCAGAGCTGTACCGGAACCTAAGATCTGGCTCTCCGGAAGTCCGGAAAGCTTCGCAAAAGCGTATGTCATAATATCACACGGATTGCTTACGATAATATAAAGTGCTTTAGGAGCCACTTTTACGATCTCCGGAGTGATGCTCTTCATAATATTAACGTTAGTCTGTGTCAGTTCAATTCGTGTCTGTCCTGGTTTTCTGGCAATACCGGAAGTGATGATTACAATATCTGAGTCCGCAGCATCCGGATAATCTCCCGCCACAATGGAGATCGGTTCACGGAACTGGTTCCCTGTTCAATATCCATGACCTCTCCTTCTGCCTTCTGCTTGTTGATATCGATCAGTACGATTTCTGAGGCAATGCTCCTCTGTGATAATGTGTAAGCGATGGTTGCTCCTACACTTCCTGCTCCGATGATCGTAATTTTACTACTCATGTTATTCTCCTTTCAGCGTTGTTTGTCATATAAATAACAATTATAAGTACACACACTAAAACATATCATAAAATCAAGATCCGTGCAATAAAATTGTAACTATACTTTTTAAGTTACGCTCCATTAATTCGCGATATTTTTCCAGTTTCTTCGATATATATTCTGACGTTTTTTATATTATTCTGTATATTCTCATGTTATTTTTTTATCGAAATAACCTATCGAGTGGATATTCGCAACCCTGCTGAAAACTTCCCTGATTCGGTTAAAATTTTTTTTAATACGGAAAAACCCCTGAATTCCAGAATATTTTTTTCTGAAATTCAGGGGTTTCTTTTAGTCAGTCGGATATTCGCAATCCGCTTTCGCTACTTGCTCATAACCGAATAACTGCTCCGCAGTTTCGGTTAAAATCAGTTTTTCGCCTGGTTTAATGCTTTCTGTGCTGCTCCGATGATTCCCTCTGAGGAGAAAGTTGCGCCGCTGACTGTATCAATTCCGTCTGCTGACTGATTCGCCATGATCTGGGCATAGATAGTTTCCCATGCCGGATCAAAAAATTCCGGCGTATCGTTGTTGGTCTGTGTGATGGACACGATCTGACCTCCGCTGATAGTCACTGTCAGTCTTGTTTTTCCGCCATATCCGAAAGCAGCTGCTTCATATGTTCCGTCTCTGTACAGGCCTGCAGGGGTTGGCTCAGGTGCTTCGGTCGGCTCCGGCGTTACATTGGGATCATTCGGAACAGGTGTTGTGTTCGGATTATCCGGTGTCGGTGTTACATTTGGATCATCAGGCACTGCCGTTGGTTCCGGTGTGGCAGTTGGCTCAGGCGTTGCTGTCGGTTTCGGTGTGGCAGTTGGTTTCGGAGTTGGTTTCTTCGTTGGAGTCGGGGTCACTTTTTTTCCATATTCTGGATTTTTCGCTTCCTTCAGGGCTTTTTTTACAGCTTCCAGAATTCCCTTTGAAGAATAAGTTGCTCCGCTGACTGTGTCAATATCATCCACGGAATCTGAGCCTACGATCTGCTCTTTCAGAGCACTCCACGCTTTTTCAAAAAACATCGGAGTATCTGTATTCTCCTGTTTTACAGATGTGATCACGTCATTTTTGATAGTGATAGTTACTTTTACATCTCCGCTGTAGCCTTTTGCAGACGCTTTATAAGTTCCGTTCAGGTACTGGCTCGGACTATTCGGATCAGGTTTTTTGGTCGGCTTCGGCTTTTTTGTCGGAGTTGGCGTTGGTGTGGAAGTCGGTGTCGGTGAAGGGGTTGGCTGACTTGTGATTCCATCTGCTGCTGCCTGGGATAAAGCATTCTGGACTGCCTGGATGATTCCGTTGGAAGAATAGGTTGCTCCGCTGACCGCATCTACATTCGGTGTGTTTCCGGCGATCATTTTGCTGATAACACCTTTCGCTGACGCAAAATACGATCCGGTTTCTCCGGAAGCGTCCAAAATATCAATAGCTGCGATCTTTCCGCCGCTTATTGTCACGCGTACAGTGATCGTACCGCCGAATCCGGTTCCGGATCCTTCGTATGTTCCGTCTTTATAGCCGCCTGCCGGAACATTGGCCACTGGTGTCTGAGTGGAACCCTGTCCTGCTGCGCCGGCATTGCTTTTTGCAGATTCAGATACAGTTCTTTTTCCGGAGCTCTTTTTTGCAGCTGTTTTTTTTGCAGATTTTTTTGAAGTCTTTTTTGAAATACTTTTATTGGATGTGCTTTTCTTATCTGTTGCTGTACCGGTTTCGGAAACTGAATTATCTTCTTCCTCATAGCCAAGATATTTTTCCAGCTCAGAAGCAGACATTACGGTCGTATCTGACTTCTGAAGAGTTTCTGTGTTTTCATCAGAGCCCTGAGCCTTGATACCTGAAAATGCAAGTGCCGCGATCACAGCTGCAGCAGGGATCAGTTTTGGCCAGGGTATCTTCGGGTCATTATTTTCAGATGGCTTTTTTTCTTTCAGATCTTTTTCCATGAATGCTTTCTCCCCTCTTATGCGGCTTCTGCCAGGCATTTATTTCCGTGCCGATAGGCAGACTTCTGCCGCAGATACATAAAATGCTCTGCGGCAGAGGTACTTACCAGGTATTTACTTAACAGTTACCACAAATTTCTTTGTAATGCCGTTGCATTTAACTGTGATTGTTGCTTTACCTTTTTTGATTCCTTTAACAACGCCTTTGCTTGTTACAGTTGCAACTTTCCTGTTGCTGCTTGTGTATGTAACTTTTCCGGCTGGTGCTGCTTTGGATTTGATTGTTGTTGTTTTGCCTTTTTTGATTGTTGCGGAAGATTTTGTAAGGCTGAATGTCGGGTTCTTAACTGTCAGCTTGTATGTTGCTTTCAGTTTTCCGCTTGTTGCTGTGATTGTTACTGTTCCGGCTTTCAAACCTTTTACAGCACCTGTCTTGCTATTTACTGTTGCTACTTTCTTATTGCTGCTTGTGTATTTTACAGAAGAAACGCCTGCCAGTGTTGCTTTTACTGTTGCGGTTTTTCCTTTGTAAACAGTTGCTGTCTTCTTTGCAAATTTAACAGATGGAGCTTTTACTGTTACTTTGTATGTTGCTTTCAGAGTTCCAGCTGTTGCTGTGATTGTTACTGTTCCGGCTTTCAAACCTTTTACAGCACCTGTCTTGCTGTTTACTGTTGCTACTTTTGTATTGCTGGATGTGTATTTAATTGTTGCAGATGGGGTTGCTGTTGCTTTTACTGTTACAGTTTTTCCTGTGTATACAGTTGCTGTCTTTTTAGCAAATTTAATTGTAGAAGCTTTTACTGTTACCTTGCATGTAGCTTTTGCATTTCCATAAGAAGCTGTGATTGTTGCTGTTCCGGCTTTCACACCTTTTACAACACCTGTGCTGCTTACTGTTGCTACTTTTGTATTGCTGCTTGTAAATGTTGCTTTTGCATCTTTATCGTTGCTTGTTGCTTTCAGGGTTACAGTCTTTCCTGTGTATACAGCTGCTGTCTTTTTATCCAAAGCTGCAGTTACTTTGACAAGTTCTTTCTCTGCTGCCTGAAGATGTGAAAGTGCTTCGTTAACCTCTGCCTGGCTTGCATCTGTCTTTGCAATAACTTCCTCTGCCTCAGCAAGCTCACCTGCAAAAGATTTCCAGGTTGCAACAGTGTAATCTGCCTGTTTCAGTGCTTTTGCAGTCTCAACCTCAGCTTTGAGATCTGTAAAGTCTGTCGGCTCTACCTGTGGCTCTACAATATTCTCTGCTGTTGCCTGGAATTTATATGTATAATCATTGTATCCAAGTGCGTATACAGTCAGTTTCCAGTAACCTGTTCCGTCTGTTCCTCCCGGAAGTTTGCAACGTGCAGATTTTGTAAGGCCAAGCTGGATTCCCATTTTTTTGTGCATCCAGTTATCTGCTGCAAACTTAGTTCCGTAAGAAGCAAGAGGTTTTGTTGTGTATGTGGAATCATCTCCATAGTAATCCCAGCGTACAGCCTGCATGTTTGCACCAAGATCTCCATAATTTCCGTTGATATCTACACGAAGAAATTCACCATAGCTTCCATCTGCGGTCTTTACTGTCGGCTCAACATCTGTAGCTGTTTTCAGAGCCTGACCTTTGATACCAGATGTTGTTCCATTGGATTTTCTTGCTGTAAATGTAAAACTGTCGCCATTCTTCTCAGCATATTTCAGACCATTGGTATCAGCAGTTACATCAGCTATAAGACCAACATAGGACTGAAGATTCATCTCGCCGTATCCACCGGAAATTGTCTCACCAGCGTTTACAACATTATACTTCTTGCAGAAGTCTGCATAATCTGCAGTTTTAACTGCTACCGGAACATATTTCAGACCATATACTTCATAATGATCCATCTCATATTCTTTTCCGTCTTTTGTGAGAAATCCTCTGTTCCATGTAGCCTCAGAACCATCTGTGAGAACGATAGTCTGATTATCTTTCCAGTAGGAAACAGCAAATTTTGTTCCGTCTGTTGCAATAATAGTTGCCTCTGTCTGATAACTTCCTCTGTGAAGTCCGTGATTAGCAGTTGCTCTTGTTACTGTATCAAAAGCACCTTTATCAGCCTCACCTTTAAGGTCAAGCTCATCACTGGAGCTTGTGTTTCCTGCATTATAAACGCCTTCAGCAGCCCAGTACTCACCCCATGTAAGTCCTGCATATACATACTGATACTCACCTTTCAGCTGGCTCTCATCAGAGAAAGCTTCCTCTGTATCATCGCCTGCTGAAAACTCATCTTCTCCATCGGAAACAGGATCTGCTTCCTCAGCTACAGCATCTTCCTGGATTTCAAGATCATCAGCTGTTTCGTCCTGCTGAATATCCTCTGTCATCTCTTCTGTTGTATCCTCAGCAGCTTCAACCTCTTCTGCGCCAAAGTCCTCGACATCTGCTTCCTGAGCTTCTGCTTCGGAAACGACTGCCGTATCAAAATCTGTTGCCATTACAGCTGTCGGGAAACTTGTTGCTGCCACTGCAAGACTCAGGATGCATGGAGCTGTTTTTTTCAGTAGATTCCACTTCTGCATTACTTATTCCTCCTAAAAATATGAAATATTTATAGAAAACCTTCCATAACAATCCCGCCTCGCCCTGTTTTCGGTCCGGAATCTGATTCCGAAATTTCGGAAATTGTTACAGGCTTTACTATCTCTTTTATTCTGTGATATCCTCCACGCTGTAGATATCCTGAAGAAGGCTGAATCGCTCCTTCATTCCATCGGTGAGGTACACATGATGGTCTTCATCCACAAAAAGTCCGTCTGCGCTGTACTTTTTCAACAATTCGGAGCCTTTTTCCACACCTAATACAAAGCATGCTGTGGAAAGTGCATCTGCTTCCAGTCCTGTGTCACATACAACGGTCACTCCGGTTACTCCGCTTTTTGCCGGATATCCGGTGGACGGATCCATAATGTGATGATATCTCACACCATCTTCGATAAAATATTTCTCATAATCTCCTGATGTGGAAAGAAACTCTGTGCCGTTTAAGGCAACCACTCCAAGATACTCATCGTCATTTTCAGCCCGCGGATCTGTCACTGCCACATTCCAGGAAGAACCGTCCGGTTTGTTTCCGTAAGTCATGACGCTGCTTCCGCCAAGATTTATAAGTGCTGCTGTTACATCCTTCTGAGTTTCCAGATATTCCAGAACAGCGTCACATCCGATACCTTTTCCGGCTGCACCAAGATCAAGGGAACATCCTTCATCCATACTGATGTTATTTCCTGCCAGCGAAACTTTTTCGTAACCGGAATCCTTCAGAACATTCCTGATCTCATCCTCTCCCGGAATCCTCTGATCTTCCCCGCCAATATCCCACAGCCGGATCAGCTTCCCGATCGTCGGATCAAAAGCTCCGTCAGAGTCTCTGGCAATTTTGAGTATCCGCTCCAGATAACCGGAAAGTTCCCCGGAGATCTCCGTATCTTTTCCGTCAGATGCGTTCACCTTATAGATCTGTGAGTCCTTATTCGTCCAGGAAAGAAGGTTCGTTTCCA
The DNA here is from genome assembly GCF_003474435.1 of Ruminococcus sp. AF46-10NS. Lineage (GTDB taxonomy): Bacteria > Bacillota > Clostridia > Lachnospirales > Lachnospiraceae > Blautia_A. The sequence goes on from NZ_QRNF01000012.1 coordinate 86,373, forward strand.
CATCCGTCAGCACGGATGTCAGCTTGCTGTTTATATCGTCTCCTGTGGTATAAAGTGTTTCGGATACCACAGTATCCATAGCAAAATCTGTATCTGTATATGTCTGTATATCTTTATCTGATGCAGCCAGGCACATGGATGGAATCACCATTGTTGTTCCCGTAAATACTGCTGCTGCCAGAAAAGCTTTCTTTTTCAGAGCATGATATTTCATAGATTATTTTTCCTCTGTTGTTCCTATGTGAATGTTTTTTCTGGGGCATGTTGCCGCACAGGCATGACAGCAAAGACATTCGCCGGACATTGCTGTGTCACCGTCAATGTCCAGATGCGCAGGGCATCTTTTTTTGCAAAGTCCGCATTTCGGAGGGCATTTCTCGCGATTTCTCTTAAAAAGTGCTCCGGGCAGGATCGGCATCAGTGCAAAAACCGCTCCCATCGGACAGAGAAACTGGCAGAAAAAACGCTCCTGTGTGCACATTCCCACCATGATCAGAAGCAAAAGGATGATTCCCACCAAATATGTACTGTTTGGAAGCCTTCTGGCTGTGAGCATGGAAAAAACATCCCATGGGCTGGTTCCTGTAAGCTTTCCGTATACGCCTGTGAGGCAGGAAAGCAGGATCAGGGTCAGTACGATATATTTCACTTTCTGAAGTCTGTGAACCATTTTTTCAGAAAGGGCTGGTTTCTTTTTTTTATGAAAACATTTCGTCCAGATCCAGGAAAAGCCTTCATACATGACATCGCCAAAAGATCCGAATGCACAGGCATATCCGCAGAAATGTCTTCCGAAAAAGCATGTAAAGATCAGAAGTGCTGCTGTTACGGTCAGAAAAGAATTCCACTCCACCGGCTGTCCGGCTGCAATGGCGAGAAAAATCGATTTGATTCCTGCAAAGGCTGTGGAAAACAGAGACGGGGCCACTATGAAAAACGCCAGCTGAATCCCTGCACGTATCAGCCTTACATCCCGCTGTCTTTTTTTCATTCGTTTTCCGCCTTTCCAAGTGCTTCATCAACAGCATTCAGGATTCCTGTTGAACTGAAGGTTGCTCCTGATACAGTGTCCACATCTGTGCTCTGTGCACTGATAACGGAATTTATCACGCTTTCTGCCTGTGAAAGATAAGCACTGTCCTCGCCGGGTGCGCTGACTACATTGATGGATGTGATCTCATCACCGGCCAGTGTCACCTCAACCTGGATCGTTCCGCCGTATCCCTCAGCTTCACCTGTGTAGGTACCATCTTTATATACGTAATCAGAATCTGTTGTTGTGTCGTCTGTGGTGTTGTTATCTGCTTCGCTGTTGTCTGCTGATGCACTGTCTGTTGATACACTGTCTGTTGTATCGCTGCCTGCCGCAGTATCTGCTGCGGATGCTGTCTGATTCTGAACCCGGCTGGTGTAGATCGTCTCCAGTGCACTTAAAAGCTCACTCTGCTGATTCTGAAGAGTGTCCACTTTATCGGTCAGAGCTGTGATCTCTTTCTCATTCTCCTCAGCCTTCATACTGCTGTTGTAAAAAAGCACAGCCATGATCATCAGAAGAACGGAGATCACTCTCATGTAAAAATTCTGGTTTTTCATCTCTTTTCTCCCTTGTTTTTATTTATAACGAGTAAAGCGGACATTCGCAATCCGCTTCGCTACTTGCTCATGAACGCAGTCGCTTCGCGATCTGTCAGTGGAAGCTTTCAACTCCCACTGACATAAGCATCCCCCTCACTCGCCGCTTAGTGCTCCGCGCACTTGAATCGGGGGAATGCTTATCTGCGTTCAAGTAAAATAATCCGTCAAGCAAATATCCTTTATTTCAATCACATTATAAATGCCAGATATGGCACTCTCGGAAATGACTATAGATTCCTTAGTTTCGGGGGAGCCCGAAAAGTTATATATTACTTACATATTTAACTTAGTTCTATTTAATCTTACTTTATAAATTAGACGTTTCTAACTTATAGGTAGGTATTATAGCATCTATTTTTTTCCTTGTCCATACTTTTTGTTAGTTCGTT
>NZ_QRNF01000120.1 GCF_003474435.1 Ruminococcus sp. AF46-10NS
CCTGTGTTCCGTCAAGATGATAGTATTCATAATATACCCTGTTTTTCACATGCACTTCTTTGTAGTAATTGCGGTGATATAATTCGCCATACTGCATCCGGTTTTTGAGTTGTTCCTTTCTGGCAGCTTTCAGTATTTCAGTCAGGGTATCGCCAAAATCAACAATCCTAACTTTTTTCCGCTTCGTTGGTCCAATAATGTTTTTGTGTTTCATGCCGTCGTAGCGGATACTGCGTTTTATGGTCAGGCATTGTTCCTCAAGGTTAATGTCCTGCCATGTAAGACCACAGGTTTCTCCGATACGGAGCCCGGCATAATACGCAATCTGAATCGGTAGAATGGCAGGTGGGTTTTTCTTTTCCAGATACTTGATAAGTTGCTCGTAATCATCATGCGAAATCGGTTGTGTGCCTTCTTCCACTTCATCATCGGAAAAGAGGTCAACTTCCTCTGCCTGTCGTTTCAGTTTGATATATTGCATCGGATTGAAACTGATTAGTTGTTTTGGAAATACTGCAAAACGGAATGACTGCTGTAACACTGCGGAAAAAGAATGGATATAATCTTTGCTGTATCCCTTTCTTACTTTCCCGTCTGGAAACTCACCACCGAATGTAAGCAGATCAAGAAATGCCTGTAAATGTTCGGCAGTAACTGTTTTCAGTTTGCGGTCTGCAATCGGGTGTTTTTTGATACAGCGGATTGCACCAAGATAATTTTCCACTGTGCCGTTGCTGAGTGTCCCGGTTTTCAGTTCTTCTTCCGCCCACATATCCAGAAGCTCTCCTACCGTAAGGCTGTCTGCCTTTGCGACAAACTTCTTATTTTCGTAATCTTCCAGTGCTTTGCGGAGAAGTTTTTCCGTCTCACTTTTACTTTCGGTTCCAGCATATTCTTTCTGAACCATTTTACCGCTTGCATCTTCTACATAGAAGCGATAGTACCATTTTTTTCCTTTTTTTCTAACAGATCCTTTTGCCATAATTGTATTTCTCCTTTCGATATCAGACAATCGGAACTGTTGAAATGCTTCTTGCGTGTAAGTATATCACAACTCCGGTTGTCTTACTATACCGATTCAGAATCCTCATACATAACTTCGGATAAAAGATTGGCAAGTCTTTGTTCGGCTGCTTCCGGTTTCTTTGAATAGAGCCTTATCACATCTGCCATATCGTTAAATGCGTTGACAGTATGTGTGATCTCTCTGAGAAACATAATCTCATTATATTCATCTTTCGATTCGAATCCCATTACTTTGGCAATGTCCGCATCTTTGGTACTGCCTTTGTAATTTTTACAGGCGAACTGAAACGAATCCAGAAACAGTTCATATTGCTTTAACATTAACAGCA
>NZ_QRNF01000121.1 GCF_003474435.1 Ruminococcus sp. AF46-10NS
ACATTAATATGGCACACTGCAAATAACCTATCTGCATAAAAACACTAATATACACTGCAAATAACCTATCTGCATAAAAACACTAATATACAGGGGAGAAATGTGATATGGAAGATATACATATTATAAATTTATTTTTAGAAAGATCAGAAGATGCAATTCGCCAGGTAGAAGTAAAGTACGAAAAATTTTGCTTTAAGATTGCATGGAATATTTTATATAACACAGAAGATTCAGAAGAATGCGTAAATGATACGTGGCTGATAACGTGGAATAAGATTCCGCCCAAAACGCCAACAAAATTATCTGCATTTCTTGGAAAAATAACCAGAAATTTGGCATTGGACAATTTCAGAAAGAAAAATGCTTCAAAAAGAGCAGATACACATATGATGGATATTTGTGGTGAAGTGGAAAAACTGGAAAATACAATAAAGGATTATGTGGAAGAGGATATAAAGAAAAAGGAAATTTTGAATATTTTAGAAAAATTTTTAAGTGATTTAAAAGCAGGAGACAGGGATATTTTTGTCAGGCGATATTGGTATATGGATAATATTAAAGACATTGCAAAAAGACATGGATGCTCTGAGACTAAAATTAAATCCAGTCTTTTTCGAAGCAGAAACAAATTATGGGAAGAGGTGAAAGAAATCATATGAAAAAAGAAAACAATTTTTTGGATCTGATGGGAGAAATAGATGAAAAATTTGTTTACGAAGCTTCCTTGCCATGGAAAAAGCGAAATGTTAATTTGAAATTAAAATTAGCAAAGATTGCAGCAGCAGGAGTTGTAATAGCATTATTGATAGGAGGCTTGGGACATCCGCATGAGATAAAGGCGGCCTGGGAACAGATTACTTCGTGGATTCAAACTGCATTGGGGATTAATGAAAATGTAGAATCATATATAGATAGTGTTGGAAAAACGATTACTAAAAATGGAATTTCTATTACGTTAGATGAAATTGCTGCTGATAAGGAGAATTTATGGGTGGCAATATCTGATAATATAAATGATTCAAAAGAAAAAGAGACTATTCTACTAACAGAAGTGGAGATAAATGGAAAAGCGGCACAGTTAGATGGAACATATGCTCTGGAGAAAAAGGAGAACGGAGCAGATGGTCAGGTTTGTCATTATAGGTTGGAAGATACAACTATTAAAGATAATACAGCAGATATAAAAATGAAGTATGGTTATTTGATCCAACAGAAATGGATACTGCAGATACAGAAGATACGGATGACTATATTTTTGAATTTTCAGATACAGAAGATACGGATGACTATATTTTTGAATTTTCATCAAATTGGGAAAGAACTGGAGAAGAATACCATAA
>NZ_QRNF01000122.1 GCF_003474435.1 Ruminococcus sp. AF46-10NS
ATAAAAAAGTTGAAATGTATATCAATTATGAAAAAAATCAAAATAGATGATTATTTTAAAACTTGTTGAAAATGCTTATAAGAATCGAGGAGGAATATCTGGACAAAGAGAAGCCCTGAAACAAAAAACGGCTATTTCGATAAGAAATAGAATGATTGCAGATATTAAAGAAGGAACTATTTTGCCGCCTATTGTTGTCGGGATCGTAATTGATGAAGTAAAATATAAAAAATTAGAATCAAAGGAAATAAATTTTGAAGAGTTAGAGATTGAGAAAAATGCAGAGTTATTAAGTATTATTGATGGAATGCAAAGGACAACCGCTTTAATGAAAGCATGTAGTGAAAATGACAGTGTTGGTGAGCGTGAGTTAAGAGTAGAATATTGGATATCAGATAACAATAATAGCTTATTATATAGAATGTTAGTATTAAATACCGGTCAAGTTCCTTGGAATGTTAGAAGGCAGATAGAAGTTATTTTTTCCGGAATTATTAAAGAAATAAAAAATAAAGTAGATTGCATTGCTGTTTTACAAATTGAAGATTCTGCTAGAAGAAAAAAAGGAGGACAATATCAGGCTAGCGAATTGGTGGAACTATTTTTAGCTTTTGGTGCAAGAACATGGAAGGTTAATACGAAAGAAAAATTAACAGATGAATTTACACGCCATGATTTTTTACAAAGTAGTGGAGAAATAGATTTAATAGATATGTTTTGTGAAATTTTGAAATGTATGGCGGAAATAGATATTTTATTGGACGAAAAATATAAAATAAGTGAAGCTAAAGAAGAAGTTGAAATTGAAATCAATCAAAATGATAAATTTAAAAACGGTAAAGATTTATTCGCAAGTCAACCAGCTAGGATAGGATTTGTGGCGGCAGCTGGTGAAAAAATAATTGGTAGACCAGGTGAAGAAAGATCTGCTGAAAAAATCAAATGTGCGAAAAATGATTTTCTACAGACTTTTGAAACTATAAAAGAATCAATAGAAGAAAAAAAAGCCGAGGAACTTATTGAGTATATTGATTTTAGTACTTTAAATCAAAAAATGGAGCGGAGGACAACAAAAGTAGGAGATTATGAAAGAGAGTTATTCTATGAAGCGTTCAAAGTTGCAGTAGATGAGAAAGGTAAAATGGATAATTTAGGAATTTGTTGGAGGACGTTTTAAAGTGAGCGTTTCAAGGAATGATTTACAAAAAAATATTTTTCTAAATTAGAGAACTTTGTTACCAATAAGGAATGCGATTATCAATTTGATATACAACTTTGTTACCAATAAGGAATGCGATTATCAATTTGATATACAAAAATGTTATATTGATTATC
>NZ_QRNF01000123.1 GCF_003474435.1 Ruminococcus sp. AF46-10NS
TTTTCTAATGAATTATATAAGCGATGAAGATTCTAAAGATTTTTTGAAATTAATATTAGCAAAATTAGGTATTTACTATAGCATGTGGTATTTTGGTAATAATCCGCATATGGATGACGTATTACTTGATTTGATTACTGAAGTTCAGTTTAAGATTTCTGGTGAAAATCGATTACAAATGCAAGCGAAGAAAGGTGAGTATAAGAAACGAATAAAACAGCAGTATGATTTACAAAGAAAAAAGTTGGTGAGTTAATTTCTAAAGTATTGATGAAAGATATTTATATGAAAGGAATCCGGATTTTATGTAATCGGAGAAGTAGTGTAAATTATTCTGTGTAAACCTCTCAGATTGATGATAAAATCATAGGTTTATAGAATACAAAAATATAATGTAATGGGCTGCTGAATGGCATACTTTGCTGTTCAGCCTGTTGTTTATTTAGTAGCATGGATTCTCTATTGCATGTCAAGGGCGCCGAGAAAATCGGGCGTTTATTTACCCTTGATATGCGATTGAATCTGTGCTTAATCGATATCCTCTGGCTGAATCCAATCCCCAAAATAGATGCATAACTGATCCAGTGTCAGACCCCAGTCCCAAGTCTTTCCGGTCCATTTTTTGTAGCATCCATCATTGCCAGATAGAGCATCTTGAAAGTAAGCGCAAAATATTGCTACGTTACTCATGAATTACGCTTGCACCAAAATGATAGATGCAAGCGTTTTACTCTATTTTAGTTTTGACAGTTCATTTTCGCAGTCTCGCTCCATGGAGCAAGCTGTTCCAGCTGTTCATCTGACATTTTATCGTTTGGCCGTTGTGATAAGAGATATGTTAATGCGGCCTCTTGGACATAGTTTATGTTCGTCAGCGTATAGGAATAATAAAACAAATGTATCCCGATAAGATTTTATAGTATTTTCTGAATACCCAGCTGTATTTATAAGATACTTTGTAAAAAAAGTCGTAATAAGTGCTGTTAATGATGTGTTCATGTTTATACCTCCGGAAAAATGACATCAGCCTGTGCCTGCGTGTAATGAAGAACATTTATAAAATAATGTTTTGTCAGGCGCAGATAGTATTCAGTTGATTCAACACCTTTATGTCCCATATATGTACTCAGTGCAGGCAATGAGCAATACGGATCCAGACCATGCTCAATGGATTGTTCTAATGAATGCACTGCAAAAGTATGGCGCAAGTCGTGTATTCTAGTGAAACGTAAATTAAATAAATGGACTCATATTCATTTCTATGGTATACTATTTCCATAAAAATATGGAGGACGTATATCATGGCTAAAGCAAAACCGCTTACCCT
>NZ_QRNF01000124.1 GCF_003474435.1 Ruminococcus sp. AF46-10NS
AAACCTACCTGTCTGCTTTACTTTTAATTCTGCTTAATCTTCGTTATTACTACTTTGCTTGTTCCGATTTTAGAACATATATTTTTATATTGAGGAGTTTTTAGTTGGAAAACTACTTTGAACTACTTTGATAAGAAGTTATGAGATTGGCTGATACAATACACTAGTCAAAAATAGCCGGAATATTCCGGCTATTTTAGCATAAATTCTATAATTTGTTGATAAAGATTTAAGGTTCCATATTTCTATTTTACATGAAGAATATGCTGCCTTGCCTCATCTGGAACGATATTGCTCGGCGTTTCTCAACAGATAATTTAACACACCGTCAATCTCTTTATTTCCTGTTGAAACGTATTCTTTTGGATTCAACATAAATTTTTCCATGTCCTGCAAATATTTTATTATTTCTGGATTATTAGTATTCTTTAACATAGACTGCAATTCAATAATATGATGCTTCATGTCATGCCTAAGCGAGTTCACCTGTTTCTGAGACTCTCTAGCAACGTCCAGCTGATAAGAATATACTTCTACCATCTGTTCCAGCATTTTTTTCTCAATATGTGCAGAATAAAACTGAATCAATGTGTTTTTCAGCAAGAAGGGCTCGCTTTTCCATCTCTTGAAGTTCCTGGGCTGCCTTTTTCTGCATAGCCTCAAACTCCAAGAGCATGTCTTCCAGAACCTGGAACCAGTAGTTACGTACACGGATTGTCTCTTTATGTGCATCTGTTATCGTAGCTTCCAGTTTCCGGATCTTATGTTCATAAACCCTGCACTCCTTTTGATGGAGTTCTTTCAGCTGGATATATCTTTCACCGGATTCCAGTTCTTTATTTCTGGCCTGTGCGGCTTTCAGCCGGCACATAAGTGTGATGTAATCATAAGCGTTAGGCATACATTTTCCTCCAGCACAGTTATAATCAAACGCCGCTGATTATGTCTGTGATCTTAGAAATATGATCTTCCAGATATTCAATCAATTCTTTTTGTTTCTGGATAAATTCCTCCTGGATCTCAATCTGTTTGAGATAACCAGCAAGAAGTTCATCGCGTTTCTTAAGCTCTTCTTTTAAATCAATGTCCATGAAGAAACCTCTCTTGTTTTTTGTTAAAAAGAGTATAACAAAAACATAGGAAAAAAGCGAATTACCCAAAAGCACCCTTTCGTTAATCTGACTGTGGATAACTATTTGTTTTATGATAAAAAAAAGTACTAAGGTGGGTCTTGTGAGTTCAAGAAAGGGGGCTCAAAACCAGAATCTGGTGTATAACTTCTCACAAAAAGAACAGCTGGAAAAACT
>NZ_QRNF01000125.1 GCF_003474435.1 Ruminococcus sp. AF46-10NS
CATGTATCGTTATTGATCAATATGGGATTTACGGTATTAGCAATTGCAGATCGAATGGGACATGAGAGCATTGATATCACTTACCGATATGCACATCTGTTTCCAAGTGAGCAGACACAGATGGCAGAACAGTTGGATATTGAAAGGATGGAAAAATTAAATGGAGAAAAATCTGGACAGTAAAGGAAGATGGAGAAACAAAATTGTAGCATTCCGGGTATCACCGGAAGAAGCAGAGCAGATTGATGCATGTGTCCGATTGTCAGGACTTAGCAAGCAGGACTATATCACAAAACGATTAACTGATCGGCAAATTGTGGTACAGGGAAATCCAAGAGTGTATAAAGCATTGCGAAATCAGATGGCAGAGATTTATGAAGAATTGAAACATCTGGAAAAATGCAGTGAGGAAAACGAAGAGTTGCTGAGTACCCTGAGATTGGTCGCAGAGACATTGTATGGATTGAAAGGGGAAAATGAATGACAGCAAAAGAAAAAATGACTGCTCCGATTGCATCTGTTGGCGCAGATGTGGAACAGCCATCAAGTAATAAATTAACCAACCAAAGTATAGCAGATTTGCCCGGTAAGGGCAATCTGCAAGCCACAAATAATGCGGAAAATACAGCAAAATCAGCAAATAAAAAGAATCCAGATGATCTGGAAACAGTTTCCATGATGGAATTATACGACACCGCATATCCACCAAAACTGCCGATTATAGATGGACTTCTGTATAACGGAACTTACCTGTTTGTTGGTTCGCCGAAAATTGGAAAATCATTCTTTATGGCACAGATCGGGTATCACATCAGTAAAGGACTTCCATTGTGGGGATTTTCAGTCAGACAGGGAACGGTTCTGTATCTGGCATTGGAAGATGATTATGCAAGGTTGCAAAAGCGGTTATCACAGATGTTTGGAATGGAAGGCAGTGAGAACTTTTATTTCGCTACAAAATCAAAATCGCTCAATGACGGACTGGAAAGGCAGCTTGTAACATTTGTGACGGAGCATAAAGACGCAAGACTGATTATCATTGATACTCTTCAGAAAGTGCGTGAGGTTGGTGGCGATAAATTCAGTTACGCCAGTGATTATGAGATTGTAACGAAGCTGAAAGCGTTCAGTGATAAATATGGTATCTGCTTTCTGGTTGTGCATCATACAAGGAAAATGGAATCTTCAGATAGTTTTGATATGATTTCTGGCACGAATGGATTGCTTGGAGCTGCGGATGGAGCATTCGTCATGCAGAAAGAAAAACGGACAGATAATAA
>NZ_QRNF01000127.1 GCF_003474435.1 Ruminococcus sp. AF46-10NS
TTATATTTCCAATGGTAGACTACTGGTACTTCATTCACCTCATCAAAGTATTTGTAGATACGGTCAATAAGTTCCTGTTTTGACGATACTCTGATTCCTTTCAACATCTGACGTGTCATCTTACCAAAAAAGCCTTCAATCATGTTCAACCATGATCCGTGCTTTGGTGTAAAAATAAATATAAATCGACCTGGCATAGTTGCAAGAAATGCTTTGACCTTTTTACTGGTATGAACTGTATGGTTATCCAGAATAACTCGGATAATATCTCCTTCCGGATATTTTTCGTTGAGAATCTTAAGGAAGTCAATAAAGTCGTCCGATGTATGTTTATCACGAACTAATGGAACAGCCTCTCCAGTAAGAAGATCTATAGCAGCTAACAGAGAAACCGTACCAAGTCGTTTATATTCATAATCACGCTTAATTGTTCCACTGTTTGTGGTTGGATTGAGATCCTTTCCTGTAGTGGCAATGGCTTGAATGCCTGGTTTTTCATCATATGAGTAAGTATGTACGTCATGCTCACCGGCAGGTATGAACAGCTCGCCATTTTCATCAAACAACATTTCAATCTGCTTATAAACGAGAAGAACCTCATGCATCTTTGCTTCAAAGTCTGGATCACGCTTTTCGCAATAATACTGGATACGAAATGGTTTTATTTCAGCTGCATCCAAAATGTTTTTTATGCTTGTTTTGGTAAGAGTTGACAGTCTTGTAAAACCGGCACTTTCAGCTGTTTTATTGATATGTTCCGTCAGCTTTGCATATGTCCACGTTTCTGCTGAGTAGCCAAATTCACCAGGACGTTGGCAGGCAATATTAATGATCCATGTTTTTTCATCATCAGTAATTTCTGCATTTCTTCCTCTTCCAGGAGCGTCATAAATGGCATTTTCAATGCCACCCTGATTATACTTTTTGAGGCAAAGAAGAACACTGTTGCGGTTCAGACCAACTTTTTCAGCAATAGCATCAATAGATTCACCATCTGCTTTCAGCAGGAGAATTCTTGCTCTGGTAACTGTCTGAGCTTGCAATGTTCTTGTTTTTGTAATGGTTTCCAAGCGTGAGCGATCTTCAAATGAAAGGGTAAGCGGTTTTGCTTTAGCCATGATATACGTCCTCCATATTTTTATGGAAATAGTATACCATAGAAATGAATATGAGTCCATTTATTTAATTTACGTTTCACTAG
>NZ_QRNF01000128.1 GCF_003474435.1 Ruminococcus sp. AF46-10NS
ATTAGAAATTCTTTTTAGAGATTATCAGATCGGCAGGGAAATTATATAGAATGTCTCAGTAGAGTATGTGTAATTTTGGAAGTAGGATACAAAGTCTGCATCAGAGAATTTAGGGAGTTTGAAAAGCAAATAAAAGAAGATAAACGTCATTTGGGAGTTACTGTAGTAATGCTGAACCTGAACTATGATGTTCCTCAAGATTTTGAAGAAAATGAGATAATGTCCGAATTGGAAAGAACAAGAATGCAGATTATTTCGTGCTATCTCGATACAAATAATGAAATAAATATTTCTAATGTAGTAAAATTATTGAAAGTGGAAAATTAAGACGGAAAGTCGAAAAAGGATAAAAGATGAAAGTAAAATTAGAAGACATAATTGAGACAATGGAATTTGCCAATATGGAAACAGAATATTATTATGATACCCACAATGAAAAAGTTCTGATGATTTTTGATGGAATGGCGGATGGTGAGGTCAATCCAGAACTCTTCGAAGATATTAAAGAGGGATTTGTCGAGGATTATATACCATTACCGGGACAATACGATATCAACGAGTATCGAATAATGGAAGAGTTTATATACGAACTTCCAGAGGGAAAGAATCAAGATGTATTGGCAAGGACAATTCAGGGAAGAGGTTCTTTTAGAAGATTTAAGGATAAATTGTATGACTTAAATCTGGAGAAACATTGGTACCAATATCGTGATGAAGCTTATGAAAAAATCGCAAGGCAAGCACCCGCAAGCCACATTGGATTATTCGTTTTTAGTAGTAAAAGTAGATTATATCTGCCATGGATTTTGTAGATACAATATTGAATTATTGCAACTAATTTGCTACTAAAGTTTTTGAAAACGATATGAAAAGAGTAACATTTGATGAAATAGATGCGGTGGAATGCCGCATAAAATCAGCATTTTTGATTTGATGATACTTCCCTTGGGAAGAGTTTGAATAGTTGAAGCTGAGCTGTAAAGCCTTTGTTTACAAGGGTTTTGAGACTGTAATTAATTCTATGCAGGAAGATTTTGGGTTATAGTTGACCCTAAAAAATTGCAATGAAACTAAGATAAGAGGAATGATTGCAGAAGAATATTTGTAATTGTATAATGTAAATAAGTTAATGTAATAGTGAAAAATTTAAATCTTGA
>NZ_QRNF01000129.1 GCF_003474435.1 Ruminococcus sp. AF46-10NS
TGATAATTATAACCTATCCAATATGTGGTTGGAATATTTTCCTAAAAGAAAAGAGGATTCTTTTGATAAAGTGGAATTGATTCCAGTGTGGTGTTGTAAGTTTGATATAAATGGTGATATTTTCCTAAAAGAAAAGAGGATTCTTTTGATAAAGTGGAATTGATTCCAGTGTGGTGTTGTAAGTTTGATATAAATGGTGATATCAATGTTGATTATGCACTTCGGTTTAATGCAATTACGGGAGAAGAAATATCATGAAAAAAGTATTTGCTGTTGAAATGAAACGTGCAATAAATATAGGATGGATCATAAGTATTTTAGGTGTTTGTTTTTCTATATGTTTTGATTCCTGGAATGATCTGATGAGAGCTTTAACATCGCATACGGGAAGCATACACTATTTTTTTTGGAATTCATCATGGGGAGGAGTTTGTCGCACTTACTTTTTGCCAATATTTGCCGCTATTCCTTTTGCCACAAGTTTTTGTAAGGAGTATAAAAATCATTCTCTTTCATTTATTGTTTCAAGAGAAGGAAAAAAAAGATATTGTACAGTGAAATATGTAATTAATGCATTATGTGGTGGTGTTACAGTGGCGATTGGTACTGGAGTTCTATTGCTAGCACTTTCTTTTGTTTTGCCTATGGCAGATTCTACCTTTCAAGATGCAGTTGTTTCGGATAGATTCCACGCATGGATTGCATTATATCATCCGTTCGAATATGGAATGTTAGAGGTATGGTCGGGATTCTTGAGAGGTATATTATGGTCCAGTATTGCATTATGTGTCTCGGCTTATATATCGGATCCTTTTGTAGTGCTTGTATCACCTTACTTTGTTAGTTTTTTTATTGTTCAGGCATATCGTATGGGTAATGTTGTTGATAGGTATCGTTTGGATAAACTGTTGACAGGGAATGTAATTATTCAATCAAGCGTACATACTGTTTTAATATGTACAATAGTTGTATTATTAATAGTGATTTTATTTGGAATTCTATTCCGAAGAACAGTTTTAAGGAGGTTGGAAGATGGTGTATTTTATTAAAGCACTTCGCATTTCAATCTATA
>NZ_QRNF01000013.1 GCF_003474435.1 Ruminococcus sp. AF46-10NS
TTGTAGGCGGTTCTCCCGTAGACAGTATCCAGTATGAGCTGATTGATAAGCAGTTTGACTGTATGGCAAAATATCTTTCATGGGATATGCTTTTCAAAAAATCATATTATGCAACAGCCAGAGATGAACTTGAAAAAAACAAGGATTCCATGAACGAACTTGAGGGGATCGGAAAAAATTTATAAAGCACGTTCCAAATTCCTGTTTGCATATTTCATCAAACGGTACATATTAAAATTAACACAAAGGGAGATGTTAGAATGAAAGCTCATGAATATTGGTCTGTCGGAGCATTGATAACGATGCTAGGAACTTTTTATAGCGGATATAAAGGTTCAAAATCAAGCCATAAATATTTTGCGGCAAGTTCTTTGCTTTGTATGATTATGGCTATTTACACAGGTCATAAGATGATATCTAAAAACAAGAAAACAAAGAAAGAACCAATATCATTAGGAAATGAAGAATAATACAATCAACCTTGTGCCCAGTGGGCACGAAGTTGGCATAGTCACTATGGTGTCAGGAGAAATCCTGGCATCTTTTTTTTATATCTTTTTACACTTCAAAAAATAATTTCAAAAAATTTCTAAAATCATGTCCGATTTTGTCGCTCCCAATACAGAGTATATGGAAGGCAAATTGAAAATCCTCTGATTTCCAAAAATCACAAACGTAAAAGAGGTTCAGACAGTTCTTCCGATTGCACCTTGACAATTGAAGGAGCTGATACATCTTGAGGAACATGCTTACCGGAGATAATCCGGCTCGTGCAGGCGAAGACTCCTACGGGAAGAGCGAAGCAATAATGATACCACCGAAGGGTACAGGACCTCTGCTGAAACAGAGACTGTGACTGTATTTTTACAGCCGGGTTATCTGGAATGATAACGATCAGATGTATATGTACAGACAAAGCCCAAATGTGAATACTTAGATTTTCTTATTTATATTACAGGAGAAATCCTGTAGCAAGTGGGGAATGGTTCGAATCCATTCCTCATTTTTTCGTGCAGAAAATGCACAGATTATTATCCTGTTTGAAATACCAGGGAAGGGTGTTGCAGGAAGAAAGGGAGGACAAAAAGAATGAATACGATTGTTTTAATGGGTAGACTTGCCAGAGATCCAGAAACTAAGCTGACATCTACGCAAAAGGGACAAACCAAAGTATCTAGGTTTCCACTGGTAGTAAAAAGAAATCGCACAAGCAAAGCATTTGTAGTGATGATCACAGCTTATGGAAATAATGCAGAATTTGTGGAGAAATATCTTGAAAAAGGAATTAAGATTGCTCTTTCCGGAGAGTTGGTAATCTCTCAGATCAAAGATGAACAGACTGGAACTGCATCCTATTATACCGAAGTCATTATGGATAATGTAGAGTTTGCAGAAGCCAAAACAAAAAAAGAAGAATCTGACGGATTTCAACCAGCAGAGAAGAGGAAGATTCCATTCGATATACCAGAAGAACTTGAACAAGAAATGCCATTTCGATAGGAGGACAAGATTTATGAGAAAATACTTTTTAGAATTATTTGCAATAGGATTGGTTGATTCAGAAGGAAGAATCAATACAGAACATATGACAAGTGATGCGCTTATGACTGCCATGAAAACAATGGAAGAGCTGACGCAAATGAAAATGGATCGTTTGGTTTTGGAAACAACAATGGAGATGATCTTATGTATGTTTGAGTCATGTGACACAGAGGAATTTACAGAAATATTAGGCAAGCTGCTTGGCGGAAAGCAGACTTCTAAAGTGACAGCTCATTTGGAAGCACTGGAGGAATTGTTGACAGAAGAGGAATATAGTAGTTTCCTTGCAGAATATCTTGGTTATTTAACCGTGAATGTAGCAGAGTTTATTAGGAGCACAATCATTGAAAATGGTTTGATGTTACTTGCCGGTTCAGGAGGAGAAGAGGATGGAGAAGAGGATGGAGAAGACGGATTATAAAATCACAGAGTTTCACAATTCGGAGTTTGGTTCCATCCGTATGATTGAAGATGGAGGCAGACTTTTATTTTCTGGAATTGATGTAGCATTTGCTTTGGGATATGCAAAACCAAGAAATGCGATAAATGTTCATTGCAAGGGGGCCCTGAAACGGGGCGTCCTTACATCAGGTGGGGTACAGCCAATGATTTTTATTCCAGAGGGAGATGTATATCGGCTGATTACAAAAAGTCGTTTAAAGTCAGCACAGAATTTTGAGAAGTGGGTATTTGATGAGGTACTTCCGGCTATTAGGAAAACAGGCGGATATTTAGAGACCGATCTTTTAGACAGGGTAAAAGATAACCCGGAACTTCTTTTGGAATTTGCCGAGAGACTTTTGGCAGAAAACAATCGAAATCGAGAATTGCAAAATCGTGTAAAGGATATGCAGCCAAAAGCAGATTATTATGATCATTTCATGATTACAGGAGAATGCACCAATATTCGAACGACGGCAAAAGAGATTGAATTTCCAGAAAGAAAATTTGTGAAACTTCTTTTAAATAGAGGATTTCTATATAGGAGTCCATCCGGCACGCTGTTACCCTATGCGGTGGAGAAGAACAATGATCTGTTTATTGTAAAAGACTATTTTAACAATGGACATCTTGGTTCACAGACATTGGTTACACCAAAAGGAAAAGAATTTTTTAAAGCGTTGTGTGCGGAGGAAGAGTAAAGAATGATGGAGGTGGTTGCCATGATTACAGATCTGGACAGCAGTTAAATCGCTGAAAGGAGGGAAAATCATGCAGGAAGAGGTAACTCAGAAAACGGTCACGTTCTGCATTCGGACTACCAAAGTAACAGCAGATTTATTGAAAAAGGTTCTTGCTGCTTATCTGCGTCATCAGAAGCAGAAATCGGTAGAGAAGAAAGCGAAGAAGAATCAGCCGAAACAGGGAAAGGTCACGGTAAAAGAGCTGGCAAAACAAAATGCCGGGATGGTCAATATCGAGATCACAAATAAGAATATCAAGTCCTTTGAACGTTATGCCAGAAAATACGGGATCAATTATGCTTTGAAAAAAGATAAGAGTAAAGATCCACCGATGTATCTGGTGTTTTTTAAAGGACGTGATCAGGATGCCCTCAATGCTGCTTTCCGTGAGTTTTCCCAGAAACAGATTCAAAAAGCGAATAAGCCTTCTATTCACAAGCGTCTTGCAACTTACAGAGCAATGATGCCAAAGAAATCGAAGGACAAAGTAAAGAACCGGCATCAGGAGCAGAGCCGATGAAAAAGCAAATCGGTAAAAATCTGATGCAAAAATGGAAGAATAAGATCAGGGTCAGGCTGTCCGCCCTGGATAAAAAGAAACTGGTTCTTACCAATATCCCATATATCTTAACTGCTTTTTATACAAATCGGGCATCATTTCTTTACAGAAACAGTCTGGGAGAAGATATTGGGAACAAGCTATTATATGCGATGGAACATGCAGACAGGATTCTTACTGGATTGCAGCCAAGTTTTAACTGGCGTGATATGCTGACAGGAATTGTAGCAGCTGTCATTCTGAAATTACTGGTATGGCAGAAACAGTCAGATGCAAAGAAACTCCGGAAAGGAATCGAGTATGGTTCAGCCAGATGGGGAAACGCTGAGGATATTAAACCTTATATGTCGGAAGATCCCTGGATGAATATTCCATTAACAGCAACAGAAGCATTGACTATGGAAAGTAGACCTAAACAGCCAAAGTATGCAAGAAATAAAAACATAGTGGTCATTGGCGGCAGTGGTTCCGGAAAAACTCGATTTTTCGTTAAGCCGTCAGTCATGCAGATGAACTGTTCCATGGTCATTACAGATCCGAAAGGCACTCTGATCGAGGAGTGCGGGAAGATGTTAGCAAAGGGACCACCTAAGAAAGATAAGAATGGAAATATTATGAAAGATAAATCAGGAAAAGTGGTACACGAACCATATGTGATTAAGGTTCTGAATACTATCAACTTTTCCAAATCGCTTCATTACAATCCATTTGCTTATATACGGTCTGAAAAAGATATCCTGAAGCTGGTTACAACAATTATTGTTAATACCAAAGGCGAAGGGGAAAAAGCTTCCGAAGATTTTTGGGTGAAAGCAGAGAAGCTGTTGTACACGGCATTGATTGCTTTTATCTGGTATGAAGGAGATGAAGAGGAAAAGAATCTGAATACCCTTCTGGATCTTTTGAATGAAAGCGAAACCCGTGAAGAGGATGAAACTTACCAGAATCCAGTGGATATGATGTTCCAGGAACTGGAAGAAAGAGATCCGCAGCACTTTGCGGTCAGACAGTATAAAAAATACAAAATGGCGGCTGGCAAAACAGCCAAAAGTATTCTTATTTCCTGTGGTGCGAGGCTGGCACCATTTGATATAGCAGAACTTCGTGAGATCATGTCTTATGATGAAATGGAACTGGATAAGATTGGGGACAGGAAGACAGCCTTGTTTTTGATTATGTCCGATACAGATACAACCTTTAACTTTGTGATTGCCATGTTACAGTCACAGCTTTTCAATCTGCTTTGTGACAAAGCAGATGATGAATATGGTGGAAGACTGCCAGTTCATGTGCGTGTCATTGCTGATGAGTTTGCCAATATTGGACAAATTCCTCAGTTTGACAAGCTGATTGCAACCATCCGAAGCAGGGAAATCTCTGCTTCTATTATTTTGCAGTCACAGAGTCAGCTAAAGGCAATGTATAAGGATAGTGCAGATACTATTCTGGGTAACTGTGTGCGCCCAGAAGTCGCCAGCGCATTATAAATTCGGCGGCGTGGTATTTATGGAATACTGCCTTTAGCAAGCAGTAGGTAAAAGTATCAAGTGATGAAAAATCACAGCCTATTATTCTACAACTTATCCGAGAGGGGAAACCCGAAGGGGAGTGTAGCATGTTGTCGCTTTTGTCAATGGATAAAAGCCTGAATGATAAGGTACTAATCCTGTGTATCTGAAAATTCAAGAATAAAAATTCGTGTATGAGGTACAAAGCTAAACTGCCTGAACGATAGCCAGAGTGGGGGAATCCGCACTCCGCATACGAAAAGGATTGAAACGTATGCTATTCCATGTTGGTTTCATTTCGCAGTTATGAAAGCAAGCGATACTCATGGAAGGACAACCGCAAGACAGCGGGTAAATGGCGAAAGTCGGTGCCGACAACACGAAACGCTAATTCCATAAATACTAACTGGGGATGACCTAAACCTGGTAACGGGCATGGTCACACAGCTCCCATAGTAGTCTGAGACGTTAATGACGTTCACATGGCGAAGGGGAGCAGCTTATTTACTAATACGATATGAAAGGACGGTGTGAGAGGCATTGAGAAATCCAATCCAAGTATTAAGTAGTTTGACGGAAAAGTCAAAGAATGAATCTTACAGGTTTCAAAGATTATATCGGAATCTGTACAATCCAGAGTTCTATTGGCTTGCATATAAAAACATATATGCAAACACAGGCAGTATGACTGCCGGTGCAGATGGAACTACTATTGATGGCATGAGTGACGAAAGAATCCAAAGGATTATTGAATCCATGCGAGATAAAAGTTACCTGCCAAAACCTGCACGCAGGGAATATATTGCTAAGAAAAACAGTAATAAAAAGCGTCCGTTGGGAATCCAGTCGGGCAATGACAAACTGGTGCAGGAAGTAGTGAAGATGATTTTAGAAAGCATTTATGAGCCTGTGTTTAAGAAAACATCTCATGGGTTCAGACCAAACAAAAGTTGTCAGACAGCATTATACCAGATACAGAAAACCTTTACGGGAACGAACTGGTTTGTTGAGGGCGATATACACGCCTGCTTCGACAGTTTTAATCACCACACAATCATCAGATTGCTGAGAAAACGTATTGATGATGAAATGTTTCTACAACTCATCTGGAAATTTCTAAAAGCAGGCTATATGGAGCAATGGACGTACAATCGGACATACAGCGGAGTACCGCAGGGTTCAGGTGTCAGTCCAGTGCTTGCAAATGTGTACCTTCACGAATTAGATAAATTTATGGAGGAATATGCACAGAAATATAACCGAGGAAAGAAGAAACAAATGAACTCCGACTACAAGAAAGTTGTCAAAAAGGCATCCTATTATAGATGTATGGGCAAAAAGAAGTGGGCGGATTTATCTCCAGAAGAACGCTGGGAACGCAATAAACATTTGAAAATGCTTGAAAAGCAAACACGACAGCTAACTCCGACCGAACCTTTGGATGAGACGTATAAACGGATTCAGTACACCCGATACGCTGATGATTTCATCATTGGAGTAATTGGGAGCAAAGCGGACGCAGAACAGATGAAAGCTGACGTCGGCAGATTTCTCAGGGAAGAACTGGATTTGGAAATGTCCGAAACCAAAACCAAAGTTACGCATACAGGAGACAGAGCCAGATTTTTAGGCTATGACATTACGGTATCCAGAAGTCAGGATTTAAAGAAATCCGCAGGAGGATACAAAATCAGAAGCAATGCAGGAGTGGTGAAATTACTTGTACCCAGAGAAAAATGGGTGGGAAAGTTACTGGAATATCATGCAATCAAAATCAAGATTAACGAAAACGGAAAAGAAAGATTTGTAGCCCTACACAGAGGAAAACTGGTAAATCAAAGCGATATAGAGATTCTGGCAAGATATAATGCGGAAGTTCGTGGACTTTACAACTATTATGCCATAGCAAATGATTCCTTCAAGATAGGCAGATTTGCCAATCTTATGAAGTACAGTATGTACAAGACATTTGCCTGTAAGTATAAAACAAATGTTCACGAAATCAAGCGCAGATATTGTGTTGGAGGTCTGTTTACAATCGCATACGATACCAGAGCAGGAAGGAAAATCACGACCTTTTACAGAGACGGGTTTAAGCGAAAAGAATCAGCTACGAAGTTTGACAATGTGAGCGAACTTCCGCAGTTCTCAAAATACGCTAAAACCAACACTCTGAAACAGAGAGTGGAACGCCATACCTGTGAACTTTGTGGAAAGGATTGCAGAAATCTGGAAATCCATCAAGTAAAGAAACTAAAAGACTTAAAGGGCAATGCGGAGTGGGTACTCCTTATGCGCAAAAGGAGACGGAAAACTCTTGTGGTATGCCCTGAATGTCATAAACTGATTCATTCTTAATACCGTAAATATAATAAGCGGAAAGCCGTATACATCGAGAGGTGTACGTGCGGTTTGGGAGGGAGGGGACGCAAGTCCTGCAAAGGATGAGCTGAACCTTACCTCATGATACCACACTATTTCTTGGAGGAAAAGAGAAAACTACCTTAAAGGAAATGAGCGAGCTTCTGGGTAAGGAAACCATTGACCTGTATAACACTTCGGAGACGAGGAGTAATCAGAAGTCTTTTGGATTGAATTACCAGAAAACAGGTAAACAGCTGATGACTGAAGATGAGATTGCAGTCATGGATGGAGGAAAATGTATCCTGCAGATCCGTGGTGCCAGACCATTTTTCTCGGACAAATATGATATCACGAAACACAAAAACTATCGGCTTCTTGCAGATGAAAACGAGAAGAACCGGTACAAAGTTGAGAAAGAGTTAAATCCGCAGTATACACCGAAATCTGAAGAAGAGGTGGAAGTAATTCATGTAGAACTGTCGGAGTAACCTTGGGAATGAACAGAAAATAATGAGGAAAGGAATAACTGACACTAGGTGCACCGGCTTTTTAGTCGGTGTATTTTCGTTCCCGTAAACACCTGAAAGAAGTCAGTTTTGGTGAATGTATATGGCATTTTTTAGCAGTGCAATTACAACTTTAAAAACTCTTGTAGTCGCAATCGGCGCAGGTCTTGGCGTGTGGGGTGTCGTAAACCTTCTGGAAGGATATGGAAACGACAATCGTGCGACACGTTCGTAAGTGAAAAGCTTACGCACAAAGTCGAAGGGCAATTGTAGCCCGAAACTTTGGAGAACTGATATTCCGATGGGTGAAATGAGGGGGTAACGTCCCGAAGCGCCACCCTAATACTCCGAATGGCGGGGAGCATGCAACGGCTCTCTCCAAAAGTTTATAGAGCTCGGTGAAGTCGGCAGAGAGCAACCGTAAGACTGGTTTTCAGACCAGACACGAAAGCTGTCCAGAGGTGGATGGTGTTGCCTATATGCCGGGGGTCGGATATCATGGTGAGAATGTATGAAAATACTGACGAAATTCTGAATGTACGAGTCTAAACGTTGATGCTGTCGAAAGGCAGTACACCTTTCATGGTGGTATCTGTGGGCGAGTAAAATTGGTTGTTATGAAAGTCCATGCATCGTTACAGGCGGTGCGGTTATGCATGACCAGATACAGGCTTAGAGGAAGAACCTAAAGATATCCAATGATAGGAATATCGGAACGTGGAAAGCTGGGAACACGGAGGCGGTTGCAAGCCAGTGATGTGGTGGATGGGAATACCTTCGCGAGAGGGCAATAACCATTCTTTATTCCAGTGAGAGTAGTGGCACAGTACCTGTGAAGCCGTGAATAAGTAAGCGGTGGAGGGATAGCCACAAGTCGAATTCAGCAAAGAAAATGAAAACACAACAAACACAGCTTCGAGTATGACAAAGAAAATCCAAACCGAAGGGAGAGGATGCCTGTGTTGACTTCGGGGCAGCAAGAAAGGAAAAGTAAACAGAGAAAAATCCGCAACTCAGAGTATTACGACATGGAAGGTACTTTTGACAGGCTGTATGCAGAAAGTAAGAAAGATGAAACATTCAACCATCTGATGGAAATCATCGAGAGTGAAGAAAATATCAAGCTTGCATACAGAACGATAAAGAAGAATACAGGAAGTGATACTTCGGGAGTGGATAAAAGGACGATAGCCGACCTTGCAAAGCTAAGTGAGGAAGAATACGTCCGTCTCATACGGAAACAATTCAGTAATTATCATCCACGACCCGTAAGGCGAGTGGAGATACCAAAGCCCAATGGAAAGACCAGACCTCTGGGAATTCCAACTATCGTAGATCGGATCGTACAGCAATGTATTTTGCAGGTCATGGAGCCGATATGTGAAGCAAAATTCAGTGAGAACTCCAACGGGTTCCGCCCGAACCGTTCCGCTGAGACTGCTATTGCGCAATGCATGAGGCTGATACAGGTACAGCATCTGTACCATGTGGTTGACCTCGATATTAAAGGCTTCTTTGATAATATCAGCCATACAAAGCTGATTCGTCAGATATGGGCATTGGGAATCCGGGAAAAAAAGCTGTTATGCATTATAAAAGAGATGCTGAAAGCACCTGTTGTTCTGCCAAATGGGGAGAAAACATATCCCACACGGGGTACCCCGCAAGGCGGTATTTTGTCGCCATTGCTTGCAAACATCGTATTGAATGAACTGGATTGGTGGATTGCTTCCCAGTGGGAGCAGATGCCAACAAAGACAAAATTCAAAACAAGGAGCAATGCGCAGGGAACAGAGATTAAGAGCCACGCCTACAGGGCTCTGCGTCGGAGCAGATTAAAAGAGATGCATGCAGTTCGGTACGCAGATGATTTTAAAATTTTCTGCGCAACACATGAGGATGCTGTCAGAGCATACAAGGCAACAGAGTTATGGCTAAAGGACAGGCTGGGGCTGGAAATCAGCCTGACAAATCCAAAGTAGTTAATCTCAAAAGACAGTATTCTGATTTTCTCGGGTTCAAACTGAAAGTCCGTAAAAAGGGTAAGAAATATGTAGTTCGGTCTCATATGAGCGATAAAGCATACAAAAAGGCTCATGAAAAAGTCTCGGAAGAAGTAAAGAAACTGGCTCATTCGTCAGATGATAATGCTCAGTTCATGCAGCTTCAGAAATACAACTCTGTAGTTGCCGGACTTCATGAATACTATTGTATTTCTACAGAAGTATCTCATGACTTCAGCAGACTTGCCTTCAGTATCAACAAACAGCTCAGAAACAGACTGAACGGCGACTTATCCAAAAAGGGACAGCTCAGAAATGGGTTCATTAAAGAAAAGTATGGAGCAAGCAGACAGATGAGGTTCCTTCATGGACGTCCGGTGGTTCCACTGGGATATGTCCAGTCAAAGAATGCCCAGCATAAAAGGAAATCCATCAATAAATATACGGTCAAAGGTCGGGAACAGATTCATAAGAATCTTGCAATCGACACAGCGACAATGTTATGGCTGATGAGAAATCCTGTAAAGGGCAGAACCATTGAATATGCGGATAACCGTATTTCTTTGTATGCGGCACAGTATGGTAAATGTGCAGTGACAGGAATTCCGATGGATTCCCACGATATTCACTGCCACCATAAAGTGCCGGTTAGCAATGGCGGTTCGGATGAATACGCAAATCTTATTCTTGTCAGCAAAGCGGTTCATATCCTTATCCATGCTTCTTCAGAACCTACGATTGAGAAGTACCTGAAATCCTTAAATCTTGACAATAAACAAATAGAAAAGCTTAACAAACTTCGTACTATGCAGAAATGCCACCTATTATTCTTTGAATTTAATGCTGTAACGAAGTGTGTAAGTTGTGTTTAAAAGCCCTGGACGGCTGAATTCGATGGAGCGCCGTGTGCGGTGAAAGTCGCATGCACGGTGTGGAGCGGGGGAAAATCCGGAGATAACTTCAAAGGATTACCTATCGCTATCCGGTGCTAAGAGCCAGGGCATCAAACAGTTCATGGCTAATTAAAGGTAACAAAAAGAAAGGAAAAGCACAATCCAGACGGTATCAGCGGCAGGCTACAAGAATAAATTGTGATTTCACAAGATTGGTGTTATAATAAGAGAAAAGTTCCTGCCGGGGCAACCGCCCCGGTGGTATGGATAGAAAGGCAGGAAAACAATATGCACATCAGCTATAAACCACTCTGGCACACACTGTTAGAGCGTGATATGAGGAAAGAAGATTTAAGGCTTGCCGCTGGTATGACAACGAATATGATTGCCAACATGAGCAAAGAGGGAAAGCACATCAGTATGGACACATTAGCCCGTATCTGCGAAACGCTGAATTGTGAGATTACCGATGTGATTGAGTTAGTACCAGACGAGCCTGCTTCCACAGGAGGTAAGGAACATGAGCGAATTGAAACCAAGAATAACGGAAAACGGAATTGATTATATCCTTGTCGGAGATACTACATCCCAGACTTGAAACTGCCGGAAGAACGCCGCCCCATCGGAAAGTATGGACGGATGCACCGGGAATATTTAAGAGAAGTCCACCCAGCCAGATTGAACACATTGATACTGACCGGAGAATTGTGGACATATCTTGCAGACCTGAACGAACAGGCACAGGAACGGTTAGATACCATCATGGAGCAAATGAAAGCTGCCGAGGGCGTGACCGAGGACTTGAAGCGTACCCGTCAAATGGAATGGGTGCAGCGGTGCAATAATATCCACAACCGGGCAGAAGAAATTGTTTTGCATGAGATGATTTATTCATAACGGTATGATAGAATGATTATGACAAATCGGGATTGTGGAGGTAAGCCAGATGAAAGAAAAGACTTGTCAAACTCGTTGCGGAACGATTCACTATTGGGCAAGCGTATCAAACCCGGACACAATTACTCTCGTTTTTCTGCCAGGATTGACTGCGGATCATCGATTGTTTGATAAGCAAATTCAGTATTTTAAGAACAGATATAATGTTATCGTCTGGGATGCGCCGGCACACGCTTCTTCATGGCCGTTTCGGTTTGATTTTGACTTGTTCGATAAGGCAAAATGGCTGAACGATATATTGAACCAAGAAGGAATCACAAGGCCTGTTATTATCGGGCAGTCTATGGGTGGATATGTGGGACAGGCTTATGCACAGCTTTACCCAGACAAAATGACAGGGTTCATCTCTATTGACTCTGCACCGTTGCAACGAAGCTATGTGACGGCAGTTGAAATCTGGCTTCTGAAACGGATGGAACCGGTATATGCTCACTATCCGTGGAAATGTCTCCTGAAATCGGGGTCAGAAGGTGTTGCCACGACTGATTATGGTAGAAACCTCATGCGTGAAATGATGCTGACTTATGACGGCAAGCAGAAACGCTATGCACAAATTGCCGGACATGGTTATCGTATTTTGGCAACGGCTATGGAAAAGGATTTGCCGTATGAGATTAAGTGTCCTGCATTATTGATGTGCGGCACACAAGATCATGCTGGTTCGTGTATACGGTACAACAAAGCATGGTATCACAATACGAAAATTCCTTTGACATGGATTGAAGGAGCTGGACATAATTCCAACACAGACAGACCCGAACAGGTGAATCGCTTGATAGAGGAATTTGTTGCAAATATTTCATAACGGATAACTTCTAATTTGATGGTATGTAAAAGACCTTTGACACACGGAAAATATAGATGTCAATGTCCTTTGATAGCGGAAATACGATCTTTTGATTAGTATGAGTATGCAAGGAGGTGAAGAGATGGAACTCGGAAAGCAAATAAAAAAGTATCGTCAGGAATCACAACTGTCTCAAGAGGAGTTAGCCAATCGTGTTTATGTTTCAAGACAAACAATCTCAAATTGGGAAAATGACAAAAGCTATCCAGATGTAACCAGCTTGGTATTATTGAGTGAAGTCTTTCAAATCTCACTTGATAAACTAATCAAAGGAGATATTGATACTATGAAAGAAGTAATCAAACAAGAAGAAATCAAAAAGTTCAATCACTACGGCGCAATCTATACGGTTTTTCTCGTTATTGCTGTTATTTCAGCAGCTCCGTTATTTTACATTGGTAATAAATGGACAGTGATTCTTTGGTGTGTCATTGCTTTAGCGGCTATGTATTTTGCAACAAAGGTTGAACAAATAAAAAAGGGCAATGATGTTCAAACGTACAAGGAAATAGTAGCATTTTGTGAAGGTAAAAGGCTGGATGAAATCCAGAGAGCCAGAGAATACGGCAAACGTCCTTATCAAAAGGTTTTATGGTTTATCGGAAGTGCTACAGTAGGAGCAATTGTTAGTTATGTATTGGGCATTTTGCTGCAATCATTTTGATAACGACACTCAATAAATCTTATAATTTGGAAAGGAATGTATAGCTATATGAGAAATAAAAAAGATGATAAGCCTCACTATTTACCGACTTTTATGAGCATAGGAATTTCTATCGGTGCGGCTATTGGTGTAGCAACCAACAATTTTCCACTCTATATGCTTGTCGGTTTTGCGATTGGTGTGGGCATAGGATCTGCTCTCGATGGTCAAAATCGAAATAGGGAAAGTGATGAATCTCAAAAGGATGACGAAGAAGAATAATCAACCGAGTAAATTCAAGTTTGTCGTTCTAAAAATTCAACTGAATAATCCCAGCAAAAACCGCTGCTACATGGAAGCCAACAAACCATGCAACAGCGGTTTTTCTTTACCGTTTTTTCCTCTGGCTGATAGGCGTTCCCATTTTCTTTGACTTTTTGAGAATACGAATGAGCCAGCGAAATTCTTCATCTGACAGATTTTTATAGTTGATACCAAGCTGCTTGCAGTAAAGGACAACGAGCTTTTCATCCCGGCTGCCTTGAAATTTTCGACCGCTTCCAGATTTTCTTTCAGTTCATCGGCAACGGTGGTCTGGGGCGCACTCTCACTGTCCTTTTTATGGGCTTCCCGAATATCCCGGATAATGAGGTTGAGGTCATCCAGCACCATGTGGCTGAAATACTCATCATCGCTGATATGGGCAGCTTGCAACACTTTCAAATGGGGGTCATCTTCGCCGGGGCGATACCGTTCAATGATTTCATGCCGGACAGTATCGACAAGGGCGTTGAGGTTTTGAATCTGCATGGTGGCAATCCCATCCACATAAATCTCAATGTCCGCAAGAAACTTGATAAAATCCTTATGTGTAGCAAGTTCGCACAGCAGACGGTTGTTAATCCGACCGCTTTTCAGAAGTGCTACCATCTCATCACTCAAATGCAGCTCCCTTAATGGCGTGTTGATCTCCGCCCGGTTCTCTGTCCGGCAAAAGAGATAATCGAGGGACACCCCATAAAAATCTGCCAGCAGGATAAGGTTGCCATGATTGATTTCCTTATAGTCATCTTTTTCATAACTGCCAAGAGCCGATTTTGAAATACCCGTTTGCTCTGCCAGTTCTTCCAGTTTTAATCCTTTGTTTAATCGTAAATCTTTTAGCCGTTCCTGTATTGTAGTAGCTCCGTTCATTGAAGCAGTTCCCCCTTCTGACAACATTTATAACCGTTGAATTGATTATACCATATCAATTCCGCAATCGTGGAAATTTCTGATTTTTACCTCTAATTCCTACTTTGTGGACATACGGCACAGGGCACAAAAATGTTCTATGATACAGGTAGTTCATCGATGGATTATTCCAATCGAATGACCAGCCTGTGTGGGATATGCTTCCCCGGCGATGTAGTGCCATGACTTTTGGCAGGGATATGGAGGAACCCTGACCAAAACGAGCGTACCAAAGGGAGCGATACGCCGCTGTGAGATTCAGGGGAGGAACGACACCGGGGAGAACTGGCGAACTGACACCGAAATGATACCGAAACACGACAATCTGATAGGGGGGCAGTCTACCCTATCGCTGATACTTCGGGGAATTTTAGGCGGCTCTATGACCATAATTTTGCCGAAAATCGCCCCGAAACCATACACGAAAACGGGAGGAAGCGCAATATGCCGAGAATGAGCAAAAAGAGGAAGCATGAGCTTTCCTTTTACCTCAATGACCGGGGGCGTGTCACTTACAACGAGTTATGCCGGAAATGCCAGCATGGATGCAGGCAGAGCTTCCGGGCGGTTGTGGTTGACTGCCCCCGTTATTTATCCAAACGAGCAAAGAAAAAGGAGGAACATACCGAATGAATTTTGAATTTATGACGATAGACACACCATTGCCGCCCTGTATGCCCTTTCCCAGAGCATTGACAGGATTTCCAGTCAGCAGCACCGCAAAGGTCATGTACTGCCAGATGCTGGATGCTATGCTCTTCAACGGGCAGGAGGACGAGAACGGAATCCTGTTTGTCTGCGTTCCTGTTACAGCCATTGCCGCTGTCCTGTCCCGCAGCCCCATGACGGTCAAGCGTTCTCTGAATGAACTGGAAACTGCCGGACTTATCATGCGGGTGCGTCAGGGCGTGGGAGAACCAAACCGGATTTATGTGCTGATACCGGGAAAGGAGGACGCTGTCCTTGCCTGATACCTCAAAGCTGGAAAAGCTCAACCGGGAGTTGGAAAAAAGCGAAAAGAAACTGCGGAAAGCCATCAATGATGAAAAGGCATTGCAGCACCAGTTAAAGCAGCTTACCCGAAAGGAACGGACGCACCGGCTCTGTACTCGTGGCGGTATGCTGGAAAGTTTTCTGCAAGAGCCGGAACGCCTGACAGATGATGATGTCATGCTGTTGTTGAAACTTATTTTTCACAGACAGGACACGCAGGAACTATTAAAAAAACTGCTGGAACGGGAGAAGCCGGAAATCCCTTAGTTTACTAAGGGCGCAATTATACACCACCCAGAGGTTGGTGCATTGCGTTCTCCGAAGGCTCCTCGCCGGAGGGCTGTGATTTGTGCGAGCATGAGCCGAACGAATATGCTTGCATATTCACTCGGCGAATGCCGCAGCAGCCGACAGAATGTCGCTTCCGCGGTCATGGTCTGCTCCAAATCATACAGGGGACGCTACGCTTCCCCTGCGCTGGCTGCCGCCAGCTACCCTTTTGTGGACTTGCCATCTGGGGACACCTTGCGCTGCAAGCTGTTCCCAGCCGACAAGTTTCATAAAATATGCTATCTTTTCGATAGGCGATGAAGTATAATGAAGATGACAACAAATCGGTAGTTGGAGGAAAAATAATGGACTACAAAATAGATGATAAAAACCTTGATGTATCAATGTTTATTTCTTTTGTCAATCAAGTATGGCAAGGTAATTATGATGTGGAACAAACAAGGATGGCATTATCTAAAACATTAAATATAACAGCCTATGACAATAAAAAGCTAGTAGGATGCTTGCGTATTCTTTCCGATGGTTACTATTTTGGAACAATTACAGAGTTACTGGTTCTTCCTCAATATCAAAAACAGGGGATTGGAAGCAAACTTCTTCAACTTGCAAAAGATAATACACCTACAATGTTATATTTCGGCTCTCAACCAGAAGCAGAAAAATTTTATGAAAAGAATGGTTGTCAAAAAAGTTTACAATCTTACATGATAAATAGAAAAGAGTAAGGGACAATTTGAAGTTATAAGTGGATTTTTGCGAAGCTGTATGATACTATTATTTTATAACGATTTGAAAATTCGTGGATTACTTAACAAATTAGAAGGAGGTATTTTATATGTTTAAAAAAGCTTTTTGGGTTCCTTATGAGGATAGTGCCAATTACCCAACTCTTGCAAAAACTATGGAAGCAATTTCAAAGTATTGTGAAGAAAATGGTGAGTCTTATACATTTATTAACGATGACGAAGTGGAGATAAATGGAAAAAGATATGAAATATATAGGGGCTACGAAAATGGTAGTAGGGGAAATTACGGCATAAAATGTAAAGAAAAATAAATCCAATTTGTTATTCTACACACATCGGTCAACTTGCCCCGAACTTTTACAACTAAATACCCGCCGCCAACACAGCGGCGCACCGAGCAGGAAATCTGAAAAAGGTCTCCTGCTTTTTTTCTGCCCAAAATGAGGTGGTAAAACGCCACCCCATCCACCAATTAGCGAAAGGAGTGATACGAAATGCCCTGTCCGCACAATGAAATATCTATTGTGCAACGAAGCCAACAGCAGTCTGCGGTTGCCGCCGCTGCCTACCAGAGCGGCGAAAAGCTGTTCTGTGAATATGACCAGGAAGTGAAGCATTATCCGGAAAAGCGTGGTATCGTCCACAATGAAATCCTGCTTCCGGCAAACGCCCCGCCGGAGTATGCAGACCGCAATACCTTATGGAACGCCGCCGAAGCGGTGGAGAAGCAATGGAACTCCCAGCTTGCAAGGCGGTGGGTGCTTACCATCCCCAGAGAGATACCGTCCGACCAGTATGCTGTCCTTGTACGGGAGTTTTGTGAACAGCAGTTTGTTTCCAAAGGCATGATTGCTGATTTTGCAATCCATGACCCCCATCCGCCGGGGCACAATCCCCACGCCCATGTCCTGCTGACCATGCGGGCAATGGACGAACATGGGAAATGGCTTCCCAAAAGCCGCAAGGTTTATGACCTTGATGAGAACGGGGAACGGATAAAACTGCCATCCGGCAGGTGGAAAAGCCACAAGGAAGATACGGTGGACTGGAACGACCAGAAGTATTGTGAAATCTGGCGGCATGAATGGGAGGTCATCCAGAACCGCTATCTGGAAGCCAATGACCGCCCGGAGCGTGTGGACTTGCGTTCTTATGCCAGACAGGGGCTTGATATTATCCCTACTGTCCATGAGGGAGCTGCTGCCCGGCAGATGGAAAAGCGAGGTATCCAGACGAATATCGGCAACCTGAACCGGGAAATCAGAGCCGCCAACAGTCTGATGAAGTCTATCAGGCAGCTTATCCAAAACCTCAAAGGCTGGATTACCGAGCTGGGCGAAAAACGGAAAGAGCTGCTTGCACAAAAAGCGGCGGAGGAAGCGACACTTCTTCCCAATCTGCTGATGAAGTATATGGCGATACGAAAGGAAGAACGGAAGGACTGGACAAGGGCTGGACAGAACCGGGGGACTTCACAGGACTTAAAGGCAGTCAGCGAAGCCCTGTCCTATCTCCGGCAAAAGGGGCTTTCCACTGTGGAGGACTTAGAAGCATTTCTGGAATCTTCCGGGAAATCAGCCGCAGATTACCGCAATCAGATGAAGCCAAAGGAAGCCCGCAGCAAAGTGATTGACGGGATTCTTGCCAGCCGGACAGACTGCAAAGAATGTAAGCCTGTATATGAGAAGTACCAGAAGATATTTTTCAAGAAAACAAAGGAGAAATTCAAACAGGAACACCCGGAGGTCGCCCGGTATGCGAAAGCCGCCGCCTACCTTGCCAAGCACCCGGACGATAAGGACAGCACCCAAAAGGAACTGCAACAGGAGCAGGAAACGCTTCTGGAAGAAATTGCAGCTCTGAAAACACCGCTGACCGAGGTACAGGAGGACTTGAAGAAGCTGCGGGACATCCGCTACTGGGTACGGAAAGCCACACCCGGCACAGAAGAAAGCAAAGAGCCGCCCAAGAAGCAGCCCATCAAAGAAGTCTTGCAGGATAAGGCGAACGAGAAAAAAGCACAAAGAACTGTCCCGGCACAGACGAAACACAAACAACAGGATATGGAACTTTAACAGGCACTTGCCATTTTCAATCAGAGAATGTCAGGTGCTTTTCTTATTTTTAAGGAGGGATAGATTTGAATGTATTTGAAGCTGTGAAGCAGTCCGTTACAACAAGACAGGCTGCGGAGCATTATGGAATCCGTGTAGGTCGGAACGGGATGGCTTGTTGCCCGTTCCATAACGATAAAACCCCAAGCATGAAGCTGGATCGGCGTTACCACTGCTTCGGCTGCGGTGCGGATGGGGATGTGATTGATTTTACCGCCGCCCTGTACGGGCTGAGAAAGAAAGAAGCCGCCGTACAACTGGCACAGGACTTTGGAATTTCCTATGAGGACTGGAAACCGCCGGGAAAGGTAAAAAAGCCCAAGCCCCGGCAGAAATCCCCGGAGGAACAGTTTCAGGAAGCAAAGAACCGCTGCTTCCGTATCCTTGCCGATTATCTCCATCTGCTTCGGGCATGGAGAAAGGATTATGTCCCGCACTCCCCGGAGGAAGCCGTTCATCCCCGGTTTGTGGAAGCCTTACAGAAGCAAGCCCAAGTGGAATATCTGCTGGATGTGCTGCTGTTCGGGGAAACGGAGGAAAAAGCAGCTTTGATTACGGACTACGGAAAGGATGTGATACAGCTTGAACAGCGAATGGCAGAGCTTGCAGCCGCAGACGCAGCAAGAACTAAAAAACACCATGAACGCCATGCAGCCGCCCCAGAGCATTGAGGAAATCAAGGCGGGGCTGGAAACTACCGAGAAAGGCGGTGTCCGTCAGAGCATACGGAACTGCCTGACCGTATTCCAGCGTGACCCGCTGCTTTCCGGGGCTATCGCATACAACATCCTGACCGACCGCAAGGACATCATAAAGCCCATCGGTTTTCACAGGGAAAGCACCGCCCTGAACGATACGGACATGAAGTATCTGCTTCTTTATCTGGAAGAAACCTACGGGCTTACCAATGAGAAAAAGATTGATAACGCCATCGGGATTGTGGCGAATGAAAACAAGTACCATCCCATCCGGGACTATTTAAGTACCCTTGTGTGGGACGGGACAGAACGAATCCGTTTCTGCCTGCGGCACTTTCTGGGGGCTGACGCAGATGATTACACCTATGAAGCGTTGAAGCTGTTCCTGCTGGGTGCAATCTCACGAGCCTTTCAGCCGGGGTGTAAGTTTGAAATCATGCTCTGTCTGGTCGGCGGTCAGGGGGCTGGCAAGTCCACCTTCTTCCGTCTGCTGGCAGTCCGGGACGAGTGGTTCTCCGATGATTTGCGGAAGCTGGATGATGACAATGTGTACCGCAAGCTGCAAGGTCACTGGATTATTGAAATGTCGGAAATGATGGCAACCGCAAACGCCAAGAGCATTGAGGAAATCAAGTCATTTTTAAGCCGGCAGAAAGAGGTTTACAAGATACCCTATGAAACCCATCCGGCAGACCGCCCCCGTCAGTGCGTATTTGGCGGCACTTCCAATGCCCTTGACTTCCTGCCCCTTGACCGTTCCGGCAACCGCCGCTTTATCCCCGTCATGGTGTACCCGGAGCAAGCCGAGGTTCACATTTTGGAGGACGAAGCTGCTTCCAGAGCCTATATCGAGCAGATGTGGGCAGAAGCGATGGAGATTTACCGAAGTGGCAGGTTCAAGCTGGCTTTCAGCCCCGCCATGCAGCGGTATCTCAAAGAACACCAGCGGGATTTTATGCCGGAGGACACCAAAGCCGGGATGATACAGGCGTATCTTGATAAGTACACCGGGAACATGGTCTGCTCCAAGCAGCTCTATAAGGAAGCCTTGAACCATGCTTTTGACGAGCCGAAGCAATGGGAAATCCGGGAAATCAACGAGATTATGAACCAGTGCATTGACCGCTGGCGGTACTTCCCGAATCCAAGAATGTTTTCAGAATATGGCAGACAAAAGGGATGGGAGCGTGAAAACCCGGCAACGGACTCCGGCAACCCGTCTGAAAAAACGATGGATGGTTTTGTGGAGGTCACAGAACAGATGGAGCTTCCATTCTGAAAATGACAGCCCGTTGCACCCCCTGTTGCTATCCCGTTGCCGAGCCGGTTGCCGGGGAAAATCCCGAAACTATCGGCTTTTCTCCCCTATGACAACCAAAACAACAGAAAAATAAAAGAAAAGTATAAATAGTAACCATCGCCAGATTGAGATTGTTTGCAAGGTCTTTTGAAGCCCGTTGCCGGACTTCGTTGCCGACACCCTCTGTCTGGCTATTTTCATGTATGGAGGATAACTGCCTATGGCAAAAAACAAAACAGAGATTCATGTTACAACGGTGTTTGACGGGGAACTGGACGCAACCGATGTGTTCGTCAGCCTGATTTCCCAGAAATATGGAAAGACAAATACAAAAGAATATCTTGCTAAAAAGAAAGATTTGAAGTATAATGAAGATGAGGTTCAAAAGAGCCAGATACCGTCTGGATTGTGTGGGTAAATGGCTATGATGAACGAAATGGAATATAGAACAATCGGAAAGGCACTTGCCGGGGGCTATCGTGCAGCGGTCTATTGCAGGCTGTCAAAGGACGATGACCTGCAAGGCGAAAGTGCCAGTATCGCAAACCAGCGTGATATGCTGGAAAAATACTGCGAAAAGCAGGGATGGGAGGTTGTGGCAGTCTATCAGGACGATGGTTTCACAGGTCTTAATATGGAGCGTCCTGATTTACAGAGAATGTTGAGAGCCATTGAGCGCAGGCAGATCAACCTTGTCATCACGAAAGACCTCAGCCGTCTGGGTCGTAACTATCTGCAAACCGGGCATTTGATTGAGGACTTTTTCCCAAGAAACGGTGTCCGCTATATCGCCATGAATGACGGTATCGACACCCTGCGGGATAACAACGATATTGCCCCGTTCAAGAATATCCTGAACGAGATGTACAGCAAGGATATTTCCAAGAAAGTCCATTCCTCTTATCTTCTGAAAGCGCAGAAAGGACAGTTTACCGGGTGTCTTGCCCCGTTTGGGTATCGGAAAGACCCGGAGGACAAAAACCATCTGCTCATTGACGAGGAAACCGCCCCGATTGTGCGGCTGATTTTCGGATATGCCCTAAACGGTCATGGTCCGAACTATATCCGCAGACGGCTGGAGGAAGAAAAAATCCCCTGCCCCACATGGTGGAACCGGGAACGGGGGCTTCGCAATACCCGCACCAAATGGGAAAAGAAAGACCCGGAAAACGGGCGGTATATGTGGGACTTCTCAGTTATCAAAGACCTTTTGATGAATCCCGTCTACACCGGGGCGATTGCTTCCCAGAAAAAGGACTACCGTTTCAAAATCGGCACGATTGGGGAAAAGAAGCCGGAGGACTGGATTGTAGTGGAGGAACAGCATGAACCGCTGATTGACCGCATGAGCTTTGACATTGTGCAGAACAAGCTGAAATCCCGCCAGCGTCCGGGGCAGACCAATGAAATCAGCCTGTTTGCCGGACTGATAAAATGCGGCGAGTGTGGGAAGTCGCTGACGATACGCTACACAAACGCAAAACATCCCCAGCAGATTTATTCCTGCAAGACCTACAATGCCTTTGGAAAGAACCACTGCACCCAGCACCGGATTGACTATGACACCCTTTACAGCCATGTGCTGCGGAAAATCCGGGAATGTGCCAGAGCTGCCCTGATGGACGGGAAAGCGGTTGCCGACCGCCTGACTAATACCTGTGAAGCCGAGCAGCGGGAACAGCGGGAAGCAATGGAACGCTCCCTTACAAGGGACGAGGAACGGATTGAGGTTCTGGATAAAATGGTCATGCGGCTTTATGAGGATATGATTGCAGGGCGTATCAGTGAGCAGAATTTCAACACCATGCTGGAAAAGACACAGACCGAGCAGACGGAGCTTAAAGCAAAAGTGTCCGAGGGCAGGAAGCGGCTGTCCGATGAAGCCCAGCTTGCCAATGACGCAAAACAATGGGTGGAAGCCATTCAGGAATATGCCAACATCACAGAGCTGGACGCAGCCACCCTTAACCGCTTAATCAAAGAAATCGTCGTGCATGAGCGCATTGACGAAGATAAAACAAGACACATTTCTATCGAAATTCATTTTAATCTCAAACCCATCCCGGAGGTGGAACAGGTCACTGCCTGACCTGTCCCGCCGGGACGATTCTCTTAAAAACACCATATAGATTTTTTGTACGCCGCCGCCCGCCATCGAGCAGAGTTTTACACCTAATTGGGGATAAAACAGCTGATGGCTGGTGCCGGAATCATGCTGCTGGGAACTACCCTGATTCCACAGCTGGCAACATTGTTCTCTTAAGAGGAGTGGTAGATGAACACCATCATTGAGAGAATTACGGAAGCGATAAAGGATATCCTGATCGGGCTTATCAAGTCCTGTTTGGATAACATGTTCACGTCTGTCAATGAGCAGGTGGGAACCATAGCCGGGCAGGTGGGACAGACACCGCAGGGATGGAATGCCGGAATCTTCAATCTGATCCAGAACATTTCCCAAACGGTGATTGTCCCCATTGCGGGACTGATCATCACATTTGTCCTGTGCTATGAACTGATTACGATGGTAACGCAGAAAAACAATTTCCATGAATTTGAGACTTACAACATTTTCCTCTGGATCTTTAAGGCGTATGTAGCCATTTATCTGGTGACGAATACGTTCAATATCACGATGGCGGTCTTTGACGTTGGCCAGCATGTGGTCAACAATGCCGCCGGAGTAATTTCCGGAAACACAGCAGTGGACGCATCGGAAGCAATCACAAGGATTGTGGATGCACTGGAAGATATGGAACTGGGGGATTTGTTCTTGTTATCCATGGAAACGCTGCTGATCAGTATTACCATGCGGATTCTGTCGATCATTATAACCGTTATTTTATACGGAAGAATGATAGAGATTTACCTTTATACTTCCATAGCACCAATTCCGTTTGCCACCATGACCAATAAGGAATGGGGCAATATCGGAAACAACTATTTAAAAGGCTTGTTCGCACTGGCATTTCAGGGATTCTTCATGATGGTCTGTGTGGGAATTTATGCAGTTTTAGTAAATGCAATGACCATATCCAGTGACCTTCATGCAGCAATGTTTTCAGTAGCGGCTTATACCGTGATTCTTGCATTTTCATTATTCAAGACCGGAAGCCTTAGCAAATCAATATTCAATGCCCATTAGCGGGCAGGAAAGGAGCGCATACCATGGCGTATGTACCAGTACCAAAAGACCTTACCAAGGTCAAAACAAAAGTAGCGTTAAATCTGACAAAACGGCAGCTGATTTTCTTTTCACTTGCCGCAGTAGTGGGAATTCCGTTTTATCTGTTCATGAGAAAACCAATCGGTTCCAGTATCGCAGCCATCCTGATGGTAACGATCATGCTTCCATTTTTCTTCATGGCAATGTATGAAAAAGACGGGCTTCCCTTTGAAAAAGTGGTGGCAAATATCATTCGACAGAAGTTTATCTGTCCGTCAGTAAGACCATATAAGACAGAAAATTTTTATCAGGAGATTTCCACCCTTGTAAAAAAGGAGGGTGTGCCGGATGGCAAAAAAGACAAAGCAGGAGGCTCAGCAGGAGCGTCTGTCCCTGGTGGAAAAAAGAAACCGTCAGGAAAGAAGAAACAAAAAAAGCAGAAAAGAAAGAGAACAGGAAAAGCGTAGGAAGAAGCAGGAACGGGACTGCAGGAAACAGAAAAATATTCCTACAACTGCGCAGCAGAGTATTCCGTATATTCGGATGCTGCAGGATGGTATTTGCCAGGTGACAAAGAACTTTTTCTCCAAGACGATTCAGTTTTATGACATCAACTATCAGCTTGCTTTAAATGAGGATAAGACCACGATATTTGAGAATTACTGTGATTTCTTAAATTACTTTGATTCTTCCATCAGTGTGCAGCTGTCCTTTATCAATCAGCAGGTGGATGTGGCAGAATTTGAGAAAAGCATTGACATTCCTGATCAGAACGATGACTTCAATGCCATTCGTGATGAGTACCGTACTATGTTGAAAAATCAGCTTTCAAAAGGAAATAATGGTCTGGTGAAGACAAAGTATATCACTTTTGGAATCGAAGCAGAAAGCCTGAAGGTGGCAAGACCAAGGCTTGAAAGAATCGAAACAGATATCTTAAACAACTTTAAGGTCCTGGGAGCACAGGCACATTCACTAAATGGTCTGGAAAGGCTGGAGATTCTATATCATGTGTTCAACCAGGATCGGATTGAACCATTTAAGTTCCAGTATAAGATGCTGCCGGAAACCGGATTAAAGACCAAAGATTTTATTGCACCGACTTCCTTTAACTTTTCCAAGAATCAGACATTTATGATGGGAAGAACGATGGGGAGTGTGAGTTACCTGCAGATTCTTGCACCGGAGCTGACAGACCGGATGCTTGCAGACTTCCTGGATGTGGATGACAGCATCAATGTCAACATTCATATCCAGTCCATTGATCAGAGTTCAGCAATCAAAATGATCAAGAGCAAGATTTCAGATCTGGATAAGATGAAGATTGAAGAGCAGAAACGGGCGGTACGTTCCGGTTATGATATGGACGTGCTTCCATCAGACCTTGTAACCTATGGAGAAGAGGCGAAGAACCTGTTGGAAGATCTGCAGTCCAGAAATGAGAGAATGTTCCTTGTGACATTTCTGGTAATGAATACCGCAAAGAAGCGTCAGAAGCTGGATAATAATATTTTCCAGGTGCAGGGAATTGCACAGAAATATAACTGTTCTTTAAAACAACTGGATTATCAGCAGGAAGCAGCACTCATGTCCTGTATTCCACTGGGAGTCAATCGAATTGAAATTCAGAGAGGGCTTACCACATCTTCAACAGCGATCTTCGTGCCATTTACGACACAGGAACTGTTTCAGGAAGGGGAAGCTCTTTATTATGGATTAAATGCATTATCCAACAACATGATCATGGTTGATCGGAAACGTCTGAAGAACCCGAATGGACTGATTCTTGGTACACCTGGTTCCGGTAAGTCCTTCTCAGCAAAGAGGGAAATTACAAACTGCTTCCTGATTACGGAAGACGATATCATTGTCTGTGATCCAGAAGCCGAATATTCGGCACTTGTGCAGGCACTGCATGGGCAGGTAGTTCGGGTTTCGCCAGTATCTGACCAGTATATCAATCCAATGGATCTGAACCTGAACTATTCCGAGGAAGATAATCCACTGTCACTGAAAGCAGATTTTATTCTGTCTTTGTGTGAGCTGATTGTTGGAGGAAAGAATGGACTGGAGCCGGTAGAAAAGACCATCATTGACCGCTGTGTACGGTTAGTAT
The DNA here is from genome assembly GCF_003474435.1 of Ruminococcus sp. AF46-10NS. Lineage (GTDB taxonomy): Bacteria > Bacillota > Clostridia > Lachnospirales > Lachnospiraceae > Blautia_A. The sequence continues at coordinate 25,664 of NZ_QRNF01000013.1, forward strand.
ATCAGGAATATCTTGCCGATCCAGTGCCGGAGAAGATGCCAATCCTGGAGGATTTATATAACCTTCTGAGAAAACAGGAAGAGCCGGAAGCACAGCGACTGGCCACTTCGTTGGAAATCTATGTTACAGGTTCTCTGAATGTATTTAATCATCAGACAAACGTGGATATCAATAACCGCATTGTCTGTTTTGATATCAAGGAGCTTGGTAAGCAGTTGAAAAAGATCGGGATGCTTGTAATCCAGGATCAGGTCTGGAACAGGGTAACGATGAACCGTTCTGCCCATAAGTCCACCAGATACTATGTGGATGAGTTCCATCTTCTCTTAAAAGAGGAACAGACTGCAGCTTATAGTGTGGAGATCTGGAAGCGATTCCGTAAATGGGGTGGTATTCCAACTGGCATCACTCAGAATATTAAGGATTTGCTGTCTTCCAGGGAAATCGAGAATATATTTGAAAATTCAGATTTTATTTATATGCTGAACCAGGCTTCCGGAGACAGGCAGATTCTGGCAAAACAGCTGAATATCTCACCAACCCAGCTGTCCTATGTAACCAACAGTAATGAGGGTGAAGGACTTCTGTTTTATGGAAATGTCATTATCCCATTTGTAGACAGATTCCCGAAGAATTCCCTCTATAAAATCATGACAACCCGCTTGGAGGAGACTTCTGAAGCAGGTTAAAACAAAGGAGAAAACAATGTTACGAGCAATTTCATATGTATTAACTTTTAGTGGCGGTGCTGTTTTTGGCATCGCTTTTCTCTGTTTATTACAGGCAGGGAAAGGGTATCCGAAGAAGGAGGAGTAATCAGTGGCAGAACAGAGAATGAAAGTCAGGGACAAGAAAGTCCAGAAGATGACCAAGGATGGTCTGGTGGAAGAAAACCTGACAGATAAATCTTCTGTTCGTGTCAGTAACCGTGTCGGTGATGTGCAGATGGGAAGAAAACAGGGGGAAAAAGAAGAAAACCTTGTGGATAAGTCTCCCCGCCAGTCTGAACGGAGTGGGAAAAATATTCGACCCTCTGTGCAAAAATCCAGAGATGCACCGGAACTGATACGGACAGAGAAGCAAAGTGAGGATTTTGGACAGAGTAGTAAACAGCAAAATAGAAAAAGAATCCGTGCTGAAGTCGGAAAAGAATCCAGACTTGCAGAAGAATCCGAAGCCGGACAGTCAGGGAGACTGAAAGAAAAACGTGCTGATCTATCAGAAAACAGAGGAGACAGCCGGAGAAATCAGACAGGTGGCAGCAAAAAGCCAAAACAAAAACAACGTTTGAAGTTTGCTTATGAGGAAACTGGTGCTTCTGTGAAAAATGACAAAGATATGGAGAAATTGAACCAGATGGATACGGATGGAGTCAATTTCCGCCATCAGAAACAGAAAGAAAAAGCCAAAAAGTTTTCTTATGAAGAAGCAAGAAAGAAAAAGGAAGCAAAGCAGCATTCCAAGAAAGCACAGGTCTATCAGGCAAATGAAGGAGAAACTCCTGGAAAGAAAAAATCCCGTTTGAAGTTTGGTGAAGGGGAATCTGTGAAAACAGAAAAAACTTCTGTTGTCAAGAAAGCAGGAAGTGCAACTTCCGTAGCATTGCACCGTGAGATCAGCAAAAATGAAGACGATAATGCGGCGGTAGAAGGTGCCCATAAGTTAGAAGAAAGCGGCGAAGGTGTTTACCGGCTGGAACAGAGAAGTGCCAGACGCAGGAAACAGTGGGCATCCAGAAAAAGAAGCAGACTTGAAAGACAGGAAGAGAAACAGGCACAGGCTGCATCCCATCAGGAGCAGAAGAAGCTGAAAAAACAGATTCAGAAGCAACAGATCAAATGGGATTATGCCAAAGCGAAGCGAAGTGAACAGACAGTAGGAACAGCTACAAAAGGTACGATTGATTATATTAAGAAGATTGGCGGTAAGGTCACCAACTTCTTTAAAGAAAATCGGAAGGTGTATATCAGTGTAGCAGTTCTGATCGGATTGATGTTTCTGATCATAACGAATGTCACGTCATGTTCTGCAGTGTTTTTACAAAATGTAATCACTTACACAGGGACCAGTTATCTGTCATCGGATCAGGCAATCCGGGAAGCGGAATTGTATTATACACAGCTGGAAGCTAATCTGCAGGAGCGGATCAACAACATGGAATCTGAAGAACCGGGACATGAGGAATACCGATATAACATCGGACCTATTGAGCATGATCCGTTTATCCTGATCAGTTATCTGTCAGCAAAGTATGAAGAATTTACCTTTGAACAGGTAAAGCCAGAACTGGATGCTCTTTTTGCATTGCAGTATCGGTTAGAAACAGAAGCAGTCAATGAGACTGTGACAGAGACAGCAACTGTAAGAGTTGGAGAATCTTTGGGACAGGTTGTGACCAGTGGGTATTGTAACTGCCCAATTTGTTGTGGTATTTGGAGCGGAGGACCGACTGCCAGTGGAGCATATCCAACTGCCAATCATACCTTAGCGGTAGATGCTTCCAATCCGTTTGTACCAATGGGAACAAAGGTAGTTATGAATGGTGTCGAATATACTGTAGAAGATACCGGAGCTTTCGCAAGATACGGTGTACAGTTTGATGTCTATTATGACAGTCATGCGGCAGCATCTGCACATGGACATCAAACATGGGAATGTTATCTGGCAGATGATAATGGAAGCAATGAAGTGGAAGTGACCAGGACAAGAGATGTAGATGTGCTGAATGTCACCTTAAATAGTGGAAACCTGATGTCAATCTGTCAGGACAGGTTGGGATTTTTCCAGAAAGAACTGTTCAGTGCCTACAACGATACAAAAGGCAACTTGCAGATGTTTGCAACACCGGTTGATTTTAACTGGTATTCCAGTGTGACCAGCTATTATGGATACAGGATTCATCCAATATCAGGAGCAAATCAGCTTCATAATGGTATGGATATCGGAGCACCGGAAGGGACAAAAGTAATGGCAGGGCTGACCGGAACGGTTACAACTTCTGCTTATAACGACAGCTATGGCAATTATGTTGTGATCAAGGACAGTAAAGGCTATGAACTGCGGTATGCACATTTAAGCAGCCGGAGTGTATCTGCAGGAGCATCCGTCACGAAAGGTGATGAGATAGGGCTTGTAGGAAATACTGGAAATTCTACAGGAAGCCATCTTCACATTGAACTTCTGAAAAATGGAGAGCGGTTAAACCCGATCTTTTATCTGGAAACAGGAGAAGGGGCAGGATTTGGCGGCAATGAATATACCAGTGAAGCAGCACAGCGTTTGTTAAATGAAGCAGCGAGATATCTTGGGACACCGTATGTGTGGGGTGGATATTCGCCAAGTGGATTTGACTGTTCTGGATTCGTAAGTTACTGCCTGACACATTCAGGTGTAAGGAATACAGGAAGATTAACGGCACAGGGATTGTATGACATTTGTACGCCGGTATCTCAGTCAGAAGCACAGCCAGGAGATCTGATCTTCTTTACAGGTACTTACGATGCAGGAGTTCCGGTAACGCATATCGGAATCTATGTGGGCAATGGTCAGATGATCCATTGTGGGCATCCGGTGCAGTATACGTCCATCAACTCTCCATACTGGCAGAGTCATTTCTATGGATTCGGACGATGGTAAGGAAAAGGGCGGTGTAACAGCCGTCCGGAAAGGAGAAGCGATGAAAAGTCTTGAAAAAGCAACGGCAGATTATGAGAAAGCCAAGGAAAAAATGGAAGCATCCAAAGCCAGATATGAAGCAGATTTAAAGCGTTTCAAGGCTGCGGAGATAGCAAAAACAGAAGCGGAAAATCTGGAAATTGTAAAAATTATCCGTGCAATGGATATGAGCATTCCAGAGCTGGAAGCTTTCAAAAAGAGAATGAAAAATGAACTGCCCGGCAGGGTAGAAATACAGAAGGAGGAAACAAGGTCTGATGATGAATTTAGAGAAGATGAAACAGAAGAAATCTAAAAATAGCGTGAAAAAAGGATTGCTTGCGGCAACAACGATTCTTTGCTTGACATCGCCTATGTTGCAGACACAGAGTGTGTTAGCGGCAGAGAATACAGCACCCGCAATTACGATTGAAAAGCCAGATGGCTGGAGACAGGGGGAAACGGCAGTCGCAATTACTGTGGATGCCAGTCATATGCCAGAAGGATTTTCTATCACAAAAATTGAGCGAAAGCTGGGAAAGACGGAAGCTGGCAGGATGTGACAGGGAATGGAAGTATTTCCATTACTGGTAATCAGACGGTCTATGTGCGTGTGACAGATGGTGAGGGGAAGGTCTATGAGCAGAATCGCTCTATTAAGTGTTATGACACAGAAAAGCCTACGCTTTCTGCATCTCTGACAGATGGTGTACTGACGATTCAGGGAAATGATACCGTTTCCGGCATTACTTCTGTGACAGTTAATGGCACCACTTATACAGATCTGAAGGATGGAATGCTGAGAGTGCAACTGACACAGAAAGATTTTACAACAAAACAGATTGAAATCACGGTAACGGATGGTGCCGGAAATACTTCTGAAAAGTATGTGTTGCAGAATCCTTATTATGAATGGGCAAAGAAGCAGGCAGAGAAACAGAAAACTTCAGGTGACAGCAATGGTGCGATGGCAACCACGACCAGTGCAGATGCAACTGGGACTGAGAAAACAACGACTTCACCACTTCCGCAGGATGCACAGGCTTCTGAGCCAACAGATGCAAAAGGAACTGTGGATGATCGGACAGTGACAGGTATTGAGGAACAGCTTAATAAAGAAGGCGAGACAGCAGATTCTGTTACCAAAACAGCTACGGAAGGCACAAAAGAGTTTTATACCATTTCAACTAAGAGTGGTAAGATTTTTTATCTGATCATCGACAATTCAAAATCTCAGGATAATGTGTATTTCCTTACCGAAGTCAGTGAGAAAGACCTGATGAACTTCACACTTTCTGATTCTGTGACACTTCCGGAAGTAGATATTGTTTATGCAGAACCAGAGAAACAGGCTGAAGAAGAAAAGCCGGAAACGACAGAGACAGATGAGAAAGATAAGGTAGAGGATGAAATTCAGATGCCAGAAGACAAAAGTTTGGCAGGGACTTATCTACTGATCGGATTGGTTGCTGTTGGAGCTGCGGCAGGTGGTTATTACTTGAAAGTCTACAAACCGAAACATGAATATGATGATGAAGATGAGATGGAAGAGGATGAAAATGAATCCGAAGATTCAGAGTCAGAAAAACGGGAAGTAGACGATGCAGATGAGCAGGAAGAACAGGAAAATGCAGGGACAGAAGTTTTGAAAGATGAAGATTTCAATGATGAGGTACTAGAAGATGAAGAAGAGGAGCAGGAGTAAATGAAATTAGTGATTGCAGAAAAGCCATCGGTTGCGATGGCACTGGCTTCCGTGCTTGGAGCCAGAACAAGAAAAGATGGCTACGTGGAGGGAAACGGTTATATCGTTTCCTGGTGCGTAGGACATCTAGTTGGATTATGTGATGCATCGGAATACGATGAAAAATATAAAAAATGGAGATATGATGATCTGCCGATTGTGCCAGAATGTTGGAAACATAAGGTATTGGAAGGTACGAAAAAGCAGTTTGGAATCTTAAAGAAACTTATGAGAGATTCCAAAGTAGATGAAGTGATCTGTGCCACTGATGCAGGACGTGAAGGTGAGCTGATCTTCCGTCTGGTGTATGAGCAGGCAGGATGTAAAAAGCCGATGAAGCGACTCTGGATCTCTTCCATGGAAGAACAGGCAATTAAAGATGGATTTGCGTCATTAAAAGACGGTTCGTGTTATGACAGTCTCTATCAGTCAGCTCTTTGCAGGGCAAAGGCTGACTGGCTGGTGGGAATCAATGCGAGCCGTCTTTTTTCTGTTCTGTATAACCAGAATCTGAAAGTTGGAAGAGTACAGACACCAACACTTGCCATGATCGTGGATCGAAATCAGAAGATCAAGGAATTTACCAAAGAGAAATATTATATGGCTCATATCAAATTTGACGATATGGATGCGGTCACAGAGAATTTTCAGAAAAAAGAAGATGCAGATAAAGTGGCTGCAGAGTGTCAGGAGCGCATGTGCGAAGTGGAGAAGGATGATGTGAAAGAGAAAACGGTCCGCCCTCCGAAGCTTTATGATCTGACCACCCTGCAGAGGGAAGCTAACAGAATGTTTGGCTATACCGCACAGCAGACATTGGATGCTGTGCAGGAGATGTATGAGCAGAAGCTTGTCACTTATCCGAGAACAGACAGCCAGTATCTGACAGATGAGATGGGAGAAAGTACAGAAACTCTGATTCAGATGTTATTTGGGAAAATGCCTTATGCTGAAGGTCTGGAATATCAACCGGACGTGAGTAAGGTATTAAATTCAAAGAAAGTATCCGATCACCATGCGATTATCCCAACCATGGAAGTAGCCAAAGCAGATATTGGTGAACTGAAAGAACGAAGCCGCAAGATTTTGTATTTGATCAGTGCCAGGGTTCTGACAGCAACTGCAGATCCTTATATTTATGAGAGTCATAAATGTCAGATTACCTGCAATTATCATACGTTTTATCTCAATGCAAAGAAAACAAAACAGGAAGGGTTCAAGACAATTGAGAAAAAACTGAAACAGTTCTTTGGAATCATTGCAGAAAAAGAAGAGCCGGAGTTGGATATCTGGGCAGGCAAGCATTATGGTCCCTGTGATTCTTTTGTATCGGAGCATTTTACACAGCCACCGAAACAGTACACAGAAGATACCCTGCTTTCTGCGATGGAACGTGCAGGGAATGAAGAGCTGACCGAAGATACAGAAAAGAAAGGACTTGGTACTCCTGCAACAAGGGCAGCAATCATTGAAAAACTGATTCAGTCTGGCTTTGTGAAAAGGGAAAAGAAAAATCTGGTGCCGACAGATGATGGAAATGTGCTGATTACGGTTCTACCGGATGAGATTAAATCTCCGAAGATGACCGCAGAGTGGGAAATGGCATTGAATCATATTGCCCAGAATACAGAGACAGCAGATGAATTCCTAAATGGGATTACAGAGCTGATGCAGGAACTGGTTGCCAGGTATCAGGGGATTTCAGAAGAGAAGAAAAATCAGTTTCAGGGAAAGGCAAAAGGAGAAGTCATTGGCAAATGTCCCCGCTGTGGAGCAGATGTCAGGGAAGGAAAAGTAAATTTTTACTGTTCTGACCGGAAATGTGCTTTTACCTTATGGAAAAATGATAAATTTCTTGCAAGCCAGGGAAAAAAGATGGATAAGGTGGCAGCAAAGAAGTTCCTGTCTAAAGGAAAAATCCATTATAAGGATCTGGTATCAAGAAAAACAGGGAGACAGTATGAAGCAACTGTGGAGATGGTCGATCCCGGAGAGGGAAATGTACAGTTCAATCTTATTTTTCCACAACGATAAGTAGTGTATTGCAGGCAGTCTAAGGACTGTCTGTTTTAATACAAATATATGAAAGAGAGGACCTTAGCATGAAGAAAAAAGGTAATTTTAGAAAAGTAGTATCTGGCTTGCTGGCAGGCATGACAATGCTTAGTACAGTGCTGTCTCCGATGACGGCATATGCAGCGGAGATCCAGCCAGAGGAAAAACCTCCACTTTATGAGGAAGTGAAAGACCTTCTGGATGAAGATGAGGTGGTGACTGCCAAAGATTATGAAATTGAAACAGGCAGTGTATTTGATGTGAAATCAGATTACACGGGACTGGAAATCAAGGATGATAACAAGGTCAAAGTCACATTTGAGGAAGCAAAGAATGACAAGGATGAGGATTTTACGACAGATCATGCGGACACTTACAAAGCGGTCTATTATGTGGAACCGGTAAATCAAGAGCATCCGAAGTACCAGATCAGCCGAAAACTGATTGTGCGTGAGAAAGCAACAGAAGCTCAGACTGAAACTGCAGGGAGTGAAGCAGTGACCGAATCAGAAACCGCTGGCAGTGAACAGCAGACAGAGGAAGCGGAGGATTCAGAAGCAGACTCGGAGATTACCGATATTGACGCTGATGAATTTGATGATTTAGTAGAGCAGGCACAGAATCAGGATACCTATGATGAAGAATCAGGGTTAGAGCTTCATGATGTTTTGGAACAGGCAGGAGACGAAGGTGTGGATCTTGATGCTATGGAAGAGGGAGAGATTGCAACATTTGAAGCAGTTTCAGCTTATTCAGCAAGAAGTACACAGCAGGTAACAATTGAAAAAGGACCACTGTATAGATATGCAGATTATAATCTTGGAACCTATCTGACAGAGCCGTACTATATCAGCTACGGAAACGTCAGAGCAATTGCGTATTGTGTACAGCCAGCTAAGCCAGGACCTGGATCTGGAAATTATACAATTACAAAGATTGGAGACAATCAGGCGTTAGCAAAAGTGTGTTATTACGGCACAGATGCCGCAGGGAGCGAAAGCTTTTTTGCGAATAAACACACGGATTTTTCAGAAGGAAAAAGATTCATCATCATTCACATGGCTGCATCATATGCCAACGGAAGCAGTGATGCATTTTACGGAACCAATGCTACAGGAGAGGCTTTGGCAAAAGAACTCTATAATTATTGTGTGAATAAGCCGGAAATACCAGATGTAGCGATGTCATTTTCAAAGCCGGATGTAAAAGCTTATGTAGATAGAAATGTTCAGAGAACGGAGAACATTAAGTTCAACGCATCTTCCCAGCAGAAAATCACAATGGACTTACCAAAAGGAGTAAAGCTCCATAATGTATCTACTGGAACCGTAAGTGCGGCAGGTGCAAGCGTAACAATTGGAGGAGGAACCACGTTTTATCTCTCAGCTCCTCTGACACAGACAAGAGATGTAAGTGATACTTTTTCTGCAAAAATGAAGGGAAGTATTACAAAAGATTATTCAGCATATAAATTGACTACGAATGCAAGTGTTCAGGATCTGGCATTTGTATTTGGAGAAGGTGTTGCTGATGAAAAATATGTAAGCTTAAAGGTGTCATGGATTGAACAGGCTACGATCGAAATCGTAAAGAAAGACGATACAGCGAATGTCAATCTTGCAGGTGCAGTATTTGGCGTTTACAGCGATGAGGCTTGTACAAAGCTGATCACTCAGATGCCTGCAACAGATAAGAATGGAAAATCCTCTGTTACGATTATCAAGACACAGGATACCGTTTATCTGAAAGAAATCACAGCACCACAGGGATATGTAGTAAATGCAACGGCAACAAATGTAAAACTGGTAGCAAGTAAGACCTCAGCTGTAACCGTGGAAAATAAGGAGCAGCTTGCAGAGCTTACTGTTTATAAAGAAGGTCAGGTGCTTACCGGAGCAGAAGTCAGTGAGAGTGGAACCGTATTCCATTATGAGAACCGCAGACAAAAAAATGCTGTTTACAACGTGTATGCCGGAGCAGATATTGTGACTGCGTATGGTACAAAAGTGTACAGCAAAGGTGATCTGGTGAAAGAAAATCTGACAACAGGTGAGAATGGCTCTGTTACCCTGAAGAATCTCCATCTAGGAACTTATGTGGTAAAAGAAGCAAAAGCACCGGACAACTTCTATAATGGCGGCGAAGAAAAGACAGTGACGCTGACTTATGCCGGACAGAATAAAGAAGTTGTATTTGCGGATGTCACCTTCAACAATGAGCGTCAGAAAGCAGAAGTCACTGTAGTAAAACAGGATAAAGATACAAAGAAACCGCTGGAAGGTGGTATTTTCGCCCTGTATGCGGCAGACGATATCAAAAATGCAGATGGTGTAGTTGTTGTAAAGAAAGGCACCCTGATTGAGAAAGCCACTACCGGTGAGGATGGAAAGGCAAAATTCACAGCAGATCTGCCTATCAATCATTCCTATTCCGTAAAAGAAGACCAGGCACCAGAAGGCTATGTAAGAAATACAGAAGACGTGTATACGTTCAAGTTCTCTTACACCAATGATAAAGAAGCAACCGTATCTTTCGCCCATACCTTCAGCAATGACCGTGTGACAGCAAAAATCAATTTATTCAAAGTTGATAAAGAAACAGGAAAAGCCGTTCCGCAGGGCGATGCAACACTGAAAGGTGCAGTCTACGGATTATATGCCCGTGAAGATATCGTGCATCCGGATGGAGCAACCGGTGTGATTTATAAAGCAGGGGAACAGGTGGCTTCTCTTACAACGGATGAAAAAGGACAGGCTTCTGTAGATGGCTTATATCTTGGCAAATATTACGTCAAGGAGATCACACCACCGACCGGATACCTGGCAGATACAGAAGAACATGATCTTGAATGTAGTTATGAAGGTGATATGACTGCAGAAGTAAAAAGAGAATGCATTTCCAGTGAACAGGTGATCAAGCAGCCGTTCCAGATTATCAAAGCAGCCAACAATGGAAAGACCGATGCAGATCTGTTATCCGGAGCCGGATTTACAGTTTATCTGAAATCTTCCCTTACAAAGAAAGCAGATGGAAGCTATGATTTTGATTCTGCTAAACCAGTAGTGAGTGGAGAAAACGGAGCTACTGAGATTTTTACAGATGAAAAAGGTTATGCCTGCAGTATTCCATTACCATTTGGAAGCTATATTGTCCGTGAAACAACAACACCACACAATTACAAGCCAGTCGATGATTTTGAAGTGAATATCACAGAGAACCATCCGAATGAGCCACAGATCTGGCGTGTGCTTCTGGACAAAGAGTTCAAGGCAAAATTGAAAATTGTGAAAAAAGACGATGAAACAAAGAAATCCGTCCTGATTGCAGGAACAGAATTTAAGGTATATGACCTGGATAACAAAAAATACGTGGAGCAGGTAACTACTTATCCTGTGACAACCACACACAAGTCCTATTTTACAGACAGTCAGGGTTATCTGATCATGCCAAAGAACCTGAAAATCGGACATTACCGGATTGAGGAAGTCAACGCACCGGAAGGGTACACAATCAACAAGAATTATATGGAGATTGCTGTTGATGCAAACACTGCTTATCAGATGGATTCAGAAAGCGGCGATGCCATTATCACAGTTGATTACGAGAATCATCCGGTAAAAGGAAAGCTGACGATCTATAAAAAAGGTGAGATGCTGAGTGGATTCAAAAAGGATTTTGTTTATGAAGAAAAATATCTGAAAGGTGCAGAGTTTAACGTCTATGCAGCGGAAAATATCTACACACCGGATTATCAGAAAGATGAAAATGGAAACAGACAGCTGATTTATGCAAAAGATGCTCTGGTAACAACGGTAACGACCGGGGAAGACGGAAAAGCAGTTGCAGATAACCTGCCGCTTGGTTCTTACTATGTGGTAGAAAAAACAGCACCGGAAGGATTTGTTCTGAACCATGACAGATCGGATGTAGCATTTGTCTATGCAGATCAGGATACACCTGTGATCGAACAGGAAGTGACTGTTGGTGATGACAGACAGAAAGTTGCAATCCAGGTAGAAAAACAGGATGCAGAAAACGGAGCAACGGTAGAAGGTGCAGTCTTTGGCATTTATAACAAAGATGATATCAAAGCAGAAGGCAAAGTCATTGTCAACGCTGATACCCTGTTACAGGAAATGACTTCTGATAAAGATGGAATTGCTTCCTGTACGCTGGATCTGCCACTCGGACAGTATTATGTAAAAGAGTTAAAGGCACCGGCAGGATTCGTTTCTTCCGATGAAGTTCTGAATCTGGATGCTTCTTATCAGGGACAGGACGTGAAGACAGTAAAACTGAAAACAGTGAAGAAGAATCAGCCGACAACGGTTGAAATTACAAAATCAGATGTGACAACAGGTGTGGAACTGGATGGAGCAAAACTCACCGTTCTTGATAGAGAGGGGAATGTCGTAGATCAGTGGACTTCTGTAAAAGACCAGCCACATGTGATTAAACGACTGACCGTTGGGGAGGAATATACCCTTCGTGAAGAAATCGCACCGTATGGATATCTGAAAGCAACGGATGTGAAGTTCACACTGGAAGATACCGCAGAGATTCAGAAGGTAGAGATGAAAGATGAAGTGCCGACAGGACTTTTAATCATCAACAAAAATGGAGAATTTTTGGATAAAGTGACACTTCTGGACAATGTAAAAGGCACTGTGGAGCATCTCTTCGAATATGTAACCGGAAGCCTTACAGATGTGACTTTCGATGTATTTGCTGCGGAAGATATCAAAGCGGCAGATGGTGTCAGCAAAGATTATTACAAAGCAGATGAAAAAGTAGGAACTATTACTACAGATTCCAATGGTATTGCACAGATGGATAATCTCCCGGCAGGCAAATACTATGTGAAAGAAGTTAAAACTGCCCATGGCTATGTATTGGATGGAGAACCGAGATATGTTGATCTTTCCTACCGTGATCAGGACACACCGGTAATCACTTATGATGAAAAATGGCAGAATACCCGTCAGAAAGTAAAGGTTACTGTTCTGAAGAAAGAAAAAGATACAGACCGTGTTCTTGCAGGCGGCGTCTTCGGCCTTTATACCAGTGAAGATATCAAAAATGTAAACGGAGATGTGTTGCTTGAGAAAGATTCCCTCATCGAGCAGAAAGCAACCGATGAGAAAGGACAGATCACTTTTGCGGCAGATCTTCCAGTAGATGGAAAATATTATGTAAAAGAGAACAGTGCACCGGACGGATTTGTGACAACGGAAGAAGTGCAGGAGTTTACCTTTGAATATGCCGGAGAAGATCAGGCAGAAGTAAGCTATGATTTTACGTTTGAAAATCAGCCGACCACAGTGGAACTGACAAAAACAGACCTGACCACAGGCAAAGAACTTCCAGGTGCACACCTGAAAGTGACGGATGCAGATGGAAATGTTGTGGATGAATGGACTTCTACAGAAGAATCTCATGTGATCAAAGAACTTGTTGTAGGTAATGAGTATACCATGACGGAAACAAAACCGGCAGACGGATATGTTACTGCAGAGAGCATTACCTTTACGGTTGAGAATACAGCTGAGATTCAGAAGCATGAGATGAAAGATGATGTGACCAAGGTTCAGATCAGCAAGACAGATATCACAGGAGATACAGAGATTCCTGGTGCAAAACTAACGATTCTTGATAAGGACGATCAGGTAGTAGAGAGCTGGACTTCCACAGAGGAGGCACACTATATTGAAAAACTGCCAATTGGTAGATACACCTTACGAGAGGAACAGGCACCAAAAGGATATCTTCTGACATCGGATGTGACATTTGAGGTGAAGGATACTGGAGAAATCCAGAAAGTGGTTATGAAAGATGATACTGCCAAGGGAAAAGTCATTCTCAATAAGACAGATAAATCATCTGGGGAACCGCTGAAAGGAGTAGAATTTGAATTCCGTGACAGCAAAGGAAAGGTCCTGGAAACCTTAAAAACAGATGCTGCCGGTCATGCCGAGAGTAAGCTGTATGAGATTGCCGCATTCAAGAACGGCAAATATGATACAGCAATCAAGTATTATCTGGTGGAGACAAAAACACTGGATGGATACACACTGGATCAGACCAAGCATGAAGTGACATTTGCCTACGCAGACGACAGTACGCCGGTTGTAGAAGTTACTTTCAATCTGACAAATGAGAAACCGGAAGTTCCGGAAACACCAAGCACACCAGATGTGCCGCAGTCCCATGAAGAGACGAAGGTATCAGATGCACCGAAGACAGGAGATAACACAAATATCTGGCTGCCGATTCTGCTTCTGCTTATCTCTGCCGGAGGCATGGCAGGACTTTATATCAGCAGAAAGAAAATCAGAAAACAGTAATCCTCAGTAAAGGGGGCCCTGAATCAGGCTCCCTTTAAAATACAAAAATTCACAGAAAGGGACAGAAAAATATGATGAAAACAATGGAAAAGAGACAGGAAGCAAGAAAGAACCAGGAGAGAACTTTAAAAAGAATGATGGCTTATCAGAAAAAAGCCGAGCAGATGGTCAGCAGGAAAAGAATGAACCATCACATGATCAGAAAGGGGTAAAAGCGTATGATGAACAGAAAAGAATTTTATGAATATGTCAAAGATAATGTAAAAGACTATTTGCCGGATTCATATCAGAATGGAGAAATCCGTATTGAAGAAGTTGCAAAAAATAATGGATTAAGGTTGACTGGCATTTCAATTCCACAGGGTGATCAAAGAGCTGTGCCGATGGTATATCTGGATTCTCTTTATATGGAATATGTCAATGGAAAAAATCTGGATTCCTGTGTGGGTGATGTGGCAGATATGCGTATTGAAGTGCAGGACAAAGCGGCATTTATCAATATGGGTCTTCCGGATATTTTGGATTATGAAAAAATGAAGGACAAATTACAGGTGAGAATCTGTGACCGGGAATGGAATGAAGAACGCCTGGCTGATAAAGTTGTTACCGAACATGGAGATTTTGCAGCATATTACGCAGTGAATGTGGAAGAAAACGAGGGAGGAATTGGTAGTATTCCGGTTACTGTCAATCTTATGAATGAATGGGGTGTGACAGCAGAACAAATCCAGGCAGATGCAGTGGCGGCAGACAGAAATCGTGGTGTTGTTTTGATGGACATGAATGAAATGATAAAATCCATGATTTTTGGTGAAGAAGCAGAAAATCTTTTGAATGAAAAACTGAATGTTGAAGCAATGGAAAATCCAATGTTCTGTCTTTCAAATGCACAAAAAATGAATGGTGCATCACTGTTACTGCAGGAAGATATTCGTAAGCAGATCGGTGAATGCCTGGGAAGTGATTATTTTGTTCTTCCCTCTTCAATTCATGAGGTGCTGATTCTTCCTGATAACGGAATGTTTGAAGTACCGGAATTAAATGCCATGGTACAGGAAGTCAATGAGACGCAGGTAGAGAGGCAGGAACAGCTTTCGGATAAGGTTCAGTTCTGTGATGGAAAGACAGCAGTTATGGAAAATGCCGAACGCAGGGAAGCACGTCTGGAGAAAGAAAAAGCAGCAGAAAAAGCAACTGGGAGAACAGAAGCAAAAGGTGGAATCCATGGAAAACTGGAGAAAGCCAAGGCGGAGATCAAAGCAAAAGGGACAGATACAATCCCAAAGAATAGGGCGAAAGACCTTGCCTCAGTATTATAACGAGAAATAACGATGATTTTGAGGGGACTGTGTGAGCAGTCCCTAATTTATGAAGATGGAGGAGAAAAGAATATGGACTGGTGTTTATATGGTGATGATAAAAGAAAGGAAATGGATAGAGATTTAAAACCGGAATATCTTTTGGATGACTTACGGAGATATCAGGATGTATTTGGTGAAGAATTTGGTGTAAAAGAGCTTCTTATGCTGGAGGATATCCGGGTAAAGGCTATGATTGCCGGAGCACTTGCAGATATGCCGGAATTTCTTATTGATCAGATTGGAAAAGCAAGTAACAGTAGTAATTTTCCTTCTATGACAAGGGCAATGGAACGGATTGCCGATGTTGTAGAAGAAAAGTGGGAAGAAGAAAGGGAGTAACAGATGGCAAATAAATTATATGCAATGGAACTTCTGACGGAGGAAGTGGCAAAGGATGTTGCTGCCAATCCGCAGGAATGGATGCGGTTTCTAAATACTGCATCCAGGCTGTACCGGTACACTTTTCCGGAACAGCTCTTGATCTATGCACAGCGTCCGGGAGCAACAGCCGTGGCATCCATGGAAATCTGGAACCAGAAGATGTACCGATGGATTAAAAAGGGTTCTAAAGGAATTGCCCTGATAGATAACACATCCGGACCAAAAACGAAACTCCGATATGTTTTTGATGTGCAGGATACTTATAAGGTAAAAAATCTGGGCAGAGATCCGCAGTTATGGAATCTTAATCCAGAAGGAGAACAACTGGTGGCAGATTATCTGCAGGAGCGGCTGGCACTGGAAGCAACAGAGGGAGGATTAGCAGAGGTTCTTCACCAGGCGGCAGAAGAAAGTGTGCAGGCCTGGTTGCCGGATGCTTTCGACGAACTGCAAATGGATGTAGCCGGCACTTTTCTGGAAGATCTGGATGAACAGAATCAGAAAGTGGAGTTCCGGGAACTGATGACAAACAGTGTCTGGTATGTGTTACTGAACCGATGCGGACTGGATGTGCAGGAATATCTTGATGCAGAGGATTTTCGTCATATTACAGATTTTAACCAGTTAAAGGTTATTGGACACCTTGGAAGTTCTGTGAATGAGATCAGCAGACCGGTATTGATGCAGATTGGACGATATGTGTTGAATGACTTGGAAAAAGATCTGAAAACGGTTGCAAAAGAAAAAGAAGTAGCTTATAATGAATTTAACACGTTAATTCGTGAAAGCAAAACAAGGAACACAGAAGATAGAGGAGAAAATAAGGAGGAAACAGAGCATGAGAGAGATCACTTACAGCCAGAATGGAGAGTACCAGATTCCGGATATCAGTCTGGAGGAGACGAGAGGAACGATCGGGAAGTACGGATTGATGAGGAAAGAGTATCTGAGAAACCACAAAGTAGCCAGATTCAACATTCTGACCTTACAGAACCGTCTGGACAGTCATCTGATGGAAATCGACAGCCAGGCAAGGCAGAGAGTAGACAACCTGATGTCAGAACTTCTGGAGAAAAACCCGGCACCGGACAAAATGGCAGACGGGATGGCATGGACCAGACACATGAACCAGATCAAAGCACAGGCAGAGGAACTGGTAATTCAGGAGATTATTTACAATTAAGTCTGTTCCCGACAGAAGAGGAACAGTTAGGAGAAATAAGGAAAGCGGTAGCTGCATTAGAACAGCCAGCCGCTTTTCTTATTTCTGATGAAGTAGTAGATGATATTCTCCGCACGGGAAGTGGACAGAAAAATACACTGTTTCATATTACGGCAAGACTGATTGAAGGTCTGGATAATGAAGAAATGCAGAACTTCCTGAAGGAGGAATATGAAACAGGTGGAAAAGGATTTACCATAGATGGACAGAAAATCAGTATCTGGTATGACAATGATGGTATCCGTATCCGACGGGGAGATTCCGCCAGAAGAAACTTTGATCGCATGGTTACGTGGAAAGAAGCGGCGGACAGAATCCGGGATATGTATGAGGATAGAAGTTACGTGGATAATCTGATTTCCAATAACGCCATTGAACAGGAGCAGGAAGAAATGACCAATCTTCTTGCACTCCATTTTCGGGATACCAGCAGAAACCGGGAGGAGCAGCAATCATATTCGGATTGGCAGGATGTCGTGCGGGAAGCTTGGACAGATTCAGCGGAAGCAGATGCAATTGCCCATCGCTTTGAATGGCTGCAGAAAGATATGGATGAGAATCCAGAAGATTATCGCAGGTGGGAGATTCAGCATAATCCGGAATATTTCCAGCGTTTTCAGGATCTCCAGAGGGAGCGTTCCTGGGTAGACCAGAAATTTACGGTCGAACGTCCGGCCCTTTCCTTTATCACACAGGATGAGATAGATGCAGTCCTTAGAAGAGGCGGGACACTGCCGGAGGACGGAATCGGATCTATGAGTATTTCATGGAACATCACGATATAAAGGATGCAGCTGAGTTTCTGAAAAATGAGTATGGTACAGGTGGAGCAGCACCTGGGATACCGGGAGCGTATGAATCCGATGCTTCCCATGATGCGAAAGGATTAAAACTTGCGAAAGGGAAGATTGGCAGTCCAGATGTAGAAGTTCTATTAAAGTGGAATAAGGTTGCAGAACGTGTCCGTCAGCTGATTCGCACCGATGATTTCTTATCACCGGAAGAACTGGAAAAGTATGAAGAACGGCAGGAAGCACAGAGACAGGCGGATCTGGAAGGAGCTCAGCAGGCTTTGGAAGTGGAGCAGGAAGGCTCTGATCAGCAGGAAATACGAGAGGAAAATCAGGAACCGTCGGAAGTTGAGACACAACCGGAAGCAGTAGAAGATGCAGAAAAAAAGGAAGATATAACACCAGAACAGTCTGATATTCCAGCAACAAACTTCCATATCACAGATGATGAACTGGGACAGGGAACACCAAAGGAAAAGTTCCGTGCTAATATCATGGCAATCCAGCTTTTAAAGAAATGCGAGGAAGAAAACCGCAATGCCACACCAGACGAACAGGAGATTTTATCCCGATATGTAGGCTGGGGAGGTCTTGCTGATGCTTTCGATGAAACAAAATCCGCATGGGAGACGGAATATCTGGAATTAAAGACAGTCCTTACACCGGAAGAATATGCAGCAGCCAGAGCTTCTACCTTAAATGCCCATTACACACAGCCAATCGTGATTGAAAGTATGTATCAGGCGTTGGAAAATCTGGGATTTACAAAAGGAAATATCCTGGAGCCATCCATGGGTGTTGGTAACTTCTTTGGAATGCTTCCTGAGAAGCTGAACCAGTCAAAACTCTATGGTGTGGAACTGGACAGTATCAGCGGTAGAATTGCAAAACTGCTTTACCCAGATGCCAATATCCAGATTAAAGGTTTTGAGAAGACAGATTATCCGAATGATTTCTTCGATGTGGCAATCGGAAATGTGCCATTTGGAGCTTATAAAGTGAATGACAGGCAATATGACCGCTATAATTTTATGATTCACGATTATTTTCTGGCAAAGACAATCGACCAGTTGCGTCCGGGTGGTGTGGCAGCTTTGATCACAACAAAAGGAACCATGGATAAAGCATCACCGGAAGTCCGAAAGTATCTGGCAGAACGTGCCGATCTCCTTGGAGCCATCCGCCTGCCGAACACAGCATTCAAAGCAAATGCAGGAACGGAAGTCAGTGCAGATATTTTATTCTTCCAGAAGCGTGACAGCATGACAAAAGAGATGCCGGAGTGGGTGAATCTTGGAAGTGATGCCAATGGAATTACGGTCAATCAGTATTTTGCAGACCATCCGGAAATGATTCTGGGTGAGATGAAAGAGGTATCCGGTCCGTATGGTATGGAAACAACCTGTATGCCGATAGAAGGTGCTGATCTTGAAGTCCAGCTTGCAGAAGCTGTCAGGAATATTCATGGAAATATGGCACCTGCAGTTGATGTGGATGCAGAACTGGATGATGTACCAGAGAGTATCCCGGCAGATCCGAATGTTCGTAATTACAGTTATGCGGTTGTAGATGATCAGGTATATTACCGTGTTAACTCTCTGATGAATCAGGTAAAGATGCCTGCCGCTACTGCAGAACGTGTAAAAGGTATGGTGGAGATCCGAGACACGGTGCGTGAACTGATTGCCATGCAGATGGAAGAATCCGTAACAGATGAAGAAATTCACAAACAGCAGGAGAAATTGAATCAAGTATATGATGCTTACACAGCAAAGTATGGAGTCATCGGAAGTAATGCAAACAAGCGGGCGTTTTCTGATGACGCTTCTTATTGTCTGTTGTGTTCTCTGGAAGACCTGAACGAAGATGGAACATTGAAGCGAAAAGCAGACATGTTTACGAAACGAACCATCAAAAAGGCAGTGGCGGTAACCAGTGTGGAAACTGCGACAGAAGCCTTAGCATTATCATTGAATGAAAGAGCAAAGGTGGATCTGTCCTATATGGCACAGCTGACAGGAAAGACAGAAGAAAAAATCACGGAGGAACTGGTTGGAGTTATATTTAAGAACCCACTGACAGACCAGTGGGAGAGTGGAGATGAGTATTTATCTGGAAATGTCAGGGAGAAGTTAAACACAGCAAGAACCTTTGCAGAGAATCACCCGGAATTCACACCGAATGTCCGTGCATTGGAAGCAGTTCAGCCAAGAGAACTGGAAGCATCTGAAATCGAAGTAAGGATTGGGGCAACCTGGATTGAACCATCGGATTATCAGGACTTTATGAGGGAACTGCTTCATACTCCGTGGTATCTTGCACAGAAGGAGATACAGGTAAAATATTCTGAGGTGAATGGTGAGTGGCGGATTACCGGGAAAAATGCAGACAGTCCAAGAAATGCGTTTGCCTATGCAACGTATGGAACCGAGAGGGCAAATGCTTACCGGATTCTGGAAGATACACTGAATCTGAAAGATGTTCGTATCTATGATAAGAGTGTCAATGAAAATGGGGATGAGATTCGTGTCCTCAATAAAAAAGAAACTATGCTGGCATCACAGAAACAGGATGCCATGAAAGCAGCATTTAAGGATTGGATTTTCAAAGATCAACAGAGACGTGAAAGACTGGTAAGAGTTTATAATGAACGGTTTAACAGTATCCGTCCCCGTGAATACGATGGCAGTCATCTGACTTTCCCAGGAATGAACCCGGAAATTGAACTTCGCCCACATCAGAAAAATGCTGTCGCACATCAGCTTTACGGGGATAATGTGCTTCTGGCTCATGTAGTAGGAGCTGGGAAGACCTACGAGATGGTAGCGGCTGCAATGGAGAGCAAACGTCTGGGATTATCACAAAAGAATCTATTTGTCGTGCCGAACCATCTGACAGAGCAGTGGGGAGCCGAGTTCCTGCAGTTATATCCGGGAGCCAATATCCTGGTGGCAACCAAGAAAGATTTTGAACCGGCGAACCGGAAAAAGTTCTGTGCCAGAATCGCTATGGGAAACTATGATGCGATTATCATCGGTCATTCCCAGTTTGAGCGTATCCCAATCTCTGATGAGAGGCAGGAAGCCATGCTGCGGAAGCAGATTGACGATCTGGAAATCGCAATCCAGAGTGCAAGATATGAGCAGGATGGCGGCCGCTATACGGTAAAGCAGATTGAAAAGACCAGAAAAACGCTGATGACAAGACTGGAGAAGCTGAATCAGAAAGAGAAAAAGGATAATGTAGTTACCTTTGAAGAACTGGGAGTGGATCATCTGTATGTAGACGAGGCACACAGTTATAAAAATGCGTTCCTTTATACAAAAATGAGAAATGTAGCCGGAATTGCCCAGAACGAAGCACAGAAATCAGCAGATATGTTTAATAAATGTCAGTATCTGGATGAGATTACCGGTGGAAAAGGCATTACCTTTGCAACGGGCACACCGATCAGCAACAGCATGACGGAACTTTATGTCATGCAGAGATATCTGCAGAACAGCAAATTACAGAATATGGGCTTGGGATTATTTGATTCCTGGGCATCCACGTTTGGAGAGGTTGTGACCAGCATTGAACTTGCACCGGAAGGAACCGGATACCGAGCAAAATCCAGATTCGCCAGATTCTATAATATCCCGGAACTGATGAATATGTTCAAGGAGATT
This sequence comes from Ruminococcus sp. AF46-10NS, assembly GCF_003474435.1. GTDB lineage: Bacteria > Bacillota > Clostridia > Lachnospirales > Lachnospiraceae > Blautia_A. The sequence goes on from NZ_QRNF01000013.1 coordinate 46,884, forward strand.
GCAGATATCAAGACTTCGGATCAGTTGAATCTTCCAGTACCGGAAGCGGAATACGAAACTGTAGTATTGAAACCAACAGAACAGCAGAAAGAAATCGTAGCAAGCCTAGGAGAGCGTGCGGAAGTGGTAAGAAACGGTGGCGTAGATGCTAGTGTAGACAATATGCTGAAAATTACCAATGACGGAAGAAAACTGGCACTGGATCAGCGATTGGTCAATGAACTATTGCCAGACGATCCGGGCAGTAAAGTGTCGGTCTGTGCAGAAAAAAGCTATGAAATCTGGAAAGATACAGTTGTACAGAAATCGGCGCAGATCATTTTTTGTGACTTGAGCACACCGAAAGGCGATGGCAGTTTCAATGTTTACGATGACTTGAAACAGAAGCTGATGGCGAAAGGTGTACCGGAAAAAGAAATTGCATTCATTCATGATGCAAATACCGAAGCAAAGAAGACGGAGCTGTTTGGAAAAGTAAAATCTGGGCAGGTTCGTTTTTTGATTGGTTCAACAGCAAAGATGGGTGCCGGTACCAACGTGCAGGATCGTCTGATTGCTCTGCATCATCTGGATATTGGCTGGAAACCGTCTGATCTGGAGCAGAGGGAAGGACGTATCATCCGGCAGGGAAATCACAATAAAAAGGTTCATATCTTTCGGTATGTGACAGAATCCACCTTCGACAGCTACATGTGGCAGTTGATCGAAAATAAACAGAAGTTCATCTCCCAGATTATGACGAGCAAAGCACCGGTCAGAAGCTGCGAAGATGTGGACGAAGCGGCACTGTCCTATGCAGAGGTTAAGGCACTGGCAACTGGAAATCCGGCAGTAAAAGAAAAGATGGCACTGGACGTGGATGTGGCAAAACTGAAACTTTTAAAAGCCAATCACATGAATAACCAGTACCGTCTGGAAGATGATATTGCAAGAAATTTTCCACAGCAGATTGCAAAATTGACCGAGACTATTGATAGCTACAAAGCGGATATTGCCCATTATCAGGAGCATAAAATCACAGATCCAGAACAGTTTTCCATGGAGATCAGCGGCAAAGTATTTACAGAAAAGAAAGAAGCAGGAGCGGCACTACTGGCAGTCTGCAAGGACATGAAAGCAGTCGATGCAGCAATGGATATCGGAAACTATCAGGGATTCAACATGAGAATCCAGTTCGACAGCTGGAGTAAGGAGTTTATCCTGTCTGTGAAGCATGAATCGGTATCGAAAGTTCATCTGGGAGCAGATGCCCTGGGAAATATCACCCGTATCAATAATCTTCTGGAAAGCTATCCGGAGAAACTGGCAGAAGCGGAGCAACGATTGGAAACGGTACAGGAGCAGCTTACAAATGCCAAAGAGGAAGTTGGAAAGCCATTCACAAAAGAAGAGGAACTGAACCAGAAACTGGAGCGACTGTCAGAACTAAATGCCCTTCTTAATATGGATGAACGGGAAGACACAGAAGCAGAGCAGTCAGAATCGAAAGAGAAAGAAGAACGACCGGCACGTGGTTCTATCCATGAGAAATTGCAGATTTATAAAGAAAAAAGCCAGCGGGAAAGCGAGAATGGCAGGGAAGATAGAAAAAGGGACTTCGGTCTGGAATAAGAAAACAGGAAAGATGGCATAATTTGGTAGAAAGAATGTTCTGCCGGTTATGCCACTTTTGGGAATACAGGAGGAACTTATATGGCGAGAAACATGATAACAGGAATAGAAACGCAGAAAATGCAGGAATATACACAGGAACAAATAGACCGTGCAGAACACATGGGAATAGCAATTCCAGCGGACGTAAAAGAACAGATTTTTGAATATGCAAATCTGGTTGGCGAAGAAGAGAAAGTAAGGACGCTGGTAAGAAATCTGGCAGATGCAGTCAATCGGTCAGATGAAGATAGAGTAGAGGAACTTCTGGATGATGCCCAAATGGATATTCAGGACTTACCAGATCCAACCATAGGCAGGCTGGAACTTCGGGATTATGGATATACAGCAGAGGATATGGTGCCGCTTAGAAAAGCAGCAGCCCTGGATTATCACAGAATGGGTTCTAAAATCTATTGCCTGGGTAGTGATGGCAGCAAGGGAGAGTATGCAAGTAAAGAAATGATACAGGCACATGAAGGGCTGTTTGGCATGGAATCACAGATGTGGGAACGGATAAGGGATCAGGATCTGGATTATGCAGATGAAGATTTTGGAGCATTTCAGGAGCCGATGAATGTGATTGGACAGGAAGAAGCTCTGAAATTATATGATGCCGGAGCAGATATCTATCTGATTACCAATTTTTCATCACCAATCTATGTTACAGAGCGAATGGAGATTGAACGAGGTCCGGAGCATTATCAGATGTCTACAGAAGAACTGGAACGATTCCGCAATTTGGAATGGGAGATGCAGAAATATCCGCAGATTCAGTCTTTGAAAGAGGCAAATCTGCTATTAGGGACAAGACGAACATTCGGTATTTATCAAATAAGAGATGGTTTGCCAGGTGAAAACTATGCGTTTATGAATATGAGCTTCATTGAAAGTCACGGGATGCAGATTAAAAAAGAAGACTATGAACTGGTCTATGTGGGAGAATTATTTGGAAATATGTCGCTAGATGATATATTTGAACGATTCAACATCGACAGACCAGAAGACTTTCGAGGACATTCCCTGTCTGTCAGTGATATCGTAGTTCTGAATGAGGGGGGAAAGGTAACCGCTCATTTTGTAGACAGTATCAGTTTTGAACAGCTAGATTCTTTCCTGAATCTGGAAGAACAGGTTCTTAGTGAACTGGCATATGAGGTAGGAGAACGTTACTTTGCTATTCAGAGAACAGAAGGAGGATATGATTATTCCTTTTACGATGAAGATTTCCGCCTGATGGATGGTGGCGTCTATGAAAATGGTGAAATTTCTATTGAAGAAGCGGCAGAGGAACTTTTGGAAGACGAAGGATGGACTGGAGAACGCATCCGTGGGGATTATGATCAGTTGATGGAAAAGGTAGAAGAAATGGATGAGGTTGTAATGGCAGAGATTCAGAAAAGCCAGGGCGAATATAAGCCATTGGCAAAGGTAGAAGAACTGGAAGAGGCAAATTATAACATGATTGATAATGTCCTCAATAATATGCCACCGAAGAAAGAACCGTATCTGGAATACTTTGCCGCAGAATGTGATGAGTTCCATGATATGGGAGCTTATGAAAAAAGTACCGATGTTAATCAGATTGCTGCGGTTTATGAAAAATATAGGGAGAATCCTGAGAATGCCTATCGAGTATGCAGTATGGGGATTATCTATCGTGATCCGGAAGACAGTTACTATGATGATGCTGAATTTGCAATCGTAAAAGGAAATACAGTACTTGGAAATCTGATGGACGATGTTCGATTTTATGGAGAACTTGCACTGATACGGGAAGGGATTGAGAAAATTCATGATGCATTGCCGGACTATAAGTATGTACCAATGCGGGATGTTCGGGAAGCAATGTATCCAGAGAAGATGACCACAGAACAGTTGGCAGAGGCATTGGATGAGATTGCAGAAGCTTTTGATCCGTATGAGTATCGAGATAATGTGGAGACGGGAGAAAATACGGTACAAGAGGTGATGTTGGATTTGCAGAGTGGCAATACACATTCTTATATTTCTTATCTGAAGGATATTGTAGACGAAGAATGTGACCAGTCTGTGCGTGCAGGTGTATTGATTGAAAGACTGAAAGTCTATGAGCCGGAGTTTCCAAAGAATCTGGAACCAATGGTGTATGTAAACTATTGTGAAGAAAGTGCTCTCATGAATCCAAGATGTCAGAAGTTATCCGAGCTGGATGCAAAAACAGCAGAAATGGATAAAGAATGGTATGCAAAACGTGATTCGAAGACAGAGGAACCTACAAAAATCACAAAGATATATGTGACTGTATATTATGCGGAAAAAGGTGAACAGATGCTGCATCATTTCAAGAAGTCAATAGATATTGGAAATGGACATGGCGGTATTGTGAGTCAGTTGAAGTATGATAATGAAATGAAGCTTACAGATGAGTATTGGATCAATTACCAGAAAGGTAAAGGAAGTGAAGAGTTCCAAAAATATATGGAAGATCTGACAGACATGCAGAATCATGTGCTTCCGTATCTGCAGAGCTTTTGCAATCTGGAAGAAAAAGGTGTGAAAGAGAGACGAGAACAGCAGATAACGGAAAGAAATGAAGGAAGAGCAGATGAGCGGGGAACAAGTACCGAAGCGAATGCAGTGGTCAAGGATGCAGGAAAAGCAGATAGGAAACAGGTACAACAGAAGCAGGCGGTAGTTGGAAAAGATAAGAAATTATCCATTCATGAACGGCTTGAGATTAATAAGAGGATTATTCAAGAAAAGCAGGGAAAAGATAAGCCGGAGAGAGGGGCTGATCGGGGTGTGAGATAAGTATAATATTATAATTCTAATGAAGGATGTAGGGAGTCAATCCCTGCATCCTTTTTTAATGCGTAAATATGGATTGAACGTTATAATGAAAGCAGATTGGAGATGTTTTTCTTCTAACCACATCAATTAGGAAAAGAGTATCTGTAGCAGATAAATTCAAAAGGTTTGTGAATAAATTAAAAAAGATATTCAATATTTGAAAAAAGATATGTGATATTTGTAAATGCGAATTGTACAAGGAGTTTTTTGTGTGATAAAATAATTTTGATATTGATTGCACATTAAACGGAGGAAAAGAGGATGGCAATTAGTTATAATGGATTATGGAAACAGTTAATTGACCACGGAATGAAAAAAGGAGATTTGTGTGCCAAGACTGGTCTTAGCTCCAGTACAATAGCAAAGATGACAAACTGCGAGTCGGTGAAACTATCTGTTTTGGAAAAAATCTGCAAAGAGTTGGATTGTAACTTTGGAGATTTGATTGACTATGTACCAGATAACAAAGAAAAGTAAATTACCTTATGGAGGAAAATGTAAATGGCTACGAGAAGTGCAAAAATAGATCAGAAAGCAGACCTAATATGGGCAATAGCAGATAAGCTTACCGGTGTATATAAACCACATGAATATGGAGATGTTATATTACCACTTACAGTAATCAGACGTTTTGACTGTATTCTCTCAGATACGAAGGATGCGGTATTACAGAAATACGATGAAGTAAAGAATCTTCCAATGAAAGATATTTTACTTCGTAAGGCTTCAAAAAAGGATTTTTACAATACAAGTAAATATACATTTGAAAGACTTATGGATGATCCTGACCACATTGAGGAGAATTTTAGAGAGTATCTGAATAAATTTTCAGCAAATGTGCGGGATATTCTGGAAAAATTTAAGTTTGATGGACACATCACAACGATGGCAAATAAGGGGATTCTGTATATTGTTTTAAAGGAATATACAACAGACAGAGGAAATCTTCATCCGAATGAAATCTCTAACCTTGAAATGGGATATATTTTTGAAGAAATTATAAGAAGATTCTCTGAGTCTCATAATGAAGATGCAGGACAGCATTACACTCCAAGAGAAGTTATCCAACTTATGGTTAATATTCTCTTCTATGATGATAATGACATCCTTTCTGGCAATAATGTGGCAAAGACGATTTATGATCCTGCCTGTGGAACCGGAGGTATGCTTTCTGTAGCAGAGGAATGGAATTGAAATGTCAGTTTACAGGACAGGATACAACAAATGCGATTAATCAGTATAAGTTTGATCGTGCCGGTAAGGATGCGATTTTTGCCTTTAAGGAAAGGGTATTGGTACATTTCGCTGTAGACCTTACCAATGTTTATATGACTACAAGACTTGAGGGCGCACACACTTATTTCCTGCCATTTAATCAGGGAAGTAATGGCGCCGGAAAAGTAGGTGGCAAAGGTAATCCGGTAAATCCAAATGGATATGATACAGCTTATCTTTGGGAAAGAGTACTCTGCAAAGACAGTCTGATGGAAATTTTACAGAAATATATGCACTTGCAGCAGGAGTACGATAAAAATGGAAATCTTGTGAAAGAGACTATGATTTTCCCAAGGTATCATCAGCTTGATGTTGTTACAAAGCTGTTGGAAGATGTAAAAAAGAATGGTTCAGGTAAGAGTTATCTGATCCAGCATAGTGCAGGCTCAGGAAAGTCCAATTCGATTGCATGGCTGGCACACAGACTTACCGGACTCCATGATTATGAAGACAATAAGATTTTCCAGTCAGTAATCATCGTTACTGACAGACGAGTGTTGGACAGTCAGTTACAGTCTACAGTATATCAGTTTGACCATGTGGAAGGTGTGGTTAAGAAAGTAGATAAAAATTCGGGACAGCTTAGAGATGCAATCAATGATGGTGTAGGCATTATTATTACTACATTACAGAAATTCCCGGTAATCTATAAAGAAGTGGATTCTGCAAAAAAAAGATTTGCGATTATTATTGATGAGGCACATTCTTCGCAGACCGGAGATGCAGCGAAAAAGTTAAAAAGAGCATTAGCTGATACTGAAGAAATTCTGAAAGAGTATGCCGAGATGGAAGATCAGCTGGTGATCTTGGAAAGCTTCAGGGACAGTTAAGACCAGAGCTACGCAAAGAACAATGACAGGGCAACATTTATGCTGTTATTTGAAAAGGATTTTCCGAATATGGCAGCAGACAGATATGAGCAGAATGACCAGTTTTTCAGAAAACTGTTTGATGATCCTGATATGATGAGGCAGGTAATGGAGACTGTAGGTTCTGTATTGTATGAGAGATTGAAGAAGAAATATATCTTTGATCCAAAGTCGGGAGTAATTGAAGAGGCGACACCGGAGACTTATGTGGAAGATACATATTTGACGAAGAAATAAGGAAGTGAAAACATGCAGTTAGGATGGATAGATTTTTCAAAAGAAGACAGGCAGAAGGCCTTGGATGTGATTAACCTTCTGAGTGAACAGGGAGCAGTCGATGAACTTGGAATAGGTATAGTTCGTGATGCTTTTGCCAATTATTTTTTCCCTGGGACATCTACCATCCAGACCAGGGCAAAATATTTCCTTATTGTTCCATATGTCTTGAGAGAGGCTGTTGATGGCAGATACGGCAAAGACGTGAATAGGATTCTTAGAGCAATTGATTCTGCTGAAAAAGATTGTGGTATTAGATTGTTGAATGCGGATCCAAAGGCAGAGGGAGTTATCGGAACTCGTGTATTGCCGAAAGGCTGGGTGGCTAGAAAGCCATCCGACATTTACTGGAATGGTATTCGCACCTATGGAATATTTTGTGATCATGGTTTATCTATTTCTGAATATGTTTCATTGGCAACGAAACTTCGAGAAGAGAAGAAGGTTAGCCGATTTGGAAATAGAAATGATGATGCAGAGGAAAATGATAAGGATGATTCTGATGCAGGAGATATCGGCAATATTAGATTCTGGAATCTTCCGATTTATCATGATGACTGGCGAGACAACCTTACAATAGAGTTGACGCAGGAGGAAGCATTCTATCTGGATAAGCAGATTCAGAAGTCAACGAAAGGGTCTCTTTTGGAATATGTGCTGAAAAATCATATTGATCTGAATGAATATGACGATTTTGCTTCTTTGACGGCTGAACTATCGGAAAAAGTAAGTGAAAGGCTGGCACATATGATGAACCTTGCCTGCGATTTTAATAATCTGGTGTATATGGCAAGAGTAAGATACAATGTCATGCTGTCAGAAGGCGAGAATACTTATGCAAATGATGAGTGGAGCAGGTTACTTCCGGATATCAGGCATAATGCAACAGTCGATCTGGATGCGGTCTTTGCAGAATTGCAGCTGATAAATCCAAGAGCAAAGAGCTTTCTATGCGGGATACAAACAGCATTTATGGCATCGGATATTGAAATGGCTGATGAACTGATTCGTAAGAGGGAACGGAGCCTGAAAGGAGCAGCCAGAGCGAAGTTAAGCAGAACAAAGGAATTTGATCATTCAAAATGGGTAGGCGGTGGAATGCTCGATTACAGATTCTCGAATGCCAGAAGAATTGTGAATGACATCTATGCCGGGGAGGTGAGTGCTGATGTTTAGACCGGATTCAAACCGAGATAGAACGGATTACAGCGGTATTTTGATGCCTCCGGACGGATATAGATTGGACAGAGCAGTAGGCACTACATATTCACTTGACCTGGAAGCACTCACAGCTGTGGCGATATGTCTTGGATTATCTGAAGAAACAGATAGTAAGCTTATGCAAAATCCAATTGGTATGCTGAATGCATTGCAGAAGGTATCAGATAAAATCGTGCTGTTTTGTGAAGCAGGACAGATTAAAGTGCCAACAAAACCGACTGCACTATCTATTTTATTAGAGAAAATGGTAGTAGAGGTCGCACTGCCAAAAGATAGACAGCTTGGTCGATATCCGTCATTTCATCCGAAAACATGGGTATTAGCATATGTAAACGCTGATGGAGATAAAAAATATCGTTTTGTGGTAATGAGCAGAAATCTGACTTTTGACAGGAGCTGGGATATCAGCTTTGCAATGGATAGCAGTAAAAATGTCAGACAGAAGAAAAAGACTCAGCCTATCTGTGATTTTCTGGATTATCTTGTAATGAATGTGCATAATACCAGCAATAATGCCGGAAAGAAAAGAAACCTGATTCGTGGATTATGTGCAGACATTAAGGATGTATCCTTTTCGCTTGAAAGTAAAATATTTGGCGAGAATTTTGAAGTGCTTCCAGTTGGAATTGGAAAAAATGCTTACCACATGCAGGAGGATATTTTATTCTGCAAGGAAAGAGGAAATGCCAATTCAACATTTAATGAGCTTGTAGTGATGTCTCCGTTTTTATCAGAAAGTGTGATTGCAGATTTTAACCTGACAGACAGGGCATTGTCGGACTGTAAGAGAACACTTGTTACGAGACGTTCTGAGCTTGGAAAACTCAAAGCATCAGATGTAGATAATTTTACCATCTATGCATTAAAGGATGAGATTATAGATGGTGAGGAAGAAATTTCAGATGAACTCGCAGATAAAAAGAAACAGGATATTCATGCAAAAATCTATCTGAGAAGGAAATATTCAGATGTTGACCTGTATCTTGGTTCCATGAATGCTTCCTATTCTGCAATTAATAAAAATGTTGAAATGATGCTGTGGCTTGGTACAAAGAATATGTATCTGAATGGGGATAAATTCTTAGAGGATATATTCTGTGGACCGGTAGGAGATGCAAAGAATCCATTTGAGCAGGTTACAGTAGCGGATGCTGTTTTGGAAACAGAAAGTGACAATAGAAATCTGCTGGAGCAGAAAATTAAGGACTTGTGCCGAGTGAAAAGGCAGGCTGTAATTTCAGAAGATAATGAGAATGCTGGAAAGTACAAGATAGAGGTTGAGTTCAGTGGTATTGAATCTGATAGTGAGGTTACAGTATCACCATTTAATTCAAAGCAGGAGCAGACATTGTCAGAACATATAGAGTTTTCAGAGCTTGAGATCTTGCAGTTATCAGAGTTCTATGAGATTACTGCAAGATCAGGTGATGATACAATTCGCAGAATTATTATGATCCCTACAAGTGGTTTCCCGGATGACAGAGAAAGTGCTGCAGTAAACAGTGTGGTAAAAGATAGGGCATCATTTGTTGAGTACATAGCGTTTGTACTTGGTGATGATTATGTAGCATCTATGCTTGAAGGAAAGCAGATGGGAGAATCCGGCTTTTTTGCCAATTCGAGTGATGCAATGCCGGCACTCTATGAAAAGATGTTAAAGACATCTGTAGAAGGGCCGGAAAGAATAAAAGACATTGGATATGTGCTTAAGATGGTTACAGATAAGGATATTATACCGGATGAATTCCGTGAACTGTATGAGACTTTTTGTAATACTTTGAAAATCAGAAGATAACGAGGTGATGTCATGTCACAATTTAATATAGATGAAATTGAAAAGCGTACCCTTTCCGGTCTGAAGGATTTTCAAAGAGCGACTGTGGAGAGAGTGGATTATCTGTTCCGGCATAATCAGAATCGTGTGCTTGTAGCAGATGAAGTGGGTATGGGAAAAACTCTTATTGCCAGAGGAGCAATTGTAAAGACAGCAAGACTTAGAATCGAAGAGAAAGATGATCTGTTTAAGGTAATTTATATCTGCTCTAATCAGAACATAGCAAATCAGAATATCAGAAAACTTGATGTAACAGGAAAGAATGCCATCGGCTCAGTATCAGATACCAGACTGTCTATGCAGCATTTAAAGATTACTGAGCAGGAAAATGATCCGCAGATAAAGGAAGGTTTTATACAGCTTATCCCACTTACACCGGAAACATCTTTCCGCATGACCACCGGAGGTGGAAGTGTGCAGGAAAGAGCACTTATGTATGCCATTTTAAGGAGAATGCCGGACTTTAAAGGACATGTAACTTCTCTTGAAAAATTTATGATAATGGATGCTGTAAAAGCATGGGATGGATGGGCAAAATGGAACTTTGAAAATCGTGTGGCAGAATGCGAAAAGATGACGAAGGGTGTCTATCCACAAAATGTGATAGAAAAAATCCTTAATTATCAGGAGTATGAAAGTATAAGGGACATGCTGCTTAATCATTTGCATGAAAGAAGATACAATAAACAGCTTACATATTCCAATTACTATGTGATGAATAAGCTTCGTGTGATGTTTGCGAGAATCAGTGTATCTATGCTTGAGCCGGATCTGGTAATCATGGATGAGTTTCAGAGATTTAAGTTTCTTTTGTCATCCGATGACAGTGAGCTTGGTATTCTTGCACACAGTTTCCTTAGTGGACATGATACAAGGGTACTTCTGTTGTCGGCTACACCATATAAATTGTATTCTACCCTTGAAGAGATAGATGAAAATCAGCTTGATGAGCATTATGCAGAGTTTTTTCAGGTTATGAACTTTCTTTTTGATGATGAAGTCAAAGACATTAAATTTAAGGAAGTGTGGAAGAATTATTCCCATGCTCTAAGTGAGTTGAAGGCAGGGGACAGTGCAATTATCCGTATGAAGGAGCTGGCAGAAAATGCCATGTATCAGGGAGTCAGCAGGACAGAGCGTATATCTGTCATGGATTCCGGTGATTATACGGATGACAGCAGCGTGAAGCATCATTTGCAGATAGATGAAAATGACATAAACTCCTATATACAGATGTCACGATTGTTGTCAAAAACGGATTCAAATCATTCTTTACCGGTAGATTATGCAAAGAGCTGTCCGTATCTTATGTCCTTTATGAAGAAATATAAGATTAAAGAGCAGATTGAAAAATATTATATAAAACATCCAGATGAATTTGGAAGTGAAAGAGAACAATGTCTCTTGTGGCTGAATCGCAATAAAATCAATAAATATGATGAACTGCCGAAAACCAATGCAAGGCTTGAGGCACTGAAAGAAAAAGCATTTACCGGCGGTGCAGAAAAATATCTGTGGATTCCTCCATCACTGCCATATTATGAGATGCAGGGAGCATATAAAAACAGCAAAGGCTTTTCAAAAATACTTGTATTTTCTGCATGGGAGATGGTTCCACGAATGATAGGTGCGCTTGTTTCCTATGAGGCGGAAAGACTTACAGTTGGAAAACTGGTACATCAGATAAAGAATCAGGATAAGAAGAATACGGGGTATTTTGCGGATGGTTCGAGACGATACCCGGTGGCAAGGCTCAGGTTTAATGTTTCAAATGGAGAAGTAAGAGGCATGAGCCTGTTTGCACTGCTTTATCCTTCAAAGACACTTTCTGATATGTATTTACCGATTGAGTCATTGAATAATCATGAATCATTAGAAGTAATAGAGAAATCTGTACGGCTGAAACTGAAAGAGAAGCTTGCGATAATCGAAGAAAAGTATGGTGATTCGGGTAACAATAAGGAAGATGCCAGGTGGTATTATCTTGCACCGATGCTCATGGATGGAGTCATCTATGCAAAGCATTGGATAGAGGATATTGTGTGGGAAATGAATACAGACGAAGAGGATACAACATCTGAGGTCAGAAGCAGTTCAAAGGATAAGAGAAATAAGGGCTTTATTGCTCATATTGATAAGCTAAGAAGTTATTTGGATGCCCCGGAGGAGATTCATCTTGGAAGAAAGCCGGAGGATCTTCTGGAAACATTGGTAAATATGGTACTGGGTTCGCCAGCAATATGCATTTATCGTTCTAATGGAAGAAGCACAGCCAGAGCAACATCGCTTGCAAAGGTATTTGTCAATAATTTCAATTTGCCGGAGTCAACAGCTATCATTGATCTTGCTTATGGCAGATGCAGGGATGATAATTCCCATTGGCAGAATGTACTTAAATACTGTAAAGATGGCTGTTTTCAGGCAATGATTGATGAATATATCCATATGCTGAAAGAAACAGCAGGTTTTCAGTCGGATGGAAATCAGTATCAGATTGTGCATGACATGATGATGGATTCATTGAAGATACATACAGCCACCTATATCGCTGATACTTATCCTGATTTCAAAAAACGTATTAACGGAGCTGACAGGAAGAGTGATGGATGTCGAATAAGGTCGAGTTATGCAGTTGGATTTACAAAGGATGCAGGAGATAATTCCAAGGTAGTCATGCGTAAAGAAAATATCAGAAATGCCTTTAACTCACCAATGCGTCCATTTGTGCTCGCCACAACATCAATCGGACAGGAAGGATTGGATTTTCATAATTATTGTCGTGTGATTATGCACTGGAATCTTCCAAGTAATCCCATAGATGTAGGACGGATTTTGCGGACATTCAAAATAAAAAAGAATGTGGAGGTAACAGACAATGGCAAAATCATTATTTGAGGAACTGGGCGGCAAATACGAAAGGCAAGGGGATTATTTGATACCGTGCTTAACTGTACCCGCCGAAGAAGAACAGGCAATAGGCATCTGGGGGCAACGGCATTTAGATTATCTAAAACAGTACCGTAAAGTTACATACACCAATCTTCTTACAAGCGGCAGGCTAAACGCCTACCTTGCCGACATCAACAGACAGGCACAGGAACGCTTTGAAAGGCTCATAGAGGGTATGAAACAGGCACAGGGCATAACGGAACAGCTAAAGGCAGAAAACGCCTTAGAATGGACAGGATGCCTCAATAACATAAGGGCTTGTGCGAGGGAGATTGTGGAAAAGGAAATTATTTTTGCATAAACAGATGATTAGTGGCAGGGGGAAATCCTGCCGCTTTTTCTGCTTTAGTTTGTCAGCTTGACAAATAAAGGGTTAAGGAATATAATTAGATTCAGTATTATACAAGGAGTTAATAAATATGCGGCAAGGTATTCTTAAATAAACTGTCAATTTGATAGTGGGAACAAAAAGTAGCAGTCCCGTTTCACTTTTAATATGGGGCTTAGTTTTTTGTACCCAGTTTAAGAATACTTTTATCATGTAATTTTATATGCCCGAAAACATATAAGTGTTTTGGGGCTATTGGAGTTATTTACCCAGTGATAGGAGTATTTATCACTGGGTATTTTTATGCCCTTTTTTGGGTGTTGATAGGAGGAAAATCACATGAAAATAATTAACTTAGGCATTCTGGCTCACGTTGACGCAGGAAAGACAACATTAACGGAAAGTTTATTGTATACCAGTGGTGCAATTGCAGAACTAGGGAGCGTAGATGAAGGCACAACAAGGACAGATACAATGAATTTGGAGCGTCAAAGGGGAATCACTATCCAGACAGCAGTGACATCTTTTCAGTGGGAGGATGTAAAAGTCAACATTATAGATACGCCAGGCCATATGGATTTTTTGGCGGAAGTATACCGTTCTTTATCCGTATTAGACGGAGCAGTATTATTAGTTTCTGCAAAGGATGGCATACAGGCACAGACCCGTATACTGTTTCATGCACTACAGATAATGAAGATTCCGACAATTTTTTTCATCAATAAAATTGACCAAGAGGGGATTGATTTGCCAATGGTATATCGGGAAATGAAAGCAAAGCTTTCTTCGGAAATTATAGTGAAGCAAAAGGTTGGGCAGCATCCCCATATAAATGTAACGGACAATGACGATATGGAACAGTGGGATGCGGTAATTATGGGAAACGATGAACTATTAGAGAAATATATGTCAGGGAAACCGTTTAAAATGTCAGAACTGGAACAGGAAGAAAACAGGAGATTCCAAAACGGAACGTTATTTCCCGTTTATCACGGAAGCGCTAAAAACAATCTGGGGATTCGGCAGCTTATAGAAGTAATTGCCAGTAAATTTTATTCATCAACGCCTGAAGGTCAATCTGAACTATGCGGGCAGGTTTTTAAGATTGAATATTCAGAGAAAAGGCGGCGTTTTGTTTATGTGCGTATATATAGCGGAACATTGCATTTGAGGGATGTTATTAGAATATCTGAAAAAGAGAAAATAAAAATCACAGAGATGTGTGTTCCGACAAACGGTGAAATCGTCCCGGCTGACCATGCCTGTCCGGGAGAAATTGTTATTTTAGCTGATGATACTTTGAAACTGAACGATATCCTGGGAAATGAAAAACTCCTGCCTCACAAAACACGGATTGATAATCCCATGCCATTACTTCGGACAACGGTAGAGCCGCAAAAGCCGGAGCAAAGGGAAGCCCTGTTAAATGCCCTCGCAGAGATTGCTGATACAGACCCTCTTTTGCATTTTGACATTGATACTGTTACCCATGAGATTATGTTATCTTTTTTGGGGAATGTGCAGATGGAAGTCATTTGTGCCATCCTTGAGGAAAAATATCATGTGGAGGCAGAAATAAAAGAGCCTACTGTTATATATATGGAAAGACCGCTTAGAAAAGCAGAATATACCATCCACATAGAAGTCCCGCCAAATCCTTTCTGGGCTTCTGTCGGGTTGTCCATAGAGCCGCTCCCTATTGGAAGCGGAGTGCAGTATGAAAGCAGAGTTTCACTTGGATATTTAAATCAATCGTTCCAAAATGCGGTTATGGAGGGGGTTCTTTATGGCTGCGAGCAGGGGCTGTATGGATGGAAAGTGACAGACTGTAAAATCTGTTTTGAATATGGATTGTATTATAGTCCTGTAAGTACCCCCGCAGACTTTCGGCTGCTTTCCCCTATCGTATTGGAGCAGGCTTTAAAAAAAGCAGGGACAGAACTATTAGAGCCATATCTCCACTTTGAAATTTATGCACCGCAGGAATATCTCTCACGGGCGTATCATGATGCTCCAAGGTATTGTGCAGATATTGTAAGTACTCAGATAAAGAATGACGAGGTCATTCTGAAAGGAGAAATCCCTGCTAGATGTATTCAAGAATACAGGAACGATTTAACTTATTTCACAAATGGGCAGGGAGTCTGCTTGACAGAGTTAAAAGGATACCAGCCAGCTATTGGTAAATTTATTTGCCAACCCCGCCGCCCGAATAGCCGTATAGATAAGGTTCGGCATATGTTCCACAAGTTAGCTTAACAGCTTGCAAAAGTCATATAAAATGAGATTTGAAAGGATTAGAGACTAATTATGATGAAATGCGAATGGATATTGTGTCCTGTTTGTGGGAGCAAAACCCGTATCCTACATGAAAAGCAAGGGTGCGGGTAATAAGGCGCACTTGCAGCCTGTTACGCATTTCCTCGTCCACATAGGAATAGGTATTGCCCGCGTCGTCTTTCAGCGTGCGGGTACAAAGTTTCGCTATGTAACCCTCGTAGTGCTTCAAGATCGCGCACATGGCGGTTGTGTCGCCGTTTGCCGCTGCGGAAATGACAGGGAACGGCAACAGATTTTCAGACTTCCTAACGGTATTCATCATCTGCTTTTCCCTCCAAATACTGTTTGATTTTCGCAAGCGCGGATTTCCTGTGCCGGAAAACCGTCGTGCGTACAACATTCAGCAGTTCGCCAATTTCCGCGTCGCTCATATCCAAGAAGTAGGACAAAAGGATAATGTCGCGTTTCCTTTCGGGCAAAGCGTTAAGGGCTTCGGCAAGCAGTTCATTTTTGACGAGTACATCAAAGCCGGACACTTGAAAACGGAAATAATCGCTTTCGTATTCGTCCGTTGTGAAAAGCTGCGCGAGTTCGCTTTCGCTCAAATCCGAAAAAGTAACTTCGCGTGCTGCGCGTTTCGCAAGAGTGCGGCGGTGGCTTTTCGCTTCGCCGACCAAAGTTTTCTTTGCTAATGCGTCGTACTGATGTTGTATTCTTTCCTTGTCGGAAGAAGATAGCTCCATAGAGTTCACCTCCTTCCCGCGTGGAGTAGAGGACGGGAGTTAAGGGCTTGTCCTCTCTGCCCCTTTCGCTCCGTACCCGTTCGGGAGATGGCTCTTGAGTGCGCTTTTCAGAAAAAAGTTGAAAAAAGCAAAATGCGCCCGTCCGCAAGACGCGGACGGGCGCAAAGGAAATGTAAGCAGTAGCTAAATGTATTGACAGTTCACATTCATAGCCGGAATATCCCGCTTGCGGAGCATAGCTTTTTTTGACCGCAAAGCATTAGGCGGGTTACAGTAAATAAAAATGGACACGGCGATACCTCCCCGATACCGCCGTATCCTTAAAAAAGGGCGACTTTAATACACTACCCGCAATCCATTCTATAATAGGGAACAGCGGCTTTTGCGCAATATTAAATAAAAAAGCCGATAACACATAGGTTTTTTGACCTAATGCGTTATCGGCTCTGCGTCTATGCGTCTGGCACTTTTAATCATTTTTTTTTGAATTTATTATATGTGTTAGCTAACTGTCCACAAGCCGCGTTAATCTCTCTGCCATGAGAAACTCTCATAGTAACTTCAAGTCCTGCTTGCTCTAATTGATGTTTGAATGCAACTATTTCCCGTTTCTGTGGTGCTTTAATTCTTGAATTGCTTGTTGGGTTGTATTGTAACACGTTAATCATAACTTTTTTGCCCCGAAACCATTTTGCAAGTTGTCTTACATCTGAGGGCCGGTCATTTATACCCGGTAAAAGCAAATACGCAAAGACAATTTTGCGATTATGCCTTTCAGAATAGGATAAGGCTTGCTTAACAACATCTTCAATAGCATATATGCGCATGTGAGGAATAATACGATTTCTTGCAGATTGTGTTGCTGCGTGTAAAGATATTGTCAACTGAATTTTAAGATGTTCCTCGCGCAATTTTTTTAATTGATCGACCGGACCAACTGTTGATATGGTAATGCCGTCGGTTGGAAAGTTGAGCCCATATCTATCTCGGAGAATATGGATTGCTTTTATCAAGTTGTCATAATTGAATAAAGGCTCTCCCATACCCATAAAAACGATACGGTTTACTTTTCGACGCAACAATATAATCTGTTGTACGATTTCTGACGATGTTAGATTACGAACAAAGCCATTTCGCCCGGACTCACAAAAAATACAACCAACAGGACAACCGACTTGTGTGCTCACGCAAACAGTTCCACCATCTCGCCGCTTGATAAAAACCGTTTCAATGTATTTGTTGTCTTTCAGTTCGTAAACATACTTTTCAGTATCACTGCTTTTGCAAATATTTTTTACCAACATTGATAGATTTTTTTTGCGTGGTAATTGCTTATATAATTCTTCATATAAGGCTTTTGCTTCATTCTCGCCAATAACTTCCGACATTTCTTTGTAAGTAAATCCGTATGGATCATTCCGTACTTCCGCAGGCGTATATTTAGGTAAACGTTTCATTTTTATATCCTTTCTTCTAAATAATAAAAGTTTGTTTTTCTGTATTTTTGATTACAATCTCTAATTTTTCTACATCAATGATATGCGTCAATTTGCATTTAGGGCAGAAAAGAGGAAAATCTTTTAATACAGTATTATGAAATACTTGAACTCTCGTCTTTCCGTTACAAATCGGACATTTTATCCAATATTTTTTAAGCATTATATTTCACTCGTCCTTTTTACACAAAAAAATGCAGGTCAATCCTCAACATGAGCATTGACCTGCATTTATAATGCACAGAGCAGTACAACAAAACTAAGGCATAGCTTGCACTATGTCTATACTATATCTATACGTCGTTAGTTTTTTGTATAGCATCCGCAAAATAAGCATGACAAAAAAGCCCATGTTGAAAATGGGAAAATCCTTTTTTTCAATGCTTATCTAATACGCATGCTATGCAACATAAACGCCGCCTCCTTTTACATAAATTTTATTTTATCAGAAAATCAGTCTACTGTCAATACACAACAGGAAGTATTTAACCTAATGATATGAATTGTGTGGACATATCCAAAAAGAAAGGTGAACTGTAAAATGTAACAGGGTGAATGAAAATGGCAAAAAGACCCGTACCATTGTACGACTTTAAGGCTTTCGGGGCAGCTATAAAAGCCGCGAGAAATGAATACGGCGAGAGCCGCAAAAAGGTAAGCGACGAGTTATATATTTCCCCGCGCTACCTTGCGAATATCGAGAACAAGGGACAACAGCCGAGTTTACAGGTATTCTATGACCTTGTAACCCGGTATCATATTTCGGTAGATCAATTTTTCTTCCCGAACAGCAATGCGGAGAAATCCACCGGGCGGCGGCAGCTTGACGCGCTGCTGGACGGTATGAGCGATAAAGGCATACGGATTGTAACCGCAACAGCAAGGGAGATAACGGAAGTCGAAAAAGCAGAGGATTAACCTCACAATATGAGAAATCGGGAGATTGCAGCGCATGGCGGCTGCAATCTTTTTTTGCGTCCAAAATCAAAGGAACGCGCAACAAATACCGCCTTTCGGTGGGGGTATGGAGTAGATAGCAAGCACAGCAAACGAGTACCCGTTTGCGGAAAATGCTTGTTGGGATAATCCCAAACCCTTATACCGAAAGGCGGTGCGGAAATGGAAAACCGAAAGAGAAATATACAGATGAAGTTTTACGTTACGGAAGAAGAAAAGCGGCTGATCGACGAGAAGATGAAGCAGCTTCCCATAAAGCAGTATGGGGCATACTTCCGTAAAATGGCGATAGACGGGTATATTCTTGTCGTTGACCGAAGCGACACAAAACTGTAATATGGGAAATTGCATAAAGAGGAAGATATAAATAGATTAGACGAAAAGCAAGAGGCACCGTTAAAGTAGGTACCTCCTTCTTTTTAGAGAGTTAGCTCTTTTTCTGATATGGGAATTTGCATCTCCGGAGCATTAAGTAGTGCTGTGAAATTCTGTCTAATGATATTCAGTGTCTTCTGCTTTTTCTGCAATTCTTGTTTTTCCCGGACAGTAGCAGCTTGTTCAGATTCAAGATTTTCTATCCTATTCTGGATTTTATTAGAGCTTGGGATTTTGGTAACACCGAGATCCTGAAGCTCTTTTTTTAGTGAATCGTGCAGTTGGTATTCTGCTTGATGTTTGGTTCGGTATGCTTTTGGATTTTTAGCAGATTTGCAATCTTCAATCACTTTTCGGCAGAGACGGTAAGAATCACAGTGTTTTTGAATGATTTTCTGTGTGCTCAGCTCACTGTTGATTTGCGTTATTCTTTGATCAGCCGCTTTAACAGAAGCATCAACATCAGAAACATGCTGTTGGAAATCTTCATAATTCAGCAGGTTATTTTCGGAAAGATAGTTGAAGGTGCGTGCCGCTTCTTTCAGGTTATTTAGTTTTGCCCATCGTTCAAATCCTTCTCGATTGCCGGTCGTAACATAAGTGGAGATATTGATATACAGGCGAGCTTCTCTGGACAGATGCCTTGGAGCTTTTATTTTGTTACGGTTTTTTGCCAAACGGATGCGGACATTTTCTTCTGAATAATAGCTTCCAAGAGATTTCATATAAGTGAAGTTTTTCTGTTCCGGTGCACGGAAGGACAGGTGTTTTCCCTGTCGGACTTCATATCCGGCTAACTGCATTTTTTGTAAAAATTCCTCATAGTTGATGGAAGTCCAGATTGCTTTATCAACTGCAACACGTAGCTTGGCTTTCCAGCTGGTGCCACGATGATATTCCATGTTCTCCTTATAACTTTTGCCTTTTTCTCCGGTTGGCATACTGGTGGCAAGTCCATTTTCATGGCAGATACGATTACTGATCCGGCAGATTTTATGGTAGCTCCGCTTATTGGAAACATACTTGTGATGATCAACAAAACTTGCTGCATTAAAGATGATGTGGTTATGGATATGATTTTTATCAACATGGGTGCTTATCACATATTCATATTTTCCTTTCAGTACTTCGTTTGCAAATTGTTGCCCTAAGCGATGGGCAGTTTCGGCATCAACTTCTCCAGGTTTAAATGACTGGATCAGATGAAATGCCAGGTTATCACCTTTGTCCATTCCATTCTTTTTTGCCATTTCTCTTGTCATAGAAAATTCAAGATCTGCAGTTTCCGGGGAACAGCCAAAACTGGAAACTAACAGTTTTTCTTCTGTTTTATCTGGATTCGTGATGTAGTCCAGAGCTTTCTTGTCTGTTACTTTAATTGGGAAGATCTTAAGATACGCCATAATTCTTTCACCATCTCTTTTAATTCTTGCTTTTCTTCCGGATACAGATCACCGGTGCTGTTTACTTTTTTGGCAATCTGATTAATATTCACACCGATCTTATGCATTTCCTCATACTGTTTCTTCAGTGGAGTGGTATCGGTGTTGACGATGTAACCGTCGATTGCCATTTTACGAAGATAAGCTCCCATATTTTTTGTCTTTGATTCAATCATCTTTCTACGAATAAGCTTTTTTTCTTCTGGGGAAACACAAAACAAAATCTGTATATTTCTTTTTCTCTTTGCCATAGGCAGATTCTCCTTTCTTTGGTTCTTCGAAGTAGTGACTTCTGTGTTTTTAATTTAGGGCAGGGTTCCCTAAATTGCTGGTTTTCCGGAAGTGTATATACACTTCCTGTCCTTGCTATTTACCGGTGGCACAGCCTCCGGAAGAGAGTCTTAAAAAAGAACCCTCTATAAATAAGGTACTGAGAGAAGAAAAAGAGGACATCGAAGCTCAGAAGTATGACGCAAGCATGATTCTGTGGTATAGTAAAATCTGAATGAAAAAGAAGAAAAGAGGTCAAACCGATGTCACGGAAAAACCATAAGATGATAGATGGGAGATTACTGCAAACGAATAAGAAGTATTCCCAGTTAAAAATGAAGCAGAAAGAAAAGATTGCGGAATGGATGTTTCAGGCAACCAGAGATTATTATATGAAAAAATGTACTTTTCCGAGGGACAAACATCTGGAAGAAGTGGTGGATTCTGTTTATGAAAAAATTGAAGATGCAGAAATCTGGATTCCGTATGGAGAGGTCTTCAAGCATTATAAATCCAAACGATCGGATATCAACAAACGTGTCAGAAAATCTCTGAATGAAAAAGAAGAGAGTCAGATTGAGAAGGTCTGTTTTATGAATATGTGTATGATTCAGGATCATAAAGGGAATGTACTGGCTCTGGATAAAGTAAATGATAGCTATACCGGTACAACTTTTCCAGGCGGTCACGTAGAAGCAAATGAGATTTTTCAGAAATCTATGATTCGGGAAGTCTGGGAAGAAACAGGACTTACGGTTGAAGCACCGAAGCTTGGAGGATTATATCATTGGCATAAGAGCGGAGTGCACTATGTTATTACCTTGTATAAAGCGGATAAGTTTACCGGAGAATTAAAGAGTTCTGAGGAAGGAAGAGTTTATTGGATTCCGCTGGAAGAGTTAAAAACAAAAGAACTTGCTACAGGTATGGAACACGTTTTGCGGATTCTGGAATCAGAGAAGGTGGACGAGTGCTATATGCATCTGGAAGCAGATGGATATGTGGGAGACTTGTATTAAAGAATTACATGAGAAATGGCTGCCTGCTCATTGGAGAAAAGACAGCCATTCTTTATAAGATACATCATTCATCTATTCTGTTTTTTGCGGTTCGTTTTTGGAAGTGAAATTAATATATTTGGCACGTTGTAAAATTGAAATAACTGCATCAATGCTTTCAGGATTGGAGAAGCTCATGATAAAAGGTTCTTCTTTAAATTCCATGGGTTCGAACCCAGGATTCTGATCTGGATTCTTGAGTATATGGATGGGACGTGCACTCTGATTATAAAATGCCAGTTGTGCGGAATCTGTAGTGTTACCGATGACACCAATGCCTACATCCCCTTTTCCAAAGTCTATTCTATGTTTATTTAAGTTGATCATTTTCAAAAATCTCCTTTTTCAAAAATAGCATATTTAGTAATTTTCTATTATTCCCGAAGTAGGGATATCTTTTAAAAAGTCACTGTTGGAAGTAATCGGAGAATCTACAATCTGAACGCCGCTTCGTTTCATCATTCGGAATTTGAAATCAAGAAGTTCCGGTGGAACTTTCAGTTCTGCGGCAGCCTGGAAAAAGGACATATCAGCGTTAAGCATCTCCAGGACATCTTCATCTTCCAGAAGATAATCAGCGGCAAAGCAATTCGCTTCATATTCACATTGTGACACTCCATCGAATAATTCAAAATCATGAAAACACTTGATCTGAAGGGGTTTCTGATGAAGGAGTGCGTGACCGATCTCGTGGATCAGGATAATCTGCTGTATGATTTCCGGTAGGTCGCAGTTAATGACGATGCAGGTCTTTCGACATTCCCGCATACAGAAGCCTTTGCAACAGTTTGGATCAGTTCCAAGCGGAAGCTTTTTAACAATAATATGCATAGCGGCTGCAAGGCGGTACGGATCACTTTCCTGATATTTTGCTTTTACTTTATTAACAGTGTCTCTTATACATTTTGAACTCATAAAAACACCTCGATATTTCATAAGATAGTTTGCTGCAAGTATAGAGTAGCAAAAGTGCTGTACGAAAATACGGACACCTATGAATCACTTTCCATTTCAGTGTTTTTCTTTTTCCGTCCAAATGTCTTTTTGGCTTCCATCTTACAGGAAAGATATGCTTTGGTTACAGCCTGATAGAAAGCATCTTTTGCTTCTTCGTCGAGTTCGCCACCAGCAAAAAGAGCACGGTTGGCTTCGAGAATCTCATTGATGTCCCTGGCTCCTTTTTCACCAAGCTGTCCATTGACTTCATCAATATAATCCATTTTTTCAATTCCGTAAGAAGGATCTGTGATCTCATCATGTTTCAAATAATCGTAAGAGACATTCAATGCATGAGCGAGCTTTCTCATAGTAGAGATTCGTGCGATGGTGCCGGAACTTTCATAAGCTGCGATCGCACGCTGGGATACGCCGACCAGTTCTGCAAGTTCTTTTTGTGTCAGATGATTTTGTTCTCGTTGATATTTAATCTTGTCTGAAAAATTCATAGTGGGATCCTTTCCAAGTTTTTGAAATCGTAACTTCATCAACTTTATAAAAACTATTGACAGAGTTCATTATCACGTATAAAATACAAACAAATGTTCGTGAAGTTAGTAGAAATTATAATCTATAAACTTCACAAAGTCAATATGAAGCAAAGAACTTTTATTATGATTTTTAAGACTGGTAGGTGAATGTTATGAGCAGGACAATTCTTCATTCAGATATGAATTGCTTTTACGCAAGTGTTGAGATGCTGCATCATCCAGAACTTGCCGGGAAGCCGATGGCAGTCGGTGGTGATCCGGAAGCAAGACATGGAATTGTGCTGACTGCAAACTATATTGCGAAGCGAGCCGGAGTAAAAACAGGCATGGCATTGTGGCAGGCAAGACAGGTTTGCCCAGAAATAATCTTTGTACCGCCTCGCATGGATCTTTATTTGAGGTTTTCCAGAATGGCACAGGAGATTTACAGTGAATACACAGATCAGAGAGAACCATTTGGGATTGATGAAAGCTGGCTGGATGTGACCGCCAGTACTTCTATCAAGGGAGACGGAATGAAGATTGCAAAAGAGATCAGCAGTCGGATTAAATATGAACTGGGGGTTACCGTAAGTATTGGTGTTTCCTGGAATAAGATATTTGCAAAGCTCGGTTCTGATTATAAAAAGCCGGATGCCATTACAGAGTTTTCCAAAGACAATTACAAGGATATTGCATGGAAACTTCCAGTAGGTGATTTACTCATGGTCGGAAGAAGCACTGAACGGACGATGAAGAAACTTGGCATTTGTACAATCGGAGATCTGGCAGGAGCAGAACCTTCTATATTAGAAACATATCTTGGAAAGATGGGATTGGTACTTCATACCTTTGCAAATGGATGGGATGAAACTCCAGTTTTGGTAGAAGGATATAAAGTACCGATCAAGTCTATCGGGAACAGTACAACAACGCCAAGAGATCTTGTTAGTGAATTGGACGTGAAGATTATTTTGATGGCTCTTTCAGAAAGTGTAGGAGCCAGGCTTCGTGAAAATGGTTTTCAATGCAGGACAGTAGAAATCTCGATTCGGGATAATGGATTGTATCATTTCACGAGACAGTGCAAGTTGGACAGGGCAAGTAATCTTACAGAAGAAATTGCCAGAACTGCATTTGAGTTATTCCAGAAAAACTATAATTGGGAACATCCAATTCGTAGTCTTGGTGTTCGAGGATGTGATCTGGTATCAGAAGAGATGCCGTATCAGCTTGATTTATTTATGGATGAAACGAAGAGAGAAAAAATCAAAAAGATGGACCAGGTGGTAGATGAGATCCGTGGAAGGTTTGGCTATCAGAGTATTCAGAGAGCATTTATGTATCAGGATAAGATACTGGCACAGCTGAATGCTAAGGAACATACGGTTCATCCACAGGCATATTTTCATGGATAGGAGAGAGCAGGTGTTTTGTAATGACAGCTAAAGTGTATGTAGATGTCCTGGCAGTATTCAGCCGGGAAGGAGAATTGATCCCTACAGCGTTTGTCTGGGAAGATGGACGTAAGTATGCGATTGATAAGGTTTCAAAACCGGAGCGTTGTGCCAGCCGAAAAGCTGGCGGAACCGGATATCGTTATACCTGTCAGGTGGGTGGAAAAATCTGTCATCTGACTTATGAAGAAAATTATAAATGGTTTATGGAACGTAAATAACGGCGTCCTAAAAGGGAGCCCTGAATCAGGTAATGTCATTAACTTAAGAAAATTTCGATTATTGTAATAAGTGTTCAGATTAGCTTTCTTGAAAAATCACAAGATTTACGCATAACAAATAAACAAACCAAAAGTCTGCTTTTTGCCAGCTATATTCATTTTAATAATTTTTTATCCTATACGGTATGCGAAACTAACCCATCGTTTCTTTATTACTCGACGCTGATATTGTCGGTGTGGTCTTTGGGGCGATAGTTCTTTCTTAATCAGGCCTTCAACATCTATCGTTACAAATGTCTGGCGCAGATAATGCCTGCATATTTGAATTGCCATTGTGTAGTTTAATTGGTATGTGTACTTACGGTTTCTTTCTTCCAGTATAATATTTGCTGAAATAATTTCACAAAAATTATACAGGATCAGTTTTGCGTAAATTTCCTGACAGATATATTCCACATTTTTAGAGTGAAGATTTGTCAGGCCAATCGTATATTTCAGCTCACGGAAAGAAGTTTCGATTCCCCATCGCATATGATAAAGTTCCTTGATCTTTTCAGGTGGGAATTCTTCTTTATCCAGGTTGCTGGCTATACATTCATAAACTCCATTTTCCAGCTGAAACTGTGTGAGTCTGAGATGAAGTGTATAAAACAAATTCTCAGAATCAAGAAAGTCAAATGGTGATGAATTTGAGAGATATTTATAACCTTTCGTTTTATAAAACTTTTGTTTACGGGTCATAATCAGTTCGATTTCTTCGTCAAATTCACAGGATACCGGCAAGGAAAGGCTTCCAGAAATGCTGCCTTTTTTCGAGGTATCTTTAATCCGGATTAGATAAAAGAGACCACGTTCCTGAATATTTGCAAAAATGTTATAAGTTTCGTATCCACGATCAGCCATAATGATAGTCTTCTGATTTGCAGTCAGCTTTTTAATCATTTCAATCATGGCAGAGGATTCATTTTCTTCATAAGGCTCCTGAATCAGAGCATCAACATATCGCCTGCTTTGAAGGTCATACAAGGCATTAAGATGCAGTTGATTAAAACCAAAAGTTCCTTCTTTACCAGCAAAATACGTGTGTGGATTTAGTGGATCACGAAATATATCCAAGTCAGAACCATCACAGGCAAGTAACTGATAGCCTTGGTATTTTTTGTTACATAATATCTGCTCATGAAATTTGTGAAATAAATGTTCCATGGTATCTGGTTTCAATTTGTTCCTTTGCTTTATGAAACCAGAACGGGTTATTTGATTCAGATCATAATTAAAATATTTATGTAATTCTGAGTTAAGTGAACCACCTTCCATAGTAAGTAGAAAGTTTATTGTCGAGGTAAAGTTCATCTTCCGATTTCTGGTAAAATCATGCCCGGGATTTTTGACGTAATCTTCTATCTGACTGGATATGCGGGAAATGGCAGCGTTGAGTTTGTTACGGACATAATCAGCGTAAAAGTTCATTAGCAATTCCTCCTAAAATGTATTCATTCAAGGAGGCTTTGCCACATTTTTTCTGACATTTGTCAAGACCTTTTTCTGTTTTATTTTATAAATTTTCTTAAGTTAATGACATTACTGAATCAGGGCCCCCTTTGGAGAGATAGATATTCGATGAGAACATCAGCAGTCGGGGATACATCCTTTCCCGTGAGAACCGATTGCTTTCAATAGATCATACAGTTGCCGATCAGCCAGAAATAGAAGCTATCCCACAGCGGATATTTCTGCGGAATCTGCATGAAGAGATGTTAGGACAGTGACAGACTGTGAATGGAACAAACAATACAATGATTGGTCTGGCTGCGGAAGCGGTCGGGAAGGAGGACAATTATGCAGAGAATACAGGATATGTTTATCAATATGGAAGAAGTGGCAGAGGATGCTTATAAGAATACGGAATTATTGCTGAGTCAGTATACTAAAGTAATGTTCCGTATTGAGAAGAACCTTGTGGATATAGATTATGAAATGTATGCAGAGGAAGGGAAGCATCTGAAGGAAATGTTATATGATCTGGTAGATTTCGATGCGACTGCAGAGAAACGCAGAATCCAGGAAAAGCTTCTGAATAATGATATGAATCTCTGTTTGCTGGAAATCATGAGAGATTCCCTGATAGCTTTGAGGGATTATCCAAAAAATGGACAGCTGTATTATCGGCTTTTGAAATATAGATATTTTGAAGCAGGAAATACCAATGAAGATGTGATGCTGATGCTGGATGATATGCCAAGCACTACTTATTATCGAAACCGTAAGAAAGCAATCCGTTTGTATGCAACAATGCTCTGGGCATTTACACGTCCGGAAAAGATACAGAATAAGATGGAGGAAATAAACTGGAAGAAAAGTGGAAGTAAAGTGGCAGTGAACTGACAGTAAACTGGCATGTGAATGGTATTACAATGAAAATACGTGCATGTTAGAATTGATATGCTGAGAGAAATAGACCTTCGCAGACGTAATGTTTGCGGAGGTTTTTCTTTTCTCAAATTTTAAGGCGTCAGGCTGTGCCCGGAAGGGCATGGCCTTTTTTTATACCCAAAAACAGGTTGCAGATTTGAAAAAGCTTCCTTTTTAACAGGTAGATGCCGGAAAGGAAGAGCATATCAAGATGCAGGGAAGAGGCAGGCATTATGCCAGATATCCATGATTTTCGATTTGTCACAAATCAAATCAACAAAAACGACAAATCGGAGAAACAATCATGGAAGAAAGAAAATACACATTTTACGACAGATATCAGAAGGTGAAATACGCTAATATTACAGCAGAAGAGCTGGAAGTTCTTAATATTTTTTATAATAAGGAACATTATATGTTTGATCAGCAGCATCAGAGAAATAATACAGTATTATTTTGTGGATTAGAATCAGAAAACGGTTGTGCGACAGACTTTATCGCAGATAGTGGACGTGACATTGCATCGGATATTACAACTGAGATCTTCTTTAAAGAACTCTTCAGCGATCTGACAGAGAAAGAAAAGAAAATCGTGAGCGATTATTTTATCATGGGAAAACAGGTTAAAGAAACAGCAGAGGAACTGGGCATCAGCACACGTCAGGTGAGTAGAGACAAGAACAGTGCTTTGGCAAAAATGTTGAAGAGGATGAAAGCAGCTGGATATGAATCATATGCTGAGGCGGCAGGTGCATTTCTGCAGGAAAGCGATTATATTCCAACACAGATGGAGACACAGAACTCGATTATGAAGAAAAGGACCGGAGAAGTGAGACTGCCATCAGATCATAAGATGAAAAAATAAATTAGTTAAAAATTAATCATGATAATAATGTGATGATATCACAGAAAACAAATGAATTTCAGATTATAATAAAGCCACAAAAGAAAAAACAAGGAGGACTGTAAAATGTCTGCTATTAATATCAATAAAAATAATTTTCAGAATGAAATAATGGATTCCGAGAAAACCGTTCTTTTAGACTTTTGGGCTCCTTGGTGTGCTCCTTGTCGTATGGTGGCTCCTATCATAGAGGAGATAGCAAGTGAACGCCCTGATATCAAAGTTGGAAAGATCAATGTGGATGAGCAGCCAGAACTGGCAAGTAAATTTGGTATTATGAGTATTCCAACTTTGGTGGTTATGAAGAATGGGAAGATTGTAACAAAAGTTTCAGGGGCAAGACCTAAGAAGGCAATCTTAGAGATGCTTTAAGGAGGTGCGTTAATGGGATTTTTTGATTTTTTAAAACAGGCGAATATTAATCAAGGGATAGAGGAATATAAAAAGACTGCTGGTGCAGTTCTGCTGGATGTTCGTACGCCGCAGGAATATCAGGAAGGGCATATACCAGAAAGTAAAAATGTGCCATTGCAACAACTTAACAATGTTGTTTCGGTAGTGAAGAATACAGAAATACCGCTGTTTGTATACTGTTATTCCGGAGCCCGAAGTCGTCAAGCAACTGGGATGTTGCAACGAATGGGATATTCTAAAGTAAATAATATTGGTGGCATTGCTGCTTATTCAGGAAAGGTGGAAAAATAAGATGAAGGTAATAATCGTAGGCGGTGTAGCCGGAGGAGCTACAGCTGCAGCAAGAATACGAAGATTGGATGAACATGCAGAAATTACTGTGTTTGAAAGATCCGGATACATATCCTATGCGAATTGTGGGCTTCCATATTATATCGGAGACGTGATCACAGACCCGGAAGAACTTACACTACAGACACCAGAGAGTTTTTTTAAACGATTCCGTATTAACATGAAAATTCATCATGAAGTTATCTCCATACATCCGGAACGAAAAACGGTTTCAGTGAAAAATTTAGAGAATGGTGAGATATTTGAAGAAAACTATGATAAGCTGATCCTCTCTCCAGGTGCAAAGCCAACACAGCCGAGACTTCCCGGAGTAGGTATGGATAAACTTTTTACACTTCGTACTGTAGAAGACACTTTTCGGATAAAGGAATATATAAATAAGAATCATCCAAAATCGGCTGTATTGGCAGGTGGCGGTTTTATTGGTCTGGAACTGGCAGAAAATTTGAGGGAGCTTGGCATGGATGTTACAATTGTCCAGCGGCCTAAGCAGCTGATGAACCCATTTGACCCGGATATGGCATCCATGATCCATAATGAAATGAGAAAGCATGGGATAAAACTGGTACTGGGCTATACAGTAGAAGGATTTAAAGAAAAGGACAATGGAGTAGAGGTTCTATTAAAAGATAATCCATCCCTTCAGGCTGATATGGTGGTGCTGGCAATCGGAGTTACACCAGACACAGCATTAGCAAAAGAAGCTGGTCTGGAACTTGGCATCAAGGGAAGTATCGTAGTGAATGACAGAATGGAAACTTCTGTACCGGATATTTATGCAGCAGGTGATGCAGTTCAGGTAAAACATTATGTTACGGGTGATGATGCGCTGATCTCTTTGGCCGGACCAGCCAACAAGCAGGGCAGGATCATCGCTGATAATATTTGTGGTGGTGACAGCCGTTACCTGGGCAGTCAGGGAAGCTCCGTTATCAAAGTATTTGATATGACAGCAGCCACTACAGGTATCAATGAAACCAATGCCAAAAAGTCAGGATTAGATGTAGATACAGTAATTCTTTCTCCTATGAGTCATGCCGGTTACTATCCTGGTGGAAAAGTGATGACCATGAAGGTGGTTTTTGAAAAAGAGACTTATCGTTTGCTTGGTGCTCAGATTATTGGATATGAAGGAGTTGATAAACGTATTGATGTGCTGGCAACAGCAATTCATGCAGGGCTGAAGGCAACCCAGCTGAAAGATCTGGATCTTGCATATGCACCGCCGTATTCCTCTGCCAAGGATCCTGTAAATATGGCAGGATTCATGATAGACAATATAGCAAAAGGTACCTTAAAACAATGGCATCTGGAAGATATGGATAAGATTTCTAAAGATAAAAGTGTTGTATTGCTGGATGTGAGAACTGTAGGTGAGTTTAACAGGGGGCATATGGATGGATTCAGAAATATTCCTGTAGATGAACTAAGGGAACGTATCAATGAAATTGAGAAGGGAAAGCCTGTTTACTTGATATGCCAAAGTGGTCTGCGCAGCTACATTGCCAGCCGTATTCTGGAAGGAAACGGTTATGAAACATACAACTTCTCCGGTGGATTCCGCTTCTATGATGCAGTGGTTAATGACCGTGCGTTGATTGAAAGGGCATATGCATGTGGTATGGATTATTAAAAAATAATCACAATAATTTTATAATTTACTTGTAGCGTAAAAAGATCCCCCATTTATTAGAATGACTTTCACAATTCTGATAAATGGAGGATTCTTTAGATGTCATAGAAAAACAGTTTTATGATCTTTGTAGTGTTTCCAGTCTTTTCGAATCAAGGATGGTGATTTTGCCGCGTGAGAGTTTGACGAGACCATCGCCCTGAAAGTATCGAAGCATTCGAGTGATCACTTCCCTGTGGGAACCAAGATGGTTTGCGATAGTTTCGTGAGTGATTTTCAGTTCATTTGTTCCTTCGATAGAGGTCTCTTCTAAAAGAAATGAAGCAACACGCTTATCCAAACTCTTCCACATGATCTGTTCAATCAGCCACATGACATCAGAAAAACGGCTAGCCATTAATTCATTGGTATAGTTTGCGACGGGAGCCGATTCCTTCATGATGTCCTTATAGATTTCAGCAGGGATGATCCAAAGATCAGTATCTTTTTCTGCTTCAATGGTTACTTCAAATTGAATGGACTGCATGATACATGAGGCGGATAAAAGACACATATCCATATCGAACAGGCGGTAAAGTGTAATTTCTCGTCCTTCATCTGAAAGTATGTAAGTTCGAAGCTGCCCGGATTTAACCAGTAATAATCCAGTACAATCCAGGTTTCCGTTGTGAATGATCGTTCCTTTTTTTACATCCCGTGTAATCAAATTGTCTGAAATTACTTTTTTCTGTGCTGTATTTAAGTCATTCCATAGTGGAAAATAATTTTCGAAGCTCATAACAGTTATCTCCTTTACGAACATAGTATACTTACTTTTTTTAGATGCGTCAATTATATAATTGACATATGCCATAAATAAAAATATACTGACTATAGTACATGACTGTTGTGAATATGAGGGAGGGATAAATAATGCAGGGAGATGTCAGTTTTACATTTTTGGACCGAATTGAAGAAGTAGAACTGAATATTGTAGATAGACGATGGCAGTCTGCACTGGAATTGGCATTGACTTTGCCAGATATTTGCGGAGGTATTGCTTTCCCGGAAATTGTTAAACATTATCGAGATGGCCGGGTTATGCTGGATCGGCAAAAGAATCCGACCCGTGATGTGGGAACCCAGTATATTCGCTGGTTTGATGAATATGCAGGGGACTACTTTAAACTATCTCAATCCGATGAAAAGCCATATATTTGCGGAGAACGCTGTTGGCAGCTTCGATGTGAATATCTTCATCAAAATAAAGGATTTTTGAATGATGAAAATAATATACGCTTTCATCTTGGACTAAACTGTGGAATGTCAGTTTGTCAGTTGGAAAGTATGAACATACAGGAGAACGGAAACGATATTCGTATAGACATAGAACAGTTTTGTCTGAGGATGTGCAAGGCAGCAAAGAGTTATTATGATAAAGTTCATTTGGAAAAAGACTTTAGTCTCTATAATACACCAGTTTTGGATTTTATTCAGGTAACACAAAAAAAGAAAGCTGCTTCTATTATTGCACTGGTCTGTGGCAGTGAACGTTATGCAAAAGGATTAAAAGAAACATTGCAATTTATTTCAGATCAGATCATGCTGTTTTACACACCGGAAAGTGCTAAAACAAGATTAGGCAGACATAAGCCGGATCTTTGGATTGTTACCGAAGATATGACGAGCCAACCGAATCAGCCATGGCGTGCGGACAGGACAACACCTGTAATTTTAATCACAGGCAATCCTGATGCTGTTGAAATTAAAAAGAATTCAGGAAAACTAACTGTTCTTTCTATGCCATTATCAATAGTTGATTTGCGGAAAACCGTCGAAATATATGTGTCGTGAGGAGAAGTTTATGCTGTACATAATACTATTATTTGTATTTGTAGTTGTAGTTGTATATTTGATGATGCTTATGCGGAGACAGAAAGAAAAGATGAGCGAAATTAAAATACAAATAGATCAACTGCAAGCACAACATGATCGATTGCAGAAAGAAAGGGATCAGTTACAAGAACGGATGAATCATCTGGAAGAGCAACGAGAACACTTGCAAATGCAAACAGACCAGGCATTTCGGAGTGCTGATGAAATCGAGAAAATTTACGATGAGATATGGAATCATGCTAATACCATTCACCTTTACTCTTCGTTAGCTGAAGAAGAAAGCAAATCTATAACAATGAAAGAAAAACAAAAAGAAATTATTCGAACAACTGAGGAAATTCTAAACATCATATATAAATATAAAGGTAATGTATAATAAAAATATGTCATTGTAATGATTAGCGTTCAAGGTAAATTCTTATGTAATAATATCACAGAAGGATTTACCTTTTTCAGGTACAATAGAGATACAAAATTTGAAAGGGGAACAAAGCATTGGCAAAAAGAATGGCAAGTGTCGATAAAAAAAGATGTGTTGCCTGCGGAGTATGTGAAAATACTTGTCCGCTGGCAGCTGTCAAAGTTTACCATGGATGTTATGCTGTGGTAGAAGAAACAGTGTGTGTAGGATGTGGAAAATGTGCAAAGTCCTGTCCGGCAGGTTGTATTGAAATGAAAGAGAGGACAGCGATGTGAAGAAAAAGAAACATTGGTATGATTATTTATGGATATGGGCGATCCTTTATTTTGCTCTCGGTTTTTTTAATATTTTGTTTGCTTGGTTTGGGATGATTGATTTCCTGTTGCCGTTAGGAATAGCGATATTCGGTGAAAATAAATTTTTCTGTAATCATTTGTGTGGACGTGGCCAGCTTTTTAGTAAGCTCGGTGGGGATTTAAAATGCTCAAGAAATAAACCAACCCCGCGATGGATGAGTTCAAAATGGTTCCGATACGGCTTTTTGATATTTTTCCTTACAATGTTTGGGAATATGGTATTTCAGACATATTTAGTTGGTGCCGGATCATCATCCTTGCGTGAAGCCATCAAATTATTCTGGACCTTCCGTGTTCCGTGGGGATGGACATACACTGCCGGAACAGTAGCTGATTGGGTGGCACAGTTTAGTTTTGGATTTTATAGTTTGATGCTTACATCTTTGTTGTTAGGGTTGATCGTAATGGTGTTATATAAGCCACGAACCTGGTGTACATTTTGTCCAATGGGAACAATGACGCAGGGTATCTGTAAATTAAAAAATAATGAAAAGAAGTAATACTATAAGGTGATTCATAAAAGCATATGTCAAAAACATTATTGACATATGCCTTTTATAGGGCTATTATATAAGAAAAGCGAGAAAGGAGCAGTTTATGCCGAGACCAGTAAAATGCAGAAAAGTCTGTCATTTCCCCAATGTTTTAGAATTTCTTCCGGCAGATGATACTGAGAAAAAAACACCCATTGTTCTAACGGTAGATGAGTACGAGACAATCCGTCTTTTGGACAAGAAAGGTTACAGTCAGGAGCAGTGTGCAGCATCTATGCAAGTCGCAAGAACAACGGTCCAGCGAATTTACGAGATCGCCAGGAAAAAGATCGCAGATGCACTTATCGACGGGCATCCACTCAAAATTGAGGGCGGAGATTTCAGAATCTGTGACGGTCAGAGCGGCAACTGCAGCTTTGGAGGATGTTACAAACAGGAAATTTACAAAAAATATGCAGCAGAAAAAGGAGAAGGTATCATGAGAATAGCAGTAACATATGAAAATGGACAGATTTTCCAGCACTTTGGACACACAGAGACATTTAAGATTTACGATGTAGAGGAAGGAAAAGTAGTACATTCAGAAGTAGTAGATACGAATGGAAGTGGACATGGCGCATTGGCAGGAGTTCTTAATGCATTGAATGCAGACGTTTTGATTTGTGGCGGAATTGGAGGCGGCGCACAGACAGCGTTAGCGGCAGCAGGCATCAAGCTTTTCGGAGGAGTTTCCGGAGATGCGGATGAAGCAGTAGAAGCTTTTATCAATGAAACACTTGAGTATAATCCGGATGTGAAATGTTCTCATCACGAGCACAACAACGGGGAAGGACATACATGTGGCGAGCATGGATGTGGAAGCCACAGTTGTCATTAAGAAGTGAGATTGCCATCGGATCATAAGATGAAAAAATAAAAGGTATTGATCTATAAAGAGGGAAGGGAACCCGCATCATCAAATTTGCTTGTGATGTCGGGTTCTCTTTTTATTTGCATAATGATATACTTTTATTGTGGTTAGAAAAATAAAGCATGTACAAAACTCATAGGAGAAAGATGTATACTTATGACAACATTTGGTGATAAAATTAGGAAGTTGCGAAAAGAGAAAAAAATGACTCAACAAAAGCTGGGTGATATGGTGGGCGTTTCTCATAGAACAATTCGATCTTGGGAAGTTGAAGGACGATATCCGAAGCAGAGTAGTTTATATCAAAAACTGGCAGATGCATTTCAGTGTCAGGTTTCTTATCTTATGAATGATAATGAAACCGTGTGCTTGGGTAATGATGAGCCAAGTGAATATGCTGGTGCTAAACAGGCAAGGCAGATTCTTGAACAGGTAGCTGCTTTATTTGCCAGTGGAACTATGACCAATGAGGACAAAACTATTTTCATGGATGAGATGACGAGACTTTATCTGGCATCAAAAAAGAACAGAAGAAAATGGTAAGAAGAAATGAACTGTTTTGTTTTCTTGCTTGATAGAAAAGAAGAATAGAACGTATAATAGTGTTAATGATCCAGAGAAGATTGCTCTGGAAATAGAATTATTCGTACCAGTGGTGCGAGTATAGAGTAGGAGTGAAAGAATGGTAGAAGATACTATGTTTTCCGGGGAATCGAAAAATATTGAGTACAAGGTATCCTTACCTGATAAAAGTGAAAAGTACATGAAGACAATCGTAGCTTTTGCCAATACACAAGGTGGCAAGCTGATTGTTGGAGTAGATGATAAAACACACCAGATTGTTGGTGTGGAAAATGATGTGTTGTTTCAGCTGATGGATGGAATTGCCAATGCAGTTTCTGATTCCTGTGTGCCACAGATCATTCCTGATATTGAGCCACAGACAGTAGACGGGAAAACGGTCATTGTTGTATCAGTAGAAGCTGGAAAGAACAGACCGTATTATCTAAAATCAAAGGGAAAAGATAATGGCACTTATATCCGTGTAGCAGGTACATCAAGACAGGCATTTCCGGAGAAGATAAAAGAACTGGAAATGGAAGGGGCCAGAATCTCATGGGATGAGCTTACTTGTGTGGGTTATCCTGTTTCAGAGGAAGCAACAGAGAAACTTTGTCAGGATATTGAAAAGTTCCGGAAGAAAGCAGGAATGTCAGAACATTCTGTAAAGAAAGAGCAGCTGATAAACTGGAAAATTTTGAAGCAGAGCGAGGGACAGCTTCTGGCAACGAATGCCTATGCGTTGCTGACATCGGATTATTTTTCATTCTCCAAAACACAATGTGCGGTATTCAAGGGAACAGATCGTGCAATGTTTCTGGATAAGAGAGAATTTACAGGACCAATCTATACACAAATCGAAGAAGCAGTAGATTTTGTATTGAGAAATATTCGGCTTGGAGCAACAATTGACGGATTGGTGCGAAAAGAGAAATATGAGTTACCACCGGAAGCAATCAGGGAAATGATTATTAATGCCCATTGTCACCGTAACCTATTAGATGAATCCTGTATTCAGGTCGCAGTTTATGATGACAGATTGGAGGTGACATCTCCGGGTGGATTATATAACGGATTAACTTATGAGGAAGTCATGAATGGTCATTCGAAGATCAGGAATAAAGGCATTGCCAATATATTCAGTCAGATGGGACTTGTAGAGGCATGGGGAAGCGGAATAAAAAGAATCCTTAATGCTGCAGAAGAGTATGGACTTCCAAAGCCGAGATTTCAGGAATTTGATAATATGTTTCGGGTAGAGTTGTTCCGAGTCAATCCAATAACTGACCAAGCTAACCAAGCTACTAACCAAGCTAACCAAGATTTAGAGAGATTAGACCAAGTGGAAGATGAAAATGTACTGAGTGAGAAAGAAATAGAAATTCTGAATCTTGTACGTATGCAACCTTCAATCACGCAGAAAGAAATGGCTAATGCGTTAGATTGGAATCTTGCTAGTGTGAAGTATTATATAACCAAATTGAAGGAAAAGAATTATCTGAAGAGGCAGGGAAGTAGCCAAAAAGGGAAATGGGTGATATTAACAAAACGAGATTGACACTTGTATCAATTCGTGTTAAACTATGAAATGTAAGGAGGAGAGAAAGATGCCTAGAAAACCATCATTAGACGGCAAAGATTCTAGTCTGAGAATTAGGATGTCACCAGAGCAAAAAGAAAAGCTAGTATCTTATGCAGAGAGACATTATCAGACTATGAGTAATGTAATATTCCAGGCGTTGGACATTCTTTACGCAAGAGAAGAACAACAAAATAATAAAGAGTAAAATGGAGTTATTTTGGAGTTTATTTCTTCATAAGCGGTGCGAAAAACACAAAAACAGAACGCACGTTCGAAATATAAACCTCTAATAACAGCCTTTGCGTGTCATGAAACGCAGTCCGCAAAGGAGTTTGAATAATCCACGCAATCATAGAAACCAAGTATTCATGCTGGTTACAAACAAATTTGTTTAGTGATTGGCAACAAAATGGCAACATTTTGTGATTATTCAAGAGATATAAATTTTATTTCATAACGCATATAAAGAAACCTTACTGATTTTCAGAAGTAAAAAACTGAATATCGGTAAGGTTTTTCTATTTTCTTCTTTTATTTTTCTTTTTTAGTCAATTCTTTTACGAGGTAATCACTCAGTTCCTGAGATGGTACCTTGGCACGTTTCTGGTAAGTATCCAGTTCCGGGTACTTATATCTCCATTCATCATATTCTTCCTTGCTGATTTCACCGTTTTTCAGTTTGTCAGCCTGTTCCATCCATGAACGAAGCATTTCATCGACAGATGAGCCGGGAGTAGATATGGAAGAGTCAAGGCAGAGATTAGGCTGCCCATCTACATTTTTTACCTTTAGACCATACATATCTTCCAGTGCAAATAGTGTATGCATCAGACCTATGTGAGTATCAATATCTGGAACTGTTAAGGCATGAGTATTGATATCAAAGATCTGAGACATTTGTTTTACAAGATCAATCTTAGGAACTCTGGCTTCAGATTCATACTGAGCCATGCGGACATCTGAGGTTTTTCCCATGAATCCCAGTTGTTCTCCGAGTTGCTTTTGTGTCATGCCTTTGCGGTTGCGAAAAAATTTGATACGTTGTCCGATTGCCATTCTTGTTTGCCTCCTTATAGTGGTCATTCGTGTTGCCGTAATTAATTGTGATAGAAAATAAAACAATTCTGTTTAGGTTCAGTATAGCATGAGCAATTTCGGATAGCAAGAAGAACTTAAACAAAAGAATTTAATATTCGCATAGAATCGCTTGACTTAAATTAAAATGTTTAGTATCATGCAAATGTAGCAACCTAAACAAAATGCGTTAAGATAGAAAGGAGAGATGCGATGTGACGAACAGAACTTTTATGACAGTAGAAGAAGTTGCAGCAGAACTGGGTGTTTCCAAGTCTTATGCTTATAAGATTGTCAAACAGCTAAATGAAGAATTACAGAAGCTGGGTTATCTTACGGTAGCTGGCAGAGTAAACACCAATTATTTCCGCAAAAAAGTATGTTACAGCGAAGTGTAAGAGAAAGAGAGGAGAATTTGTATGAGTATTTACAAAGATAATGTCACTGGGAAGTGGCGAGTGGTTTATCGGTATACCGACTGGACAGGGAAAACGAAACAGACTTCAAAACGAGGATTTCCTACGAAGCGAGAAGCGCAGATGTGGGAACACGAACAAATGTTAAAGCATGATGCAAAACTGGATATGACTTTCGCAAGTTTTTATGAAATCTATGTAGAAGATAAAAAGGAACGAATCCGGGATAACACATGGGGAACTAAGAATAATATTGCCAGAACAAAAATTCTTCCATACTTTGGGGAGAGAAAGATTGCAGAAATTGAACCAAAAGATGTGATTGCATGGCAGAATCATTTGCTTGCATTTAAGAGAGCGAATGGAAAAGGGTATTCTGCTTCATATCTGCGGAAAATCCACAGCCAGTTAAGTGCCATTTTCAATCATGCAGTTGATTTTTATCATTTGCCTTCTAATCCGGCACAGAAAGCTGGAAATATAGCAATAGAGGAATATAAGGAAATGTTGTTCTGGACGAAAGAAGAGTATTTGAAATTTGCAGATGTGATGATGGATAAACCAGTTTCTTACTACGCTTTTGAAATGCTTTACTGGTGTGGTATCCGTGAAGGAGAGTTGCTTGCCCTGACACCAGAGGATTTTGACTTTACAACGCATACACTGCGAATTAACAAATCATATCAAAGATTAAACCGGGAAGATGTGATTACCCCACCAAAGACATTTAAAAGTAACAGATTTATCAAGATGCCACAATTTATATGTGATGAGATGCAGGATTATATGGAAATGCTTTACGGTCTGAAGGAAGACGAAAGAATTTTCACAATTTCCAAATCTTATCTGCATCATGAAATGAACAGAGGATCAAAGGTGTCTGGGGTGAAGCGAATCCGTGTGCATGATTTGAGACATTCTCATGTATCGTTATTGATCAATATGGGATTTACGGTATTAGCAATTGCAGATCGAATGGGACATGAGAGCATTGATATCACTTACCGATATGCACATCTGTTTCCAAGTG
>NZ_QRNF01000130.1 GCF_003474435.1 Ruminococcus sp. AF46-10NS
AAAGATTTTCCTTTAAATTTTCGCCACTTCAAGCAGGATTTCCATACTTTTTCAATTTTTTCTTCTTCGTTTTTTCTTTACAGTTGCCTGATTATTCAATTTACAATTTACCATAATTGCTATAAACGCCCAGAAATACGGTTCAATCCAAAACGAACTAGATATCATAAGTCTGCAGATTGAAAATGAACCAAAAATCTAGATATCATAAGTCTGCAGATTGAAAATGAACCAAAAATCAGTGTCATTAAGCCTCCTTTTGTTTTATCTTTCAAAATTATAGTAATAAAATTGATAAATATACAAATTAAAATAATTCCTCCCAACAATTTTCCAAACGTAATCAACATTTCATAAATAATACTATGTGCATATGGGTAATGTGCATTAAGGAAATATCTATCGCCATAAGCTCCATACAGCTTAAAAATTGAACTATTTTTTAAGACCTCATTTAAAACCGGCCAAATTCTTTCCTGACGTGCAGTATCTGCTGCCAAAACATCTCCACTTGCAATCAAATACAATGTTCTTGAATGTAATCCCATTGAAGAAATATAGTT
Organism: Ruminococcus sp. AF46-10NS; assembly: GCF_003474435.1. Classification (GTDB taxonomy): domain Bacteria; phylum Bacillota; class Clostridia; order Lachnospirales; family Lachnospiraceae; genus Blautia_A. The sequence continues at coordinate 564 of NZ_QRNF01000130.1, forward strand.
ATATAAAAAGATCATAAAAGTTCTTGAATTATAAAGTATAACACCAATTATGCCTACACAAATCAAAAAACCCTTTTTTAATGTCATCTGGTTTTTCCAGATCATATATAACGCAATAAATATAACATATCCTAATATTGTAGCTCTTGCCCCATATATAACACCTAAAAATATAGCAACAAAACTAAATATCAATTTATGTGGCTTTTGTTTCTCATCCAAATACTGCGCCAAAAATAATATTGCCGCCATTTCCATTTGATATCCAAAATCCATGGCATATTCAGCTGATCTATTTATTAATGTTCCTAAGTTTAAAAAGAAAATAATATACGGAATCATCCTAAATGTATTATATAAATTATCCGCATTACCATTATACAGTCGAATAATATAATATGTATATTATACAGTCGAATAATATAATATGTATATATACCAGCTCCTAATGCAAAAACCGAATATGCA
>NZ_QRNF01000131.1 GCF_003474435.1 Ruminococcus sp. AF46-10NS
CAAAACAACACAACAGTGTTATTATAAGACCATCAAAAAGAACAAGAGATAAAACAAAATCAAAAAAATAAGAAATTCATTCAATTCATAGCATAGATGCTTATTATAAGACCATCAAAAAGAACAAGAGATAAAACAAAATCAAAAAAATAAGAAATTCATTCAATTCATAGCATAGATGCACATGAAAGGATGAAGATAAGAAAGGAAAAGGTGATTCCAGTGGGAACATAATAAACAACTTCATCAATATGAGAGTGACAGGAACCGGATTTCCTGCAAGAAAGACCTGATACATATCACATAATGATATCCCTTAAGAAATACATCAGTTTCTCTCATAAGATATAAATAAGAACCTCTTAAATCTTACTTATATTTTAACATCAGTTAAAATGAGAGAAATCAGAAACATAAGGAATTCAGTATTTCAGGTATTATAGAATCGGTAACTCATATTGAACAACTGTCACACACCTGGTACAAAGATTTCAGGAAATATGTAAAGAAATATTTCCCGAAAGAGTAAAACCCTCAACTCACCGGTTTGTTGGAAAGAAGAGATTCCAGAAACAGAAGTGAAGATGAGAACGATACTTTGAAAAGCATATCAGCAACATCAGGATATGGTTTGAAGCTTTGCATCAGAAGAATATCTGATAGGATATTATAATAGAAGTAATCGGGAAGGAACTTTTTTCTCAGGATACTTTATCAGAACTGCAGAGGAGAAAATCCCAACAGGTCGATTTGAATCAGCAGATCATAAGGTACAGAGATGACAAATGGTTTTGAATTTAAGAAGTTAAGTTCAGAATTATTTAGGAAACAGAAAAAAGTGTAACCACCGCAATTCTTCAAAAAAACAAAAAGGAAATCGAACCTCGGATTAATTGATTTCCAAATCTATAAAACTTTCTAAATAATCGAACAGATATAATTTATATATTGATCGTTTA
>NZ_QRNF01000132.1 GCF_003474435.1 Ruminococcus sp. AF46-10NS
GTGCGAAAAAAATATGTGCTTTGATAATTGCTATAGGAATTTACCAATAGATGATCGATATGCTATAGGAATTTACCAATAGATGATCGATATATTTGTGAGTACTTAGAAAAGAAATTATTTTCGATTACATCTTTAAAAGAAAAGTTAAATGGAAATGAGGCTATACATATTAAAAAAGTCTGTTTGCAAAATTTCAGGGGATTTAAAGGAAAGGCGGAATTGAATCTACATGATAGCAAAGGAAATGCAGCTTCCTTCGTATTAATTTATGCACCCAATGGTTGTGGAAAAACGAGCATATTTGATGGGATTGAATATGCGCTAAAAGGAAAAGTGGATTATCTTATTGAAACAAAGAAAATTTCAAATTTTCGTGGATTTATTTATCATAATAGAGATAACTATTTACAGGATGCATCCGTTGAATTGTTATTAGATGATGGACGATCTATTTTGCGCAAAGTAGCACCAGTGAATGAAGATGGGGATGATTGTAGAGGTGGGAGCATTTCTAATAAAGTTCGTGATATTGTAGGAAATATGAAAGATTCGGATAAATGGAATGGAATTTTATTGCCATATGCAAAAATTGAAAATTTTATATCTGCTCGAAAACCGGAAGAAAGATACACAGAATGGTTTAAATATGCTCCAGAACTGAAAAATGAACAGGGTAAATTCGAAAAAGAAAGTCGAAGGTTTAAGGAATTATCCAGAGAGTTAAGTAAAGTTGAGGAGAAAATAGAGAATATTAATATTGAACTTAATAAAATGGAAAGTGCACCGAAGGCATTGGATACAATAAAATGGGGTTAAGCCTTGATCAGTTTAATCAAGAGTATGTAGCATTAAAATGGGGTTAAGCCTTGATCAGTTTAATCAAGAGTATGTAGCATTGAAAGCAAAAGGAGAGAAAA
>NZ_QRNF01000133.1 GCF_003474435.1 Ruminococcus sp. AF46-10NS
GATAGTATTGTTTATGCTTTCTGATAACTATTATTCCAGATAGTATTGTTTATGCTTTCTGATAACTATTATTCCAGTGTGGCTTGCCTTAATGAAATGGGGGCAACCTGGGTATTGAAAAAAGAATATAGAAGTATTTTACTTCCAGGTTTAATTCAAAAAATAGAGGGAGCAATTAACCCAAATAAAATTGCAAATAAAGCTTGATAAAGAAAAAGATATGAGATATAGTCTGACAGATGTGAGAAAACAAATGGCAGAATGGTTTGACTTAGAAAATATTGAGGAACAGCGTTGGGATAGAATTAGAGATAAGTTTATTGAAAGTGTTGAAAAAATTAGGGCTGAACAAGAAAAATAGTGAAAGGGAGCACATTTGTATTTTACAGATTGTGCCTTTTTTGCAATAAAAAACAGATATTAAATTGAAAGTGCTATTGTAATAAGTTGTATTAAAAGTAGGACAAACCTAGGGAGGAAAATAAAATGAAAAAGATGAATGTATTGTCACTAATGATTTCTTGTCCGTCAGATGTTTCAGATGAAGTTAAAACAATAGAAGACGTAGTTAGAACGATTAATAATACAATAGGACTTTCAGCGGGTTTTGTGATTCGTACATTATTTTGGAAAGAGTGTGTGATTCCGACAGCGGGGAAGTCGGCTCAGGATATAATTAATGAGCAAGTTTTAAGTAGAGCAGATGCAGTGATTGCAGTGTTCGGAAATAAAATAGGAAGCAAGACGGAACATTATGACTCGGGAACCATAGAAGAAATTGAAGAAACTATAAAAGCAAATAAGCAAGTTTTTGTATATTTTTCAAATAAAAGTATAAGAAGAGATGAACTGGAGCAGATAGATCAGATAGAAGATGTTGAAAAATTTAAAGA
>NZ_QRNF01000134.1 GCF_003474435.1 Ruminococcus sp. AF46-10NS
CTATATGAATTCTGCCACATTTAACTAATCTTGAAAATCTCATAGGTTTCAAAATGCACTCGCATTTTTTATTCCAAAAAAAACAGAATATTTTTTCTTCTCGATTTCCCATTTTATCGGTATATTGATTTTCAGATTTGCATATAATATAATGCCAATAGGCAAAAAGTAATCCCAAAATACTTGTAGCAAAGAACGAAGCTCCGAATTGTAGTAACGTACAATTCGGGGCTTCTTCTTGTTGATTGTCAAGTAAAATTGACCCACTTTTACGTTTAATTCTGACCCACCTGAATTCAGAAATCACCTGATTTTCAAGTGGGTCATTTCTGTATGTAAATCCGATTTTTTACGCTGTGAATTGACCCGTCAAGCGTATCAGCTGAACGGAAGTTCAGCATCCGGATCCATTGCCGGATCACTCCATTCAGTATCTATGATTATGCTGTCTGAAACAGTATCATAATCCCCGCGAAGCTCCCTTAATTCTTGTTCTCGTTCTTCTTCTGAAAGACTCATCCACCATTCATACATTTCATCCTGGAAACGCATTGCGCTGACAAAGTCCATTGGACATCCGTTTTCGCTATAAATATAGTCGCCGTTATCATATGGCTTCGTCCACTGGCTACCCATTTTTCCAATTCACGTAACTCATCTTTCATCATGGTCATTTCTTTTTTGTATTGCTTTAACTGTTCCTGCAGGAATTCTCTGTGCTCCGCAGGCACATTTTTTCTAAATCTCATATCTGCCTCCTAGTAGACAGTAAATTAATTAGCTAGACCAATGTCTTCCTTTCCAAAGTTATCCATTTTATATTTCCAATGGTAGACTACTGGTACTTCATTCACCTCATCAAAGTAT
>NZ_QRNF01000135.1 GCF_003474435.1 Ruminococcus sp. AF46-10NS
TCTTTTTACAAGATATCCACTAATTGGAACGCCATTATAAATAACGTTTAATTTTGGATCAGTTAATTGAATTTGAAAATTATAAATAACGTTTAATTTTGGATCAGTTAATTGAATTTGAAATTTTTCTTTAACACTTTGTGATATTGCAATTACTCGTGATGCATTGCTAATACATTCCATTGCCTTTTTTTTATTCCAATATTCTTTTTTTAAATCCTCTTCCACAAATTCGCGTATATGCCAAACACAAGGAATTCCTAATTCTTTTGATGTTTTATAGCCCACTCCTGCAGTCGATGCATTAATATGTATAATATCAATATTATTTTCTTTAACTATGCTCTTAATTTTAAACTCAGCAATATTGTTAATTGATGTTTTATAGCCCACTCCTGCAGTCGATGCATTAATATGTATAATATCAATATTATTTTCTTTAACTATGCTCTTAATTTTAAACTCAGCAATATTGTTAATTATATTTTTTATTAACCAAAAAAACCTATATTTAATTATCTTCTTTCTTTCAGGCATTGTTACCCATGGATACCCTCTAACAATAACATATGGTATTTCATTATTTTCTAATTCTTTTTTTAACTTTCCGTCTTTCAACAGAACAACCAGCGGATTTACTCCATATGTTTTCAGTTCATTTATCATCCCAAGCAAAGAATAACTAGCACCGGTTAATCCTTCATATGTTGCTACATAAAGAACATTCATTTTCTCATATATGATTACTCAAAAACAAAATAATCATCTATTCCTTTCTATAATGTCAAGTCCTAAATCAGAAATTTAAAGATTTTCCTTTAAATTTTCGCC
>NZ_QRNF01000136.1 GCF_003474435.1 Ruminococcus sp. AF46-10NS
ACCATATCATCAATACGGGTACTAACAGTTTTACTTATTGTAGCAGGATTTATATTACAAAATTTAGAGGCTGTTTTGAATTTTAGTAATCTTGTTGGGGTAAGAATAACTCCATATGCATTTCCTCATTTAACTAATGATTATATTTGTCAACTTGTAATAATGGCAGGGGTAATTTTCATTTTTTCTAATGCGCCTTATGAAGATGATGGGTATTTTTATATGCTATCACGTTCAGGAAAATTGTCGTGGGCATTAGGACAAATATTTTATAGTATTAGTATTTCGTTAATTTATATTTTATTTTTGTTGTTAGTTTCTGTGCTCCCACTGGTTGGGAATATGGACATAGGATGTGAGTGGGGGAAAATATGGGGAACACTGGCAAAAACAGATGCAGGTATACAGGTAGGGCTTTTGTTTAATGTTTCAGAATATATGGTTAGTCATTATAGTGCATTATTTGCTTTGATGATAAGCGTTATATTAGAGTGGTGCTGTGCAAGCTGGTTGGGATTGTTGATATATTTATTGAATAAATTGACAAGTAAGGCAATAGGGACTTGTGCGGGTGCTTTGTGTGTATTATTTGATATTTGTATTTCAAATGACTGGATGGCTTGGGCAAATCGTTTTTCTCCGATTACACTAGCGCAAATAAATACATATTCGGGTATTAATTTAAAGTATCATATTACATTGAAATATGGTATCTTATTTTTTATTATAGGAATCTTGGTTTTGAGATTTTATGTTGTTTTAGTTAAATTATAAAGAAAATACCGAAATTAGGTTGCAAAAGTTGGAGGTAAAATGGAGAAA
>NZ_QRNF01000137.1 GCF_003474435.1 Ruminococcus sp. AF46-10NS
TATACGACTCATCAATATACCCGTTTCTAATTAAATATTTCAAAAGATTGAAATACTCACTTTTCTTAATTTGATTATAATCTGTTACATCGCCCAATTCATTTGTTGTGGTAATCTGAAAAATCATATCTATATTGTCTCACTTTTCTTAATTTGATTATAATCTGTTACATCGCCCAATTCATTTGTTGTGGTAATCTGAAAAATCATATCTATATTGTCTCGATTAATAATTTGAGAAATTGACCGTCCTGAAATTCTTTTTTTCTGTTTTTTCAATTCCTTCAGCTGCTTTTCCAACAACTGTTGAGTATCTATAGCACGATCTTCAACTGCTTGTTTACGAATCGGGAGCTGCTCTTTTTCCCATTTTAGAAATGTCTTATCTATATTATGCCAATAGCTCCATCATCTGCTCGTTCATATTTTGCAGCTCGGATATCATCTAATTCCTCCAGTGAAACAGCCAACTCATCTTCGCTATTTTTAATTCGCTCTTCAAGTTCTTGAATCTCATTATTAATTCTTTCAATTTCTTTACAGCAGAACTTTTCTTTATTTGAAAAATAGTCATGAACAAATCCTTTGTTTAGTTGAAGATCTGCAAATCTCTGGGAAATAGATTTTTATATGTAACAAGCGCAAGCATTCTATTTGGATCAAGATCAATTTTTTTCAGTCGCTCATAATAGATTACAAACTCATAATAGATTACAAATTCATTATAGATATTCTTTAGTA
>NZ_QRNF01000138.1 GCF_003474435.1 Ruminococcus sp. AF46-10NS
ACAGCTGTTTTAGTTGCTTCGTCAGCCCATTTTCTCATATGTGGTTTAAATAATTCTTCATCACTCAGAGAATCAATCATTGCATAAATAGAGTTGATATTCTCATTCAATCTGTCTTTCAATTCTTGCAGTGACAGCTGAGCATATGTATCTGTAAACCATTGATATAATTCGCCAAGCTGATTCCACTTAAAATTATCCGAAGGAGTTTTGACAGGAATACCCTTTCTTTCGTCTGATTCCCATTTAATAACAAGAGTTGTCCAGCCAACCTGATAAGCAAGATTTTCTGCCGGAGTTCGATCGACCTCATCAATTCTCTTATCTTTTAAATGCTCCGGAATATCATTAAATTCTGAAATATACTTTGCAAAGCTTTTATTTATCTCGTTTTTAAGCTCGTCTTTATTCTCATATGTTCTCAATAGTCTATCTCCTCAGCTTCCGATTTTCCAGTTTCAAAAAAAGGATTTTTCAAATTAGTCTTTGCAAATAACCTTTGAACCTTCACCATCAATTACAATTCCCTGATGGTTGTTAATAGGGCATAGATTCAAATCCGAAAACTCAGTCATTATTTTCTCGGTAACTTTCTTAAATGGTGCTGTAAGATAATGCGGAAGAACATAGAAATCAATCAAATCAAGCCCTGCATCATCTTCTTGTGAGTAGTCCTCCGGCTTTTCATCCATTTG
>NZ_QRNF01000139.1 GCF_003474435.1 Ruminococcus sp. AF46-10NS
GCCCTTGTATTTGCCCTTATCAGAGTGCATAAACACTGATGGGACGATATAACACAAGGGAAATAATAAGGGAAAGCTCACCTGCGACAAATCCAGTGTTTTCAAGGGGGTGCGAAGAATTTAATAATAAAATATAACAGTTATTAAATTTCTTAAAACAGGTGAAATCTCAATCGGGATTTATTAAGGAGGATATGGATGAAACTGTTTTTATGTTCGCACTTTTCAAGTGTAGGAAGTTTGATAAAAGAAGAAATTGATAACAAGAAAGTCGCATTTATTCCCACAGCTTCGCTGCGTGAAGGCTATACCGGTTATGTCGGCTCGGCTCGAAAGCTATTCAATAAACTGGGAGCAGCCGTAACTGAAATTGATATTTCAACGGAGGCTTATTTAACGATACAGTCTGTTTTTGAAGATGCGGATGTGATATATTTTACTGGTGGAAATTCTTTCTTCCTTATGGACCAGCTCCGTAAAACGGGAACGGATGAGCTATTGAAGAAGGAATTGGAAAAGGGAAAACTGATGATCGGTGAATCGGCAGGTGCGATTATATGCGCTCCAACTATCCAATATATTGAACAAATGGATGAAAAGCCGGAGGACTACTCACAAGAAGATGATGCAGGGCTTGATTTGATTGATTTCTATGTTCTTCCGCATTATCTTACAGCACCATTTAAGAAAGTTA